>CAYUOU010000013.1:0-65425 GCA_964446485.1 uncultured Desulfobacterales bacterium | reverse complement strand
CGGTGACGGTGTGCACGCCCACGTCGTTGTTGGCGGGGGTGCCGCTGAACTGACCAGTGGCCGGATCGAAGGCGAGCCAGGCGGGCAGGCCACCGGCGGAGAGAGTGAGGCCATCCCTCGTGTCGACATCGGCGAAGGTGCCGGCGGGTACCCCAAAGCTGAACGCCGCATCCTCGGTGGCGGTTTGGCCCAAGATGGCCTGGGCCACCGTGGGCGCGTCGTTGGTGCCCACGATGGTCACGCTGACGGTGTGGGTGGTGCCGTCCTTGCTGTGGATTTCAAAGCTGTCGGTGAGCTTCTGGCCCGCTCCCAGAGCCTGAATGGCAGGGTCTGCGTTACTCGCGATGAAGGTCCAGCGCCCGGTGGGCAGCATGATGAATTTCCCGTGGCCCTGATCCGTATCGCCATGCTGCACATCGAATCGGGCCTCGCCGGCGTCCACGTCGCTGACCTGAAGGTCGCCCGAGACCACCAGGTTGGAGGTCGTTCCGGAAACCGCCTCTTCGGTGACCGCACCGACGCTGGTGCCGCTGATGACGGCGGCATCGTTGGTGCCCGTCAGGGTCACCGTAATGGTCTGTCGGGTGCCGTCGGCGGTAAATACGTCGACACTGTCGGTCACGGGCTGGCCTTGTTTGAGCGCCTGGATGCGCGGGTCGGTGTTGTCGGCACTGTAGCTCCAGTGGCCGCTGGCATCGATGCTGAAGCTGCCGTAGCCGTTGCTGCCGGCAATGCCCTGCATAGCGACAAAATGCGCTTCCCCGGCATCCGGGTCTGTGACAACGAGCTGACCGTCGGCATCGAGCGTAGAGCCGCCACGAGTGTCGTCTTCAACCAGGCCTCCGGTATGTGTACCACTGATAATCGCCGCATCGTTAGCGCCGAGAATTGTCACCGTGATGATTTTAGGCGTACCGTCGACACTGCCGACCGTGATGCTTTCAGTGAGTGGCTGACCGTCTGTCAGAGCATTGACGGTCGGATTCGTGTTATCGAGTTGATAGGTCCAGTCACCGTTAGCATTAATAGTAAAATGACCGTACTGTGTGCTCCGGTCAACCGGCTGAAAAGCCGCCTCGCCTGCATTGGGATCGATGACATCGATGTGGTTCTGGATAATTCCAGGGTTATCTTCTTTGATCATACCTGAGGAGGTACCTGCAAAAATAGCAGGGTTATTGCTGCCCTGGATATTCAGGTCGATATCATGGGTGGTGCCGTCTGCCGTTCTGACAGTGAAATGCTCAGAGGCATGCTGGGTGCCCTGCAAGGACCCCAGTGCCGGTTGCGAGGTGTCGGCAACATAGTTCCAGGTGCCATCTGCACTGATGTTCAACACACCATAAGTACCCTTGATCATCTGCGGCTGAAAATGGCTTTCACCCTGGTCGAGATCTAAAACGACCAGGTGATCAGAGATTCTAAGAGCATGTCCTTGTGCCCCGGCCACAGAACCGACCGCATGGTCGATGCCGCCGACAATCGGCACATCGTTGGTACCGACTACTGTGATCTGCAGCTGGCCGGTGCTATGACCGCCATGTTCGTCGGTAACAATCAGCGGCACACTGATTAACGCTCTCTGTCCATCCGGGATCTGGTTGTAATGCGGATCGGTCGGGTCAAAGCTGTAGTGACCGTTGGCATCGAGCGTCAAACCCGGGATATGCTGGCCAAGACTGAAGCTCAATTTAGCACCATCATCCTTGTCGCTGGCGGTCAGGTCGCCCTGAATGACGGCAGTCCCCTCATCGACAAGCCGCGATGGGGTAATGTCCAGCGCCGGCGCATCATTGGTGCCGAGCACAGTGATTTCAAGCGTATGCGTTGAGCTTGCACCCGATCCGTCAACCACTTCCACCGGAACACTGATGACCTGCTTTTGGCCCATGGCCAGATGCTCATAGGCCGGATTGGATGGATCGAATGTGTAGCTTCCGTCCGGATTGACCGTCAAACCCGCCACCGGTGCCGTCGCCCGGTAGGTCAGGGTGTCATGGCTGTCGACATCGAGAGCGGAAAGATGGTTGCTAAAGAGCGGCGAGCCTTCGAGCATCGATACCGGCGGGACGATCATCAGGTGCGGCGCATCGTTGGTGCCGGTAATAGTCGCGGTCAGCGTCGCACTGGCGGTATTGCCTGCCGCATCGGTGACACTGTAGCTTACCGGGTCGGTGACGACCTGGCCTTCACGTAGGGTCTGCGCGTTGGGGTTGAGCGAGTAGGTAAAGGAACCATCGGGTTGAAAATGATAGGTGCCGTATTGGCCCTGTACATCCGTGGAAGTGACCTTCGCACCGGTATCCAGTGGGATATGCCCTGTGGAATCTGTACCCTGGTCTTCGGTTACTGTGGTAGAGGCATCACCTGCTGTCAGCGAGGAATCAATCGTCACGCCAAGGTCGGACGAGGTGCCGCTGGTCCCACTCATGTCCGTCGCGACCACATGCAGGTTGTGCATGGCTTCACTCAGTGGAGTCGTCGGGGTGAAGCTGTAGTGGCCGCTGGCATCGGAGGTGACTTTCCCTAGAGATGTCGTGCCGTCGAAGATCTCGACACTTGAAAACGGCACCGTCGTGCTTCCCGTGATGGTCGGTGTCGTGTCGTTGGTGAGGTTGTCGCTGTTGGATGTGCCTGCATCGGACTTACTGTCGAGGTCGATGGTAACCTGGTTCTGGTGGCCGCCACCGCCGGTTGATCCGCTGGTGGGCCCTCCGGTCGTACTGCCCTGGTTGCCGCTTCCCTGGGTACCGCCAAGCGTTTGCGTAGTTGCAGGTGTTTGTCCCGGAATGACGCCAGGGGTTCCGCCTGGAGGGGTATTACCTGGTGTCGGTACATTGACGATCGGTGTCGGTGCCCCGTTGACCAACGTCACATGGCCTGAGGCATCGAACGTCATGGTCTGTGTCGTGGACCCGCCGTGACCGTCATCGACTTTGACAGTAAAGGTATCCTGACCGTGGAAGCTGTTGCTGACCGGATCGTAGGTCATCCCCTTTACCGACTGGTTCGGGGTGTAGGTATAACTTCCTGATGTCGGATCCACACTGAGGGTTCCGAACTGTCCGGCACCGTGATCGACGCTATACGTCAGCGTGTCTTTCGTATCGGCATCCTGCCCCTGCAGAGTCCCGTGACTTGCATCCGTCCCGGCAATACCCAGGGTCGGGGCGTCGTTGGTGCCGACGATGGTCACGGTCAGCTGATGGCTGGTGCCGTCTGCACTTTGGACCGTGAAGGTGCGCAGTGCGGTTTCTCCGGCTGCCAAGGCCTGGACTTCCGGTGCGTTACCGTTCAGCGCAAAAGCCCACTGACCATCGGCAGAGATGGTGAACAACCCGCCTGCTACCGGAATCGCCCGGGGAACAAAGTGATCCTGATTGGGGTTGAGATCGGAGATCGTCAGTCGGCCGCCGGTATTGAGCACCGAGTCCTCGACGACCTGCCCGCTGTCGACACCGCCAATGACAGCATCAGTCGGAGGCGGACCGGTCATCGCCGAACCATCAATATAGGTGACAAGACCGGGAGCGAAGGAGTGAATGATGCCACCACCAGCGGAAGGAAATCCCCCCTGACCGTCGTCACTGACTTCAGCAATCCTCACCGACAATTCTTTTTCGGCGGAAGCGAATCCCGCGGCAGCGGTGTTGGTGCCGCCCGTAAGCGGATCGACCTCCAGGGCGGTCAGGGACAGTTCAAACGGCAGGGCCAGGCTGCTTCCCTGCGCAATTTCCCGTGGCTGGTCCGAATCCTGGTCTGACTGCTCCGGCTCGGAAGAATCCCTGTCCGACTCGGCTTTATCCGTCAGCGCCTCTTTCTTCTCTTCACTCTGCGCATCCGGGAAAAACTGGTCTTCGCTCATCAGGGCAATGAAACGCCCGTCAGGCACGGAAAACACCACTGTTCCGTTTTCGATGACGATAACGTCACCGGGAGAAAGGGCCTGGCCGTTTTGCAGCGGAATATGTTCACCCTGTTTACCGAGAATATATGCCTGCCCGGTGATCATCTGGGCCCGGCAGGCCTGGGTGATGGTGATGCTCTTGCCGTGGGAAGGCGTCAAAGTCTGATCTGTATTCATTGGGTGTCTCCAGGTCTGGTATCGCTGTTGGCAAATTTTCGCTTGCCCTTATTTTCGCAGAACTTATAGGAATTCGCCTTGTCGTCAGGCGACAACCATTTAACTTTTCACGACAAAAGAAGGTGGGGAAAGCAACTCAGGCCGTTGCCCGGCTTACGTCGTTCAGGACCGATCCGTGATGAAATCCGCCCCCCACTCCCTGCCGGCTTTTCAGAGCACGATGCGAAAACCATCGAGAAAGCACCAGAGACTGCCGGCATCAGGATCTTTGTTGCGAAGGGACTCCGGGCCGCCAGCGGCCTCCGGAACATGTTTTACTCGACAACGCTCTCGTGCGGCCATTCTAGACCAAAATAGTCAACTAGTCCACCGGTACCGCTCAACACGCGGTACTGGGCAAGCAGAAGATCATATTCCGCCCCGGTCAACTCCGACTTGGCACTGGTCACTTCGGCCTCGGCATTCAGGACATCAAGCAGAGTGCGTCGCCCCAGCTCAAACTGCTGGGCATAGGCCGTGGCCGTTTCACGACTGTACCTGACCCGGTCCTCGAGCAGTTTGGTCCGGGTCTGGTTGGACTGGTAAGCCACCCAGGAGAGCCGCACCGACTCGACGACTTTGCGCTCAGCTTCATTGCGGCTTTCTTTTGCCGCGCTGACCTGCTGCAAGGCACTGCCTTTACGACTGGAATCGCTGAAACCGCTGAACAGGGTGTAGCTGATCTTCAGCATGACCGTGGTCTCATCCCGCTCTGTGTCCACGGCGGTGACCTCCTCGTCCCAACGCTGCTCAACCACCACGTCGACGCTCGGGTAATAGGGAGACTGCAGGGCCGAGTACTGCTTCTCTCGGGATATCAGATCCGAGACGGCAGCCTTGATGTTCGGGCTATTCTGCACTGCCAGGGCAATTGCCGCGTCTGAATCGGCGGGCATCGCGTTGCCCGGGGAGGCAGGATCGACCAGGGTCTCCGGCATATGACCGACCACCGCAAGGTAGGCGCTGTAAGCATCCTGCAGGTTGGTTTCAGCAACCAGGAAGTTGGACTGGGCCAGGGCCAGCCGGCCTTTGACCTGCTCGGTATCGGCCTTGGTGCCGACACCGGAATCGCTGCGTTGTTGAACTTTTGCGAGAATCCTGGCGTGGATATCGAGGTTTTCCTTGGCAAACTGCTTTAACTGCTGCATCCGCAGCACGTTCAGGTAGGTACGGCAGACTTCCAACGCCAATGCTTCGGAGGTTCCCTGGACCCGGTAGGCAGCCGCTTCGACCCGCGCTTTTTGCTGTCCGATTTTGTGGTAGGTGCCGAAGCCATTGAACAGGTTCTGGTTCAGGGTCAGCACCACTTCACGGGGATCGAGATCTTCGTCAGTCGGCTTGCGGTGCCGGGCGACTCCGGCACCCGCTTCTGCACGCAGGGTCGGGTAGAAGCCCGATTTTGCGCCCCGCAGATCTTCGTCCGCAGCCAGCCGGTTATAAACCTGGACCCTGACCTGTGGATTCGTCGTCAGGACCTGCTGGACGGCCTCATAAAGGGTCTCGGCACGCGCGTTTGCTGTGATGCCAAACAACAACAAACACACACCGGTCAAACCGAATCTTCTGCAATTATCCACGGGAAGAATCCTCCTGTATGCTACCTGTGCAGCCCGCCATAAAAACGAAGTCGCAATAAACAATCCATCGACAGTTTTCTAATAAGACCAATTGGGGAATAATATCCGTTACATGCCTAAAAAACAATGAATTTCAACTGTTACCCAAATCCACAAAACAAATGCTTCGTAACAATGCCACTATCACAATTTCGCCAACATTTCGATATGATGAGTATATCTGGACCGAGAACTGTTGCCAATATAATGCGGTTTGAGGAATGACTTGGGTTGACCTTGGAATTTTTGTCATACACAACTATCCGCATAATCCCGATAGGATAGCAAAATGAGAATGGCAACGCTTTATGCGTTTAAGGAACTGCGCTCACCGTTGTCCACATCGAGGTGGCCAGCGCTCCCGGGGAAGGGAGCACGTTCACCGTCTTGCTTCCGGTACACACGACGCATCCAAAAACGGAATGACCCGCAGCAGGCTGTCGGTACAGAAAGCGCCCTATCCGTTCATTCAAAACCCTCGCCACCATACGATGGCACACCGCTGCCGCCTTCCCACCGGATTTCGCCTTGTCTATCCTGCGCTCCTCACGTTTTTCAGCAGCCTGCTGAGATCGTTGACAGCTGCGATTGTCCATATTTAGGAAGCGAGCTGAATATTAGTTCATTCTGCTTATGCCCGGGCCTCGCGAAGGGTGGCCAATGATGGGCTAACCCGCAAAATGTTTATTAACTATTTGAAAATAAACGTGAAAATTTTTAAACAGTTTTTTGGATCTGGATTATTTTGAGGCTTGACAGCGGCAATGGCTCTTTGATAAATGAATGAGCATTCATTCATATCCATCGACCCTGCGCATTCATGTGAGGAGGTTTGACATCGGCACCCGAGCGAAAAATAACGGAAAGTATCAGCGCATCCTGGATGCGGCCATCCGAGTGTTCGCCGAACAGGGGTTTCACCAATCGACCATCAGTCAAATTGCCAGGGCGGCGGGTGTCGCAGATGGCACCATTTACCTTTATTTTAAGAACAAAGACGACATCATGGCGCATTTTTTCAGCAACAAGACCCGCCAGGTGTTCGCCCATTTTCGGGAAGTGGTGGATGAAGCCCAGGGGGCCGATGAAAAACTCCGCTGCCTGATCCAGCATCATCTGGAGGAGTTCCAGCGCGATCGTTATATGGCAGTGGTATATCAGGCCGAGACCCGCCGCATGAGCCGTATGTGTGAGGCGCAGATTCGCGAGATGTCAAAACTCTACCACGATTTGGTCTCTGAAATCCTCGAGCAGGGGCAGCAGGAGGGGCGTATCAGAAAGGACCTTTACGTCGGCCTGGTAAAACGCTTTATCATCGGCGCCGTGGACGAGGTGATCAACACCTGGCTCCACTCGGAGGGCAAGTATGATTTGGGGTCCATGGCCGCGCCGCTGGTGGACCTCTTTATGCGCGGCATTGCCGTAGGTCGTGATCCGGAAGACGGCAGCGATGCCGTCTCCGCCTGATCTTTGTCTGCCGTCGGGCGGCAGTGGCGGTTCGCGGTCGAACTGCAGCGAAGAGACCCGCACCGCGATAAAACACAAGGGTGCAACCCCATAGCAATGATTAACCCCCCCACATTTAAGGAGATGACCCACCATGGCACAGCAAATTGCAGACCTGCGGGATATCCAGTTCGTGCTTCACGAGCAACTGTCGGTCGACCAGTTCAGCGCCCATGACAAGTTCGCTGAATTCAATAAGAAGACCATAGACATGATCATCAAGGAAGCACGAACGCTGGCCATCAAAGAGATCCTGCCCACCCAGAAGGAGGGAGACGAAGTCGGTTGCTCCCTGGACAACGGCGTGGTGACGGTCCCCGAGTGCTTTCGCAAACCTTTCGAGTTGATCCGGGACGGCGAATGGTTGGCCATGAGCGAAGACCCCGAATGGGGCGGACAGGGGATGCCAAAAACGGTGGCCATGGCGGCCAGCGACTATCTCGTGGGAGGCAATTTTGCCTTCATGATGTATCCCGGGTTGACCCATGGCGCCGGCAAGCTGGTGGAAACCTTCGGAACAGACGAGCAAAAGCGGTTGTATCTGAAAAATATGTACTCGGGGAAATGGACAGGCACCATGCTGCTCACCGAGCCCGAGGCCGGTTCAGATGTCGGCGCGCTCACCACATCGGCGGTAAAAAACGATGACGGCACCTATTCCATCACCGGCAGTAAAATATTCATCTCCGGTGGTGACCACAATTTGTCCGAGAATATCATCCACCCGGTACTGGCCCGTATCGAAGGGGCCCCCGAAGGCACGCCGGGAATCAGCCTCTTCCTGGTCCCCAAGATCTGGGTCAATGATGACGGCAGCCTCGGCGAGCCCAACGATGTGGTGTGCACGGGCATCGAAGAAAAAATGGGCATTCATGGCAACTCTACCTGCAGCCTCACGCTCGGCGGTAAAGGCCAGTGCCGGGGCACCCTGCTGGGTGAAGAGAACAAAGGCATGCGGGCCATGTTCCTGATGATGAACGAAGCCCGTTTGCTGGTGGGCCTTCAGGGATTTGCCTGCGCTACCAATGCCTACCTCAATGCCGTTAACTATGCGCGTGAGCGGGTCCAGGGTAAAAACTTGCTCACGATGATGGATAAAACGGCCCCGGCGGTCCCCATCATTCAGCATCCCGATGTGCGGCGCATGCTGCTGCGCATGAAGGCGTATGTGGAGGGGATCCGCAGCCTGCTTTACTACGTGGCTTATTGCGACGACAAGGTCCACACTTGCGATGACCCGGAATTAAAGGAAAGATACCAGGGGATCATCGAAGTCCTGACGCCGGTGGCCAAGGGCTACGTGACCGACAGGTCCTTCGAGGTCTGCAGCGAGGGAATGCAGGTTTATGGCGGCTACGGGTTCATCAAGGAGTACCCCCAGGAGCAGCTCCTGAGGGACTGCCGCATTACCATGATCTATGAGGGGACCAACGGCATCCAAGCCATGGATCTGCTGGGCCGCAAACTCGGCATGAAGAAGGGCAAGCCGGTGATGGATCTGATGGGAGAAATGCAACAGACCATCGCCGCCGCCAAGGAGCACGAAGCGACGCAATCCATGGCTGCGGCTGTGGAAAAACACCTCAAT
Organism: uncultured Desulfobacterales bacterium; assembly: GCA_964446485.1. GTDB lineage: Bacteria > Desulfobacterota > Desulfobacteria > Desulfobacterales > JBDRRP01 > JBDRRP01. Next base: position 56,592 of record CAYUOU010000013.1, on the reverse strand, counting down.
AAACTTGGCGAAGTGGCCATGCACATGGGGGCAACAGCCATGTCACCCCAGGTGATGACCGCTTTCGCTTATGCGCACCCGTTTCTCGAGGTGACCGGTGACGTGGTGTTGGCCTGGATGCTGCTGTGGCGCGCCAGCATCGCCGCCGAGAAGTTGGCCGGCGGCGCCAAGAAAAAGGACGAGGCCTTTTATCAGGGCCAGCTGAAAAGTGCCGAGTACTTCACCAGCGCCGTCCTGCCGGTGACCTTCGGAAAAATGAAAGCCATCCTGTCCATGACCAGCGCTGCCGTGGAGATACCCGAAGACGCTTTCTGCGGGAAATAATCACCATCAACCCAGACCCATGGACGTGTGAACAGTTCGATTGAAGTGTGCGTAATGGGCCGGAGTGAAGGTGCTTCCGATGCTCGGTATGCCGGCATGCAGCTCAGTTTTGGCGGATTTTTTCTCTTGACAGGGCGGGCGACGCTCGATAACTGGTGAATGAATGCTCATTCATTTATCATCGATTATGATCGCTATCGACTGGACCGGGCCTTCGGCATCCTGACACGGGATACCGGTAGACAAAACGACCCAATGTTTCGGGTCGGCCGAAGGCCGTGGCAACCCCTTCCACGTTTCATGAGTTGTGACGAGGTACCGCATTATGGAAACCGCACTGGTAGGACCGGCACAAGCCTTTTTTCTGTTCATCCCAACGGTACTTTTCTCCCTGGCGATTCCCATCATCGGTGTGGCGGTGTTTGCCTATATTATCGCATATCGACTGGCACCGCTGGTGAAAGCGGCACCGGATAACCGTTTCAATCGATGGCCGGAACGCATCAAAAACGTGATGAAGATCTGGCTGGCTCAGTGGCGCCACCCCCGCTATATGACCGCCGGCATCCTCCATATTATGCTTTTCGCGGGCTTTCTCATCCTGGGCCTGCGTTCGTTTCAACTGGTGGTGATCGGCATCGTCCCAGGCTTCGTGCCCCCTGGGTTTGACGGGATCATCGGGAGCATCTACAGCATTCTCAAAGACTATGCGGCCACCATGGTGTTCGTCAGCGTTGTGGTGGCAGCGGTACGCCGCGGTATCGTCAGGCCCGCCCGATACGCGGTCCCTGCCAAATACGGCCACGACCACACCGGTGAGGCGTTGTTTGTTTTAGGGCTCATCGCGACCCTCATGGTGACCGAAAGCCTGTTCGAGGCTTCAGAGACCGCCGCGGCGATGCAACTGGGAATGACGCCTCACATGCTGGCACCCCTTTCCCTGCCGTGGCTCTTTCAGTATCTCATGACCGACACGCCGGTGGCCCGGCTTCAAACCGTGCATCTGGTGTCCTATTATATCCATGATCTAACGTTCTTTTTCTTCCTGTGCTTTTTGCCCCTGGGAAAACACTTTCATGTCATCACCTCGTTTTTCAACGTGATGTTCATGAGGCTGCAGACCGGCAATGTGAAGCCGGTGCGCTACGGGGTCAGCGACGCGGATCTGGACGATCTGGAGTCGTTCGGTGTAAAAAAGGTCGAAGACTTCACCTGGAAGCATATTCTCGATTTTTATTCCTGCGCCGACTGTGGACGCTGCTCAGACAATTGCCCGGCCAATGCCGTTGGGCGGCCGTTGTCTCCGCGCTTTATCTCCATCAAAGGCAGGGACCGTGTCTTCAGAAACCACCCCTTTTATCCCTTGGGTGCGCCGTTTCTGAACAGCGAGCCGCTCATGGGCGACGTCTATGAAGAGGATGAAATCTGGTCCTGCACCACCTGCGGCGCCTGCGAGCAGGAATGCCCGCTGGGAATCGAATACATCGACAAGATCGTGGACCTGCGTCGCGGTATGGTTGACGACGGGGCGGTGCCCCAAAGCCTGCAAAAGCCCCTGAGCGCGCTGGAAAAGCGGGGGAATCCCTGGGGCAAGATGGAAAAGAAACGGGCCGACTGGGCCATTAAGGACAAGGCATTCGCGGAACAGTGCACCGTCAAGGTGGTGAGCAACGGAGACAGCGCCGACACCCTCTATTTCGTGGACAGCATTTCCTCCTACGACGACCGCATGCAGCGCATCGCCCAGGCCACCGCCATGGTGCTGGATGCCGCCGGTGTGGACTACGGCATCCTGGGAAAGGAAGAAAAAGACAGCGGACACGAGGCGCGGCGTTTTGGCGAGGAAATGCTCTTTCAGGACCTGCGTGAGCAGAACACCGGAGCCATCAGGACCTCAGGCGTCAAGCGCATCGTCACCGCCGATCCCCACGCCTTCAATGCCCTGAAAAACGATTACACGGGCGTCCCGCCGGTGGCCCACATCAGCCAAATCATGGCCGCAGCCATTCGCGGCGGCACCCTTCGCCTCAAGGAGACGGCAGGCAACGGCAAATGCTACACCTATCATGACCCTTGCTACCTCGGGCGCCACAACAGCCTTTACGAAGAACCCCGGTTTGTACTGGACGCGGTCCCCGGTCTCACCCGGGTAGAGATGGCCCGGTGCCGGGACCGTTCGTTTTGCTGCGGCGGCGGGGGGATGATGCTCTTCTACGAGCCTGAAGAAGAAGAACGCATGGGGGTCGTCCGGGTACGAATGGCCGCCGAAGCGGGTGCCAACGTGATCGTTACGGCGTGCCCCTTCTGTCTGGTGAATATGGAAGATGCCATCAAGGTGGCGGGGCTGGAAGGCCAGATGGAGGCCATCGACCTGTCTGAACTGGTGGCCGGCCACATTGCCTGATGCATTGGGCGAATGACGGCCATCCGCAGGCGGTTGGACATACCGGCATTCGTAGGGGCGGGGTTCATCCCCGCCCGCGAGCCGGCCATCGGATCCAAAAATCGGGAGGGGATAAACCCCTCCCCTACACTTAAACACGCAGACAAGCGGTAAGACAATACGGGAAACATCACTATCTGGGAGGATCATTATGGAGATCTTGGTATGTGTGAAACGTGTGCCCGACACCTCGGAGAATGAGATCGAGCTCAACAGCGCCGGCAACGACATCGAACGGGACGATCTCGTCTACTCCGTCAACGAATGGGACAACTACGCCGTGGAAGAAGCCATCCAGATCGTGGACAGCGTGGGCGGCAGCGTTACGGTGGTGACCGTTGGCGAAGAAGACGACGAAGAGGTGCTCCGCCGCGAGATGGCCATGGGCGCCAACAACGGTATTTTGGTGAGTGACGATTCACTGGCGGGCGCCGACGGCAAAGCCATCGCCGCCGCCCTCAAGGCCGTAGTGGACAAGGGAAGCTACGATCTGGTGCTCACCGGTGCCCAGGCAGACGACGGTGCCGGCCAGGTGGGCGGCATGCTGGCGGCCCTGATGGACGTGCCTTTTGCCTCACTGGTGAACAAAATCGAGGTCGGCAGCGGCAAACTGACCGTCGGCCGCGAGATTGAAGGTGGCAATCAGGAGATGAACGAAATCTCGATGCCATGCGTGTTGTCCATCCAGACCGGTATCAACGAACCCCGCTACGTGGGTATCCGCGGTATCCGCAAAGTGGCGTCCGTGGACATCCCCGCCATGAGTGCCGGCGATCTGGGGGTGACCATGGCCGCGCCCAAGGTCAAGCGGGTGGATTACTTCTTGCCCGAGTTGGGTGAAGGTGCAGAGATGCTTGAAGGCAGCACCGATGAGATCATCGAGAAACTCATTGAAATGCTCAAAGCCAAAGGAGGGCTGAAATAATGGCTCAGATTTTCGCATATATCGTTCACAAAGGCGGGGTTGCTGATGACAGTGCTCTTGAACTGGCCGCTGCGGCAAAGAAAATCGATGCAGGGGCGGCGGTGACCGCCATCGTCATCGGCAGCGGCGCGGACCTGGATGCCGTCTGCAGCGCAGTGGCTCCGGCCTTTGCAGAAGTCTGGAAAATAGACAATGCCGCGTTTGAATACCCCAACGCGGAAGTGGTGAGAAAAGCGCTGGTGAACCTACTGCCCAACAACGCCGTGGTGCTGGTGGCGCATGACACTTTCGGCATGGATCTGGCCCCTGGGCTCTCCATCAAGATGGATTCAGCCTTCGTGGCTGACGTGGTGGACATCGAGGCGCTGGACGGCGGTACTCTAAAATTGGTGCGCCAGGAGTTCGGCGGTGCGGTCAGCACCCACGTGGACTGCGATATGTCGACCGGAGCAATCATCACGATCCGCCCCGGTGTCGTCGCCGCCGACGAGACGGCTGCTGCCGGCGGCTCGGTGGTGGATAAATCCGGCGATCTGGGCGATATCACCGCCCAGCGCCAGTACCTCGAGACCGTTGCCGCCGAAGTCGGTGATGTGGACATCACCAAGGAGGACGTCCTGGTGTCCATCGGTCGCGGTATCGAAGACGAAGACAATATCGAGATCGCTCAGGGTTTGGCGGATGCAATGGGGGCGGTGGTTTCCTGTTCGCGGCCCATCGTGGACGCCAAGTGGCTGGAAAAGTCCCGCCAGGTTGGCACCTCGGGTCAGACCGTCAAACCAAAGGTTTACATGGCCTGCGGTATCAGCGGTTCCTTTCAGCACATGGGCGGCATCAAGGGCAACCCCTTCATCATCGCCATCAACAAGAACGCCAAGGCGCCCATCTTCCAGGTGGCCGATGTAGGTATCGTCGCCGACATCCTGGAATTCCTGCCCGAACTGCAGGAGAAGATCGAAGAACTGTAATCGCTTTCGGCTATTGGGAGTGGATGAGAAACCGGCCCTGGCAATCGTCAGCGCCGGTTTCTATTTTTTGTTGGGCATTGCCATCGGCTGCAGAATCATCTAAGATGCAGGAATTTCGACATATTTCAAGATTTGTGGATGGCACGCTGGGTCAATTTAGGTTTCTGAACCGCACATCAATCCAATACGGCACAGGGCAGAACTGATGGATGTTGACACCCACGGAAGTGAACATCCGAACATGGAAAAAGGCGGCCTGTTTCGGCTGATTCGCGTGCTGGTGGTGCTTACCGTGGCCATTGCCGTGGCGGTCGTGCTGATCGCAGTGAGACCCCGTGCCCAGAAGCGCCCGCTCCAGGAAACCGGGCATCTGGTAAAGACCTTATCCCCTGAAATCACCATGGTCACCATGCCGGTGGAGGCCTATGGCACCGTGAGCGCCAAGGAAACCGTCAAGCTCACCGCCCAGGTGCGCGGCACCGTGGTCCAGGTGGACCCCGCTTTCACCACCGGCGGCGCCTTTTCTGCCGGCACTCTGCTGCTGGTCATCGATGCGCGGGATTACGCCCTTGAAGTCGCACGCATGGCCGCCCAGATCAGACAGTATCAGGCCGAGTTGGATCGTATCGACCAGCAGGCCGCCAACCTCAGCAAACTTCTTGAGATTACCAGGGAGAATGTGAGCCTTGCCCAAACCGAGTACCGGCGCCTCAACGAGCTGGCCGACCTGAATGTCTCTTCGGCGACCCAGCGCGACCAGGCGCACCAGCAGTACCTTTCGGGCCGTGAGCGGTTGCAGGCGCTTGTCAACGAGGCCGACATGTTGCCCGTCGCCCGTCAAAAGGCCATGGCGGCGCTGGAGACGGCCCAGGTCTTGCGCCGAAAGGCCCAACTGGATCTGGAACGCACCCGGATCGTGGCGCCCTTCGACGGCAGGGTTATCGAAAAACAGGTGGCGGTGGGCGAGCACGTACCCGTCGGCGGATACCTGGGAACCATCTACCAGAAGGGCGCTCTCGAAGTAGACGTTAGGGTTCCCCTGGAAGATCTCGCCTGGCTGAAAGACAACAGCGGCGGCATCTCGCAGCGATCCGCCGAGGTTCGCATTTCAGGTCATCCGGATGCCGGCCGATGGCCGGCAAAGATCGTCCGTATCCATGCGGCCGTGGACTCCAGAACGCGCACCCTGCCGCTGGTGGTGGCCATCGACGCGGCATCGGCCGCCGTTTCTGCAGAACCCCCGTCATCGGACAACTTGACGCTGCTGCCCGGCACCTTCGTCACCGTTCGCATTCAGGGGCGCCGCATTCCGGATATGGTGGTCCTTCCCCGTCACGTGGTTCACCCCGGTGACGTCGTCTATCTGGCAGAGGGCGGCCGGCTGGCAATTCGCCCTGTTACGGTTGCCCGGCGCTACCGGGAGCAGGTCTTCGTGGCCGCCGGCCTCACTCCGGGCGACCGGGTGATTCGCACCCCGGTCGTCGGCGCGGTGGCGGGGCTGCCGATCCGCACGGCCTCCTCCACCGCCACCGAATCTTCCACCCCTTCATCTGAATAGCCGGCATCCATGAGATCTCTTGCCACATGGTCTGTTGACAACAACGTCACCGTCAATCTGATCATGGTGTTTATTCTTGTGGCCGGCTTGTTCACGGTTTTGGGGATGCGGCGGGAGATGTTTCCTCAGTTCGCCTTGGACATGATCAACGTGTCCGTGGACTATCCGGGGGCCAGCCCGGAGGAGGTGGAGGAAGGTGTCTGCATCAAGATCGAGGAGAAGATCAAGGGCATCGAAGGGGTCATCCGCACTTTCAGCGCGGCCCGTGAAGGCAACGGATCGGTCACCGTGGAACTGGACGGCGACACCGATATTCGGCGGGTCATGGATGACCTCAAGACCCAGGTGGATCTCATCGACAACTTTCCCGATGAGGCCAAAGACCCCGTCATCACCGAAATCGTCAACCGGGACCCCGCCATCTTCGTGGCGGTATACGGTGAGGTCAATGAATTGCTCCTTCGCCGCATTGCCGAAGACATCCGCGACGACTTGGTCAACGCACCGGACATCTCCCTGGCCAACCTGGTGGGCGTGCGCAACTATGAAATTGCCGTAGCGGTGTCGGAGGAGAACCTGCGGCAGTACAACCTCAGCTTTGACCACGTGGTGGCGGCCATCCGTACCGGCAGCTTAGATCTTCCCGGCGGACGCATCAAGACCGTACACGGCGAGATTCTTGTGCGGGCCGAGGGGCGCCGCTACACCGGCCGCGAATTCGAAGCGCTTCCCCTGATCACCACCGACGACGGCACCCTCGTTCGATTAGGTCAGGTGGCCCGGGTCATCGACGGCTTCGAGGACAGCGATATCCGGACCAAATTCAACGGGCTTCCAGCGGCGTTGATTCAGGTCAACCGTACTAAAAAAGAAGATGTCATCGCCATTTCCGACACGGTCAAAGCCTATGTGACGGCGCATGCCGACCAGATGCCGCCCGGGGTTCAGCTGGACACCTGGTTCGATCTGTCCGAGATGGTGCGGGATCGGATCCACCTGTTGTTGAGAAACGGGGCCCAGGGGATCGTTCTGGTTTTTCTGGGGCTTGCCCTGTTTTTAAATATCCGACTGGCGTTCTGGGTGGCCGCGGGAATCCCCATCGCTTTCATGGCGGCGTTCATGGTGCTGGATGCTGCGGGGGAAACCATCAATATGATCTCTCTTTTCGCATTCATCATGACACTGGGCATCCTTGTGGATGATGCGATTATCGTGGGGGAAAATGTTTACCGGCATTATCACCGGGGCAAAAACGTTCGTGATGCGGTGGCAGACGGCTTGGCCGAAGTGGGAGGCCCCGTGGTCATGGCCGTGTCCACGACGGTGGTGGCGTTTCTGCCGCTGCTGTTCATCGCCGGCATCATGGGAAAATTCATCGCTGTCATGCCCACGGCCGTCATCGCCATTCTCGCCGTATCGTTGCTGGAGGCGCTGGTGATTCTGCCGTCCCATCTCAATGGCGCGCTGAGTCGATCAGCGCGTGACCGGGGAAAAGCCGCATCCCGGCACGTGCGCCTGCGTCGCCGCATCGACAGAGGCCTGCAATGGTTCATCGATTCGGTCTACTCACCGGTATTGAAGTATGTCGTGGCCAATCGGTATTTCACTTTTGCCGTCGGTGCCGGCGTGTTGATTATCAGTATCGGCATCATCCGCGGCGGGTATGTCCCTTTCGTTTTCATGGCCAAGGGGGAGAGCGACTATATCATTGCCGAGGTCAACTACCCGCTGGGAACGCCGAGTGATATCACCGGGGAGACCATCGATCGCCTGGCGCGTGCTGCCATCGATATGAACCGCTTGTACCGAGATCGCATCGATGGAGAGGCGTCGCTGATCGCCAATTCCTTTGCCCTGGTGGGGGCGATTCCCCGTCGGGACTGGAAACCGCCCATCTTCGGCGGCCACTGCGGTGAGGTGTGGATCGAACTGCTGCCTTCGGCGAAGCGACCTGGGGTTTCGGTCAATGAGGTGGTCGCGCAATGGCGGCGAGCGGTGGGAGCGATCCCCGGCATCGATCAATTGTCCTTTTTTACCGTGGAGGGCGGGCCGGCCGGGAACCCCATCGAAATTCGACTCATCGGCGACCGGTTCGACACCCTGCAGAAGGCGGCGGAAGCACTCAAAACGGAACTCTTGAGCTTTCCCGGCACCTTCGATGTGGCCGACAACTTCAAGCCGGGTAAAGTCGAACAACAGCTTCGCATCAGAGAGGGTGCACGGTCTCTGGGCGTGTCCATGGCAGACCTGGCCCGCCAGGTCCGTCAGGCCTTTCATGGCGAGGAGGCGGTGCGCATTCAGCGGGGGCAGGACGACATACGGATCCAGGTACGATACGCCGAGGAGGATCGAAATTCCTTGTCCGGTTTGGATCGCATGTGGATTCGCACTCCGGACGGCCGCGCGATCCCGCTTGGCGAGGTGGCCAAGATCACGTACGGCAGGGCGTATTCCACCATCCGGCGCGTGGACCGTCAGCGGGTCATCACCGTCAGCAGCGACATTGATGAAAACCTGGCCAATGCCAGTCAAATCGTTGCCGAACTCAACCGGGATTTTCTACCGCGACTGAAGACACGGTATCCGGGGCTGTCCTATGACCTGGAAGGGCAGGAAAAACGCACCCGGGAATCGCTGGACAGCCTGAAGAAAGGCTTCTCTCTGGCGCTCATGGGGATTTTTCTCCTTTTGGCCAGCCAGTTCCGTTCGTACATCCAGCCGGTCATCATCATGATCGCCATCCCGTTCGGCCTCATCGGCGCCATTTTCGGTCACCTGGTCATGGGGCTTTCTTTTACCATCGTGAGCATCTTTGGCATCGTGGCCCTCTCCGGAATCGTCGTCAACGACGCCCTCATCCTCATCGATTTCATCAACCGGGCCGTGAGAAGCGGGGTGCCGGTGGAAGAGGCCGTCATGGCCTCCGGGCGCATGCGGTTTCGGCCGGTGCTGCTCACGTCCATCACCACCGTGGCCGGGCTGCTGCCGCTGCTGCTGGAGCGAAGTTTCCAGGCGCAATTTCTCATCCCCATGGCCGTGAGCATCAGCTTCGGCCTCATCGCCGCCACGTTTCTCACCCTGCTGTTTGTGCCGGCGCTCTACCTCATCGTGCGGGACGTGGTGGCACGGTTCCATCCCCATGAGAAAAGCCCGTTACCTCCTGTCGCGGAACATTGAAAGTAAACGGAACCCGTAAATGAACATCCCCGAAACCAAAGCCTGTTTTAACATGCTCTGCCGGATGGCCATGCTGGACCATATCGCTGCCCACTCGATTCGTGTGTGTCAGGTGGCCGAACTCATCTGCGACCAACTGAGGGATGCCGGCGTTTACCTCAACCGGCCGCTCATCACGGCGTCGGCGCTCCTGCACGACATCACCAAGACACGGAGTTTTGAGACCAAGGAGAATCACGCCGAGACCGGCGAGCAGTATTTGCGGGATCTGGGGTACCCGGAGGTGGGGGACATCGTGGGGCAGCATGTGCGCATGAAGGTTTACACCGAAGATGGCACCCCGACGGAGGCGGAAGTCGTCAACTATGCCGACAAGCGGGTGCTTCACGACCGCATCGTACCGCTGGACGACCGCATGAGCTATATCGTCGAGCGCTACGGCGGCGGGAAAGACGATCTGTTTGAAAAGCTGCAGTGGCTGTGGCAGCGCACCATTGCATTGGAGGAAAGATTGTTTTCTTTCATGAACTTTCCACCTGAATCGCTGAATGATAGAATACTCGAATCGGATTTCGATGTGTTAGTCGCTGGATTCAACGAATTGAAGCAGAACTCAGATTGACCCTTTCAGGCTTTTTCCGATGGAGTCAAGATTGACAGCCATGTAAAAAGTCGGAAAATGGCGTATTCGTCATCCCGGGCTTGACCCGGGATCCAGTGATTTCAAAGGCTTATGGATGCCGGATCGAGTCCGGCATGACGACTGGAAGACTTTTTACCGGTTCATCAAGATTGATAGTCTCGACAAAACTCCGCAGATGTCATCCCGAGCGCAGCGAGGGATCTGGGTGTTAAACAAAACGTCTATAGATTACGGAATGTTGAGATTCCTCGTCGCAAGCTCCTCGGGATGACATCCGGGAAGTTTTTTATGGGGCTGTCAATTTGGGCGCCTTAGGGTGGCGCCAGATTACAGGCCCAGCTCCGTTGTCACCGGCTCCCGAAGTATCAGTTCGATGGCCTCGGCGGCAGCGGCAGCCGCGTCGGGAAATACTTCCTTTAGCGCCCGCACATGACGCAGGTGGTCGGCGGTTCTGAGCATCAGCGAGACAAGGTTGCCTTCTTCGATTTCCGAAAGACGCTGCACGAATTCCCAATCCTTTCCGCTGCACCAGGCATGAATGCTCACCGCCGGTCTCAGATACATGGGGCGGGTGGCAAACCCCCAGTCGTTCATTTCCGCCGCAAAAGGGAGCAGCCGCTGCCGGATGTCAAAATAAGCTTTTTTCAGCACTTCGGGCAGGAGCGTGCGATCAATGGCGTCATTGGTCTCCCGCTCGTTGACAAAGGCGCCCATGATACCCGCCAGCAACGCCGGGTCACGGTCTGGAAGCAATCGGTGCCGGAAGCCTTCGGCTAAGATCAATGGGTGATCGACCCGAAGCTTCGATGCCCATAAGCCGTCTTCGGTGAGTTTGCCATCGGCGGTGGCGTAATCATGGGTGACCAAAAACTGCAGGTGGTTGTCGAAGGCCTCGGCCAGATGACGCTGGCCGTAGCCGATCTTGTTCATGAGTGTGGGTGCCGTTGCAGCCGCTTCAATCTGAAATGCGGCAAAGGATCGGGTCAGGAGGTCTTCGACCTGCGCCGGTGAGTGGGACAGCAGCAGGTTCAACACCATGCTGAAGTTGATGTGGATTTGGCTCATCACCCCTGACGGGGCGGCGTGAACCAGTCGGGCCACGGCCTTCAAGTCCATGAATTTTCCGGGCAGTACCAAGGCGAAACCGATATTGTCCATCCCCCGTCGTCCGGCCCGGCCGGTCATCTGATGAAACTCCGTTGGCGTCAGCGGAGAAAAGTCGATGCCGTTGAATTTGTCCGAGTTGAGGAAAACGATCGTTCGTGCCGGGAAGTTGACGCCGGCCGCAACGGTGCTGGTGGCAAAGATGGCGTCGAGATGCCCTTCAATCATGAGGGTTTCGAGGATCAGTTTCCAGGCAGGCAGTTGGCCGCTGTGATGAGATCCCACGCCGTGATGCTCCGCCAGGGTGCGTTGACGGTGCCTGGCGGCATGGGGCAGTCCCGCTGTGAGGGTGTCGATGCGCTCGGCGATGGTACTGCGTTTTTCCGGCGGCAGGGTGTGTCGGTGCGCCGCCAGGGTTAGCGCCTGGTCACAGTCGGCACGCGATTTCATGAAAAAGATGGCCGGCAGCAGTCGGAATTTTTTCATGACGGCGAGGATGTCGCCGAACGGTGGCAGTTTTCGAGGGGGGGCCAGCATCAGTGGTCGATGGGCGGTGGCGTACTGGTAGACCTTTTTATGGAGGCGAACCTTCTTTTCCTTTCCGCCCACGGATAGCGGATACAGGGTGCCGGTGGGGTGAAAAAAGAGGGAATAGAGCGGCACCGGCCGGCGTGTTTCCGCGACAACCCGGCAAGGCCGGGAGCGAATCTGGGTCAGCCAGGCGGCGATTTGATCGGCGTTTCCGATGGTGGCCGAAAGCATCAGCAGGGGGATGCGCATGGGGAGATAGATCATGATCTCCTCCCACACAACCCCCCGGTCAGCGTCTCCCAAAAAATGGGCTTCGTCGAGGATCACAACGTCGGTATTCAGGGTCTCCCCATGGTGCATGGCGTCATAAAGCTGATTTCTGAGGATTTCAGTCGTGCCGGTGATGACCGCGGCGTCAGGGTTTTCCTTTCGGTCGCCGGTGAGAATGCCTACCGTTTCGGCCCCGAACCGTTCGGCAAATTCCTGGTATTTGCTGTTGGTCAGCGCTTTCAGGGGGGAGGCGTACCAGGCCCGCCCCCCCGCAGACAAGGTCCTGGCGATAACCTGCTCTGCGATCCAGGTTTTCCCGGAGCCGGTCGGCGCCGTTACCAGCACATCGGCGGGGCCCACTTCGGCCACCGCTCTCTCTTGAAATGGATCCGCTCGAAAGGGGCGCTTTTCAGGAACGCCGATCCGCGCGAAGGTTTTCTTCAGCACGGGATCGGCCTTGGCGCGGATCTGAGGGGGCTCGCCGCGGGCCTGATTTCCGGCAGGGCGATGTCTTCGGGGGCGATGAAAGAATCGTTTTTTCCCAGGCATCAGAGGCCGGCGATCATTTGGGCGACCACTGATTTAGACGCGGCTTCCGCATCGTAGGGGGATGTGCCGCTGAGATCGGCTTCGATGAGGGCCGGGTCATAGGGGATGAATCCGAGAAAACTGAAATCCGGGAGGTGGGTTTTGAGGAATGCTTCATCCTGAGGGCCTCGGATCTTGTTACCAACGATATGAATGTCCGCGACGCCGATTTCACCTGCCAGTTGCCGGATGTGGTTGGCCGTGTCGATACTGCGGCGGCCGGGTTCCACGACGACGATGAGTTTGTCAACGGCCCTGGCCGTGGCCCTGCCTAGATGTTCGATGCCGGCTTCCATGTCCATGACCACTACTTCGTCACGGGCCAGCACAACGTGCATGACCAGGGCGCGCAAGAGCGTGCTTTCCGGGCAGATGCAGCCGCTACCGCCTTTTTTGACGCCGCCCAGGCGCATGAGTTTGATATTGCCAAGACGGGCCGATAGCGCATCGGGAAGGTCGTCGACTTTGGGATTAAGTTTGAAAAACCCCCCCATGCTGCCTGGCTTCGCTTCGGTTCGTTCAAAAACGAGATCCTTCATGTCTGCGATGGGGACAATGTCTTCGGCGCCGGGAATCCCCAACGCCGCTGCCAGGTTGGCATCGGGGTCGGCGTCGATGGCCAGCACCTTTTTACCCTGGGCATCGAGCGTTCGTATTAAAAGGGCAGAAAATGTCGTTTTGCCCACACCGCCTTTTCCGCTGACCGCTAGTTTCATCAGTTATCCTTTCAGCCGCTGAAGTCATATCGCCCGGGTGATCGATCGAATGCCGAATGTGCTGATTTTCGCAATGTCCGTCCAATATAACACACAACCCCCGCCGGGCAAGTGAGCGATCAGCGATCGCCCCCTCCGATGATGGCTCCGGCCCAAAGGGCATATTTGTTCGAGTCGCATTGCGGTGGATGGGTGCGCGAGCACCGAAAACATGATAATGATCCACCCGATACCATCGACCGAACTTGCGGTAACCACCCGGGGTATCACTTGACCGATGGTTTCAAGGTATTTAGAGTCGGATTGCAATTTTTTTTGACGCCCACCAATCCAGCACACCATCAATGGAGTGTACTCATGATCCCGGCCAAACGCTGCACCTTCCTTGCACGCTGTTTTCTTTCCGTTTTCATCATCACGTTTTTTGGGATCGTTATTTCTCCGGCGCTTGCGCAAAACGAAAAGGATAAAGGCGGCCCGCCCGCGTCGCCCGTGCGCGTGGCAATGGCGGAATCAAGGGAAGTCTCCAACCAAATCACCGTTGTGGGAACCGTCGAACCGATTGCCACCAGCGTCGTCGCTTCCGAGGGCGATGGCGTGGTGGCATCCTTTCCGGCAAAGGAAGGGGATTACGTGAAAAAGGGGGCGTTGTTGGCCACCCTGAGGGTCACTGACCTGGTACTTCAGCGAAAAGCCGTGGTGGCCGCACAGCAAGTGACCCGGGCGAACCTCGATCGCGCCAAAAAAGAACTTGAACGGCAAGAGCGCTTGAAGGCGGCCAACAGCGTGGCCGAGCGAAGCTACGACGACGCGCTGTCCGCCTATGGTGCCCTTCTGGCCGAAATGGACAGCCGCAAGGCGGATTTGGAACTGCTGGATTACCGGATTACTCAGGCCAAAGTCATCGCGCCTTTTGCGGGGTATGTCGCCAAAGAGCATACAGAGGTCGGGCAGTGGATCAGCGTGGGCGGCAGTGTGGTCACCCTCATCGACATTTCTCATGTCTACGTCACCATTGACGTACCGGAGCGGTATGTCGTTCACATTGGAAAGGATGGTGTCGCCGGCGTGACCATCCGCAGCATGAACACCGGGCGGATGCCGGCCGTTGTGGATGCGGTGATGCCGCAGGGCAACGCCGTTTCCAGGACCTTTCCGGTGCGGGTCGACCTCGACAACCCCGATCTCAAGTTTCAGCCGGGTATGGAGGCCATCGTTGGTTTGAACCTGGACACCCAAAAAACCGCGATCTTGGTGCCCAAGGATGCCGTGGTTTCCAGCGGCGGCAGCAACATCGTCTATACGGTGAAGGACGGTAAGGCGGTGCTGTTGCCTGTGGATATCGATGGATACTATGACGGCGAGGTCGCCGTGAAAGGTCCTGTGGCCCCGGGCATGCCCGTGGTCACCCGCGGCAATGAAAGACTGCGCCCGGGGCAAGCGGTGCAGGTGACGGAATGAAAGCGTTATTCGTTACCAGTTATCAGTTGATGGTTAGTTGGAGTTGGTTTTTCTATTCACAATTAACCAATAACAATTAACTGATTTTATTGTTTTCCCTTGAATCCTTCTGTCAGGAATACGACGCTGTTTTGACAAATTCGATTCGCCATTTTGTGCGATGCATTCCGGAGGCTGATTAATTGAGAATCGTCGACACCGCTATTAAGCGCCCGGTCACTGTCACCGTCGGCATCCTGCTGCTGATACTTTTCGGCGTGATATCCCTTTTTAGAATCCCTATTCAGTTGACTCCGGATGTGGACAAGCCGGAGATTTCCATCGAAACGGTCTGGAAAGGCGCTAGTCCGGTGGAAGTGGAGCGCGAGATCACCGAGGTTCAGGAGGAGCAGCTAAAAAACCTCGACGGACTGGAGGAGATCACCAGTGAGAGCGAGGATGGGCGCTCCAATATCAGCCTGCTCTTTGAGATCGGCACGGAGATCGATACGGCACTGCTTCGCACCTCCAACAAGATGGAGCAAGTCAAGCAATACCCGCTCGATGCGGACAAACCCCTCATCAAAAGCGGCGGACGACGGGAAACAGCCATTGCCTGGATGATTCTCAAGGCCCGGCCGGGCTATACCGGCGCCCTGTATTACGAATACGATTTTCTGGATGAACATGTAAAACCGGCCCTGGAAAGAATTGCCGGCGTCGCTTCCGCTAACATTTACGGCGGCCGCGAGCGTGAATTGCAGGTGATTTTCGATGTGGACGCCCTATCAGCGAGACAGGTGACGGTGCCGGAGCTGATTCGGGCGCTCTCCATCGAAAACAAAAACATCAGCGCCGGCGACTTCGATGAAGGCAAGCGCCGCTATATCGCGCGCACCGTTGGCGAGTTCGAGCGGCCTGAGGACGTGGAGAACGTCATCATCAAACGGGTGGCGGGCATCCCCGTATCGGTGAAAGACGTGGCCACGGTCAGTCTGGGATACAGCGACCCCAGGGTCGTGGTGCGCCACGTAGGAGTCCCCACCATGGTCATGAACGCCGTCAGGGAGCCCGGCGCGAATGTGCTGGTGGTGATGGAAAAGCTCAAGAACACCCTGGCGGCGCTGAACAACGGAATTTTGAAAGATCACGGCATCGAGATCGAGCAGGTCTACGACGAAACGGGATACATCTACAGCGCCATTGATCTCGTGAAAAAGAACATTCTTGTGGGGGGCACTCTTGCCGTCGTGGTGCTGTTGGCGTTTTTGAGAAGTTTCTCCAGTACCATCATCATCGCCTTGGCCATACCGGTAAGCATCATCGGTACCTTTCTCGTGATGACCCTCATGGGGCGCAATATCAACGTGGTGAGTCTGGCCGGACTGAGTTTCGCCATCGGTATGGTGGTGGACAATTCCATCGTGGTCTTTGAAAACATCTACCGGCACCGGGAGATGGGCAAAAACCGTATCAAAGCTGCATTTGACGGTACTTCCGAGGTCTGGGGGGCGGTACTGGCCAGTACGCTCACGACGGTGGCGGTGTTTGTTCCCATCGTGTTCGTTCAGGAAGAAGCCGGGCAGTTGTTTCGAGATATCGCCATCGCCATCAGCAGTGCCGTGGTGTTGAGTCTGACTATTTCCATCACGGGGATTCCCACGTTGTCGGCCAAGATTCTCGGAAAAGCGCACAGCAATACCGCCGACAAACGGCCCGGCGCCGTGGCCGAGACGGCTCAGGCTTTCGTGAGCGGGATCACGCGCTTTGTCTACTGGATGTGCGGGCGGGTGACGGCGCGCTTGGCTGTGGCTGGTGGTTTGATTGCCGTTGCGGTGCTGTTTGTCGTGTTTTTGATTCCCAAAACCGAATACCTGCCTCAGGGCAATCGGGAGTTGCTGTTTGGCATCCTCCTGCCTCCTCCGGGCTACAACCTGGAGGAGTTGACCGAGATCGGTAAAGGCGTTGAAAGTGATATCCTGCCACTCATTGAAAAGGATGGAGAAACCAACGCATTGATACGGGAACGGGGCATCCCCCCGGTGCGGAATTTCTTTTATGTGGCCGTTGGACAGTCGGTCTTTATGGGGATCGTCTCCAAGGTGCAGGAGCGCACGCGGGAACTGCTGCCCATCATTTACGGCACGTTGAGGAAGATCCCCGGCATGATTGCCATCGTTCAGCAGTCGAGTCTCTTTTCACGAGGCATTGGGGAGGGGCGATCCATCGAGATCGAAATCAAGGGCCCCGATCTGGAAAAGCTGATCAATTTGGGGCGGCAGGTATTTGGTATGTCCATGCAGGCCCTGCCGGGCGCCCAGATCCGACCCATTCCGGGATTGGATTTGGGGAACCCCGAGATGCGCGTAATTCCCGACCGGGAACGCATGACACGCCTCGGCATCAACACCGCTGATTTGGGGACGACCGTGGATGCGCTGGTGGACGGCACGCGGGCCAGCATCTACCGGCTTGCCGGCGACGAGATCGATCTGGTGGTGAAAAGCGGCGCGGGACGATTGAACCGCACCCAAGACCTTGAAAACCTGCCGATCATCTCACCACTCGGGGAGAAAGTCACTTTAGCGGCGGTGGCCGATGTGCGTCTGGCCCAGGGGCCGACCCAGATCAACCATATCGATTCTCAGCGTGCCATTACCATCCAGGTCATCCCCTCGGAGCGCATCGCCCTGGAGACCGCCATGGACATCATCCGGGAAAAAGTGGTGAATCCCGTGAAGGCGTCCGGCCAATTGGGGGGGCTGTATTCTCTGACGATGGGTGGGACCGCCGACAAACTCACGCGGACCCGGGAAGCACTGATCTGGAATTTCGTGCTGGCCGTGGTCATCAGTTATTTACTTATGGCCGCCCTCTTTGAAAACTTTTTCTACCCCCTCATTATCCTTTTCAGCGTACCGCTGGCCGCCGCCGGCGGGTTTGTGGGATTGTTTCTGGTGAACCAGTTCATCGCGGCGCAATCTTTGGACATCATCACCATGCTGGGATTCATCATCTTGGTGGGAACGGTGGTCAACAACGCCATCCTCATCGTTCACCAGGCGCTGAACAACATTCGGGATCAGCACATGACCCCACGGGATGCCATCACCGAGTCGGTGCGCACGCGAATCCGGCCCGTGTACATGAGCACCATCACCACCATCTCCGGCATGCTGCCTCTAGTGCTCTTCCCCGGCGCCGGCTCCGAATTCTACCGCGGTCTCGGCAGCGTCGTTGTGGGCGGGCTGTTCATCTCCACCGTCTTCACCATCTTTCTCATCCCGGCGCTGTTCAGTCTGGCCATGGATGCGGGGGCGCGGCTGAAAGCAGGGTTTCAGATGGTTAAAGAATGATGCCTGCAAACTGCCTGTTTGCCATTGGGTAGCGTAACTTCCTGAAATGCTGTATATTACCTAACCTGAGCGATTTTGCGACGGTTTTCGGCGGAAAGCCGCAATATCCGCGGGCGGGGATAAACCCCGCCCCTACCTGGCGGGTTGAGGCGGTCTCGTCGGGGCGGGCTTTATGCCCGCCCCGACAGAGGTTTCCGAAGAATATTCGCTCAATTTGGGTAATATTAATTAGAGGGCGCCATGGGTGACGTGCCGCAGATCATGCCTGTAACAAAAGTCAAGCGGGGCCTGTTGGACATTTTAAAAGTCATGCAGGAGGAGGATTCCACCATCACGCTGACCCGAAACGGCGAAGCGGTGGGGGTGATGATGACAGCGGGGCGCTATGAGTCGCTTCTCGAGACGATAGAGATTCTGGCCGATCAAAAGGTTATGGCCGCCTTGGCGGCATCGGCAACCGATTTCAGGAAAGGCCGGGTTTTATCGGATGCCGAGGTCTGGGGTCGATGAGGGTGGCATACCGGCTAAGCTATTCGGAAACCTTCCGTAGCCAAATTGTGGCATTGCATCCTCAGCTCAAATCAATCGTTCGGGCGCGCCTGGAGCACCTTCAATCCGCTCCACATGCCAGCAAACGCCTTGAACGGGAACTATCCGGTTATATCGCTCGCTTAGCGCTAAGCGCTTTCGGATTGTTTATTGGGTCGATGAGGAGGCCGAGACCCTGGAAATCCACCATGTTGGGCACCGAAGGGATGTTTATGAACTGCTTGCCTCACAGGGCACGAAAACATAGTGGTCAATATATTGGCTGAATAGTGCCCATCCATGGGGAGGCCCATGCTCCCTCTCCCTTGATGGGAGAGGGCTGGGGTGAGGGTGATAACACGCCGATAAGTATGGATGGAGACCAAATAGATGATCGACAGCGTTGAAACCATTTCTGAACTCCTTTCCGGACAAATTAAGCCGGAAGATAAAATCGTTTCCGTCTATCTCTTCGGTTCGGTAGTGAATCGCACCGCCAAACCATCTTCAGATGTGGATCTGGCCTTTTGGGTCGACGAGAATACCTATAAATCAGATCCGGTTCGGGCCATTTCACCGGCACACATCATCGCTGCCAGGATCAGCCAAGCGCTCGATAAACAAACGGATGTAACGATACTTAATGGGGCATCATTGGAAATCGCCTATGAGGTGATCACGATTGGAGAGTGTATTTTCGCAAATGACCAAGATCTCCGATTGGCATACGAGAGCAAAATCCGCGGCATGTATTTCGACTTCATGCCATTCATAAATAAATTGCGGTCTGAAAGGGCAGGGCGCCAAGCAAACCTGTCGGCGAAATAGATAATGAAATCCGTTGAACGAAAATTGGGTCTTCTGCAGGAAAGGCTAAGGCGTTTGAGACGCTTGAGCGGAGAACTTTCTTGTTTTGCCGATTATGAGAAATCATCGAATAGCAAGGACATCGCAGAAAGAGGCATCCAAGTTGCCATAGAAACTTGTCTCGATATCGCTAAAATCATCATTTCAAATAAACACCTCCCGGAACCCAAGGATAACAAGGGTGTCTTTGTCGTACTGGCCGAAGCCGGCGTAATCAGTGCTGATAGCCTGAAGTTTCTGGTTCCCATGGCCGGTACCAGAAATATTCTCGTTCACGGTTACGATAAAGTTGATGACGCGCTTATGTATGGAATCTTGAAATACCATCTTGAAGATTTCGATCGGTTTATTGGCGAAATCCGAAGTTACCACAACGTTTTTTCTGGGAAAGATACCGAACTGGCCGATTATTAGCGCGGTTTTTTTGTTGATGCATGCTGAACCGCTTTACCATTTTCCAGAATGTTTAGGGGGACGCTTGCCGCGACGCATATCCAAAAGTTCAAATACCCACAGCCAACTCTCTGAAGTGGAAACGCTTCTGTCCACTCAGCCGGATATAGAGTTCGCCTATTTGTTCGGCAGCCAGGCCACCGGTCGTGTGACGCCGATGAGTGACATCGATATCGCTGTCTACCTGACAGCGCCTTACGCCCCCCTGCGGCAGATCGAACTTTTGGGAAAGTTGAACGATCTGTTAAAGACAGATGACATTGACCTGGTCATACTGAACACCGCCCCGATATCTTTAAGGATGAGGGTGATCAAGCCGCGTCAGGTGATTTGCGACAACCAGCCTCATCAACGGCACATATTCGAATCCCTTACCATGCGCGAATACTTCGATTTCCAGAAATTTGAGCGCCAAATTCTCGATAAGAGGTTTTTCAATGGTAGATCGGACACTAGTGCTTAGAAAATTGGCCGAGTTTGACGAATATCATCGGCAAATCGCCGAATACGCTGGCATCGATGAAGATGCGTATTTAAACGATTGGAAAACCCAGCGAATTGTCGATCGCACACTGCAAATCATGATTGAAACTTGTCTGGATGTTGGCGGACACATCATTGCCGATGAAAAGCTCCGTTTAGCAGAAAACTATGCCGATACGTTTAAGGTGTTGAAAGAAGCTTCGATCATTCCGGGCATTCTTTCCGAAAGGCTTGTAGAGATGGCGCGCTTTCGAAATCTTATTGTTCACCATTACGGTAAAATCGATCCTACTATCATTACAAAGATACTTCACGAGCATTTGGATGATCTCACCCAATTCAAAAGCGCCATCTTAACCCATATCGGTAAAGCACCTGAGGATGCGTAGAAGGCAACCCGAGGTGGTCGGTTGAAGGATTGCATCTAATCTGCGACAGAGGCAGGCGATTATAATTTATGGCTGAAACAGTTCAAATCACTATCATCGAACCCCGTAAGGGATGGGTTGCCGTAGATCTGCGTGAACTGTGGAAATACAAAGAACTTCTCTATTTTCTCACCAAGCGCGATATTCAGGTAAGGTATAAACAAACCGTTTTGGGCGGATTGTGGGCAATTATCCAACCGTTTTTTACGATGGTGGTGTTCTCGCTGTTCTTCGGCAGGCTTGCCAAGATGCCATCAGACGGCATCCCATACCCCATCTTCGTATACGCGGGGCTGCTGCCCTGGACCTATTTTGCCAATGCGCTGGCCGCCTCAGGCAACAGCCTGGTGGGAAATGCCAATCTGATAACGAAGGTCTATTTCCCGCGCGTGATCGTGCCCATGTCGGGGGCACTTGGCGGGTTGGTCGATCTTTTTGTGGCCTTGATCGTGCTGGCAGGGATGATGGTGTATTACGGCATCTTTCCAGGGATTGGGATATTTCTCTTCCCGCTACTGGTCATACTGACATTTCTGTGCGCCATCGGCGTCGGCATGTGGCTCTCGGCCCTGAACGTGCAGTACCGGGACATCCGCTACGTCA
The DNA here is from genome assembly GCA_964446485.1 of uncultured Desulfobacterales bacterium. Taxonomy (GTDB): domain Bacteria; phylum Desulfobacterota; class Desulfobacteria; order Desulfobacterales; family JBDRRP01; genus JBDRRP01. The sequence goes on along the minus strand of CAYUOU010000013.1, from coordinate 35,187 downwards.
TCCCTTTTTTGATCCAGATCTGGATGTTCGTGACGCCGGTCATCTATCCGGTGAGCCTGGTCGGCGAGAAATACCAGTGGCTGTTGGCACTCAACCCCATGGGTGGCATTATCGACGCCTTTCGCGCGTCGCTATTGGGTCATCGCCCCATCGATTGGGGGCTGCTGGCGATTTCTGCTGTCGTCATCATCGGATTGTTCGTATCTGGGCTATATTATTTTAGGGCCATGGAACGCACCTTTGCCGATGTGGTGTGAAATGAGGGAGAAACAAATTATTATGTCCAATATTCGACCTGCAGATATCCATCGAATTCTCGAGAATGGGGAAAACTCACTGGTCGAATTCAAGGAAGCCTCTGTTTCGCCGAACAGCCTGGCGGAGGAGATCGTGGCTTTTGCCAACGGGTCCGGCGGCAGTATTTTAATAGGGGTTGCCGATGACGGCACGGTGACAGGAATAGATATCGGTAGAAAGGCGGTTCTTGAAGAAAAAGTGATGAACATTTGCCGCAGCAGCATCAACCCGCCGTTGATTCCCTTGTACGAGACGATCCGTGTCGGCGAAAAATGGATTGCTCGCATCGTCATTGCTGGGGGTCTTGAGAAACCGTATCAGACTGCCCAGGGCCGATTCCTCGTCCGTGTGGGCACTACGCGGCGGGTGACCTCGAGAGAGGAACTGCTGAGGCTGTTTCAGGGCGCCCGGGTCATCCATATTGATGACCATCCGATTGCCGGAACTGAAAAGCGACATCTGGATACCGACAAGATCAAAGATTATTTCAGAACCACGTATGAGTTGAACCTTGATGAAATGCCCGGGGGCGATGTTGATCAGTTGCTAACCAATGCCTGTATCCTAGGAACGATTCAGGGAAAAGTGTGCGCCACGCTCGCTGGTCTGCTGTATTTTCAAAAAGGCAACGGCCCGATGTCTCCGATCGAGCGTTTTATGCCACAGGCGGGCATTCAACTAGTGGTCTACGACGGAGACGATCGGGCAGACATTCTGGACCGAATCGACGTTTACAGGGCATGTCCCGAGGCGATAGACGACATCGTTCAGAAAATTCGCATTAACTGGAAGACACCGTCTCGTATCATCGGTCTGAAACGCGAGGAAATCTCATTTCCGGCATCAGTGTTCCGGGAGTTGATCGTGAACGCGGTTATCCATCGCGACTACACTATAAACAGCCAGGTCCAGGTCAGAATGTATCCCGGTCGAATTGAAGTCATCTCCCCCGGACGCCTGGTGAACACCGTGACCGTCGATCGCATGAAAGCGGGCATTTCGGTGCTGAGAAACCCGCTCCTCGTCAAATTCATGCAAAATTTTCGATATGCCGACCAATTGGGGCGGGGAATTCCGATGGTCTTGAGAAAAATTGAGAAAATGCCAGGCTGGGCTTTGGATCTGATTGCGGAAGAGCACAGGTTTCTGGCTGTCTTAAAAAACATCACCAAGGTGAAGCGGAGTGAAACGGAATAAAAATGATCAGTTCTAAATGACGATCCAAACGATCCTAACACTCTCAACGCTCTAAACGATGAAAACGGTTTCTCTATATGTCTGAACCAGTAATCAAAGTCGAAAATCTCTCCAAGCGGTACCGGATCGGAGCGAAACAACAAGGCTACCGAACGTTTCGGGAGACCCTTGTTGATGCCGCCAAGGCGCCTTTTCAAAGGCTGTCAAATCTGGCAATAAATAGTGAGAGCAGAGCCAAGCAGTTCGAAGAAATATGGGCGCTGAAAGATGTTTCTTTCGAGGTGAACCAAGGCGATGTTTTAGGTATTATCGGTAGAAACGGCGCCGGGAAAAGTACACTGCTGAAGATTTTATCCAAGATCACAGAGCCGACAGAGGGGCGCATCAAAATGAAAGGGCGGGTCGGCTCTCTGCTGGAAGTCGGGACCGGATTTAACCCTGAACTGACGGGGCATGAAAACGTATATTTGTATGGCGCCATTTTGGGAATGGATCGATGGGAAGTGACCCGCAAGTTTGATGAGATTGTCGCTTTCGCTGAACTTGATAAGTTTATGGATACACCAGTCAAACGATATTCAAGCGGTATGTATATGAGGTTGGCCTTTGCTGTTGCTGCACATCTAGAGGCTGAAATACTATTTGTTGATGAAGTTTTAGCTGTCGGTGATGCAAAGTTCAGAATGAAATGTATGGGAAAAATGAGTGATGTTTCAGGTGGAGGACGCACCATATTTTTTGTAAGCCATGATATGTCTGCAATTGAATATTTGTGCCCTAATGTCATGGTTTTATCTTGCGGGAAGATAATATATCGGGGAAAGGCTAGAGACGGTATTGAAAAATATTTTGGAAGTATAGATAATAATACAATGGTATATGAAGAAGGCTCAGTTAGAAGTATTGGTGTTCAGCAAGTGGATAATAATTTGGAAATTGAAATTGATTACGTAAGTGAAACACCTTTAAAATTCCCTTGCTTAGGGTTTGTCATTAGTGACTATATTGGCAGGCCGATATTTGGTGGCAATCCAAAAATAAATCATATTTCTGAGATAAGAAATCCAACAAAAGTTGGCAATATTAAATGTACAATTGAAGCACCAAAATTGATAAACGGAAGGTATGGATTATCAGTCTGGTTTGGTGATGGAGTTACCGATACTTATATAGGGAAAGATGTTTTACAGTTTGATATTGTAAACATGACAGAGAAGAGACAGCTAGATCCAGTTAAAGTCGGGTATGTAGTCCCAAATTGTAAATGGGAATTTAATCAAGAAAGAAATGGTTTTACCAGGTGATATATACTTATCTCTTTAGACCGGATGAGATTTAATACGCTTACAGACATCTATGGGGATTTGCCACCAGCGATAGAAATCCTGTCTTTAAGAAACTTATATAATTAAGGGTAATGTTTAATGGAAAAAATGGTAAAGTCTTTTTATAGAGATTTGTTTACTAAAAATGGAGAATGGGCAAAAACAATCCCTAATATTGATGAAACCAAAAGGCTTGGAGTTATTCTAGATTATTTGTGTCTATTTGCAAATATGAAAGGCAAGGATAGGATAAGAATATTGGATTATGGTTGTGGAAGGGGCTGGCTAACAAATATATCTGCAATTTATGGTGAGGCAGAAGGTTATGATCCTGTCGAATCGGTAATCTTGAAAGCTAGAAATGATTATCCTGATATAAAATTTTTTACTGGAGATCTTGACGTGATTAAATTTAGTAAAGAGACCTTGCCGTATGATGTCGTAATTTGCACAGAAGTAATTGAGCACGTATGGAATAAAGAGGAATTGATTTTGAACTTGATAAAGTTATTAAAGAAAAATGGAGGTTTGATTTTAACAACACCACGGAGAAAGTGGTACAATAAATGGAGTAAATGGAGTAAAAATCACCAACCGGTTGAAGAATGGGTTAGTGAATGCGAATTTATTGCTATAGTAAAGAAACTTAGGCTCGATATTTTGCTTTATAGGCGTATCTATAAAGAGTATCCAAAACTGTCTTTTTTGCATAGTATTGCAGCTAGCGAGCATTTTAAAAAAATTATTTATAAGCAAGGATTAGATTATCTAAATATATGGGCTGAGCATTATTTGAGTGTCTATCAGGCTTGGTTATTACAAAGAGTAAATGAATAGATATGAATAAAAATGTATATTTATCTGGATTAAGCATAGTTATATGTACATATAATAGGGCAACCCTGTTAAGTAACCTTATAGATTATTTTGATAACAAGATAATTGTTGTTAAAAATCTAAACTTCGAGTTAGTGATTGTCGATAATAATTCATTAGACAATACAAAAGAAGTGGTCAGAGAGCGAATTGGAGTAACAAGATATTATGAATTAAAATATACAATGGAAACAAATCCAGGTCTATCGGCAGCTAGGAATAAAGGGGTGTATAGCTCTCAGTATGAGTATATTTTTTTCCTTGATGATGACGCAGTCCCCAATGAAAGGTTTCTTATTTATTTGAATGAGGCCATAGAGGCCGAACCGACTGTCAAAGCTTTTTGCTGTAAGGTAAAAAGTTATTATAAAAAGATGCCTTCGTGGCTTAAATATAAAGGAAAGTATTCATTGCCAGTATTTGGTAACTATGATCTAGGTAACACTTCAAGATATCTTACATTAAATGACCCAGTTCCAATTGGTTCAAGCATAATTCTTAAGAAGGAGATATTTGATACATACGGTAATTTTAATACAGAAATTGGATATAATTATAAACGGTTTATGTTAATTCCAGGAGAAGATACTGTTTTCTTAAGCAAAATTATCTACGATAATAATCAGGTATATTATATTTCTAAATGTGAAGTGTCTCATTACCCATCCAAAGATAAAATATCTGTTAAAAAATTCACAAGAATATTTCTCGGAAAAGGTTTTTTTGAAGGAGGTCTTGATTTTCAAAAAGAAAAAAATAAATCTATAATAATTTTTTTCCCAATATTTTATTATAAAGAAATATTATATACAGCGTCTCATTCGATTATTAGAATTTTAATTTTAGATTTTTCAAAGTCAATATTTTACTATTTATATTTCTGTAAAATTTTAGGAAGAATGTATGGTTACTACCGAAAGCGTATGAGCATATAATTTTATCAAATTTTGTAAGCATATATAATTTCTCTTAGGTGAACCCCCGGCTTTGCCGGGAGACTCACCAAAGTTTTACGTTTACGGGAGTAAATGAAAGCCTCTCCGGATGTGAACCGCTCAAATTCACAAAGGAGAGGCTTTCATGAACGACGTTTCAAGTCTAAACCACAGTAAATGGGAATGCAAATACCGCGTAGTCTGGATTCTCAAGTATCAGAAGAAGACGCTGTATGGGCAACTGCGCCAGTACCTTGGCCAGGTATTCAAGGATCTGGCCCGCAACAGAGAGTGCGAGGTGCTTGAGGGCCATGTGATGTCAGAGCATGTGCACATGCTGATATCCATACCGCCGAAATACGCAGTGGCTCAGGTGATATGATAGGCTACATCAAGGGAAAAAGTGCGATACACGTGGCCCGGAACTATCTCGGTAATGAAAAGGAATTTCACCGGGGCGCATTTTTGGGCTCGAGGGTATCATGTTTCCACAGTGGGTAGTGATGAACAGATGATCCGGGAATATATCCGGGATCAGGAAAAAGAAGACCAGCGGATAGACCAACTGAATTTGTTCAAATAACATAGCCGCCACCTTTGAGGTGGCCAATAAATAACCGCTTTGAGCGGTTCACATTTTCAAGCCTCCGGCTTTGCCGGAGGTATATGACTACAAATTTCATTTTCACATGAAAATATTGTATTTCTCATTTGTAGAGTTAGATACTCCTAACGCATGCCAAACACATACCTTAGGTATATTGAAAGGTTTCGGAGAAAATGGTTGCAAGGTAGATGCTTTTATACCCAAACCAATTTCCATTAAGCCAAAAATATTAAACATTAGATTTCACTATATTTGGCCATGGCAGTTTTCATTTTTAGGTACTATTTATGCTAAATATTTTAGTGGTATTTTATTTTTTATTCTATGTTTTTTTAATAAATATGATGCTATCTACGTTAGAGAGCTAGCAACAAATCCTTTTCCACGGTGGTGTTCCCGGGTATTTAGAGTTCCTCTTTATATTGAAATTAATGGTATTCTTATAAAACAATTAAATCAAACTGGTGCATCTTGGAATACCATCCAAAGAACCGAGCGAAATCAAAGAAAAGATCTATTAGTTGCAAAAGGATTGATAGTTCCGTCTTACCCAAGAAAGAAATGGCTTGAAAATTATTACGGGCTCAATCCAAAGAAAGTTCATTTAATATTGAATGGTGTTGATAGAGTAAATGCAAAAAAACTAAATCGAAAGAACGCCTTAGAAAGTTTAAGATTGCCAGAGAATGGATTCTACCTCTGTTATTTAGGCACAATATGGGAATATTATGATCTTCGCTGTATTATTGAAGCCATGGTAATATGTAATGAGACTATCCCGAATTTGAATCTAATTGTTATCGGTGACGGTCCAAAAGCCTTAGAAATGAAGGAACTCGCATTCCGGAAAGGGGTATCGACCAAGGTGCACTTTCTCGGATATTTTCAGCCTGATACTTTGCATAAAATTATTGGGGCAGCTGATGTAGGGCTTATGGTAATGACTAGGAAAGGCGTCGAATTTGGAGGCCCTATTACCTCTCGCTTCGCCAGCTATGTATCCTTTAACCTGCCCGTGATTGCCACTAAACTATATATCGAAGAATATCCGGAAGAATTAAGGGCTGGATTGACGCTTGTAGAACCCGAGAATTGCGATGAACTATCTAAGGCAATAAATCATATTTATAAAGATCCTGAAGATACGAGCAAAAAAGTTGAGATTCTCAAAAACTTTGTCATCAATAGACTCACTTGGAAAAAAGTTGCCTTTGAAATATTGTCCAAAATGAAAACGGAAGAGGTTAGATAGTTAAGATTTAGGTAATCATAATCAAGATAAGTATAGAGTAATAAATTTATGAATTATATAGTTATAATCGTCAGCAAGTAATCTGTTCTTATAGATAACGAGTAAAAAACTCAATATGGTAGAAGCAAGAAAGCAAATATATATAAAATAAGTATTTTTTGGATTTAATAGATGGAATGTATTCTGATTCAGAGTTGACTGGAGTTATTGGTGCTGAAACTTATGATCTCAACTTTCGGGTTTCGCGACAAAGCGAATCGAACTGTTCTTTAAAATTTCAAAACATGCGATAGCCGCATTCAGGGCCGTGTTTAGCGATCTGGCCTGGAATATTTCTCCCTGCGACTGGCAAACCATTTACAAGCAGTGCCCGGAATCGTTTGATTCTGTCGATTTCTGGATGGGCAATAGTTAATGATTGTGGATGGAAATTTTTTATCAATATACAACATCGAAGATACTGATTGCAAGGTAGTCAATAATTCAAATACTAAGCACTGTTATTCGAAAATTCCAAAGAATTTTTTATGGAGAATCAATTCTTGCTGTTGAGATTCTTAAAATGCGAATATGCCTTGATTCTGTTCCAATAATTTATAGTCGAGGTGCAGATTTTCGTACCTCCATTAATCTATACAAAGAACTTATTGAAGTAAATACAGGGCACAATTACAGTATGCTTTGTATTTCGCGCTCTCCAAGAAATATGGAGATTACTGCACTCGAAAGATCAGGTAAAATTTCTGTCCAGCATATTAAGTGCCCGTTTTCAATAATCAATTGGGGATGGAAACATTTAAAATTGCCAAAATTAGAACAGTTATTGGGAGAGGTAGACTTATATCATGGAACAAGCATTTATGCCCCGCCCGCAAAAAAGGCTAAAATAATAGTTACCTTACATGGAATAGTAGCGGAAGTGATTCCAGACAAGTTGCCCCTTGAGAGAGTAAAAGCTTTAAGGAAAGTGCTTCGAGATGCATTGCCTCGAACTGATTATCTTATTGCTGTTTCTGAGACTACGGCCAAAGATATAAGCTGTTATTTGGATATTGACCCAACACGGATTTATATAATTCCCCATGGTGTGGATCCAATTTTCCATAAGATAGAAAATAGGTCGGCTATGCAACGCCGATTAAAAGAACGTTTTAATGTAGACTGGCCGTATATACTTTATGTTGGCGCGATTGGAATTCATAAGAATGTTCTTGGTCTACTGAATGCCTATGTCCTTTTGCACAATCAAGGATTAGCAAAATATCATCTCTGTCTAGTTGGAAAGCCGGACAGTGCATGGAGCGAAATTCAACGTACTATCGCCAAGCAGCGTTTAGAGAACTATGTTCATCTAATTGGGTGGATTGAACCACATTCACATGATTTGGTTGATTTCTATAATGGATCATCCTGTTGTGCTTTCCCCAGTTTTTATGAGGGCTGGTGTTCGCCACCTGTCGAAGCCATGGCATGCGGATCTCCTGTAATTGCATCAAATGTGTCTTCGCTCCCAGAGACGACCGGTGGTGCCGCCCTTCTAGTTGATCCGTACAGCCCTTCAGATATAGCTGAGGGGATTGCAACGGTTTTGAGCGAACAAAAACTAAGGGAAGATATGATTGACAAAGGATTTGCCCATTCTGCGCGCATGAATTGGCAGAGGGCGGCGAAAATGGCTCTCCAGGTGTATCGCAATATTGGTGAGAAGGGGGCATGAGATACATGGCATATCAGCCGCATTTTTTCCCAGGCGCATTGCAAATGAAAACTGCCAGGTCATGGTTCGTGGAGTTATTTCCACAACAAGGAAGAGTACTTGATTTGGGCTGTGGCCGTGGAGAGGTCCTTGAATTATTGCAGGAGCGAGGCAATGAAGCCGTTGGGGTAGAAACAGATAATGAACTTGTAAGGATTTGCCAGGCGAAAGGCCTGAATGTCGTCGAGCAAGATGCAGTAAGCTATCTGGGTACAACTACCGAGGATTGGGATGGAATATTTGTCGGGCATTTGATTGAGCATTTACCAATGAATCTGGCCTATGACTTGATGGCAGGTTGCTGGGCTGCTCTACGGCGAGGTGGTAGGGTGATCTTGTTGACACCGAATCCAAACTGGCTGCCAGGCATTGGGGAATTCTGGTCTGACCCCACTCATGTGCGATTTTATCCAATTTCGGCTATGGGCAATATGTTATTGTCAGCTGGATTTGTCATCATCGATTCAGGAACTGACCCGAGCTCTCGTTTGAAAATTGATTGGGGCAAGCCATTGCATGCGATCACGAATTGTGTGCGATTGTTCCTGCTTAAATTGATAATGCTCGAGTATTATAATAGTGGTGAGGTATTTATAATTGCGGAGAAAGAATGAAGGGCATTTACATATGAAATAGTCATATCAATTGGTGGCTATGGTATCGATTGACTGGAATAGATTCATTTTGCTTGCGCATTGCGCGGATGAATCGAGTGTTTTATGGGTTAAATATTTAATGCATAGGCTATAAGTTTTAGCAGCAAGACTGAAATTTTATGAAAAGACTTAGAATCGGCGTTGATGTTCGGTCGCTATCGGGTTCGATGCAACTTGCCGGTGTCAGTCAATATACACTCCGACTCCTATCAGTTTTGATGCGACTTGATGTTGCAGAATTCTTTCTTTATGGCGGGTCAGAACATCGCAAAGAAGTCAAATTGAGGCATTTATTCCCACAAATGCCGACGCGCTCGGAAATCGTGCGCAGTTGGTTGCCTACTGGCCTTCTAGAATTTTTCTGGGATCAACACATTTGGCCTATAGAAAGAGTATTGAAAAATGTAGACGTTTTTTTCGAACCAAACTTTTTTCCTCCATATTCAATCAGTGTTCCGATAGTGTGCACCATTCATGACCTCTCATTTCTTCGCTACCCGGAATGGTTTCCAGATAAAATTGCGCAAAAGCGTGCCAAAAAAATCGGATATACGCTAAGATCCGCCAAAGCGATTATCGCTGTTTCGAAGTTTACGAAGGATGAAATTGCCGGTTTTTTCCCAAAAGTTGAAGAGAAGATCTCTGTCGTTCACGAAGCACCGTTGCTATCGGCAATATTTAATATTGATCACAAACTCTATGATACCAGAGAGAAATATCGAATAGAGGGAGAGTATATTTTATGCGTAGGCACAATAGAATATCGGAAAAATTTATCAAATTTGATTCGGGGCTATTTAAAGTTAAGATTCCAAGATGGGACAAAGTCGCAACTCGTGTTAGTCGGAATTGAGGGTTACGGAGCGAGAGAAATCATTGAGACTGGAAAATTTGGGATCGAGCAAGGTTGGATAAGACTGCTGGGATATGTTGACCAGGATGAGATACCTATTTTGTACCATGGCGCAAAGTTGTTCTGCTATCTTTCATATTATGAAGGCTTTGGCCTCCCTCCTCTTGAAGCGCTTTCTTGCGGGACACCGGTCATGGTATCTAGAGTGCCGGTGTTTGAAGAAATTTTAGGTCCACATGCCTATTATGTAGATCCTGACAGCATCAGCGATATTGCAGAAGGAATTTCCATAAATGAAAACAGCCCGATTTCAACGGCCGAAGAAAGGATGAAATGGGCACGGCGGTATTCTTGGGAATCGGCGGCTCAAAAGACACTCAGGGTATTTCAAAGCATCGCATGAAGATCGGCATCGATGCATATGCAGCCTTTTTTCAGGAAGGCGGTGTCGCACGGTATGCTCGGGCCTTGATCAATGCGGTAATGAGGGAATGTTTGCCGCCTCAGGAATTAGCTTTGTTTTATATCCGTTTCAGAGAACGGATGCGCCCCTGGAAACCTGAAAAGAGTGACGTATCCGTGCGGCGTTGGTTTTTCCCCCGTCGCCTGATTAGCGGACTATGGGATCGTTTTTCCTGGCCACCGATCGAACAGTTATGTGGTCGCATTGACATTTTTCACGGGTTGCATTTCGTTTTGCCCCCGGCAAGAAATGTCCGGCGCATACTGACCGTTCATGATTTAACGTACCTCAAACACCCGGACTATTTTACAGACAGAAATCTTAATGAGCGCGGTTATCGCAAAGAATTGCCAAAGGCGCTCGAAAAGGCCGACAAAGTAATTGCCGTTTCAAAACAAACTCGCAATGATCTGGTAGACCTGATGCATTTTCCAGAAGATAGGATCCAGGTTATCCACGAAGGCGTCGATCCTGTATTTTTCAAACAGGCAGATCCTTTTGAAGCGGAGCGTGTTAAACAGCATTATGGTCTGAAAACGCCCTATATTATCTTCCTGGTTGGAACGCCTGAACCCAGAAAAAATCTGGACCGCGCATTGGCTGCAGTAGAAAAGGTCGATCCTTGCATCCAATTGGCCCTTGTCGGCCCGGCGAAAAAACTTAGGGGCCTCATATCAGAAAAGTACAGAAACGTCGTTTTCACCGGAAGCATTTCTGATCACCACTTATCCATACTTCTATCAGGTGCTGCAGTGTCCCTCTACCTCAGCTTGTATGAGGGGTTTGGATTGCCTGTACTCGAGTCGATGGCCTGCGGAGTTCCTGTGATCACTTCGGACAGAGGATCGCTTCCCGAGGTGGCCGGCGATGCAGCTCTGATCGTGGACCCTGAAGATATATCCAAAATAGCCGACACGATCGTAGGCGTTCTTGAGGATGAAATGCTCAGACGGCAATTGACAGATTATGGAAGAAAGCGCGCTGCGGAGTTTACATGGGATCAAACAGCGAGGGAAACCATGGCGCTTTATAGAGAGTTGACCTGATGTGCGGTATCTGCGGTGCGGTCGGGATAAATATCGATCAGGCGACCATCGAGAAAATGACGGAAACGCTAACCCACAGAGGGCCTGACGACCGGGGGCAGTGGATGGGCGTAGAAGTGGCCCTGGGGCACACGCGTCTTGCGATTATTGATTTGAGCATGGCCGGTCATCAGCCTATGACGACCGGTGGCCATCTGACAATCGTATTTAACGGCGAGATTTATAATTACCGTGAAATCAGGGAGACGCTACGGCAAGCGGGAGATCGTTTCAACTCTGATTCCGATACCGAGGTGATTTTGCTTGGTTATCGGCGATGGGGGCGACAGTTGGTTGAACGCCTGGAAGGAATGTTTGCGTTCGCTGTATGGGACGATTCGGCAAGAGAACTTTTTCTGGCTCGGGATCGCATCGGCATAAAGCCCCTGTTCTATGCCGTCTTAAACCATGGTCTGGTCTTTGGATCCGAAATCAAGTCTATTCTTGCCTACCGTGATATCCTGGCCGTACTCAATTCGAACGCGGTAGACGCCTATATGTCACTGGGATATGTTCCCGGCCCTGAAACAATTTTCGATGGGATCTTGAACATACCTCCGGCGCATGCGATCATCTGGAAAGATGGAAAGCTTGAGACTTATCGCTACTGGGAACCGAAATTTTCAGAAGGCGATATTGAAGAAGATGAAAACATACTCGCCGATGAGCTAGACAAAAGGCTCAACGAAGCGGTTCAGAAGCATCTCGTGGCCGATGTCCCGATCGGTGCTTTTCTTTCAGGGGGTGTCGATTCAAGCCTGGTGGCCGCAATCGCCCAGAAGCACTACAGTGAACGGCTTCAGACATTTACAATCGGGTTCGGAGGGGGCGGGGATGAGCGCTCTTTTGCCCGAATTGCAGCCCGTCATATCGGTTCGAAACACCGAGAAAAACTGGTCACCCCGGCATTGGTCAGCAAACTTCCGATGCTGACGCAGCACCTTGAGCAGCCGTTGTTCGACAATTCGGTCCTGCCGACGCATTTGGTTTCGGAATTTGCCAGGGAGCATGTAAAGGTCGTGCTGTCCGGAGACGGTGGTGATGAACCTTTTGCCGGATACGATTGGACCCGATACGCGCTCTCTTTTCCCTGCCTGCCAAATCTCTGGACGTCGGGCGGTTGGCGGTGGGCATATCAAACCGGCATTGCAGGCCACTTCCGGCGGTTGCTTTATGATATGAGCCACGGCCCTGATGAACGCTATCTGCGGAGAACCGTGGTCCCCGATGGGTTGAACAATTTCCTATATACGGATGCGTTTTCAAAGAGAATCCAGTCGGCACCAATGCGCCAAACTGTTGATATTATGATGCGGCACGCACCTGTTTATGATTCAAGGGACCGTTTTCTGTATGTGGACCTGAATCGCTATCTACCTGAAGATGTGCTTTTCAAGGTCGACCGGATGAGTATGGCCCACGGCCTCGAGGTGCGGGTTCCTTTGTTGGATCATAATCTTATTCAGTGGGTTTTGAGACTGCCGTTTCATATGCGTTTTCGCCGGATGCGGGGGAAATACCTGCTGCGAAAAGTTGCGGCCAGATATCTCCCCCCGGAAATTGTCAGGCCGAGGAAACAGGGGTTTACGGTGCCAATCGGTCGATGGTTGCTGGGTGATCTTGGAAATACCGCTGAAAGCCTATTTTTATCCAATAGTTTTCAACAAAGAAATATTATCAAGCCTGCTGAAGCAAAGAAGCTGCTTTTAATGCATCGAAGTCGTAGATTCAATTTAGTACACCGAATCTGGGCGTTGGTGATGTTTGAAGTTTGGGCCAGAATTTGGATCGATGGGCAGGATGCCGAAGACGCTTTTCCTGAATCGATTCGAAATTGAGGGGATATAGATGCCCATACGCTCACTAACGGGACTGATTCCTACCTTACGAGATTGCCCACATCCCACCTGGCAGTCTCGGGAGAGTAAATTTCGGGCATCGTTTTTTCTCGCGTCTGAAAGTCGGCGTCAAGGTGAGTGCGTCTGTATGAACATCGGTTCGTCATCAAAGCGCCTTTCTCCTGATTGCATGAATTTAGACCTTTTACCCGGACAAGATATTGACGTGCAAGGAGATTTACTGGCGCTTCCGATCAAGGGAGAAAGCATTCATGCAATCGTTTGCACCGGTGTGCTCGAACATGTGCGCGATGCCTCGACGGCCGTCAAAGAGATTTACCGAATTCTTCATATTGGCGGACGTGCATTTATCGAGGTGCCGTTTATGCAGACAGTACATGCTTCGCCGAGCGACTATTGTCGGTGGACACAAAATGGTTTGATAACGTTGATGTCTGATTTCAATATTATTGAAATGCACATCGTTGCAGGGCCTGGTTCAGCGCTTGCCTGGATTTTTCAGCAAACCATTGCAATGCTTTTCAGCTTCAACCGGCCGGTTCTATACAAAATCGGTTTGAGATTGTTTGGTTGGGCTGCCATTCCAATTTCCTGGCTTGATGTACTGCTGGAGGGGCATGCGATGGCATCCAATGCAGCGTCGGGTTTTTCTATAATTATAGAGAAACCCGACGACAGAAGAGGCCTGTGATAGCGTGAGTGTGATAACAACGTTTTTTGATAATAACAAGTGGACGCCGGCTGATGGAATAAACAGGTCGTTTGTGAGATACCAGGACCCCGGTGAATCGCCTGGGGTCTATCGCATTATTCAGCATGGAGGTGAAGAGATCCGGGTTACGGTGATAATCCCCACCTGTGACGCGGATCGTGGCGGATATTTTCAGCAGCTGCTTGATCAGGTCGAACAACAAAACTATCAAAATTTCGAACTTATTGTCGTTAAAGGCGATCACTTACAGGGTCGGGCGATCAACATCGGCGCGGCTCTGGCCAAAGGAAAATACCTGATGACCGTGGATGACGACTCGTCGCTTCCAGACATGCGGACACTGGAAAAGTTGGTCGCTGCCATGGATGCCCATCCGGATATCGGGATGGCAGGTGGCAACAACACCGTCCCTGACTGGGCATCTCCGTTCGTCAAACAGGTGATGCGCCAGGTTCCAAGGCGTAGCTGGGAGCCTGTGAGCGAGATCGTCGATTCCGACCTTGCTGAGCACCCATGCCTGATCATGCGGGCCGAACTATTTCGTCAGGTCGGTGGCGAGAACGAGCAGATGCCACGCGGTCTGGATCCCTATTTGCGAAAGCAGTTCCGCGATGCAGGCTCTCGTGTGGTCATCCTTCCCGGAGTCATCTACCACCATCTGCCACCGGATACCTGGAGAAAGTTGCTGGCCCAGTTTTACCGCAATGGGCGGCAGGCGGCTTACGCCAATGTCCATTCACCAGAATGGGTGATCGAGACCCCTGCGGAACACGGTGAATTCGTGGAGCGGGTGCCGCTCTGGCGGCGGGTGCTGCGTTTCCCGCTGCGTATGCTGGGCGGCCTGCTGGACGGAAAATGGGTGTGGGTGGTCTGCGAGGCTTGCTATGCATGGGGCTTCCTGGTCGGATGGATTCAGGAGAAGGGGAAACATTGATAGATGCCGGAGTGCGTTGGATGAATATCCTGTTGACGGCTGATATTTCCATCGCTGATGTCGTCGGCGGCGGAGAACGCGTGCTGAGAGAGCAATCGACTCGTCTTGTTCGTCGGGGCCACAACGTCTCACTGCTAACGCGTCGCCTGCAGGGGCACAAAAGTGATCGGCAAGTGATCGAAGGGGTTACCGAATATCGCTACGGCGTTGATCGGAAAAGCGCTGGGCGGTTTTTTATTACAACGCTTCGAAACGCCAGACGGGCATGGCGTGTTATCAGACATGCGCAGGCACCCGAGGTCATCAACTGCCATCAGCCTTTCACAGCTTATTCTGTCCTTCGGGATCCGTGTGTACGCTCAGAGCGCACCGTATACACCTGTCATTCGCTCGCCCATGAGGAATTCATATCTCGCAACCCTGCCCAGCCAGGTTTCGGCAATACTTGTGGCAGATTTATTAATGCAGTCTTTCGGTATTATCTGGAACACTTCTGCTTGAAGCGATCCGGCACTGTGGTTGTTCTCAGCCAATTTACCAAAGAGAAATTGATCCGAATCCATGGCCTTCCCTCCCAAAAAATAGTTATTATTCCTGGTGGCGTCGATCTGGAGCGGTTTCATCCGGCAGCCGATAAAAAGGCGATCAGGCGGCGGATAGGAATACCGGAGAAAAAAATTGTCTTTCTGACAGTTAGAAATCTTGTGCCGCGGATGGGCATTGCTGCACTGATTGACGCCTTCGGTCGTTTGGCCAAGCGATTTTCAGAAGTATTTCTGGTGATCGCCGGGGAAGGGCCATTAAGAACCGATTTGGAGCAAAGGGTCAGACATGCCGGATTATCGGAGGCTGTGAGGTTCATGGGGTTTGTTCATGAGGATGATCTCGCGGACACCTACCGCATGGCGGATATGTTCATTTTACCGACGGTTGAACTCGAAGGCTTCGGCATGGTGACGCTGGAGGCGATGGCCTCGGGCGTGCCGGTCCTGGGTACGCCAGTAGGGGGGACCGTTGAGATTCTTGGTAAATTCGATGATCGTCTACTGTTTCGCGACACCTCTTCTGATGCGATGGCTGAGCTTATGGTTCGATTTTGTCAAAGAATTGCCGATCAGCCAGGATACCAAGAGGAATTGGCGAATCGCTGCCGGGCCTTTGTTGAGAACCATTTCAGCTGGGATCGAAACATTCAAGAACTGGAGCGAGTGCTGAGAGGGTAGGGGCGTTATGTGCGGGATTTGCGGCGTGGTGTCCACACAGGCAACACGCATTACCCAGGACCAGCTGGAAGCGATGTCGCAAACATTCGCTTACCGCGGACCTGACGATGACGGCGTGCACATCAGCGCCTGCCCGAGTGATGCGGGGAGGCAGTGGTACGCCGGTCTGGCCCACCGGCGACTGTCCATCATCGATCTGTCCGACGCCGGCCATCAGCCGATGTGCAACGAGGACGGCACCATCTGGATCACTTATAACGGTGAAATTTATAACCACCGGTCTCTCAGGGAAGAACTGACAGCAAAGGGCCACGTCTTCCGGAGCCACACTGACACCGAAGTGATCATCCATCTTTATGAAGAAGAGGAAACCGAAGCAGTAAAACGCCTCAATGGCATGTTCGCTTTTGCGATCTGGGACATGAGGATCGGACGCTTATGGCTGTGCCGAGATAGGCTCGGGGTCAAACCCCTAGTTTATGCCCTTAATGGAGAGACGATCGCATTCGGTTCGGAAATTAAAGCCTTGTTGGCGCTTGAATGGATACCAAAAGAGATAGATGCGGAGGCGTTGCAACTATATACGGCTTTTAGCTATGTGCCCTCCCCACTGACGATTTTCAAAAGCATTCGGAAATTGCCCCCCGGACACAGTTTGTTGTTCGATCAAGGGGCAATCATGATCGACCGCTATTGGTCGATTCCTGAGCATGCCGATACCGACTATGAAAGACTCTCCTATGGTGAGGCATATAGTCAAATTATGCCCCGCATCGTTGAAACCCTTGAAACAGCAGTCACCGACCGTATGATCGCCGATGTTCCGTTGGGCGCTTTCCTGAGCGGCGGCATTGACTCGAGCATCATCGTGGCGCTGATGGCCCGAAACGCGTCGGAACGGATCAAAACGTTTTCCATCGGTTTCACCGGGGACGCCCTGTTTGACGAAACGCGGTACGCGCGGGACGTCGCCAGGATGTATCGTACCGACCATCATGAGTTCAAACTGGATGCCGGGGATATGAAGACGGTCCTGGAGGATGTGCTGTCCGCCTTTGACGAGCCGTTTTCAGACTCTTCAGCCATCCCGACATTCATCGTGTCCCGGGAGACGCGGCAGCACGTGACCGTGGCATTGTCCGGCGACGGCGGAGACGAACTCTTTGCCGGATACCGATCTTATCTGGCCTGGTATTGGTATGAACGCTATATGCGCGTTCCTGAACCGATTCGACGATCCTTTTTCGAGTGCATCATCGAGCAGCTGCCTGGTGGCAGAGATTCCAAATCCATAGAATTCGTTCGGCGGATCCAAAAATTTATTGATGGAACAAAAGGAACTGCCTTAGAGCGCATGCTCAGACTCAAGGAAATCGGGCCGGAGGAACTGCGCCATAGACTCTTGCCGCCATCCAACGGCGCTGGGGATACCGCGCCCAATGACATCGCACATTTGAAGCAATTTATGGAAGCACACCCTGGAGACCCGATTAATCGTGCTCTTTATGCCGATACTCTGGATTCGCTTCCAGGGGATATGCTGACAAAAGTGGATTGGATGAGCATGCTGAATTCCTTGGAGGTAAGAGTGCCCTTTCTCGACTATCGCATGGTCGAATTGGCATTCAGCATACCCGGTCGTTTAAAGATGAAACGGGGGGTAACGAAGAGCCTCTTGAAGGAAGCCTTCCGGCCGATGCTTCCGAAAAGCCTTTACAAACGCCCGAAAGCCGGTTTCGAGATTCCCATCAGCCGATGGTTGCGAACAGATATGGGATACCTAATCGACCAGTATTTAGATACTCATCGGCTCAGGCGGCAGGCTATTTTCGACGCAGAAGTGGTGAAAGAGACGGTTGACTCCTTTCGTACAGGGCGGCATGACCACTCATGGGTGATCTGGAATCTTGTCGTCTTTCAAGCATGGTATGATCAATACTTTTCGTGAGGAAAGATGATACGCGTCCTTCACCTCATCACCCGAATGGATATGGGCGGTTCGGCGCAAAACACCCTCATGTCTTGCGACGGTCTGCCCAACCGGTATGAAACAGTCCTGGCATTCGGGCCGACGCAAGAATCGCACATGACGCCTGCCGAGAGGGACATGGTCGATGTCGGGCTTCGAGCCGCCGGCAGGCATGGTGTTTGGGTGGTAAGATTGAAGCGCCTCAACCGGCGCATCCATCCCATCCATGATGCAAAGGCCATAGTGGAAATCCTGGAGCTTCTTCGGCGAACAAAGCCCCACATCATTCACACACACACTTCCAAGGCAGGGTTATTGGGGCGTGTTGCCGCTCTAATAGCAGGAATTCCCATTGTCGTGCACACGCCGCACGGCCATGTATTTTATGGCCATTTCAGCAGGTTGATCTCAAAGGTGTTTCTATACATCGAGCGGATATTGGATCGCTTTACGGATATCACCGTCGCCTTGACCCAGGGGGAGTGGGATGACTACGTCAGTATGCGGGTGAGTCCGCCCCATAAGATGGTCAAAATCCACAGCGGGGTCGAGATCGACCGGTTTGCAGCCACTAAAGCCAACGCTTCTGCCATTCGAGCTTCTCTTGGGATCGATTCCAGCACTGCCATCATCGGAACGATCGGTTGGCTGCTGCCAATCAAGGGACCAGATATACTGCTGCGGGCAATGATGGATGTGTGGCGTGCCCACCCCAAGGCGCATCTTGTCTTAGTCGGTAAGGGGGAAATGGCATCCGAACTGAAGAGAATGGTCAGAGAGCGCGGCAAAGAGTCTTGTGTCCATTTTCTTGGATGGCGGGATGATATCTGGAACATCTTTCCGGCGCTGGATATCTTTGTGCTACCTTCTCGGAACGAGGGCATGGGGCGCGTTATTGTCGAAGCAATGGCCGCCGGCAAACCGGTTATCGCCTCCAATGTCGGCGGCATTCCCGATTTAATCGAGCACGGTGTAAACGGTTACCTATTTCCATCAGAAGATTCCGGAGCTCTGGCTAAGACGATTATCAAGTTGCTGGAGGACAAGGAACTTGCCGCGCAGATGGGTGCTGCCGGGAAAAGGAAATCGAGGCAATTCAGTGTCGAGTCGATGGTGGAGAAACTGGATCAATTGTATAGTGAACTGATAAAGGTCAAATTATAGATAAACCATTCTCATTATGATTGACAGCCCATTTTATCCCTACTAATATTGGAATAAAATTTTCCAGCGGTGAAAAGCCGACATAGAGATGCAACCCTCTTAAATCGCTAAAGCGATCAAGTCAGATGGACCAAAGCGTTTTATCGACATTACTTTTATACAACCCGTGGCTGGAGACGCCGAATACCTGGCCGGAGGCCATCGGCAAATTCCTGCCCCAGGCTCAGGGCTTTCCTTATGTCCAGCGTTTTGCGGCGAATAGACCCTCATGGCCGCGGAATGGCAAAATCAACCTGGTCATCGGTCCTCGGCAAAGTGGTAAATCAACACTGATTTGGCACATCCTGTCTGATATGGGGCCGGAAGGCGTTGTTTACATCAACGCCAATGAATCGATATTTCAGGAGTGGTGTCTCTCTCCAGCAGGCGTATGGCGCGACCTCCAGACGGTGGCCAAAAGGCCGAAGATACTTTTTTTTGAGGAAGTTCAATACATTGAGAATGCGGCACTTTTTCTCAAAGGGCTAATCGATTTAGGCATTGGCGCGATGGTTTTTGCCACCGGGAGTGCCTCCTATCATCTGCATGACAAGATTCGGGAATCTCTTGCCGGAAGGGCTGAGCGGCTTTTGCTGTTACCATTCTCGCTTGGGGAATGGGCCGCTCAGGATGCGCCTCCGGCCCAGCTGATTCGTTCACAGCAGGTTTTTAAGAAACTGGATCGGATTCTGATAAATGGATCCTACCCAGAAGTGTGCTTTGCTGAAAAGCCGGAAAACATCCTCAATCGTTTGGTAGAATCTTTTGTGATTCGGGATGCATCGGATGTATTTAGGATTCGCTACCCGGCAAAGTTTCGCCAGTTGCTAGCCCTAATGGCGACTCAAATCGGAAACTTGGTGAATTTTTCAGACTGGGCCTCGCAGTGTGGATTAGATGTTAAAACGGTTGAGAGCTATGCTGCCATTTTGGGTGAAAGCCATGTGATCAAACTCGTAACGCCCTACGTAGGCGGCAAGCGGGCGGAGATCATCAGTGCACCCAAAATGTTTTTTATCGATAACGGTATCCGCAACGCGGTGATTCACCAGTTTAGTGATTTTCAATTACGTCCTGACAAAGGGGTATTGTTTGAGAATTGGCTCTTTTCAGAACTTTATAAGCATGTGGGTTTGGCCGACTCCCTTCATTTCTGGCGCAGCAAAGCAGGTGCTGAGGTTGATTTCGTCTGGCGGTGTGGTGCGACAATCAGCGCTTTTGAGGCCAAGGCGGCTTTCATGGAGCGCCCCAGTTTGTCACGCTCTGCTCGCAGTTTCATCAGCGCCTATTCGCCGGCCCACCTGTTTATTGTCAATTTGAAGCTCGACGCCCGAATGGAGGTCGATGGCACGCTGGTGCAGTGGATTACGCCGGTATCGCTGGTTGAACATTTAAGCCGGTTGGGCACTGGCTGTTTTGTAGGGTAGGGGTTCATCCCCTCCAGCAATCGGAGAAGGTGACCCCAACCCTTTGTGTACATCGGTCACGGGCGGGGATAAACCCCGCACCCTACACGACCTATTGCCCCAGGGTCCCATATGGCATGGTACGATTGGCGTTTCGGTGCCGTGACGAATTTCACATGTGTGAAGGGCGCCGGCCCATTTACTTTTATGGCTGTCGGACGCAGTGTGGGTACGCTTGACTACTTGAACCCTCGAAACCCCGGATCCATTCTTTGACTGAACAGGAGAAGAATCGAAAGTGATTCTCGCCATCCACCAACCCCAATTTCTACCCTGGCTCGGTTATTTCCACAAAATGATCGTTTCGGATGGGTTTTGTCTCCTGGATACTGTCCAGTACAAGAAAAACGAGTGGCAGAATCGCAACCGCATCAAAACGGCCGCGGGTTGGCAGTGGCTGACCGTTCCGGTGTCATTTCGGTTTCCTGAAGTCATCAAAGAGGTAAGGATCAACAATAGCGCTAACTGGAAAAGAAAGCATTTTCAGGCGCTCACGACAAACTACAGCAAAGCGCCGTTTTTTGAAGCGGTGCTGGCCATTGTCGAGGATGTCTATGACCGCGAATGTGCTTCCCTCAGCGAATTCAGCATATTCGCGATAAGTCGCCTGCGGGACTATTTGGGCATTGGGGCCAAACCCATATCGGTGGCATCCAGCTTGGGGAAATTGAGTGATGATCCCACGCTCCGGCTGATCGATATTTGTAAACGCATGGGTGCAGACTCATATCTATCCGGGCCGGGCGGCCCCAATTACATGGAAATGGGGGCGTTCGAACGCAGCGGCATCGAGGTGATCGTTCAAAGATTTCGCCACCCTGAATACATTCAGTGCTTTGAGGGGTTCGAATCCCACATGTCCATCATAGATTTGCTGTTCAATTGCGGACCTAAAAGCTGTGACATCATTGCTCAAAGCGGTAGATAGCTGTTGCGATAAGTGCATGGGAATTGACAGTCTGCGGCAAATGGCTTTTAGGTATACGAAGCAATGATTATTCAATCTAAAATTACAAACAGCGTTTGTAAATTTTAGCTGCCACAATATAGTAGAGGCGGTAATTATGGATAAAATCAACATTCTCGCCATAGGAGCCCATCCGGATGATATTGAAATCGGCTGCGGCGGTACGCTCATCAAATACGCCGATCAAGGGCATCTGGTGTTTCAGTTGGTCATGACCGGCGGCGGGCAGGGGGGTGACGCCCAGGTTCGGATGAAGGAACAGGAAAACGCCAGCAAAATTATGGGGGTGAAAAAGGTCTTCTGGGGAGGCTATAACGATACCGAACTCCAAGTAGACCAGAAACTCATCAATCAGGTCGAAGCTGTCATCAAAGAGGTTAACCCCCAGTTTATTTTCTGCCACTACCCGGATGATACCCACCAGGATCACCGGCATCTTTCTCAGGCGATCCAATCCGCAACCCGAAACCTGCGGAATGTGTTGTTTTACGAGGGGCCGACCACTTGGGGATTCAGCCCCCAAGTGTTTGTTGATATTACGGATACAATAGACCGGAAAATTGAAGCACTGCTCGCCCACCGATCTCAGATAGATAAAACCAACATTGAAGATCTCTCAATCGTTCAGATTGCGCGGGCAAGTGCCAATTTCAGGGGAATTCAGGGCCGAGTGGCGAATGCCGAAGGATTTGTTCCTCTGAGACTTTTCATCAACGTGAACCCGAAAGGGGAATGCAATCCTGCTTAACAAATTAAATTTATGGACAAAAGAGGATATGTCGATATATAATTATGCATAATTAAGTAAAAACGATTGGAAGTTCCACGACAGCGCCGGTGTGATGAACACCCTGAAAAGGTAAAGGTTCTCTATTTTTCTGAAATAACGATGGTTTAGTGTTTAGTCTGCGGTTTACAAATAACCTGCAGTTATCATGCTTACCAAAAAGAAACGCCGGCAACGCGAAATCAGCAGCGTACCGGTTTTTTTTTAAGTTGAGCAAATGGGCAGCGGAGGCGCAAGCCGGGATTGGGTCACATACCGCCCAAAAAAATGAGGAGGGCCATTGAGCGGCATCTATAACAGGACGGGTATCTGGTGGCGGCACTTTATTCCAGTGGTGCTTGCCGCCGCCATTCTGCTGATGCCGCCAGTACAGACGCATTTTACCAATTCGGGATACCGCTGGTTGTACATCGTGTTGTTGTCTTTCTTTTTGAGTTTTTCTCTAACACCGCTTGTCCGATGGCTCGCCTATAGAATCAACGCCCTGGATTTGCCTGATGCCAGGAAAAACCATGAAGGGGCGACCCCTTTGCTCGGCGGCGCAGCGATCTTTGTTGCCTTTCTGCTCTCAATTGTTGTCAATGGGATTTATTCTCAGGAACTTACGGCCATCTTGCTTGCAACATCGCTACTGTTTGCTGCGGGTACGCTCGACGATGTCAAAGAGCTCTCCGCGAAACTCAAGCTTTTTATCCAACTGGTGTGTGTCGGTTTCGTCGTTTTCCATGGCGTTGTGCTCAGGGTCGTGCCGCTGGATTACGGGTGGTTTGCGGATACCGCCAACTGGGCGCTGACGTTTCTTTGGATAGCTGGGATTACGAATGCCCTGAATTTTTTTGATGGCATGGATGGCATGGCCGCTGGGTTGGGGATAATCATATCTTTTTTTTTGGGTGTTGTGGCATTTCAGTCTGATCAGTATTTTTTAGGGTGGGTGGCGGCGGCCATGCTGGGCAGTTGCCTCGGTTTTATCCCTTACAATCTCTTGAAAAAGGGTCGGGCGACAATTTTTTTGGGTGACGCCGGCAGCACTGTCATAGGATTTGTTTTGGCCTGCCTTGCTGTTTACGGAGACTGGAACCCGGGGAATCATGTTGCGGCGATTGCAGCACCGCTATTGATTTTTTGGGTGTTGATATTTGACATGGTTCATATTTCGATAGACCGCGTTCTGTCAGGGAAGGTTCACAATTTCAGGCAATGGCTTGATTATGTCGGTAGGGATCATTTACATCACCGTATTTCGGCGGTGCTTGGGGGGCAGAAACGGAGCGTTTTCTTCATATACTTTCTGAGCATTTGTTTCGGTTGCAGCGCAGTGGCCTTACGGAATGCAACCGCGCTTGATGCAGCCGTCCTGATTATTCAGGCTGTTTTTTTAGTTGCGCTGGTAACGGTGCTTGAGCGCTCCGGTCGAGGTTCTAAACTACGGTGATGATACCCTGTGAGGCCATATAATCGGCTTTACAGGTCGACATTTTATGGTTTGAGACACAACAATATTTGGAGATCAGGCCTTTTAGAGATCTGAATTATTGAGTTTTTTTGCCAAAATCCTTTGGAATAAGTTGACTGGCTGTTAATGTTTCCATTAAAACAGGGTTAAATTAATTTGATGGTATGCCTTTTGCTACGAGAGTCCCGGCATGCAATACGGTGGGCAGGATAAAACTTAATTTAAACCCGAATTAGACTTACCCTACGAAGGGGAAGTGGCGATGCATCAGAAATCCGGAACAGATAATGGGCTCAGCTTCAGGCGGCTTGCCGCGATGAATGGAACTGAAAAGCAATCCCGCCCAGAAGCACCCCTATCGAAAACGGCGAAGGTCGGCAGTAATGAAGATCTACAATCCGACGAAGCCCGCCGAAATCTCTACCGCAAGGCAACAGACTATCTGAGCGTGGTGATGACAGCGGTCCGAAATGATCAATCCTTCGAACTTGACCCTGGATACACCATACTGGAGCGCATCGTTGACATTCGAACCCCAATGGACGCCCTTTTCCTCAAGTCGATCCACTCTGATGAGTCCTATGACTTTGTCGTCAATCATTCAGTGAATGTCGCCATTTACGCAATAAAAATGGCTGAATCGCTTGGGTATTCCCGAGAGCGGCAAATCGAGATGGGGATGGTCGGGTTATTCCATGACATCGGCATGGCGAAAATGCCGGATGAAATCATTTATAAGGCGGAGAAACTCAATGATAGGGAATTTCACCTGATCAAGGAGCGACCCAAATTAGGGTACGAAATTCTCAGGCAGTTTGGTGAAGACTACGCCTATCTTGCCGAGTGCACTTTACAGATTTACGAGCGTGTCGATGGTTCTGGATACCCCAGGGGCCTGAAGGTGGATGAGATCCATGATTATGCGCAGATTATCGGCCTCGTGGACATGTATGAGGCATTGATCCATACCCGGCCGCAGCGGGAAAAAATACTGCATTATTACGCCGTAAAGGAAATCATCCGCTCTGGAAAGCGTCAATTTCAGCAGCGATACCTGAAGGCATTGCTAAACACGTTTTCGATTTTTCCCTTACAAAGTTATGTGAAATTGAATTCCAAAGCCATCGGACGCGTCATTGAGACTTATCAGGACCAACCGATGCGGCCTAAACTTCAGATCGTTTATGACTCCCAGCGAAAGCGGGTGCTCACCGAGAGAATTATCAACCTGCCTGAGCATTCCTTGCTGTACATCACCGACGCGGTATCCGAGGAAGACCTGCTTGCCATTGCAGAGGAATCCTATCTGGCAACGAAGCCCGTCAGTTTTGAAACGGTTAAGCCGGGAGAAGAGATATTAAGGAAGCCATTAACTGATGGCAGTGCCGGAGGTGTCAGTGTGGCGGGCCCTGTGGTCGACAAGGGCAGGGATTCCGATAAATCGGTTTTTTCCGGCAGCGCGGTCCGAAAGATCATCTTAGTATTCGCGCTGCTGCTGATCGCAGCTGGGGCACTGTGGCAGTTCTTGTCCGCGCAAAACGGCCAAATGGCGGCGCCCCGGACGGTTGTGGAGAAAGACAATACAGCCGGGCCAGGCCACGCAGC
This sequence comes from uncultured Desulfobacterales bacterium, assembly GCA_964446485.1. Classification (GTDB taxonomy): domain Bacteria; phylum Desulfobacterota; class Desulfobacteria; order Desulfobacterales; family JBDRRP01; genus JBDRRP01. Next base: position 9,704 of record CAYUOU010000013.1, on the reverse strand, counting down.
CCAGCAACCGCTATCGGTTAAGGCGGAGAGTGTCAGGCCCGTGCTGGAATCGGCCGGCATGAATCAAGGCGCGCTTGATGCCGAAACTAATGTTGCGCAGCCAAACGATTCGCAAACAGTGGCCGCCAGCCAGGTCGAGACTTCAGTCTCTGAACCGCCGATTCCTCCAGCCGTTTTTGAAACCGCCAACCCGCCCTCGTCGGCGTATCCGTATTCTTTACGACTGACCTATTTCAGATCTCAGGAGAAAGCGGCCGATGTGGTCTCTTTCTACAGAGAATCCGGCATCGATGCCCACTGGGTGAAAGTAGATCTCGGCAGCAAGGGAATCTGGTACAGGGTTTTCGGCGGGCATTTCGATTCTGAGTCCGAAGCCCAGGCGTTTATGGCCGAAGAAGGACTGACCGGCGCAGTGGTGAAACCGACGCGCTATGCCAATTGGATCGGTGCCAGTAAAGACAGAAAGGCTGTTTTAAAGAGCGCCGGCGAGATTGACGCCCTCGGTTTCAGCTCATATGTGATTGCCCGCGAGGATGGCAGGAATCACCTCTATATCGGTGCGTTCTACACCAAGGCCGGGGCACAGGCGCAGTATGAAGAATTGATCGGCAAAGGTATTGAGAACCAAATAGTGGAAAGGTGATCTAAAAACCATGCTCCGCTGGTTTTTAGATGTGAAAAGTTTTAGGAGCCGTCATTTTGCCGCCCCTTTATACGCTATTCTTGATTTCAAGAAAAATATTCCAGAAATGGAAATAGCGGAAAAAGTGCCAACCATGTACACCGCCTACTGGGGACTACAGCAACAGCCGTTCGACAATGCACCCTCGCAGGAGTTCTTCTATAGATCGTCCCAGCACGAGGAAGCGCTGTTGAGATTGGTGTATGCGGTTGAGCAACGCAAAGGGCTTGCGGTGCTTACCGGAGAGGTTGGCGCAGGTAAAACCACGATCAGCAGGGTGCTGTATGATTATTTGGATGTCGATGGATACGAGGTCGTGACCATCGTGAACCCAGCACTTGATCCGGTAGATTTCTTGCGGGCGGTGCTTTCAAAGTTAGGGGTAGAGAACACCCGTGACGCGACCAAATCCGTTTTGCTTGATCAATTGAACGAACGGTTAGTCCAGAACGCATCACATGACATCAAGACGATCCTCGTCATCGATGAAGCCCATCTGGTGAAGGAAACACCGATTTTGGAGGAACTGCGCATGCTGTTGAACCTGCAGCACAACAACCGGTTCCTTTTGACGCTGATCATGATGGGGCAGCCGCCCCTTGCAGACAATCTAAATTCTATGGCGCCGTTGAAGGAAAGGATCGCTATTCAGTACGATCTCAAGCCTCTGGATGAGCGGGATACCACGAGGTATATCCTCTACCGATTAAAGCACGCCGGGTCCAGTCGAGGTATTTTTACGAAAGATGCGATTGCACCCATTTACGCATACAGCAAAGGCATTCCACTGCGCGTCAACAACGTTTGCGAGCGAAGCCTGCTGCTGGGGATGATGCGAAAGGCCGTTAACATCAGCAAGTCCATCGTTAATTTAGCCGTATCGGATATATCCAGATGAGAATGAAATCAGAACTCAGCCCACTGTTTGCTGCACTGATGTGTTTGGCGGCGGGGATGACCGCTTGTCAACCGGTGCTCCCCCAAGCGAAGCGGCCACCGGTCATGGCGGCTTCCGCACAGGTGTCTCCCGGAAACTTCGCTTCTTTACCGTCCTCCGGTAATTACCGGACACTGGCCATCGACGATCTGGACAACGACGGCGTCCTGGATATCGTCGGCGGCGCTCGGGCGCCGGTATCTGTGGCCATATGGTACGGCTTGGGCGACGGTGCGGTCTCGCGTCCGGTGTTTCTTCCTTTCGAAGGCGATGTTCGGTCAGTGGCACTAGGTGATGTGACCAACGATGGGTTCAAGGACATCGTGCTGAGCACACAACGGGAATCCTCCGGCGTCATGGTATGGCAGAATACCAACGGGAGAAGTTGGAATCGACTTGAAAGCCCCATTGAGATTGGTACCTACTACGGTATTGAAATCGCTGACATCAACGCTGACGGCAATATGGACATTATCGCCGCCAACGGCACCATCGGTGGGGTGCAGTCCGGAATTCAGGTGTGGTTTGGCGATGGCAAAGGAAACTGGCCTTTTGAGTCCGGGCCGACCCACTTTGGACCCTATATCGATGCGGTGGTTTTTGATTTCAATGGAGACGGTTTTCTCGATATCGCCGGCGCCGGATGGGGATTAGAGGGAACGCTCGCCGTCTGGCTGGGGGATGGTCGGGGCGGCTGGAAAGACCAGTATATCGCCGGAAAGGGGAGTTTTTACACCATTACCCTGGCTGACTACGATCGCGATGATCATATTGACATGCTGCTCGGGACGCATCGGAGCGGGCCACGCATCTTCCTCGGTGATGGCACGGGCAAGTTTACTGAAAAAAACTTATTTATTCGGCGTCCGCACCAAGCCAAGCTACCGACAACCACCAAAGCAAAATCGGTGGACAGCTACTGGCAGGTGCTCCCCTTTGATACCAACAACAGTGGAAACTACGAACTTATTTTAACTTCCCCAGATGGAAAAGGTGTCCAGATCTGGTCTGAAGATGTGACTCACTTATGGGTCAACGAGTTGGAGCCCCTATCTGACGTTGGCTCTCATTATGACATGATTCTGACAGATTTTGATCGAAATACCAAAGCCGAAATTTTTTGCGCCAGTTTTGGAGAAGGCATCAAAGTGTGGCGGCTCGAAGGGCTTTTTGAGAATCGCCGCCCTTCGCGACCCGGGGAGCAAAGCGCGCCGGATGTAATGCTTAAATCCGATACCATAGCAGATACGAATCGTGTTTTCACAATCATCGATGGTGCCCCGGAGTATCGCATCGGTCCGGGGGATGAACTTACGGTGACGATTTGGAAGGGGTTGGAAAGTGCAAAGGATGACGTCGTGGTCGGTTCATCAGGAACCATCACCGTATCGTTTCTGGATGATGTCAGCGTTGGTGGGAAATCCGTCAGTCAGGCAAAGCAAGAGATCGTCGAAGGCCTGAAAACCTATTTTAGAAATCCACGGGCTTCAGTCGTTATCAAGGAATACAACAGCAAGTTTGCCTCGATCACCGGTGCGATCAATCGAGATAATACCGGCGCTGCAGGGCGGTATCGCTTAAAGGGAAAGGTGACGCTCCTCGAGGCGATTTCGGAGGTGGGCGGTTTCGAGCGGGATGCTAACTTGGCGGCAATAAAACTCACCCGAAAAAGCGGGCAGACCCTGACGCTTGATCTGTTCAAGGCCATGAACCAGGGTGATGTCAGCCAGAACGTCGTGCTGGACGACGGCGACCTTGTCTATATCCCGCGCCTTACGAAAGCCGAAAACCGTATTTATGTGTTCGGCGAAGTGGCCAAGCCCGGCGCCTACCCATTCGAAGGATCCACCGCAAGGGTATTCGACGTCATCTCCCAGGCGGGTGGTGTCACCGTTTTTGCGGATGAGCGGGAAACTCGTGTCGTTAGAGGCGACCCGGCCAATCCACAAATTCTCATCGCCGATTTGAAAAACTTGATTGAAGAGGGAGACCAGACTCAAAATATGGCGCTACTGAACGGCGATCTGATCTATGTGCCCAGAAGTGGATGGGGCGGGGCCAATCGTTTTGTTCAGCAGATACGCCCACTGGTTGAACTGCTTCTGGTTCCTGGAAGAATCGTCAGGGATATCGATTACTTCAACGATTTTTCCCGCGGTGTGACAAACCCATAATTTGTTGCTGATCCGCAACCCTGGATAGCACGCGCAAACAGCTTGGTACGGATGAAAAATATAACAAGAGAGCAGCCCTATGCCTCAGTATGATGTCGATTTAAGAGATTATTGGAGAATTATAAAAAGACGAAAAATGATCATCGTTTTGATGGTCATTTTAGTGGGGGTGGCTAGTTTCGGGTTCGCAAAATTTAAAGAGCCAATCCCCTTATACGAGACAAACGCCGCCGTTAAGATCGACCGCGAGACCAATCTGGCTGCCATACTCACCGGCAGCTTCTTTATGCAAAGCGAGAGCCTTATCACGCATGCCTATATCATCACCAGTTATCCCGTACTGTTGGAGGCTGCCAAAATTCTCGGAGTTGTTTCAGGCAGTATAGAACTCGATGATGTTCGGCGCGAAGCGAACGCTATGAGGCAGTTGCAGCGAATGAAGGCGATGGTGACGGCTGAGAACGAAGCCGGCACAAATATCATAAATATCTCTGTGACTTCAACAGACGCTGAAGAAGCAGCTGATATTGCCAACACGCTTTCTGTGGCCTACCAGGAATACAACATCAAAGAAAAGAATCGTAAGACTTATGAAACCAAATCGTTTATCGAGGAACAGTTAGAAAAAACGCACCTGAACCTTAAGGCGGCGGAGGAGGCGCTCAAAAATTTCAAAGAGACCTCGTCCCTCGTATCTATTGATACTCAGACTCAACAAGCTCTGTCCCACCAGTTCGAGATTGAAAAGAAACTAAGTGAAACACAGGAATTGAGGCGGAATATAGAAAAACAAGTTCGCTTCATCGGCCAAAAGGGCTTCCAGGAACTGTCCGCTATAGAGCAGTACCTTGCCGACCCCAACATCTATTCACCGATCTACTCTTTGAACAAAAAACTGAGCGAACTGCTTATCGAAAGAGAGACGCTTCTCATTGATTTCACGGTTGAACACCCCAAAGTGAAAGAGATCGGACAAGAGATCAATGCGGTAGTTAGCGAGTTGAATCAAGAGTTAACCTCCTACTTACGGGAACTCATATCAAAGGAAAATGATCTGACCAGTCAAAAAAATGAGTTGAGGGGGAAAAGTTTGGTTTTCCCTGAGAAGGCGTTGCAGCTTGCCAGGCTTCAACGAGAGGTGACTGTTCAGGAAGAGTTGTTTTCCCAATTGCAGATCAGATATCAAGAGACCTTGATTCATGAGTCCGGAAAGGTCCAGGAGGTCAGCATCGTCAAACCGGCGTTGGTGCCGTCCGCGCCGTTTAACATCCCATCAAAAACCATGATCGTGCTCACTGGGCTTGTGATGGGGCTGATCATCGGTGTTGTTTTGGCATTTGGGGTTGAGGTGTTTGATACTTCTATTGGAACAATTGAGGATGTCGAATCTCTACTCGGCGTTCCGGTATTGGGTGTAATCCCATTTATGAATAAGGATGAAAGGGGTAAGCATACAAAATCCCGAACGTTGAAGGGGCGGCAGCAGGATCTTGTAGCGCATTACGATCCAAAGTCACTGCCTGCCGAGGCCTTCCGGGCGTTGAGATCAAATATTGAATTCGTTCGGGTGGATAAAAAATTTAAAACTTTCCTTGTGACAAGTTCATTTGTGCAGGAAGGTAAGACTTTTAATGTCGTCAATCTGGCCTTAAGTATGGGCCAGGCCGGGCATAAAGTCCTGATCATCGAAGCCGACCTCAGAAAACCCGTTATCCACAAAATGTTTGGAATACCCCGGTTGCCGGGCCTCACCGATTACATTCTCGGTAACTATTCCTGGGAGGACATCAGAAAAAACATCGCCGATGTCATGTTGGGCGATTTCGAGGTGGAGGACGTCCTTCACACACCGGGGCTTGACAACTTGACCATAGTCACCTCGGGAACGACCCCCCCGAACCCCGCCGAGATTTTACGGTCAGGAAGATTCAAGGAATTTTTAGGCACAATCAGCGAGCAATACGACATTGTGCTGATCGATTCCCCGCCCGTTTTGCCGGTGGCTGATGCCACGGAAATCAGCTCACTGGTTGATGGTGTGCTTTTGGTCTACACGGTTGGCAAGATTGGAAGGAGCATCTTGAAGCGGGCAAAAGTGTCATTGGACAACGTCGAGGCCAATGTCACGGGTGTCGTTTTGAATAACGTCAAACCGGAGGCAGGGCCGGATTATTTCAAATACCACACGCAGTATTACTACGGTAAGGCGCAGAGAACCGGCTAGTACCCCAACGATACAAAAGCTGAAGGGTTAACAAAATGGCAGTTAAATCCCTAATCCTATGAATTCACAGGCGGTTACGTTTAAAGGACTAAGATTTTTCTTATGATTTCCTTAGAATATCAGTATGCTGGAAATTGCGTGCCATTTTGTTTATGCAACGATGGGGTTGGCTGTTATTTCGGCATCTCTCTGAGACATACTACACCCTCGTTTCAATATTGCCTTTGAGATGTCACCTCTTGGAAGAATGCATTGAGATTCGTTGTTCTCGCCATTTTATTCGCGATCCTTGTTCCCCTTGCGGGTTATGTCACCGTTGAAACCGACCCTTCCACGCTGATTCTCGCCGCTATCGGTGTTGCGATCTTCTTTGTTTCATTTGTCAATATAGAAATCGGTCTTTACATTCTGATATTGGCTATGTTGCTTTCCCCCGAAATCGTGGCTGGTCAGACCGGCGGTGCATCATTGGGCAGGGGTGTGACGCTCAGGTATGAAGATTTCCTCTTGGTCATCATTGGCGCCAGTTGGTTTGCCAAAAATGCCGTATTTAAAGAGATAGGATTATTTCGTCGCACCGAGTTAAATATACCGATTCTTCTTTACGTGATAGCCTGCGTCATTTCCACCGGTTTTGGTATTATGCTGGGAAGCTCATCCCCAAAAACAGGTTTCTTTTTTACGTTGAAATACGTCGAATATTTCATTGTGTTTTTCGTGATCGTGAACCACGTAGACAATGAGAAGCAAATCAAGCGGCTGATTTTTTTTCTGTTTTTAACCGGGTTCATCGTGTCCGTCATCGGAATCCTTCAAATTCCTGGAGGAGGTCGAGTTAGTGCCCCTTTTGAAGGGCAGGAGGGGGAGCCGAACACATTCGGCGGCTACCTCGTGTTGACGTTATCGGTTGTGATTGGAATTTTTGCCTACAGCCAAGATAAAACAGTAAAAAAATTGTTGATCGTCCTGTTGGTTTTTATTCTTCCGCCACTGCTTTTTACGCAATCCCGTTCATCATATTTGGCACTTTTTTTTTCCACCCTCACCCTTGCATGGTTTTCTGAGAAAAGACTTATCTATATCTCTGGTATGATTGCAATCATGATTCTTAGTCCATTTATTATGCCACAAGCGGTGAAGCAGCGCGTGCTTTACACTGTCATGCAAACATATGAGCCCGGGCAATTGCAGGTTGGTGAAATCCGCATCGATACTTCAACCTCGGCACGACTCGTTAGTTGGAAAGAGGCACTGGTAGACTGGACCAGAAAACCTATTTTGGGCTATGGCGTTGCCGGGTATAAGTTCATCGATGCCCAGTTTCCCAGGGTCCTTGTTGAAACCGGCATTGTCGGTTTTTTTGCATTTTTACACCTACTGGGTGTGATCGGCCTCATGGCATATAACAATATGAAAAGCCTTGAAAATCCGCTTTCAAAAGGGATTGCGTATGGCTTTTTAGCGGGATTCGTCGGGATGGTCATTCATTCAATTGGTGCAAACACATTCATCATCGTCAGAATCATGGAACCCTTTTGGTTCTATGCGGGGATTGTCGCCATCCTACCCGAACTTGAGAAACAACAATTTGCCAAAGGCGAGCAAATTGTATGAGAAAAACATCGAGCATGGGAATCCCTCAAATACTGGCACCTGCTGGAAACCAGGAGTCTTTTTTAGCCGCCATTGCAGCGGGTGCTGACGCCATATACTGTGGTTTGAAATCGTTCTCTGCTCGCATGGAAGCCAAAAACTTTCATCCAGCGGAACTTAAACCGCTGATCCATCTGGCCCATCAAAAAGAAGTTGAAGTCTATTTGACCCTCAACAGCCTCATCAAAGTGGAAGAAATCGTAAAGGTTCGCTCATTACTGTCTTCCCTGAAAGGGGACCGACAGCCTGATGCACTGATTGTCCAAGATCTGGCAACAATCTCTATCGCCGGAGATGTTGGTTACACCGGCGAAATCCATCTTTCCACCCTTGCCAACATTACTTTCCCGAAAGCGCTAGATTGTCTTGCTGCTTTTTCAAATGTTCGAAGAATAGTTCTTCCTCGGGAGCTATCCATCGACGAGATAAAGGTGCTGGCGGACGCATGCCCGTCAAATATCGACCTGGAAGTTTTTATTCACGGCGCGCTTTGCTATGCCGTCTCCGGCAGGTGCTACTGGAGCAGCTATATGGGAGGGAAAAGCGGGCTCAGGGGGCGCTGCGTGCAGCCTTGCCGCCGGGTTTACCAACAGGGAAGCGAGCGGCAACGCTCATTTTCTTGTCAGGACCTCAGTCTGGATACCCTGGTCAAAGTACTCAAGGAAGTCCCCAAAGTCACCACCTGGAAGATCGAAGGTCGAAAAAAGAGCCCACATTACGTCTACTACACCGTCCAGGCCTATCGGCTGCTTCGGGATGAGTTTGCGGACCCGGCCGCTAAAAAAGCCGCACTGGCACTTCTTGAGATGGCATTGGGCCGAAAGGGGACGCACTACAATTTTTTGCCTCAACGGCCTCGGAACCCCTTGGAGCGGGGAAGGGATACTGGATCGGGTTTTCAGTTGGGGACAGTCAAAGGGAGTGTTCACCGGTTATTTATGACACCGCGGATCAATTTGCTGAACGGTGATGTGATTCGCATCGGCTACGAAGACCAGCCCTGGCACAAGGTCATTCACGTCAAGAAATCCATTCCCAGAAACGGGCAGTTTTTCCTCAACCTCGGCAGGGGGAAGACACCTTCGAAAGGCACCCCTGTTTTTTTAGTCGATAGAAAGGAGCCTGCATTATCTGATTATATTGCCGCATTGGCTGCAGAATTCGAACCGGTCTCCGAGCAAAACGAGAGACCTACTAAGAAGATCGCCGCGGCAATGCCATCAGAGGCCGCAAGACGCTCTGGTAACGCCATCTCGTATAGCGTGTTTCGGTTTTTCCCCGACAGACCATCTCGAGGGTTCAGCGGATTCTGGTTAAATCGTGACAACTTGAGCAATATCCATCCAAGGAACGCTTCCAATCTTTCGGCATGGCTGCCGCCGGTGATATGGCCTGACAACGAATCCGAAGTGTCTTCCCAGATCAAGGCGTCATTGAAACTCGGCATACGGTCTTTTGTCCTGAATGCACCCTGGCAGGTGGCTTTATTTGACAAGGGGAAGCGCTTGACCTTTTGGGCCGGACCTTTTTGCAATACAGCCAACCCAACGGCCATCGATATGTTGAAGGGAATGGGTTTTTCAGGTGCCTTTGTCAGCCCTGAACTTGGCAAGGAGGATGTGCTTCACATGCCACAGATTTCACCGCTACCGCTGGGAATTGTCGTCGCTGGAAACTGGCCGTTAGGCGTGTCCCGCATCGCCCCTGAAAGCATCCAGCCAGGCGTCCCATTTGAAAGCCCAAAGGGAGAATTGGCCTGGTTGCGCCATTATGACGACAATTTTTGGGTGTACCCCAATTGGGCTATCGATTTAAGCCGGGAATCCGAGGCCCTTCAAAAGGCTGGCTACCAGATGCTGGTGACGTTAACGGAACCGGTGCCAAAGCAGGTGGCCATGAAAGATCGGCAGGGGTTGTGGAATTGGAAACATGATTTGATGTAGATCACTGGTCGCCGAGTCCCTCTTTGTTTTCGCAGATGTCATTCCGAGGAGGCACGACGAGGAATCTATGTTTTTCTTTTTGGAACTTTGG
>CAYUOU010000012.1:14421-69517 GCA_964446485.1 uncultured Desulfobacterales bacterium | reverse complement strand
AATGACGAAGGATGACGCGTAACGCAGATATCGGACTTTTTACGGAACCGTCATCATTGAGTAGTGAGGATTGTCATAACTTACCGGCAAATCGACCACACGGCCGATATCGGCCTGGAGATTTCCGCGGACTCGGCGGCGGCCCTTTTCAGCGAGGCCGCTGCAGGCATGTTTTCGCTCATCGTGTCCGGGGCGACCGCCGGTGCCGTTGACACCCGAGACATCCGGGTACCGGCAGACGACTGGGAAGGGCTGCTGGTGGCCTGGTTGAGAGAACTGCTTTACCTCTGGCATGATGAAGGCCTGCGGTTCTGCCGCGTCCTGCGATGGAAGGCCGCGGGCCATGACATTACCGCCACCGTATCCATGGACCGATTCGATCCCGATATCCACGTTGTGGACGGTGAAATCAAGGCCGTCACCTACCATCAGATCACTGTAAAAAACGACGGCACCCGATGGCTGGGACGCGTCATTTTCGATATGTAAAAGACCATGGACCTGAAGCGCATCGACGACTATCGGTGGGAGTTGCCCCGCACGGGAAACATGCGGGTGCCCGGGCGGGTGTTCACCACGGCGGACATGCTTGCCGGCGGCGATGCCGGCGAGCCCCTCAAACAAGTCGCCAACGTGGCCACCCTGCCGGGCATCGTGACGGCGTCCCTGGCCATGCCGGATATGCACTGGGGATACGGATTTCCCATCGGCGGCGTCGCCGCCTTCGACTGGCAGACCGGTGTCGTATCGCCCGGCGGCGTCGGCTACGACATCAACTGCGGCGTGCGGCTGGCACGAACGAATCTTCTGGAAAAAGACGTCCGGAGGCATCTGGAGACGCTGGTCAACGCCTTGCACCGAAACATCCCCTCGGGCGTTGGGTCCACCGGGCCGCTCAAGCTCAGCGAAAAAGAAGAAAAACAGGTGCTCGTGAAGGGCAGCCGGTGGGCCGTGGAGCAGGGTTTTGGCGACGCGGCGGACCTGGAGCACACTGAAGACAGCGGATGCCTGCCGGGCGCCGACCCATCGGTTGTCAGTGACCGTGCGCTGAAGCGCGGCCGGCAGCAGTTAGGTACCCTTGGCAGCGGCAACCACTTCCTGGAAGTGGGGGTGGTGGACAAAGTTTACGACACGCCGGTGGCCGATGCCTTCGGGCTGCATGCCGGGCGGGTGACCCTCATGCTGCACACCGGCTCCCGAGGATTCGGCTATCAGGTCTGCGACGATTTCCTGGCCCGCATGAACCGCTCCCGCGCCACCACGGACATCCCGCTGCCGGACCGCCAGCTCATTTACGCGCCCCTGGCCAGTGGCACCGGGCGTGAGTACCTGGCCGCCATGGCCTGCGCGGCCAACTACGCCTGGGCCAATCGCCAGATCCTGCTGCAGCGTACACGCGAGGTGTTCATGCATGTCCTGTCGATGGGCCCCCGTTCCCTGGCCATGGATTTGGTCTACGATGTCTGCCACAATATCGCCAAGAAAGAGCGCCACACCGTCGACGGCGAGGAGAAATGGCTGTGCGTGCACCGCAAGGGCGCCACGAGAAGCTTCCCGCCAGGGCATCCGGCCCTGTCGGATGCGATCCGTTCCGTGGGGCAGCCGGTGATCATTCCCGGAGACATGGGCACGGCGTCTTACGTGCTGGTGGGTACGCCGCGCGCCATGACGGAAACCTTCGGTTCCACCTGCCACGGCGCCGGACGGGTGCTCAGCAGAAAGGCCGCCGTCAAAAAATGCAAAGGACGGATCATCCACCGGGAACTCGAGGACCGCGGCATCCTCGTGCGCTGGACCGGACGGCACACCCTCCAGGAGGAAATGCCCGATGCCTACAAGGACATTTCGCAGGTCGTGGCGGTGGTTCACGGTGCCGGCATCAGTAAAAAGGTGGCACGACTGCGGCCCATTGCCGTCGTGAAGGGATAGCGTCCAAACCGGGCTTGATCCGGCGCCCATAAACCAGTAGAGTCCCCGACTTCAGCCGGCGTGAGGACACTGCGCGTGTTATGCCGATAAAGCGCCATCAGCGTGACCCGGTGGGGTTGGCGGGCAAAGGACGGTAGCGGTATGAGTTTCGTTGAAGCGGCGATACTGGGCGTGATCCAGGGCTTGACCGAATTTCTTCCGGTGAGCAGTTCCGGACACCTTGTCATTTTTCAGCATCTTTTCGGCATTACCGAACCGGTGCTGGCCTTCGACATCGCCGTCCACGTGGGCACCCTGATGGCCGTGGTAGTCTTTTTCTTTCGGGACCTCGTCAACATCACTGCCGGCGCCTTCATCTTTGCGGCCGACAGCCTCCGTCAACGACGCCTGCGCATGCCCACTGCCGAGACGCCGGAGGCCCGAATGGCCGTGCTCATCATTGTCGGGTCCGTGCCCACCGGCATCATCGGCATCCTCTTCAAGGACGCCGCCGAAACGCTGTTTTCATCGCTGGTGCTGGTGGGCGTCAGCCTGTGCGTCACCAGCGCCTTGCTCTGGGGCACGCAACGCCTCAAAAAATCCGGCATCGGTATCGGCACCACCGGCACGGGCAAAGCCCTGGCGGTCGGCGTGGTGCAGGGGCTCGCCATCATTCCGGGAATATCGCGCTCCGGCGCCACCATCGCCGCGGGCCTGTATCTCGGGCTCAACCGTGAGACCGCCGCGCGGTTCTCCTTTTTGCTTTCCATTCCGGCGGTGGCTGGAGCGGGACTTCTCGGCGCACTGGATCTCGTGGGCGGCAACGCCATACCCTTACCCGTCATGGCCGCCGGCATGGTGACCTCGGCGCTGGTGGGCTACGGCGCCTTGGCGCTTTTGGTCTGGATCGTGAGACGGGGGCGCATGTACCTCTTCGCCCCCTACTGTCTGGTTGCGGGTCTGGTTTCACTTTACGTGGGCTTGATGTAAGGTGGTGCCCATTCACGAAAGGCGCCTTATGGCCCGGGGCGGCGTTTTTGCGGCAGTTCACCGCGCCGGCGAATCGATAAGGAATTTTCTATGATGAATCCGTCCATTTTCAGGGAGTACGATATCCGCGGCATCGCCGGGGAAGATTTGACCGAGGACGATGTCGAACTGTTGGCAAAGGGCATCGGCACCTTTCTGCGCCGGCACGATTGCCGAACAGTCTCCGTGGGCCGCGACTGCCGCACCACCTCCGACGGCTACGGCGCCCGGCTCAAGGCCGGGCTCCTCGCCACCGGCCTCGACGTGGTGGACATCGGGGTTTGTCCCACACCCCTCATGTACTTCTCCATCAAAGCACTCAATCAGGACGGCGGGGTCATGGTCACGGCCAGCCACAACCCGGCGGCGTACAACGGCTTCAAGATGAACCTCGGGCTCGCTTCGATCCACGGGCAGGATATCCAGCAAATCCGCCGCATCATTGCATCCGGCGATTTTGCCAAAGGCCGCGGCACCGCCACCACCGCTGACGTCGCCACCGCCTACCAGGCCTTCATTGCCGACAACATCCGCCTGGCGCGCCCGCTGCGGGTGGGTGTCGACGCCGGCAACGGTACGGCTGGCGTGCTGGCCGTACCCATCATGAAGGCGCTGGGGTGCGAGGTCCACGACATTTACTGCGATATGGACGGCACGTTTCCCAACCACGAAGCGGACCCCACGGTGCTGGCCAATATGGAAGACCTCATCGGCCTGGTGCGGGGAAAGGGTCTGGACGTGGGCATCGGGTTTGACGGCGACGGCGACCGGATCGGCGTCGTCGACGAGGCGGGAAGGATCATTTACGGCGACCGCCTTATAATTATCTTCGCCCGTGAGATCCTTTCTCGAAAACCCGGCGCCACCATCATCTCCGAAGTCAAGTGCTCCAAGGCCATGTATGACGACATCGAAAAACACGGCGGCAACGCCATCATGTGGAAAACCGGACACTCCCTCATCAAAAAGAAAATGAAGGAAGCGCATGCGGAACTCGCCGGCGAAATGAGCGGGCACATGTTCTTTTCCGACCGATACTTCGGATTCGACGACGCCACCTACGCCGCCTGCCGGCTGCTCGAAATCATGGCGGCGGCCGGCAAGCCGCTTTCACACCTCCTGGACGGGGTGCCCACCACCTACAACACGCCCGAAATCCGGGTCGACTGCCCCGACGAAGCCAAGTTCGAAGTGGTCGACCAAGTCACCGAATACTTCCGGGCGCGCCATGACGTCATCGATATCGACGGCGTTCGCGTCCTCTTCGATGACGGTTGGGGACTGGTGCGTGCCTCCAACACCCAGCCGGCGCTGGTCCTGCGCTTCGAGGCACTTACCGAGGCTCGACGCGATGAGATCCGCAGCACCGTGGAAACCGTATTGGCAGATATCCGGGACCGGATCACACCGATAGAGGAAAGGGGTCAGTGAACATGCAAAGCACATTAGACCTGTCACAGAAGATCATTTTTATTTACAAAGCCAACGGAGAAAATGACGTGGCCCTGGAATACCCCCGCACCGAGTTTCACAACGGCAGGTATTTTCTTGTGGGACGGGTGCCGGAAGGCGGATCCACCAACGACTGGCTGTCAGGGTTGACCACCTACGTGGCATGGGACCAGATCGAAGAGTTCGTTGTCTTCGACTCCATCGAAGAATATTTTTCGCGGATTTCAATGGCCTGGACAGAGAAAAAACTGCAATAGGCGGGGAGATGACACCATCAACTGAAAAAATTCGTGAAAGCGTCATCTCCGCTGAGGAAATTTTCCGCCGTCAGAAAGTCGCCTTTCTCAAGGCGCCCAACTTTTCTTACGCGCAACGACACGATGCCCTCCAGCGGCTGGAGACGCTCATCGTCGACAACCAGTTGGCCATTGCCGACGCCGTCGCACAGGACTTTGGCAGCCGCTCCGTCTGCGAGACCCGTCTCATCGACGTGTTCCCCACCGTCTCGGGGATCAGCCACACCCGTCGAGCGCTGAAGCGGTGGATGCGCCCCCAGCGGCGGCACGTCTCCCTGTGGTTCGCCGGCGCCGCAAACCGTGTGCTCCCTCAAGCCAAAGGCATCGTGGGCATCATCTCCCCCTGGAACTATCCCCTGCAACTGGCTTTCAGCCCCCTGACCAGTGCACTGGCGGCAGGGAACCGTTGCATGATGAAGATGGCGTCAAACGCTCAGAGCCTTTGCCGCCTCATGCAGCGGCTGATGTCAATCGCCTTTGACCCGGACTGGGTGGCCGTTCTTCCCGGGGTCAGTGCCTCGGAATTTACGGCACTGCCCTTTGACCACCTGGTGTTCACCGGCTCGCCGCGCACCGGCCGCGAGGTCATGAAAACGGCCGCTGCCCACCTCACCCCGGTGACCCTGGAACTGGGGGGCAAATCGCCCACCATCGTCAGGGAGGATGCGCCCATCGTCATGGCCGCCGAGCGCATTCTTTTCGTGAAGGCCATGAACGCCGGTCAGACCTGTGTGGCGCCCGACTACCTGTTTTTGCCTGAATCCCGTATCGAGGCGTTTGTCGCGGCCGCAAAAGAAATCGTGAAACGCCGCCTTCGACGCTTGGACAGTCCGGACTACACCGCCATCATCGACGACCGGGCCTACCAGCGGCTCATTGCGACCCTGGAGGATGCCCGCCAAAAAGGGGCGGCGCTCATCAACCTGCTTCCGGGTAGCGCGCCGGACCCTGTCTCCCGCAAAATCCCGCCGACTCTGGCACTCGGCGTCACCGAGGACATGATCCTCATGCAGGAGGAAATCTTCGGGCCGATCCTGCCCATCAAGACCTATGATTCCCTGGATGCGGTGATCGCCTACATCAATGAGCGGCCCCGGCCGCTGGCGCTCTATATCTTCACCAAAGACCGCCGCATCCAGCAAAAAGTGATCGACGAAACCCGCTCCGGGGGCGTCGGCGTCAACGACTGCGCCCTCCATGTCCCCCAGCACGACATGCCCTTCGGGGGCATCGGAAACAGCGGCATGGGGCAATATCACGGATACGAGGGATTTTTGGAGTTTACCAAACTCCGCCCCGTGTTCACCCAGGCGCCCGTTTCCTTCGCGTCCCTGATGGCCCCGCCTTACGGGAAAACCTTCGAGCGCGTATACCGCTTGATGACGCGGTTTCGCGGCATCTGATAGGTTGTCACTTCCCGATTCCTGAGGTGCCGGGGCAATATCTCGATAGAATATTCGTCAGGAGCGATCAATGCCCATCTTCGAATTTGCGAGTCGCGAGGGAACTCCCGCCAACAGATACGACGCCAACAGCGATACCGGTCACGACGCTCCTGCGTCGTGACCCCAGCGTATCGCCGCAAACCGAGTGTGACGACGCAGGGGCGTGCAATTTTCCTTGACACTTATGAAACAGGACTCTTAAGGTATGATAATGCGCCGTGACGAGGGCACCACCTGCAGGTGCCAGATTCCCACTGCACCGCACCCGTCGCTCAGAGCTACACCGATAGCCGCATTCTCTCCTCCCGCGTGCGCCATGCAAAAAGCGTAAACGGAACACGTTCTCACTGCTTGAAGACACCGGCTTTTAATCTGAAGGATAAATCGGAGGAACTATTCATGACTGTCAAATTCAATCAATATTGGATTATCGATCAAGAAAAGGCAGCGGGGTATGAGGATTTCATGATTAAGAAGTATATCCCCACGGTGAATCAACTCGGCATCCATACCGTTGCCGGCTGGACCGTTATCGTCGGCGGCTACAGCGAAATCATTTTCGAAGGCGTGAGCAACAACTTGGAGCTTCTTGAGCGGGCCCTCCGAGATGAGAAATACAAATCGGTCCATGATGAACTTCAAAACTTCATTAAAAGCTACAAGACGAAGGTGCTCGTGAGCACCGGGAAAATGGAAACCTACAGTACGAATATCTCCAAGAAGACCGTCAAGTTCAACCAGACGTGGGATGTCATCAGCAGAAATAAGGATGCATATGAGAAATTTGTGGTCGATGAGTTTTACCCATGCCTCGAAAAACTTGGCATCCACGTGGCCGGGGAGTGGGAGGTTTTCATCGGGGACGGCCCGCGAACGATCTGTGAAGGACGCGTCCAGGAGTCTGATGGTAAAAAGACCTTGATCGACAATCTGCGCAGCGACACCTTTTTGAAAGCCAAGAAAAAGCTGAAACAATTCGTCTATCATTACGAGAGCCGGATACTCACCTTTCATATTCAGAAGGTTCATGGCTACAAAGCCGCCAGCTACGAACTGGTAGCGGGTTGACATTCACCGACAGCACTCTCAGTGGCACCTGAAGCGGGCTGACCGTCACCCGCTTGACGAATTCTCATTTCCTGATTAGGTAGAGCCCAGCAACACGTCCGAGTAACCGGTTAGATCAGGAGTTGAGAATGCCCATTTACGAATACCAATGCACAGCGTGCTGCCATACCTTTGAATCGCTCCAGCTCAAGTCCAGCGACCCTGACCCGGAGTGCCCCGCCTGCAGCTGCGATAAGGTCACCAAACTCATGTCCGCCGGCGCCATCCGCCCCGGCGGCATTCCGTCCGGATCCGGCGGTTTCAAAGCACCCGCCTGCAAGCCCGCCGCCGGCGGCTGACGCATTTAAGGGGCACCCCCCGTGACGGGGGCCATGCAAACAATTCAGCGGGAGCAACCGCCCTCGGACGGTGATGGCCTTAGATTATTTGGTGTTCCGATTATAGTCCTTCTGCCATTGTTACCAGTTTTTGCGGCCTTCCTCTTTCAATCTTTCAATATCAATCCCGGCCGGCGGCGTACCGCGGGTGCCCCCGCCACGTCGTCTGGAACTGCTTACCGATGAATCGTTGGCGCGTTGAGCATCTCAATACGCCTGATGCTGCATTGCGTTTCTCCTTGCAGAACCGGTTGAGGTGAGGCAGTACAGTGACGCGCCGGTTCTTGATTATGTCACGAATTGATAGGGCATAAGGTGGGAACAACAGCAAGCGATTGCGGGAGGGGATTAACAAGAAGGAAGGCATGACCCAATTGCAGCAGCCCGATACTCACGATCAATCAGCGAATACAGTTGGCGTCTTTCACACCGGCAAAGTGATCGCGCTCTCCATGGCCCACTTTATCCACGATGTGTACTCCAGTTTCCTGGCGCCGCTGCTGCCGCTGTTGATCGAGAAGCTGTCGCTGTCGCTGACGCAGGCCGGGTTCCTGTCCACGGTGCTTCAGATACCGGCGCTGCTGAACCCGTGGCTGGGGACCCTGGCCGACCGCATCAGCGTCAGGTATTTCGTCATCCTGGCCCCGATGCTGACGGCCATCCCCATGAGCCTTATTGGGGTGGCCCCCAACTACGGCGTTCTGATCATTTTGCTCCTGGCCGCCGGTGTCAGCGTGTCCCTGTTTCACGTCCCCGCCCCGGTGATGGTGGCCAGGCTGTCAGGACCGCGGAAGGGCCGCGGGATGAGTTTTTTCATGACCGGCGGGGAATTGGCCCGGACAGTGGGCCCGCTGGCGGCGGTGGGGGCCGTGTCATTGCTCGGGCTCGAGGGGTTTTACCCGGCGATGCTCGTGGGCATCGCGGCCTCGTCGCTGCTGTTTTTTCGACTGAGAAATATTTCCACCGGGTATCGCCCGGACAGCCGGACCTCAGTGTCGGGCACCTGGCGAGAGATGCACGCCCTCCTCCTGCCACTCACGGTGATCCTCGTGTCGCGGGGATTCATGCACGCGTCCCTGGCAACATTCCTGCCCACGTTCATCACGTTGGAAACGGGCAACCTGTGGCTGGCCGGAATGGCCCTGACGGTTTTCGAAGCGGCCGGCGTCGTGGGAATACTTGTCGCCGGTTCGGTAAGCGACCGTTTCGGGCGTCGCAAGACGCTCCTCGCGTCCCTGGTGGGCGCACCGCTGGGATTGCTCCTGTTCACGGCGCTGGACGGCTGGCTGAGGCTGGTGATGCTGGCCTTCATCGGGTTTACCCTGCTGTCGACGACGCCGGTCATGCTGGCCCTGATCCAGGAGCGCGCCACGAGCAGCCCGTCAACCGCCAACGGCCTGTTCATGATGATCTCCTTCATGGCGCGATCGGCGGTGGTGGTGCTCGTGGGATTCGTCGGGGACCTCATCGGTCTTGGCGCCACTTACGTCATCAGCGCCCTGATGGGCCTGGTGGCGATTCCCTTCGTCCTCAAGCTGCCGGCTCGGCAGAAAACCTAGGTCTCCTCGCCTTAGCCACATGCCCGGTCACGCCACTCAAGCGTTGATGGCCCCGTAAAGTCTAAATTCTCCAATCGGGTTGTCCAATATTCTCCAGATGGCGCCCTGGCTGCTTCGTAAGGGAGGCGTTGGCCGTAAAACACCGGCGCCAGTCGCCAAGCGATACGAATGCCTCGCGGGATGTTAGACGGTGCGAGCGTGATTTCGGTTAGACACCGTAGATTTCTTCGATCTCGCTGGTGAATTTTTTGTAGATGGTGGCCCGGCGGACCTTCATGGTGGCGGTCATTTCGTCATCGTCGTGGTCGAGTTCCTTGGTGAGCAGGAGAAATTTGCGGACGTTTTCCACACGGGCGAACCGCTCGTTGACGCGGTCCACTTCGGCCTGAATTTTCTTCCGCACTTCCGGCAGTTGTGAGAGGGATTTGAAGTTCGTGTACGGAAGCCGCTGGTCGGTGGCCCATTTGCCCATGTTTTCGAAATCGATCTGGATCAGCGCCGACACGAATTTCTTTCCGTCACCGAGCACGATGGCTTCCTTGATGTAAGGGCTCACCTTGAGTTCATTCTCCACCAGGGAGGGCGCGATGTTTTTGCCGCCGGATGTGATGAGAATGTCTTTTTTGCGATCCACAATGGCCAGATGGCCGTTGTCGTCCACCTCGGCAATGTCTCCGGTCAAGAGCCACCCGTCGACAATTGCAGCTGCCGTGGCTTCCGGGTTCTTGTGGTAGCCGGCGAAGATGCTGGGGCCCCGCTTCATCAGCTCCCCGTCCGGGGCGATGCGGAATTCGATGCACGCCAGGGGTTTTCCCACGGTGCCGAGGGTGATGTCGTCGCCCATGTGGATGAAGGAAAGGCCCGTGCACTCGGTCATGCCATAGCCTTCCTTGACGCGGATGCCGATGGCGTGGAAAAACCGCAGCACTTCGGGGCTCACCTTGGCGGCGGCGGAAAAACAAAGCCGCACTTTCCGCAGCCCGACGAAATTCTGCAATGCCCTGAAAATCAACCCATAGCCGGCCCACCACGCCAGCCGGAGGTCAAACCCGACCCGCTGGCCCGCCAGCCGCAGATCACAGACCCGGTGTCCGACGTTCATACAGGTGGTAAAGATCGTCCGTTTGAGCCACGACGAGTCTTGGATATTCACCACGATGGAATTCTGCAATTTCTCCCAGATACGCGGCACGCCGAGAAACACCGTGGGCGCAATCTCCCTCAAATCGCTCTGTATGGTGGCGATGCTTTCGGCGAAATTGACCCTGACGCCATAGTACAGGGGCAGGTAAAGGCTGAAGATCTGCTCGGCCACGTGGCAGAGCGGAAGGTAGGAAACCACGCTGTCGGTGTCGGCAATGTCCATGGCCTCGGCCGCCGCGCGGGTCATGGCCTCGACGTTGCGATGATTGACCATGGCGCCCTTGGGCGGCCCGGTGGTCCCCGAGGTGTAGATCATGATGCAGACATCCTCGGCGTTTCCCTGTCGGGCCTCTGTTTCGAATCGCTCGGGCTCCTTTTCGGCAAGGTCGCGGCCCAAGCGCTCGACATCTTCAAAAGAGATGATGTTTTCTTTCGGATACCGCCGCAGCCCCTTCATGTCCTTGACGATGATCTTCTTGATCTTGGGAAGGTCGTCGATGACCTCGAGAATCTTGTCGGTCTGCTCCTGGTCTTCACACACCACCATGACCGCGTCGGAGTGCTTCACCACGTAGTGAACCTCCGGATATGGGCTGGTGGAGTAAACGCCCAGCACCACGCCGCCAAGACTGATCGCACCCATACCGGCGTAGAGCCACTCCCGGCAGTTTTCGCTGAGGACGGCCAGATGATCGCCGCGTTGAAACCCCAGGTGCCGAAGACCCAACGAGAAATGCCGGACATGCTCCAGATACTGATTCCAGGTGACCCGCTGCCAGATGCCGAAATCCTTTTCACGCAGGGCCACGCCATCCCCGCGCAGCGCCGCCTGCTCCAAAAAGACCTGTGGCAGGGTTTTCCCGGTCAACTCAACCATCGTTTCCTCCGCTTGTAGTGCTTGACATCCCGATAGCTGGTCTTTTCAGCGCTCTGCCCCACCCCCATGTAAAATTCCTGCACGTCCCTATCGTTGATCAACAGATCGACGGGGCCGTCCAGCACCACACGGCCGTTTTCCATGATGTAGCCGTAGGAACTGATGTCCAACGCCATTTGGGCGTTTTGCTCGACAAGCAAAATGGTGGTTCCCTCTTTTTGGTTGATCAGCTGAATGATGCCGAAAATCTCCTCCACCAGCATCGGTGCGAGTCCCATGGAAGGCTCGTCAAGCATCATCACTTTGGGTTGTGCCAACAGCGCCCGGCTGATGACCAGCATCTGCTGCTCGCCGCCGCTCAAGTATCCGGCCAGGCGTTTGATGCGGTTTTTTAACACCGGAAAATATTCGAAGCATTTCTCGATGTCCCGGGCGACGCCGCCCCGGTCTTTTCGCGTATAGGCTCCGCAGGCCAGGTTCTCTTCCACGGTGAGGTCTTCGAACACGCGGCGCCCTTCCATGACCTGGAAGATGCCCTCGCGGACGATCTGGTGAGGGGCCTTGCCCGCCATGGACCGCCCCTGGTACAGGATGCGCCCTTCGGTAATCTCGCCGTCCTCCAGGGGCAGTAATCCTGAAATGGCCTTGAGGGTTGTGGATTTGCCGGCGCCGTTGGAGCCCAGCAGCGCAACGATGGCGCCGTCGTCCACCTTGAGGGACAGCCCCTTGAGGACCAGGATCACGTTGTTGTAAATCACCTCGATGTTGTTGACTTCAAGGATGGCCGCCAAAGCGTTCTCCTGAGAGCGGTTACGGGCGTCATGGTGCGCGATGGGGTAAAGGACCCACCGCACCGATCAGCGCCGTATGTGGCGGCCGCGGGTCAGCTTGAAACCCGCGGCCTTGGTGTTTCCCCATCAATTCAGATAGATCCAATCCGACACCGCGACGTATTTTCCGCCTTGGGCTTTGTACACCTTTCCCATGGCGGTGGCATTGGTGCCGCCGAAGCTCACCACGCCGGCCAGGCCGCCGGTATCCCAGTTTTTGATCTGGGGGATCATGTCCTTCAGGTTCTCGCCGGTGATGGGCAGGTTCTTTTCCGCACACATGCGGGCGATCTTCGTGAACACCATGCCGGTGAACCACCCCTGCATGTAGGAGTTGGGCCGGTAGGTCACATCCGGATAGTGTTTCTTGTTGTACTTATGCATCGCCTGAATCATGGGAACATCGTCCATGTACCAGTAGCTGTAAGGCATGACACCCATGTAGCCTTCCCCGTCCGGACCGAGCTTGTCGAGCAGCATCTTGCTCATGGCCCAGAAGGTGCCCATAAAGGTAATGTCCAGACCGAAATCCTTGGCGCCGGTAATGACCGCCGGTATGGGCGATACCACGTAGCCCTGGAAGATGCAGAAGTCGGGTTTGTTTCGCTTGAGATCCAGCAGCTGGCTGGTTACGTCCACGGCACCGACTTTCGTGACCTCTTCAGCCACGACGTCGATCCCCAGTTCTTTCGCCTTTTCACGGGCGTAGGGAATGGGGTCGCGGCCGAATTCCGTATCGCTGTAGAAGAACGCCACCCGCGGCCGGACGCCCTTTTTCTTCGGGTTGTCGGCAATGTACTTGAGCAGTACCCCGAACTGCTGGGCATAGGTGGGACCGCTGACGAACATATAGGGGTTGGTCTTGCGGTCACTGAGTTCTTCGGAGAAACTCGTCGAGCCGTACACGACACGGTATCGGTCGTTGATCTCCGGGGCCAGGGCCTTTCCCTGTCCTGTGGACTCACCGTACATCATGACCGGATTGTCTTGGGCCATCATTTGCTTGAAGGAAGCAATGGCGCGTTTGAGATCGTAGCCGGTGTCCTGATAAATGTAGTTGAGTTTCATACCGTTGACGCCGCCCTGCTCGTTGGCATAGCCGAGGGAGTCCATGAGCCCTTCGTTGATGTGTTTGCCGGCAAAGGCAAACCGGCCGGTGATCGGCTGGCAGGCGCCGACTTTAACCTCATCGGCGGCGAAAACGCTCCCCACGCTCCCAAACATTAAAACGACGACGGCCCATACGATCCACAATTTAACCTTGTTCATAATTCCCTCCCTTTGGTCAGTGTTCAAACGGCCACAATCGAAAATAGTCCTTCACCCGGCGCCAGATTTCCGCCAATCCGTGCGGCTCCAGCACCAAAAACACCACGATGAGCAGCCCGAAAACGACTTCCTGCATGGGAAACAGGTAACTCATGGCGGTGGGAAATTGGTGGGCGAGCAACCCCAGCGCGTTCTTCAGAATCTCCGGCACCAGGGTCATGAAAATCGCCCCGTAGATGGCACCGAGAATGCTGCCGAGTCCGCCCACGATGATCATGGCGAGATAGCGGACGCTCTCAAGCAGCGGGAAATGCTCCGGGGTTACCGTTCTCAGAAAATTGACCCACAGGCAGCCGGCGATGCCGGCAATGAAAGAACTGATGCCGAAGGCGTACATCTTGTAGCGGAACAGATTGATTCCCATCAACTCGGCGGATATGTCCCGGTCCCGGATGGCGATAAATGCTCGTCCGACACGCGTCCGAAAAAGATTGCTGGCAGCGGTCACGACGACGATCACCACGGCCAGCGTCACGAAGTAGAACTTGAACTCGTTGTCCAACACCAGCCCAAACACCGTGGGCGCGGGCAGGTTGATGCCCCGGATGCCGCCGGTCATCGATTCCCAATGGACAAACACGAATTCGAAGATGACCTGGGCGGCCAGGGTGGCGATGCACAGGTAGAGCCCCTTCATGCGCATGGAGGGGCCGCCGACGATCATGCCAAAGAATGCGGCCGACACCCCCGAAAGGGGCAGGCAGATCAGAAACGGCACGTTCAGCCGGGTGGTTAATATCGCGGCCGTGTACGCCCCGATGCCAACGAAGGCGGCATGGCCCAGCGAGATCTGGCCGGCATAGCCGGTGAGAATGTTGAGGCCCACGGCGGCAACAATAGCCACCCCGACCAGGTTGGCCATGTAAAGCAGGTATTCGCCGGCTAAAAACGGGAAGATCAGCAGGGCAGCGAAAAGCATCCCCATCCACACGCGCACGGTGGGGGTGCGAAAAATGGCCTCGTCCGATGCGTAAGTTTCCTTGAAGTCGCCGATTCTCATGATCGCACCGATCTCCCGTTACAGCCGTTCGATTTCTTCCTTGCCGAAAAGGCCATAGGGTTTGACCAACAGGATCAAAACGAGCACCACGAAGGGCGCGACATCCTTCACGCCGCCATGGAAATAGGGGTCCAGGTAGCCGCCGGCCATGTTCTCAACGATACCGACGATAAAGCCGCCCAGGACAGCGCCGAAAATGGAGTCGAGACCTCCCAAAATGACGACGGGGAAGATTTTGAGGCCGATATGGCCCAGGGAGGGATGCACCCCACCGATGTTGCCGATGATGATGCCGCCCATGGAAGCGGCAATGGCACCCAGCGCCCAGGACAGGGTGAACATGGACTTGACGTTGATGCCCATGGAGAATGCGGCCGTCTGGTCCGCCGCTGTGGCGCGCATGGCCACCCCGACCTTGGCGTACTTGAATAGCAGGGAAAAAATGACGACGGCCACCGCTGAAATGACGAACCCGTAGAACATGTTGGAGCGCAGAACGATGTCGCCGACAATGATCGGCGCCCTCGGGAAAATGGCAGGAAAGCTTTTGAACTCCGCCCCCCAGATCATCTCCGCCAGCCCCATGAGAATGGAGCTCAAACCAATGGTCACCATGACGATGCTGATCGTGGGCTGCCCGAGCATATGCCGCAGGATCAGGCGCTCCACGATAAAACCGAGCAATGCGGCACAGGCCATGACCCCGATAAAAGCGGGAACGGCCGGCATCCCCGCATAGACCATCAGGGAATAGAAGATAAAGGCGCCGGTCATCATGAACTCGCCCGTGGCGAAATTGATGATGCTGGTAGCCTTGTAGATCAGCACAAAACCCAGGGCGATGAGGGCGTACACACCACCCACCGCCACGCCGCTAACCAGAAGTTGCAGGAAGATGTCCATTGCCGCCCTTTTTCTCTCCTAAATATGCCGTGATGACGTCGGGGTGCCGCTGCACCGCGGCCGGTTTTCCCTCGGCCAGTTTCTGGCCGAAATTGAGCACCAGCACCCTGTCGGAAATGTCCATGATCACCTTCATGTCGTGCTCGATGAGCACGATGGTGATACCGCGCTCTTCCCTGATATCGAGAATAAAGCGTGCCATGTCTTCGGTTTCTTCGGCGTTCATGCCAGCCACCGGCTCGTCCATGAGCAGTATTTTGGGACGCATGGCCAGGGCCCGGGCCAGTTCCACCCGTTTCTGAAGGCCATAGGCCAGCGCACCCACCGGCAACCTGCGGATCGGCTCGATTTCGAGAAAATCGATGACGTCTTCCTCGATCTCCTTTCGCAGCGCCATTTCTTCCCGATGGGCGCTGCCCCAGTACCACAGGGCGGGAAAAAGGCCGGTGCGCAAATTCACGTGGGCCCCGAGCTTGATGTTGTCCAGGACGGACATTCCCCGATAAAGCGCGATGTTCTGGAAGGTCCGCCCCAAGCCCAGGGCGGCCCGGCGGTCGGGAGACAGGCGGGAGACATCTTGGCCATCCAAGACCACCTGGCCGCTTTCCGGCCGGTAGAAACCGCTGATGCTGTTGAGTATCGACGTCTTCCCGGCACCGTTGGGGCCGATGATCGCGAAGACTTCGCCCGGGTTGACTTTAAAACTGATGTCGGACAGCACCTGAAGTCCGCCGAAAGAGAGAGAGAGGTTGTGGACGGAAAGCATCTCCATGATGCAAAAATCCCCACTGAAAGCGACACGGTGAAATGTGGACGGAATGGTTTTCGGAAAGTCGACCACAGGCTGCGAGGCTCCGCCTCCAGACTGTTGAGTTTTATTCAGAAGCTTAAATGCCATTCAATTTTTCAATTGAATGGCATTTAATTAATCTAATATTTTAGCATTGCTGTCAAGCTGTATTCAAACGCCGAACGGGGTGATTCGGGACTTTCCGTAGGCAATGTCGAACCTAATTTGGCCGCACATCGGGCCCCAATGAATGATGTCACAGGAACCCCGCGCTCTGAACGAATACCAGCCCGTCAGCCGGCATCCCCCAACTTGCTGCGGATGGTGCCCACCAAGTCCTGGCGCCCCTGCGCCGCCAGGGGGCCCAGCAAATCCCGGTAGAAATGGTCGCGACCGCGGATGGTGATATCGAACCCCTCAAAGTGCTCCGGCGTCACTTTGTCTTCGACGAAGGCACGGGTGTCCTGGAGTCTGCCGATGGCGGTGAGTTCCGTCATGGTGCGTACGCATTTTTCGCAGCGGCCGCAGTTCAATCGGTCGGGCACATTGGCAAGGCAAACCCTGAAGTTGTTGAACGCCGCCGGCCATTCGGCGACGATCCGGTGTTTCTCCAGTCGGCTCAAGGCCAGATCCCGGTGGCGCACTAAAAGCGCTTGGCTGCTGTACTCGGGGTCCAACATCGGGTGGGACCCGCAGGGATGAAGGTGTGGAATATCGTAGGAAGACGCAATGAAGAGCAGGCGCAATCGACCGGCCAGGGCGTGACCGGCCGCCGCCAGAACAGCCCCGAAGAAATAGGTGAGCCACAGATCCCTTTCGTCACAGAGGTGCCGCACGTTGGTGTAGACCGGCACCAGGGTAATGCCGGCATCGTCGGCCACCGCCGTCATAGCCGCCATGGCACGATCGAACACCGGGTATTTGGCGCCCCGGGCCGCAACCCCGCCGATGTCGAACCCATGCACCATGAGGCCGTCTTTGATGTACCAGGGATCCTCAGGCCGGTAGTTAAGCCGGTTCACACGCAGCGCCGCCAGGGAATCGATGCCGCCGCTGAGACAAAGCCCGGCATTGTGGGCGGTTGATGGCCATGGATCTTCACGGGATGATCCGGCCTCGATGGCGAGGGGCCGATAGCGTCCGCCGCTCCAGTGGGAGAGAATGCCCATAGCGGTGACGAGCCCCTCCCGCAATCCCGGGCACATGCCGCCATCCACGGTCAGTCGCTTTTCGCCCAAATGGACGGCCGGCACCAGGCACCCCACGACAAATGGGTCGGCGGTAACGGCGATATCTTCGGCGAAGGCGTGGGTGGTTTCGAAAAAAACGACGTCATCCGGACGCGCGGTGTCCTCCCACTGCACCCTGGCTTGGAGCCTGGCGCGCCCGCTTTCCGTTGTGATGCCGATGTCGCTGATCCGCATGGCAGGCACCGCTCCCGTCTTAAAGAGTAGGTTTTCGGTTATGCATTATTCTCCGGTGACTGGGCATGCGCTGTTCGAAAAGATGATATTCGCCGCTGCACCGAAGCGCCTATCGTGGGGTCCCCAATGAACGGCCCGAAGATTGAGATGATGTAGGGTGCGGGGTTTATCCCCGCCCGCTCACGGTGGACCGGGCGATGGGTCCATTGTTACCAATTGCGGGAGCAAGATAAACACCTCCCCTACGAAACAGCCAGAACGTCAATTGAAGCATTCTGGATATCCGCGTCAGGCGATGCCAACCCCGGCCACCCTCTCGGCAACATAATCCAGAATGCCACCGGCAACGTCGATGCCGGTGGCGGCCTCCAGACCCTGAAAGCCGGGTGAATAATTGACCTCGAGTACCAGTGGCCGCCCCTCCGGGGTGATGACCGCATCCACGCCCGCGATCTCCGCCCCCACGGCACCGGCGGCGGTCACGGCGAGATCGGCCACATGGGCTTCCAATGCCAGCGGTTCTGCCTTGCCGCTCAAGTGGAAGTTGGCCCTGAAATCGCCTTCACGAGGCGTGAGTTCCATGGCGCCGAGCACCCGGCCCCCGACCACCATGACGCGAATATCCCTGCGTCCCGCAGGGGGAATAAACGCCTGCAGCAGCGCCCCTTTGCCGCTCTTCAGAATGCCGGCGACAGGATGCTTCTTTGGCGCCAGGCGATCCATGCATACAATCCCTTTGCCTTGGCGGCCAACCACCGGTTTCACCACCACTGTTTCTCCCGGCAATGCGCCACAGGCTGCGTCGAGTCCCGACATGTCATTGATATATACGCTGTGAGGGACCGGCACCCCACTGCGGACCAGTCTTTGAAGCGCCAGGAACTGATTCCGGCACACGGTAATGGCGTCGAGATCGTTGATCACGACCGCATCCGTATCCATGAAATGGCGGACCAGCGGCAGGCAGCCGTCCCCCACCTCGGCGCCTTGTCGCGGCATCACGGCATCATACTGGACACCGCCGGCGGGGACCAACGACAAAGGACCGCCCCCCACCGCCGGCCACACCCGGTAGGGGTGAATCACCACCACCCGATGGCCTTTCGCCCGGCCGGCTTCAATGAACCGGCGCGTGGGCGGGTAGTCTTCACCCCGAACGGATATAATACCGATGGTGATCGTCATGGCCGTGATTCTCTGTCGATTGATGAAGCCATGCAGACATGAAAAATGGTTTTTACTTCTTTCACTTGAATCCTCTTCCTTATTCCTCCGGCACCCAAAACCCGATCTCTTTCCCTATGGCCTCGCTGAACACGGTGGCCACTTTTCGAGTGCGATTGCGAATGGCGATTTTTTGGGTCGCGATGTTGTCTTCGGCGATGATGGAAAAGAGCTTTCGGCCCTCGGCGCGCTGTGTGAGGCCGGCCAGAAGACGCGTCCCGAGGCCTAGTCCCCGGTACTCCGGCCGCACCGATGTGTACCCCCGCTCGAGATGATCGGACAGATCGAGCCCAAACCGGGTTTTCACCGATTGGATATATGTTTCGCGGGGGTGCTTGAGGCTGGAATTGCCGACAATGCGCCCGCGCTCGGTGACATAGGCGATGAGAAACGCGCGTTCCAGGTTGTGCCGCACCCATCGCGTTTTCACCGATCCGCCGGCGGTTACCATGCGGCAAATCTCGTGCATCGCCCCGTCCGGCAATGCACTCGGCAGAACGAAATGCCACTGCAGATCGGTGCCGATGTCCCACTGCGCGCCGGTGTCGACCGCTATTCGGCGCCGCAGGACCAGATCCCGGCCATGCAGTTGAAGCACTGTGAGCAGGGCCGCTGTTCCATCCAGGCTACGCCACAGCGGTAAGCCGTCCAGCGGCGCCACATCGCCGTATCCCGCCGCAAGGGGATGATGCGGCGGCGGTGCAGCAAAGGTGCCCGCATTGCCCCCCACCTGCCAGGAGTGGACAATGTTGGGGTTGCTCGCAGCAAACGCCGCCAGGTCCGCGGGATCGTCGGGCGCTGAAGAAAAGCGGACGTGGTTCCACAGGCCCTGTCGAGATGCCGCCATCAGGCACGATCGCGCAGGGGCGGCATCGGCCACCGGGGACGGCGTCCAGCAGATAAGCCCAATGCCGGCCTGTTGGACCGCGGCCATGTCTTCCGGGCGGGTGTCGTCGAGGGTGATGCTCGCCCCCAGGAGGAGACGACCGTCGAGGGTAGACAGGCGATCCAGGGCCTCGGCCAAGGGGACCGGCTGATCCCAGAAAATGACGCTGCCCGTTCCAATTGATGATGCGCATTCGACGACGTCTTCAAGGGTTGTCACCTGCATCGCAACGGGGGCTTCAACTGCCGATGAAGCACGTCTGGCAATGATGTCTGAACCCATAGTGGCGGAGCATAATGGGAATGCTGACAGCTGTCAAATAATGAGGAATATAAATATTTTACTGGCTTTTTCCCGACAAATCATTATCATTCCAACAACTGCTGGTATCGGCCCTTCGCATCCCTGTCAGGGCGCACGCTCACCCCCTGAACCATCCCACAGACGATGGAGCATGCAAATGGACCTCTCACAGAACAACATATGCTCGCGTACACTTTTATTGGCGGCGGTGCTCCTGACGATGGCGAGCGCACCGGTCATCGCCGCCGAACCCGTGATCACCAATTCGCTGGGAATGACCTTTGTCCGTATCGCCTCCGGGGGGTTCATGATGGGAAGCCCCCTGACGGAAAAGAACCGCGGTACTTCGGAGACCCTGCACAGGATAACCATTTCTAAAACCTTTTACATGCAGACCACCGAAGTCACCCTGGGCCAGTGGCGGGGGATCATGGGGCGTAGTTTTTTTGGAGGCCGCAGAGGGCCCAGCGACATGCCGGTCGTCAAGGTGTCCTGGTTCGACGCCCAAAAATTCATCGACAAACTCAACCGCCGCGGCGAGGGCGTGTATCGACTGCCCACCGAAGCCGAGTGGGAATATGCCGCGCGGGCAGGCACCGGCAGCGCCTATCCCTGGGGGGACGCCATCGACTGCAGTCGGGCCATGTACAGCAACAACCCGCTGAAATCCGAAGACTGCGTTGCAGCGGTGACGTCCAAGGGGCTGAAGCCGGGCCAGCCGGCGCCGGTGGGGAAGTATTCCCCCAACGCCTGGGGGCTTTACGACATGGCCGGGAATGTGTGGGAATGGGTTGCCGACTGGTACGGACCCTATGACCTTGATCAGACCGTGAACCCCGTAGGCCCGCACACAGGGGAGATGCGCGTCAAACGGGGGGGCAGTTGGTACAAGCACGGGCATTCCTGCCGCTCCGCCAATCGTGCCTCCTCAAACCCGGCCAGCCGTGAGCGCACGCTGGGGTTTCGCCTCGTGCGAACGATACCCGCAAAGTAGCCGCCCCATGACAGCGCATAACACGCGCCGCCCCGTTACCGCGGCCGGGCCAATGGACCATCGGCCGCACGCCACCCATAAGGGATCTGCTGCATGGCCAGAAAACTAACGGCCTGGCTGGGCATCTACGAAGAAGAAATTCAGTTGTTCTGCTGGACCGTGCTGCTGTTGTTTCTCGTTCGCACCTCAGGCATCATTCTCAATAACTATGCCGAAACCGCCTTCCTGAAACGCTACGGCGTGGAATACATGCCCATTGTCAACATGATCAACGCCGTGGCGACGGTAGTGATCATGGGGTTCATCGCCGGCCTCATGCAGCAGGTACCGGGGCCGCGCCTGCTGGCGTGGATGTTCCTGTTCTGCGGCGGCAGCGTGACACTCATCTGGGCACTGATCCCTTTTGGCCTGGATCTCATCTACCCGATCCTCTTCATGCTCAAGGCCCAGTATGAGGTGCTGCTGGCCCTGCTGTTCTGGAACCTCGCCAACGACTTATTCAACACGCAGCAGTCCAAGCGGCTCTTTCCCCTGGTGACGGCCGGCGGCGTGGTGGGCCAAATTATCGGGAGTTTCGGCACGCCGTGGTTTGCGCGCACCCTTCGATTCGACAACTTGCTGCTGGCCTATCTGGTGATCACCATTGCCGGCGCCGTGGCCGTGTGGCTCATGGCCCGCCGGTTCCCGATGCTGCTCGCCGGAGGCGGAAGAACGAAAGGCGGCAGAAAAAAGTCTTCCATGATGGAGGA
Source organism: uncultured Desulfobacterales bacterium (assembly GCA_964446485.1). Taxonomy (GTDB): domain Bacteria; phylum Desulfobacterota; class Desulfobacteria; order Desulfobacterales; family JBDRRP01; genus JBDRRP01. The sequence goes on along the minus strand of CAYUOU010000012.1, from coordinate 47,931 downwards.
AATCAGAAGGGTCTGGCCCATGATGAAGTCATCCACGTTGATGAAGGTCATGGTGCTGTTGACCTTCATGCCCAACGTGGTCATTCCCATCATCAACTACCAGTTCAACTATGCCGTCAACGACCAGTTTGCCACCGAAACCGGCCTTATCATGTTCTTCGGTTACTTCCGCGGGGTGCTGAATATCATCAGCCTGGTCATCCTCCTGTTCGTTGGGAAGATCTACGGGCGGTGGGGACTGCCCGTGGCGCTGATGTTCCACCCCTTCAATTATGTCCTTGCCTTCATGGCGTTTCTATTCCGTTTCGATGTCATCGCGGCCATCTACGCACGCATGTCAACCCAAATCCTTCGCACCACCATCAATATTCCAGCCGTGGCCGTGGTCACCGGACTCTTTCCTGAATCCTACCGCGCCTTTGTCCGGCCGTTTCTCCGCGGGACGGTGGTTCGCATCGGGCTCTTCTTGGGATCGACCCTTATTCTCATTTCGGACAAACTGTTTCACCCACGCTACCTGTCTTTGGTCGCCCTGCCCTTCGTCCTGGCCTGGCTGAGCGCCCCCTTCTGGCTGAAACGGCGCTACACCGCCATCCTCACCGACCTGGTGTCCGGAGACATGAGCGATTTGAAATCCATGGAAACCAAAGACATTCACCAGCTTTTCCGGGATCCGGCCATGCGTCGGAAGCTGAGGGACGACTTTGCCGGCAGCAGCCCCGAGGACTGCATGTGGTACGGGCAACTGCTCAAATCCGTGGGAGACGACCAACTGGATCGCCTGGTGCTGGAAAAACTGCATGGCGCACAGCCGGAGACCCAGATTCAACTCATGGAACTGCTTTCCAGTGCAGACCCGCAAACGCTCAACGAACTCGAGCAGTGGACGCGGAAGGAAAACCCACGGCTCCAGGAGACGGCCGTCATGACGCTGGCCCGACTGACGCCGCTGGATCGCCGGGGGGAGGTCGATTTTGCCGCGCTCATCGACGCCGCAACGCCGGAGGTTCGCGCTCAGGCGGCGGTGGCGTTGCTGCCCACGGATCCGGAACACTTCAAGGCGCTGATCCAGACATGGATCGATGCCCCGAATGACAGCGCCCGGAAAGCCGGCATCATTGCGGCGGGCTTGTCCGGTGATGCGGTCTTCTTGCCGTCACTGTCCCATCTGCTCAATACCGATGCCGTCTCGGAAATTCGCGCCGCCGTGCTACGCGCCCTGAAGCACATCCAGCCGCCGGACATCAACGCACTCGTCGCGCCATACCTGCATCACGAATCGCCGAATGTGAGGCAGGCAGCCCTCGCCGATTTCCAGATCACCGACAAAACCGCGCTGCAGCAGGTGATCTCCATGCTGGCAGACCCGTCTGATACGGTAAGCGAATTGGCCAAGACCCGCATTCTCGACGCCCCGTTTCAAGACGGCAAACAGCTCATCAAGTCGTTGAGCTCTCCGCGTCGAAAGGTGCGCGAAAAGATCTTTCGCCTCCTCGAAGACCTCGACATCAAAGGCCTGGACGTGGTGCGGTTTGTCAACGGCCAGGCGGAGGGCGCCTACAAATACCTGCTCGAATCGACGGCGGCAGGCACCCTCGTCGACACTCCGGTCCGTCAGCTGCTGGTGGGTCATCTGCGCCAGCAGGGGCAGCTCCAGGTGGAAAACATTGTCCGGGTGCTGGCGGTGCAGGACACAACCGGGAAAATGCGCATCGTCAGCAGGGGACTGCTGTCAGCGGATGCGCGGCAGCGGGCCAACAGCCTGGAAGCGCTGGGAGATATTCTGGACAAGTCCATGGTGCGGATTCTGATGCCGCTATTAGACGCCTCTCCCATGGACCAGAAAACAGGTGCGGGAAAGAAACTATTCAAACTGAAAACCTTTGCCGGGACCGGTGCCGATCTCATCCACCACCTGCTGCAGCAAAAGCACTGGGTCACCCGGGTGCTGGCATTGGAAGCGGCGTCACAGTGCCTGGTGGACAGCCTTGACACGGAACGTATCGCAGCGGCGGCGGCCGACCCTGAAAGCAGACAGGTGCGACTGGCGGCCCGTCGACTCCAGAAACACCTCGGCAACGACACGAACGACGAGGAGGCCCCTATGGAAGGCCCCATGGCCGTATCGGAAAAAATTCTCCTGCTGAAACGCATTGACATCTTTGCCGGGCTCAGTGTGAGCGAGTTGTCGGCCATCGCCTCGGTCACCGAGGAAATCGATTATCTGCCCGGCGTGAAGGTTATCCAGGAAGGCGACACCGGTGAAACGCTTTATTTGATCGTCAGCGGTACGGTGGCGGTGGTGAAGCAACTGGAGGATGGCTCGGAGATCGAGCTCGACCAGATCGGGGCGGGCGATTACTTCGGCGAGATGGCCCTCTTTGAGGACACCAAGCGATCGGCCAGCATCGTGACCCAGGAAGGAACGCGGCTGCTGTTTTTGCACAAACAGGATTTCAATGAAATGGTTCGGGAATACCCTCAGATCGCCCTGGCCATTTGCAATGCCCTGAGCGACCGGATCCGCAAACTCCATCAAAAGATGAGAGCTTGAGAACCCGGGACAAACCAGATAAAGTGCGGGCCGGCCTAACGAATCGGCCGGCGGGACGCTGTATTTTCGGGGCTGCGGGCCGCCGCACACAGCCCCCTTCGGTCAACACCCGGGATGTTGAGGCATAATGGAAATCGCCTTTCTCATGGATCGGCTCGACAGCATCGAGCCTTCATTCGAAACCACCGCCCACTTGATGTATGAGTGCAATCAGCGGGGGCATCACGTGTATTTCCTCGAGCCCCATGATGTCTACATCCGTGGCAACGAAGTGTTGGCCCGCATGTGGAATATCACTGTCGCCCCGGACCTTGGCATGGCGGAGTACTGGCGGCAATTGGGTGAATGCGTCAAGCGGGACGAGTTGATTTTCGAGACCATCACCGGATTGGACACCCTGTTTCTTAGGAAAAACCCACCCCTCAATTACCAAACCATGGAATTTTTGGGTTCCGTGGATGAGCGGGTGTTCATGATCAACAGCACCACCGGCCAGGTGCTGGGCAACAGCAAGCTCTATACCCTCAATTTTCCGGACATCATCCCTGAAACCCATGTTTCGAGGGATCCCGCACGGCTCAAGAAAGTCATCGAGGATTTTGGCGGCGCCATGGTGGTCAAACCCCTGCGGCGATTCGGCGGAGAGGGGGTGATCAAGGTCAGCAACAGCGATCAGGAAAACCTCATTTCATTGATTAACTACTACACCCGGGCCGGCCGGGCATATCCTGACCGCGAGCCGATCATGGTTCAGGAGTTTCTCCACGAAGTGAAAACCCGGGGCGACATTCGCATTCTGATGCTTGATGGCGACATCCTGGGCGCCATGCGGCGGATTCCCCGGGACGGGGACTTTCGCACCAACGTCCATGCCGGCGCCGAAGTCGCCGCCCACGAGATTACGGCCTCCGATCGCATGATCTGCAGGGCCATTGCACCGCGCCTCATTGCTGACGGGCTCCATTTCGTTGGAATCGACGTCATCGGTGAGCGCCTGGTTGAAATCAATTGCGTCAGCCCCGGCGGCATCCCCCGCATCAATCAGTTGAATCATGTCAAGCTGGAGCAGCGGGTCATCGATTTCATCGAAGGCAAGGTTCGCCAGCGACAAGCGTCCACTCGACAGGCGGCCACGGTATGAGCTGCCGGTTTCGCCGTGGTCTGATGATGCTCTGGGGAATGGCCATGCTGTTCGCGGCATCGTGCATCGGCGGTCCCTCCCCCGGCATGCTGCGCATCGGTATCCCCGAAGAACCCCGCACACTCAACATATGGCTGGCCAGCGACGCCAACTCCAGCAAGGTGCTGGGGTTGATCTATCAGCCCCTGTATCGGCTGGAACCTCGTGAAATGACCCTGGTTCCCTGGCTGGCCGCCGGCCCGCCCATCTTCGATGCCGCAACAAAAAGCTATACCGTGCGGCTGCGCGACGCCAAATGGTCCGACGGCCGCCCGGTGACCGCCGCTGATATTGCATTCACCGTCGAGTTGATTCAGGAATTCAAAATCCCGCGGTTCCATTCCAACTGGCTGCTGGTAAAACAGGTGACGGCCGTCGACGCGCGCACCGTCCGGTTTGAACTCAAAAGCAATACCCCCACCTTTCTAACGCGATCCCTCACCAGCCCCATGGTCAGCGAGAAGGAGTGGGAGAAAGTAGCGGCCGCCGCAAGACAAAAGGAAAAACCGCTGGCCTATCTGCTGAACCACCGCATCCGCCACCCCATCGGCACCGGGCCTTTCAATCTCCAAGATTGGCGCCAGGGCGCCTATCTTTATTTGGCGGCCAATCCGAACTTCTTCGGCACAGGGCAGACCATCGATGGCTATGCCCTGGGTCCGTTCGTGTCCGAAATCATTATGAAAATCTACGGGACTGCGGATGTGGCCATCCTGGCCCTGAAAAAGGGCGACATCGACATGTTCTGGTGGAACATCCAGCCCGGCTACATAGAAGACCTGAAGCGCAGGGACAGCCTGGAACTCGTCGTCAATGAAAAAAGCGCGCTCTATTTCATGGGATTTAATCTTCGTCGTCCACCATTTGACGACATCGCCCTCAGAAAAGCCGCTGCCGTCCTCATTGACCGGGATTTTATCGTCAAACGCATTCTCCAGAGAAACGGCGGTGCAATGGTTGCCGTCGTCCCTCCGGGCAACGCGTTCTGGCACAATCCCAATATTACATCGCCGGGCGCGGGCCTGTCACGGGAGGATCGGATTCGTAACGCGGCCGATATCCTGTCCGCCGCTGGCTACCACTGGGACCGGCCGCCGGTTGGCGCCGCCGGAGACATTCAGACCCCCGAAACCCTACGCCGCCCTGACGGCACGCCCATGCCGGCGGCGACCATCCTCACCCCACCGGCCGATTACGACCCGCACCGTGCCATGGCCGGCATGATGATTCAGGAATGGCTCAGGGCGGTGGGCATCCCGGTCAGATCCCGGCCCATGGCCTTTACCGCGCTGCTGCAAACCGTCAAGGCCAACCACGACTTTGACGCCTTTGTGCTGGGCTACGGCCGATTGAACCTGGATCCCAATTATGTGCGCACCTTTTTTCACTCCAAAAACGACAAACCGCGCGGGTGGAATATGAGCGGGTACCACAATGCCGACTTTGATCGCCTGGCGGACGCCTCAAGAAAAGAGATGGACCGCAACAAGCGGCAGGAGATGCTGTGGGAGATGCAGCGCATCATCGCAGAAGACCTGCCGTATATCCCCTTGTACAATCCCACGATTGTGGAGGGCGTGCGGAAAGACCGGTTCAGGGGATGGGTATCCATGATTGAGGGGGTCGGCAATATCTGGAGTTTTTCCACACTCAAACCGGTCGCCGGGCAAGGAGCGTAGCGCATGGGGCTGAAACGCTTTGTCGGTAAAAGGGTTCTGGAGATAGCGGTCATTTTCTTTGTCATCATGACCGTTTTGTTCGTGCTCTTCCGCCTGGCCCCCGGCGACCCGGTCACCCGAATGGTGGATCCCAGCCTAACCCCGGAAGACGCGCAACGGCTCATCGAACAGATGGGCCTCGATCAGCCCATCTGGCGGCAGTACGTCATTTTTCTCGGCAATTTCTTCACCGGCAACCTGGGCCTCTCATTTCACTACGGCGTACCCGTGGTGGACATCATCCGGGACCGCCTGCCCAACACCGTGCTGCTCTTCACCACAGCCATCATTCTAGCGGCGAGCGCCGGCGTCCTGCTGGGCAAAATCGCTTCCTGGAAAAAAGGCTCGGCCTTCGACACCGGCATCACCATCGGGGCACTGGTCTGCCACACCCTGTTTTTGCCCTGGCTGGCCCTGCTCATGATCTGGATGTTTGGGTTTGCCGTGGGGTGGTTTCCCATCAACGGCATGCTCACCCCCGAAATCTGGGTCGACTCCCGGGCGGGGTGGTGGATGAAAACACTGGACGTGGCCCACCACATGCTGCTGCCACTCATGACGCTGTTTCTCATTCACTTCGGCAGCTACATGCTCATTATGCGCAGTTCCATGCTGGATACGCTAAAGGAGGAGTACATCTTCACAGCGCGGGCCAAAGGCCTCTCCGATCGGGTGATCCGCAACCACCATGCCGCGCCCAATGCCGCCCTGCCGGTGGTCACCAGCATCGGGCTCAGCCTCGCTTTCTCCATCAACGGCGGCGCACTGACCGAAACGGTGTTTTCGTGGCCGGGGATCGGAAGGGAACTGGTGTTTGCCGTCAGCAACAATGACTACCCCCTGGCCCTGGCCGCCTTTCTACTCATCGCGGTGGTGGTGCTGGTGGCCAACGTAATTGTCGATGTGCTTTACGCCTACCTGGACCCGAGGATTCGTTACTGATGGCACGCCTCGACAGTCAGCCGGCCGATTGCCTGCCGCCCGAACCGCCGGTTCGCCGCTCACACTGGGTCGACCTGTTTATTGACGGCTGGTCGGTGTTCCGGGAAAATCTCATCGGCCGCATCGGCCTTTGCCTGCTTTTCGGGTTCGCCCTGATGGCGCTGTCAAGCTACCTCCCGCCGCTCATCGACCCCATGTACCACCCCATGACCGGCGTCGACCCCTCGATTTCAGGCACTTCGGGACCCAGCACAAAGCACTGGCTGGGGACCGATTTCATCGGCCGCGACATCTTCAGCCAGCTGCTGGCGGGAGCACGCATCGCGTTCATGGTGGGCCTGTCGGCGGCGTTCATCAGCATCGTGTTGGGCACCGGCATCGGCATGGTGTCCGGATACGCAGGCGGCGTCACCGACACGCTGCTCATGCGTTTGGCGGACATGATCATGGTGATGCCCACCCTGTTGGTGGTGCTGATTCTTTCGGCCCTCTTCGGACAACTCAATATCTGGACCATCGTGCTGCTCATCGCCTTGTTCCGTTGGCCCGGCGTCTCCCGAGTCATTCGGGCCCAGACACTCACGCTGAAGCAGCGGCCGTTCGTCGAGGCCGCCAAAGTCGCCGGTGCCTCCCATTTTCGAATTCTGGCCCGCCACCTGCTGCCCAACGTCCTGCCCCTGTCCCTGCTCTACATGACATTCCGGGTGACATCGGCCATCATCATCGAAGCGGCCCTGGCCTTTCTGGGCTTCGGCGATCCGGGCACGGTAAGTTGGGGGATGATGCTCCAGTGGGTATGGAAGACCGGACACATGTTCCAGGCGCCCTATTGGCTGCTGCCGCCGGGCATTTGCATCTCACTGTTGACCCTGTCCTTTTTCATGCTGGGACGCGCCATGGACGAAGTCCTGGATCCCCGGTTGCGTAAAGAGGCGTCGGGAAACTGATATGGCCTTGCTGAACATCGACAATCTGAGCATCGCCTACCAGACCCGCCGCGGCCTGCTCACCGCCGTTGACAGCGTGGGGTTTACCCTGGCACGTGGCCGCGCCATGGGCCTGGTTGGTGAATCCGGATGCGGCAAGACCACCATCGGTAAGGCGCTCATGGGATTGCTGCCCGCCAACGGCATCATTCTCGAAGGCAGCATACAGTTCGACGGAATGGAGTTGGCCGGTGCCAGTGAAGCGCAGTTTCAATCCGTGCGCTGGAACCGGATTGCCATGATCTTTCAAGCGGCCATGAACGCCCTCAATCCCATCCACCGGGTGGGTGACCAGGTCGTCGAGGCGCTGCTGACCCATCAACCTGAAATGCCCAGGCGCGATGCCGATTATCGTGTGGAAACGCTCTTTCGCCAGGTGGGCATCCCCGAAGAACGCCGCCGGGATTATCCCCATCAGTACAGCGGCGGCATGAAACAGCGTGCCGTCATCGCCATGGCGCTGGCGTGCAGCCCCGAATTGATCATCGCCGACGAACCCACCACCGCACTGGACGTCATCGTTCAAGACCAAATCCTAAAGCAGCTCAAAGCGCTCCAGGCTGATCTGGATATCAGTATCCTGTTGATCTCCCACGATATCTCCGTGGTGGCTGACGTCTGCCAGGATATCGGCGTCATGTATGCCGGTCAGATGGTGGAGGTCGGCAGGCGCGACGAGGTCCTCGAACACCCGGCCCATCCCTACACCCAGGCGCTGCTGGGCGCCTTTACGGGGCTCATGAAGGAGAATGGCGGTCCGTTGAGCGCCCTTCCCGGGGGCCCGCCCGACCTTGCTGAACTGGGAAGTGGCTGCCGCTTCTGTGAGCGGTGCTGCATCGCCGGCGACAGCTGCAGCCTGAAAGCACCGCAGTGGATCGAACTGTCTCCCCACCACCAGGTGCTGTGCTGCACGGACGGGGTTGCAAAAGGAGGGGGCGGCGCATGAGCGACATGATCACCATTGACGGCCTGACGAAGGTTTATAAATCCCGTCGCCGATTGATGGGACCCCACGCAGCGCCCCTGGTCGCCCTGTCCGGGATCTCTTTGGCCATCCGCAAGGGGGAGATTCTCGGTCTGGTGGGGGAAAGCGGCAGCGGAAAGACCACCACCGGAAGGCTCATCCTCAAGCTGGAAACGCCCGATGCCGGGTCGATCCTCATGAACGGCGACGATGTCACCGGCATCCACGGCAGCGCGCTAAAGCGGTTCAGGCGCCGGGTGCAGATGATTTTCCAGGATCCCTATCAATCGCTGAACCCCCATCTGTGCGTCAAGGAAGCGGTCGAGGAACCGCTGCTGATCCACGCCGTCGGGGACCCGGCCACGCGCTACCAGCATGTCCTTCAAATGCTCGACACCGTCGGGCTCCATCCCGCCGGCGAGTTTCTGCCCCGTTACCCCCACCAGCTGAGCGGCGGTCAGCGCCAGCGGGTCGCCATCGCCCGTGCCATGATCCTCAAGCCCGAACTGGTGGTGGCCGATGAGCCCACGTCCATGCTGGATGCCTCCATATCGGTGCAGGTCTTCAACATCCTGAAAGGCCTCCAGCGCAAGCATCGGATCTCTTTTCTCTTCATCACCCACAATCTGGCGGCCGCCCATTATCTCTGCGACCGCATCGCCGTCATTTATCGGGGTCATATCGTCGAAACCGGCGATGCAAAGGACACCATCCGTCGCCCCCGTCACCCTTACACCAAAGCCCTGTTGGACGCCCTGCCGATTTTTGGCCACGACTGGGAAAAAGACCACTACGGCACCCTGATGGATGTTCCACGCCGCAATATGGACCCGAACCCCGGATGCATCTTCTTCAACCGGTGCCGGCTGGCCGTGACCGGCCGTTGCGACAAGGAGACGCCAGCGCTGAGACTCCTGAACGACACACATCACGCTGCCTGCTTCTATGCGTAAACTCCAACGTTGACGGTTCCGTAAAAAGTCCTCAGGTGTCATCCCGAACGCAGTGAGGGATCTCTATTGATTGAAACGGTTTCGCATGGGATCACTCCACCACTGCCTTCAGTGCATCGGCCATTTCTTCACTCAAAATGCCGATGGCGCGGCTCTGCGCGGCCACAAAGGATTCGTAGTCGGGCTTTTCGACCGCCTCGGTGATCTCTGATCTTCTTGAATAGAGCGATTTGCCGGTGTCGCCGTCGATAACGGTCCAGACCACGTCCATCACGGCGCTGTCTTCCAGGCTGCCGTCCAATCGCCGCACGGTCACGGCAACGCGGTACTGCGGCGCAGCGCCCCCTTCCCAGGAGGGGTACGCACGCACCTGCTGCGGTGACATCAACGCAGACAGGTTCTCCGTGAGGGCAAGGAGAAAATTCTCTTCCAGGTCGCCGGCCCATCGGTGGAAATCGTCCATGGCCACCCGATTGGGCGTTGTGCGTGTGACGATCTGTGCCCGGTTGAGCATTCTCGGCAGGCTGACCGGTCCGACGCCGACGCGTACCGGTGTCACTGTAAGCCCGCTCGCAGGAGCCGCTTCGGGTGAAGGCGCCACGGCGGTCAGCGTATAAAAACTGGCCGCCGGGGAAGCGCTCCGGCAACCGGAGCACAAGCCGATGGCGGCGATCATCACCATCGCGATGATGGCCCAATTTTTCAGCGCCATGTTCACTTGTTTTCCTTTCCATAGATCAATGCATCCGGGTGCCGTTCCAGATAGTCGGCCAACCCCCGGATCGCCTTCGCCGATTCGGCCAGCTCTACCAGCGACCGATTGAGTTGGCGCACTGTCTGCGAGTCCGGACCAACGGCGCCGGCGACCCCGCCCACAGCCTGTTGGGCCTGGTTCAAGGTCTCGTCCACGGCGGGGAGAACCGAATCGTTGAGGTGCGTTGACAGTGCCTGAAGATCTTCCAGGATGTCATTCACCTTTCCAATGGTGGGCGGTAGCTGCTGATTCAGCGATGCCGTGAGGGTTTTTGTCTCCTTCATCGTCTGGCTCATATCGGTGACCGCCTGACGCAGATCATCAGAATTCACCAGGCGGCTCATGCCCAGGGCCATGCCGCGAATGTCTTGGCCGATCTCTTCAATGGGCAGTTTCGACATCCGGTCGAGCAGCGTGGTCAGACTGGCCGTAATGATCTCCAAGCTCCCGGGCAGCGTCGGCAGCCGCGGGTAACGCCCGGACCAGTCGATTCTGGCTTCCGGCGCATTGTCATGAAAATCGAACTCCACGTAAAGCTGCCCGGTGATGATGCTGGCGGTCCTCAACTGCGCCCGCATGCCTTTGGCCACCCAGGCGTCCATGAGGGTATGGAAATCGTCGTCTGACAGTTGATCGGCGGGGGTGCTGATCCGCTCCGACTCGGTTTCGATGAGCACGTTGATCAGAATGTCCTGGGTCATCGCGGAGAACACCGGATCGATATCCAGCACCTTGCCGAGTCGAATGCCTCTCATTTCCACGGGCGCCCCGACGGAGAGCCCGCGCACGGACCCGTCGAACTGAAGAAGCCAAAGTCGCTTCAACTCGTGGATATCTTCAAATATCAGGGAACGGCTGTCAAACAAAGTAAAGGTATCGTCGGCCTCAGCCTCTTCATCACTATCAAAGTTCACCGGGGTGTCGAAGGCCACGCCGCCGATGATCAGCGACACCAGCGATTCCGTGTTCAGGTGGACACCGCTCGCGTCCAGTGACACCTCCACGCCGCTGGCGTTCCAAAACCGGGAGCTTTTCTTCACCAGCTTGTGGTACGGCGCATCGATAAACACTCTGACCGACACTTCTCCGCGATTTACATCCAGGGAGTAACCGATGACACGCCCCACCTCAATCTGTCGAAAATACACCGGTGAGCCGATATCGATGGACCCGAGGCGATCGGCTTTCAGAACAAATTGGCGGCCTTCCAGATGAGTGGTGATAATGGGAGGGACGTCCAGCCCCGTGAAACGGTCGCCGGACTTGACAGGGGCGCCGGGGTCGCCGGGATCCATACCAATGTACGCTCCGGAAAACAAAGTACTCAGCCCGGATATCTCCCGAGCCGCCACCCGCGCCCGCACCACCCAGAACCGGGCGTTCTTCGACAAAAACCGCTCCGCGGACTTTTCCATCTGTGCAGTGAGAATGACTCGGCTAAGGTCCTGGCTGAGATCGATTTTGGTGATCTTGCCCACTTCTACGTCTTTGTAACTGATTTTGGTCTTGCCGGCTTCGAGCCCCTCTGCCGAGGAAAAAGCAATGGTGATGGTGGGACCTTTCTCTGTATACGCTTTTACCACCAGCCAGGCACCGATGATCAGCGCTGCGATGGGAATGATCCAGACGAACGATATCTGCCGTGGTCCCTGTCGGACGATCGCTTCCGGCAACTCAACCGTGCTGTTGATGTCGTCATTGGGTTCAGTCATTCGTTAACTCCTCCGTATCCCAGATCAGGCGAGGGTCGAAACTCATGGCGGCAAAAATGGTGATGACAACCACCGCTGCAAAAAACACCGCACCGGGTCCGGCGGTAATACTTGCCAGCGCGCCCATATGCACCAGCGCCACCAGGACCGTTATGGCATAGATGTCCACCATCGACCAGCGGCCAATTGTCTCGATGATGCGATACAGCCGTGTGCGGTCTTTTTGCCGCCATCGCGATCTGCGCTGCACGGTAATCAGGAGCAATGTCAGAATGAGCAGTTTCATCAGCGGCACAAACACACTGGCCACGAAAATGATAAGTGCCAGGGGCCACATGCCGGTCAGTACGAAGTAAATGACGCCGCTCATGATGGTGTCCGATTGGACACTGCCCAGGGAGGTGGTGGTCATGACCGGCAGGACATTGGCGGGGATATAAAAGACATATGCTGCGATCACCAGCGCCCATGTGCGCATGATGCTGTTCGGTTTTCGCCGATGCAGACGCGCCCCGCAACGGGGACAATTGAATTTCCCACGGGCGCGCGGCGGCCGGCTCAACAGGTGGCAGCTGTGGCAGCTGAACAAAGACGCACGTTTTGCCGTGAGCGGTCGGGTCGTCATCGTTTGGCATCCATCCTCTCCCAGATGCGATGGGGATCCAAGGAAGCGGTGCCGGCGGCAAGCACCACGATCAAAATAAAAAAAGCAAACATGGCAAGGCCCGGGGTGATCTCGGCCATTTTTGCCAGTTTCACCATGGACACCAGGATGCCCAGCATGAACACTTCCATCATGCTCCAGGGCAGTGAACCACGGACAATCCGGAACACCAGCGCCACCTGCGGGGGCATACGGTCGAAGCGAAGCGGCAGCAATACGTACAGCATGCCAAGCAAATGAAGCAGTGGCGCCAGAATGGTGGTCAGCATCACCAGCGCGGCAACGCCCACCAAACCTTGGCGGTTGAGCTCAATGATCCCGGTGATCAGGGTGGTTTCTCGGAGCACCCCCTGAAATCTGAACGACATAAAGGGAAAGGTATTGGCAACAAGGAATAAAATGATGCCGGCAATGGTGAAGGCGAGTGCCCGTTCGACACCGTTTTTTCGATGGCGTCGGATGGCGGCCCCGCAACGGGGGCAGTTGGCGACCCCACCGGCCGGCAGAGGGCGGATTTTTTGCAGCAGATCGCATTCGTGACAGGCAATAATGGTTTGCATGTCGTTTCTATCATAAAAACACGGGAACCCACGGGCACGCGCCGCGGCGCGTCATGTCATGTCGCCGGTGGGCCGAGACCCGGGCGTTGCGCTCGCAATGAAATTTTCCGTTGGACCATTGCGCACAGCGCACGCGTTACAAATAAACGGGTGAAAGCGTATCGTCAGGCGGGTGAATTCGTGTCTCGGGGGGGTTACTCCACCGAAAAATCGGCCGTCCCTATCACGATGTTTTGGGCGTCTTGGACTTCCACCCGCCAGGCCCCGATGCGTCCGCCCAGCTTCTTGCTGGAATAAGTCCGCCAGCGGCTGCTTTGGACAAGTCTCACCGGCACCCTTGCCACTTCGTCGTCGCCATGAAACCAGACGAAACTGATTGTGGTGTCTTCTGCGATATCTCTTGCCTCAAGAAAGCAGTACACCATTACCGTGTCCGCGGTAAAGGCATTGGCGGCATGCACCGGTTCGCGGTCTTGCACGTCGGCGCAGATATCCAGCCGGGCGATGCTAAACGAAGCGTCCTGGGCGCTGGCGGGAACCACGCTCGCCATCAAAAACGTCAACAGTGAAGCGACGGCAAAAAACATCGGCATCCGTTTGACAATCATGGCATTTCTCCTTGGCTGTGGGTATGACATCGGCGGCCATATCCGTAGTATAGCACAAGACGGTGGCCGCGGCGAAGAAAAACCATTCGGCCACCGTGGTTCTATGTACCCAGGGGCCCATGATGCGCGCCGAAAAGACCGAAGTGCCGGTGGCGGGCGAAAAGACAATGCTCGGCGCTGGCAGACGGTTTAGGAAGCCATTTTATTCTTTTTGCCGCCTGCACGGGCAATTATTGACAGCCCGAGGCCCCCCTTGTTAGGATGCGCAACCGTTATTCTCCCTCTACCCGACAAGACGCGGCCATCAACCACACCGGAGCAGCGCCATGGACATGAAGCGGGACTACTACGAAGACGTCCAGCTGTTCTCTTCGCCCATCATCGTCTTCTGGAGTGCAGCGGCCCTCATCTGCCTGGCGGCATACCCCTTCCTAGTGAAAAACTACCACGTTTACGTGGCCAACTACTTGGCCATCAACGTCATCGTGGTCATTGGCCTGAACGTCCTGGTGGGTTACACCGGCCAGGTCTCTTTGGGACACGCCGGCTTTTTCGCCATTGGCGCCTACGGCACGGTGGTGCTCATGACCCAATGGCACCTTCCGTTTCCCTTGGCCCTGGTGCTGGCGGGTTTTCTTGCAGCCGCCTTTGGCTTCCTGCTCGGCCTGCCGTCACTGCGGCTGGAAGGCCCCTACCTGGCCATTGCCACACTGGGCTTCGGGTTGACGATCACGCAAATCATCGGCCGCATCGACATCTTCGGCGGGCGGCAGGGCCTTCACACGCCGGAACTCACCATCGGCCCCTGGCACCTGGACACCGATCTGGACCTTTACTTTCTATTGATCCCCCTGACCGTGCTGCTTCTGGTGGCGGCCAGGAATCTCACCCGGACGCGGGTGGGGCGGGCCTTTGTCGCCATCAGGGATGCCGAGTTGGCGGCCGAGACCATGGGGGTGAACCTCACCGTGTATAAAACCCTCGCCTTCGCCGTGAGCGCTTTTTATGCCGGTATCGGGGGCGGGCTCTACGCGTTCGTGCTGCGGTTCATCGAGCCGGAAATCTTCACTTTGCTCATGAGCATCATGTTTCTGGCCATGGCCGTTGTGGGAGGATTGGGCTCCATGGCCGGATCGGTGGCCGGGGCCTGCGTCCTGGCCTGGCTCGATCTCCAGTTGAGAAACATCCTGAGCATTCCGATTCTGGGCGACTGGCTGGAAGCGCTTTCCCGGGAGTATTTTTCAATCACGGGGGTGTCCAATATCCAGTTCATCGTCTTTGGAACCATCATGATTCTCATTATCGTTTTCGAGCCGCTGGGTCTTTACGGTTTCTGGATCCGTACCAAGAAATACTGGAAGACATGGCCGTTTTAAATTACCTGGCAAGAAATCAGATGCGCAACCATGATTGATTTTCTACAGATGATCGTCAACGGCATTGCGGTGGGCAGCTCCTATGCCCTCATCGGCATGGCCATGGTCATCATTTACAAGACATCGGAAGTCCCCAATTTCGCACAGGGCGAAATGGCCATGGCCGTCACCTACCTATCCTACATGCTGATCAGTCAGTACGGTGCGCCGTTCCCGGTGGCCCTGGCAGGCGCCCTCACCTTTGCCGTGGTTCTCGGCTGCCTGCTCGAGTTCGCCATTCTGCGCCGCATTAAGAACCCGAATGTCCTTGGCATGATCATCATCACTATCGGCATTGAAATGGTCCTCATGGGCCTGGTGTCCTGGAAATTCGGTGCAGAGCAAAAAAGCATGCCGTTTCCGATTTCTCCTTACGAAAGCCTGATCATCGGGGATGTCTTCATCAGTGTGCTCGAAATCGTCACGCTGTTGGTGGCCGTGACCACCATGGCGAGCCTGTTCTTCTTCCTGCGCTATTCCAAGCTCGGCCTGGCCATGAAAGCCACTCAGCAAAATCCGATGGCCGCCCGGGTCATGGGAATCCGCATCCACCGCATCAACATGATCACCTGGGGGTTGTCCTCCCTGGTGGGCGCCTCGGCCGGTGTTCTGCTGGCTCCGGTGGTAATGCAGCCCTACATGATGTGGGACCCCATGCTCAAGGGGTTTGCCGCCGCCGTGCTGGGGGGGCTGACCTCTCTACCGGGAGCCGCAGTGGGGGCATACTGCCTTGGCATTATCGAAAACCTCTTCGGCGGGTATGTCTCCATCGAATTCAAGTCCGTTGTGGCCTTCGTCATCATCGTCGTGATGCTGTGCATCCGCCCCAGTGGGCTGTTCTCGCGTCATTATGTGAAAAAGGTCTGATTCATGAAAGGTTCCATGTGCCGGCACAAACCGACACCGTTTACCACCAGGGTGTTAAAAACATGTTGTGAGCGCAGGACGACAAGGCAACTGTCGACGTAACAGCGGGGAAATCAACCAAGGGAGGGAAGCCATGAGAAAACAATGGGGGTTATGCTTGGTAGTGATGGGCGTAGTGCTGGCGGCAAGTGTCTGCGCGGCGGGGCCTGTGGTCGGTGTGTCCGACACGGAAATCCACATCGGTCAGTGGGGACCTCAGACCGGACCGGCCGCGGCATGGGGGTCGGTGGCCCGCGGCACCGACGCCTACTTTAAATGGATCAATGACAATGGCGGCATCCACGGCCGTAAGATCGTCTACCACATGTTCGACGATGCTTATAACCCGGCCAAGACCAAGGCCGGCGTGAAAGAGCTGCAGGAAGGCGTGGGCATCTTCGCCTGGGTGGGCGGCGTCGGCACCGCCCCAGGCCTTGCCGTGAAAGACTACCTCATGGAACGCGGCATCCCCTGGGTGGGACCTTCCGCCGGCTCCGAGCACTGGATAAATCCTCCGCAGAAGTACCTTTTCGCCGTCTATCCCCTTTACTATCTGGAGGCCAAGGCGCTTTGCCGCTATGCCGTGAAGACCATGGGCAAGAAGAAAGTGGCCATCATCTACCAGAACGACGATTACGGCAAAGGGGGCGTCAAGGGGGCCAAGGAAGCGCTGGCCGAATCGGGGCTGGAGCTGGTGGCCGAGGTGCCGGTAAATATTACCGACAGCGATCTCAAGCCCCACGTGATGCAACTTCGGAAATCCGAGGCGGACACGGTGCTCCTGTGGACCACGGTAAAGCACGCCCTCATGACGGTGGGTATCAGTGCCGCCATGAAGTTTTCGCCGCAGTTCATGAGCACCAGCACGTGCTCCGACTTTCCGCTCATGATGCACATCAGCAAGGGCGGCTGGCAGGGAGTCATTGCCGCCACGTTTGCCGAAACGCCTGATTCAGACGACACCGTGGTCACCACCTATAAGAGGGACATCTTCGATCGATACGCCGCCAAAGATGAGCGCTGGGGGTTGTTCTACTACGCCGGCATCGCGTTTGCCGAACCCCTCGTGGAGGGCTTGAACCGCTGCGGTCGCAATCTGACCCAGGAGAATCTGGTGACGGCCATGGAAGGCATCGACGGATTCAAGGGTATCAGCGGCCGCATCAGTTACCAGCCGTTCAAGGCCGGGGACCCCACCACCCGCCAGGGCCAAAAGCAGGTGTTTCTGGTGGAATGCGTGGCCGGTGGCAAGTCCAAAAGGCTCACGGAGTGGATGGACGTGGACTGAAGACGCAGACAACGACGGCCGCCGGAGAAACAATTGCCGGCGGCCGAGTGGACGATATCGTCGATGACCTTTTTCGAGATCGAACACCTTACCATCCGCTTCGGTGGTCTGACGGCGCTGGAAGACATCGCCCTGAGCATCCCCCGGGGCGCTCTCCACGCCATCATTGGCCCCAACGGGGCCGGGAAGACCACCCTGTTTAATTGCATCAGCGGCATCTACTCGCCCCAAACCGGCGTTATTCGCTTCGAAGGCCGTGACATCCGGGGGTTTAAACCCCACGCTGTCGCCCGGATCGGCATCGCCCGCACCTTTCAAAATATCGAACTCTTCCAGCATATGAACACCATGGAGAACATCATGCTGGGCCGGCACATCCACATGCGCACCGGCATCTTCAGCGGCGCGGCCCTGTGGGGCCGCCGATCCTTCGCGGGGCAAGAAGAGCGCTCCCATCGACGGGCGGCCGAAGAAATTATCGACCTGTTGAACCTGCAGTCGGTCCGCAACAAGATGGTGGGAGGGCTTCCCTACGGCACCCAAAAACGTGTGGAACTGGGACGGGCCCTGGCGCTGGAACCACGCCTGCTGCTGCTGGACGAACCCTGCGCCGGGATGACCGCGGACGAAAAGCAGGACATGATGTTTTGGATCAAAGACATCCAGGACGAACTGGGTGTGACGATCTTACTCATCGAGCACGACATGAAAATGGTGATGGACATATCGGACCGGATCCTGGCCATCAACTTCGGCAAGCCCATTACCGAGGGTCCTCCGGACGCCGTTCGCACCCACCCCGAGGTCCTCAAGGCCTATCTCGGCGAGACGGGCGGCGCTGAACACGGTACTACCGAAAGCGCTTCGCCATGACCCTCCTGCTCGATATCCGCAACATCGAAACTTACTACGACCTGATTTACGCCATCCGCGGGGTCTCTCTGGAGGTGTCCTCGGGTACCATTACAGCCCTGTTAGGAAATAATGGCGCCGGAAAATCGACGATTCTCAAAACAGTGATGGGACTCATCGACGATCAGCCCGACAAGGGTCATATCTTTTTCGACGGACGGCGCATCGGCGGCATGGACACCGAGGAGATCGTCCGGATGGGCATCTCCTATGTGCCGGAGGGACGCGAAATCTTCGAAGCGCTGACGGTGAGGGAAAACCTTCTCATGGGGGCCTACACCCGTCACGACGGCAAGGCAGTGGCTGAAGATCTCGGCCGTGTGCTCGAGATGTTTCCCATCCTGGCAGAGCGTCAGCGGCAGTGGGGCGGCACGTTGTCCGGTGGGGAGCAGCAAATGCTGGCCATCGGTCGGGCGCTCATGAGCCGGCCCCGGCTGCTGTTTCTCGACGAACCGTCGCTGGGGCTGTCGCCGATCCTGGTGGCCGAGATTTTTCGGATAATTCGGGAGATCCGTGATGCCGGCATCACCATTTTACTGGTCGAACAGAATGCCAGGATGGCGCTAAGGCTCGCTGACGTCGGCGTTATCATGGAAAACGGTCGTATCGTGATGAAGGGTTCGGCCAACGAACTCATGGCGGATCAAAACGTTCAGGAATTCTACATGGGCGTGAAATCGGACGCATCGGTCAAGGGGTATCAGCGGTGGAAACGCAAGAAAGCCTGGCGGTAAACGGGGCCGGGACCGTCCCTGCCGTCTTCCGCAATACCGTGGCGCGCCTGAAGTCAGGGACCGCCCTTCGCCACAAGGCGATGGGCTTGTGGCGCGACACCTCCTGGGAGCAGTACCTGGAGCAGGTGGAGCTGGTGGGGGCCGCACTGCTGGCGGCAGGACTGAAAAAAGGCGACCGTGTGGCCATCATCGGCGACAACTGCCCCGAGTGGGTGATCGCCGACATGGGCATCCAGTGCGCCGGCGGGGTTTCGGTAGGTGTTTACGCCACCAATGCCTGGGAGCAGGTAAGTTACGTCATTTCGCACAGCGACGCCCGGATCTTCTTCGTTGAAAACGAGGAACAGCTGGACAAATGGCTCCATTTCCGCGACCAGGCGCCGAACCTTGAAGCCGTCGTCGTATGGGACACCGAGGGCTTGAGGGATTTTTCCGACCCCATGCTCATGCGCTGGGAGGAACTTTTGGCAAAGGGGGCCGCCGCCCTGGCGACGGACGCGGACCGGGTCCGGCGCTGCAGCGACGACCTCGCCCCCGACGACCTCGCGGTCCTCATCTATACTTCCGGCACCACCGGCCCCCCCAAGGGAGCCATGCTGAGCCATGGCAACGTCACCTGGATGGCCCGGGCCGTTGCCCGAGACAACCCCATCTACGACACGGATGAAGTGCTGAGTTACCTGCCTTTGTGTCATATTTTCGAGCGTCTCTTTTCTGTTTTCGCCCATATCACCCACGGCTACACCGTCAATTTCGTGGAGCAACTGGACACCGTCATGGACAACATGATGGAAATCTCGCCCACCGTCGGCTACGCAGTCCCCCGCATTTGGGAGAAGTACTTTTCGGCCATCCGGATCCGAATGTCCGACGCCACCTGGTTCAAGCGCACCGTGTTCGCCTGGGCCCTGTCCGTGGGGCGGCGCCGTGCCCAAGCGCGGCTGTCACTGGCGCCGGTGCCGGGCACCCTCGCCGTCGGCTACCGCCTGGCGGATGTTACCGTCTTGCGCAAACTGCGCGAACGGCTGGGTTTCGAGCGGCTGCGGGTGGCCTACTCCGGGGCGGCGCCCATTGCACCGGACGTATTGCTCTTCTTTCAGTCCATCGGCGTCAATCTCATTGAAGGCTACGGCCAGACCGAAGGCACGGGCGTGACCACCCTCTCTCAGATCGGAAAGATCAAAACCGGCACCGTGGGCCAGGCCCTCCCCGGGGTGACCCTCCGCATTGCCGATGACGGCGAAATCCTGGTGAAGTCGCCGGGGGTGTTCAAGGGCTACTTCAAGAACCCGGAATCCACGTCCGAAACCATCGTGAACGGCTGGCTTTACAGCGGTGATGTTGGGATGGTCGACGACGACGGGTTCCTCAAAATCACCGACCGGAAAAAGGACATCATCGTCACTGCCGGTGGGAAGAACATCACCCCCCAGTACATTGAAAACAAACTCAAGGCGAGCATCTATATCAACGACGCCGTGATCATCGGCGACAAGCGGCGGTTTATCTCCGCACTCATCATGATCGATGAAGACAATGTCGTCAAATACGCCCAGGATCACAAGGTTCAGTTCTCCACCTATCGGGATCTTGCTGGCAATCCCGCCATCAACGCCTTGATCCAAAGCGAAGTGGACGCCGTCAACGCCACGCTGGCACGCGTGGAGAACGTGCGAAAATTCACCATTCTACCCAAGAAACTCTATGAGGAAGACGGCGAAGTCACCCCCACCATGAAGGTCAAGCGAAAATACGTTTACAAAGCCTTTGCCGATCTCATTGAAGCCATGTACGCGTGATGGCTGTCGAAACAATTGCCGACGATTCCCCTCGACACGCTTGACATGCCAGTGCCGGGATCATAATAATTTCCCTCACACCTTTCTAACTGTTGAACACCCGTTATTGGCGAATCTGTCGATGTACCAACCTTAATCAAGGAGGGGACCCATGAATCGGTATTTGTTACAGAGGATCGGTACGCTCATGCTGGCCATCGCCGCTATTGCGCTGGTGGCTGGCGGCTGTGCCTCCGCCCCCAAGCAACCGGACAATGTCCAAAACGTCGTGTGCGGAACGAAAACCATTACGTGGGACGTGACCCCGGCGGCGGAAATCAGCGATTTCGACTGCCAACTGGGTAAAAAGGGCATGGACCCGGCACTCATCGTCACCCTGGCATTGAAAAACGTCAGCGACAAACCGCTGCGTTTTAAGGTGCACGTGTTCTTGGAGGACATGGACAAGGGCAACGGCCATCTCGTACCACCAAAAGGCAAACCGCCGGTGGTGGCCCCCGGTGCCGTCGAGAAAGTGAACATCCCATTCATTAAAACAAAGACCATGTCCAAAAAGATGCTGGTGGTCGTGAAAGCCATGAGCGAATAGGCCACCCCAAAGACTCAGGATACCAGTAAGGAGGAACGCATGAAACGATATCACCGTTCGACCCCGATTTTATTGGCATGGGTAATGCTCGTGGGGCTCGTTTGCATGACAACCCCTGCCGCCGCCAAAACCACCTTCGTCTCCATCGGCACGGGCGGCACGGGCGGCATCTACTACCCCTACGGTGGCGGCGTTGCCGAAATCTGGAGCAAATACGTCAAGGGCGTCAAGGCCGTCGCCGAAGTGACCGGCGCCAGCGTGGAAAACGTCAAACTGGCCCACAAGGGTGAAACCGTGGTGGGTGAGGTCATGGGCGACGTAGCCGTTGCCGGCTATTCCGGCACCAGTAAATTCAATGGGAAAAAGCACGACATATTGGGAATGGCCATCATGTATCCCAACCTGCTCCAGGTGGTGACCCTCAAAAACAGCGGCATCACCGACATCGAGCAGGTGGCCGGCCAGAGCATCAGCACCGGCAGCCCGGGAAGCGGCACCAATTTCATGGCGGAAGCCGTACTCAAAGCATTGGGGATAGATAAGGACGCCTACAAAGACAGCCGACTGTCGTTCACCGAAAGCGCCAACGCCCTGCGCGACGGCACAATCTCAGTGGGCTTTTGGTCGGTGGGCCCGGGCACCAGTTCCATCCTGGACCTGGCCACCACCCACGACATTCGGATTCTCGGTTTCAGTGACGCGCAAATGCAGAAGATCCTGACCGCCAACAACACCTATGCGTCCGTAGACCTGGCCGGCGGCGTCTACCGGGGCGTCGATGCGCCCGTTCCCACCGCCGGTGTGTGGAACGTCATGATCTGCCAGGGCGCCTTGGATCCGGATCTCGTCTATAATTTGGTCAAAGCCCTTTTCGAGCACAACGACTACCTGGTGAAGATCCATCCCTCGGCGGCCTATACGACGCCGGAAAACGCCGTGAAGTATTCTCCCATTCCACTGCACCCCGGCACCATCCGGTACCTGAAGGAGAAGGGTGTGACCGTTCCGGCAAATCTGATGCCGTAGCGATGTGAGCGGTATCAGACGCAGCGCCGTTGTCGCCGCCGTCGTGGTCGCAGCGACGGCGGCCCTTATGGCCGCCCTGCCCGGCGGCCTGGAAATGAGGCTCACCCCGGTGAAAGGGGGCGATCCCCTGGCGGTGCTGCCCATGGCCACGGGGGAGCGGTTCACCCTTCACTACCATCATTCGGTAGAAAATGCGCCCATTTGGGAGACGCACAGCGTCGGTGCCGATGGGCGCATTTATATTGAAGAAGAACGGTACCTGAAGTACGGTGCGGGAATGGGTAAAATGCCCGGCATCGGCCGAATGGAAATGCGCGGCCCTTACGAAGTGATCACAGACATGCACAGGCCCGTGGGCGACTTTGTGCTGCGTATCGGCAGCCCCGGGGTCGACCACACGCTGATCTGGCGCGGCCGGCAGCGAAACCTGTCTGCGGTGGCCCCCCATGCGGCGGTACAGTTCAGCGCGCAGCCGGTGAGCCGGCTTCGTGCCCTGTGGAGAAAGATTTTTCCCCACCCCAGCGTGTCGAAAATGGAACGATCGACAAATGACTGAAGAAAAGCACCCCGCCAAAATTCGCCCCACCGCCGCGGCGGTGTTTACTGCCCGGTTGGTTTCGGTGATTGCCGTCAGTCTCAGCCTCTTTCAGCTGTACACGGCCGGCATCACCACCATGACGGCCCTGGTCCAGCGATCCATCCACCTTGGGGCGATTCTCACCCTCACCTTTTTGTTGAAGGTGCCATTCCAAAACGCCAAAAAAGACCGCATCACACCGTGGTTCGTCATCGACTGGCTGCTGGCCGCCGGATCCATCGCCTGCACCGCCTATATCTGTATCAATCTAACCGCCATCTTCGAGCGTCAGGGAGACTGGCTGCCGGCGGATCTGTGGGTGAGCATCGTGGGTTGCCTGCTGGTGCTGGAGGCGTGTCGCCGGGTCATCGGCGGGATCATGACCGGCATCTGCATCACCGCGATACTCTATGCGTTCTACGGAACTTACATGCCTGAACTCATCATCCACAAGGGCTACAGCGTGGAGCGGATCGTCACCACGCTATGGCTGACCACCGAGGGGATTTTCGGGCTGCCCATCGGCGTCGCGGCCACCTTCGTCTACGTCTTCGTTCTCTTCGGGGCCATCCTGGAATCCACCGGCGGCGGCCAGTTCTTCATTGACCTCGCCTACGCCGTCACGGGCCGATTTTCAGGCGGCCCGGCAAAAACGTCAGTGGTGGCCTCCGGGTTCATGGGTTCGGTGTCGGGCTCGGCCGTGGGCAACGTGGTGGCCACCGGCTCATTTACCATTCCCATGATGAAAAAAGTGGGCTACCGGCCGCACGTGGCCGGGGCCATCGAAGCGGCCGCCAGCACCGGCGGACAGTTGATGCCCCCCATCATGGGCGCCGGCGCCTTTCTCATGGCCGAGTTCACCAACACCAGCTACCTCACCATCATCAAGGTGGCCCTGGTACCGGCCATTTTGTATTATGTCACCGTGCTTTGTTTTGTTCACTTCGAGGCGCGAAAAGAAGGATTGCTGGGGCAACCCAAGGAAAGCCTGCCCAAGTTCTGGGAAGTCGTCAAAAACGGACTCCACTTCATTATCCCCTTGGCCGTTCTCATCTATGTGCTCATGGCCAACTATTCGCCCATGATGGCCGGTTTCGTGGCCGTCATGAGCACGGTGGCGGCGAGTATTACCGCCAATGCATGGCGATGGGGCCTCTCCCGGAGAAGCGGAAAGGGCGATTCGGCTGCAACAGTATCTCTTGAACGGTTCGCCTGGTCCGAAGTCGTGTCCATCACGGGGGCCCTTAACAAGGGGGCACGGGCGGCGATCATGGTGTCGGTGGCCTGTGCGGCCGCAGGGATCATCGTCGGCATGGTAACGCTCACCGGCATGGGGCTAAAATTCTCCAGCCTGGTGCTGGATCTCAGTTTCGGCATCAAGGCACTGGCCATCCTGCTCATCGGCGCAGCCTCTCTGGTCCTGGGCATGGGGCTTCCGGTCACCGCCAGCTATATCGTCCTGGCCACGTTGGCCGGGCCGGCCCTCCTGGACATGGGGGTCCCGCTGCTGGTCGCCCACATGATCGTGTTCTGGTACTCCCAGGATGCCAACGTCACCCCGCCGGTCAGTCTGGCCAGTTTCGCCGGCGCCGGGATTGCCGGTGCCAACCCAATGCGCACCGCCTTCACTTCGTGGAAGCTCGCCAAGGGGCTTTACATCATCCCCCTGGTGATGGCCTACCGGCCCCTGCTGGGGATGGGACCGGACTACTCACTCATGCATTGGGAAGTCGTGGTGACCATGGTTACGACCATGCTTGGGCTGGTGGCCTTTGCCGCCGCCATCGAACGCTACTTCATCCGAAATGCCACCTGGCCTGAAACCGTACTCTTTGTCGTCGCCGCCGGGGGTCTGCTGTGGCCGGAGGGATGGGCCGATCTGGTGGGTGTGGTCGCGTTGGCGGCAGCGGTGACGCTGCAGTTGCGAAAGGGTGGGGCTCACTCCGGCACGTAACGCGGGTAGGTGTGTTTGCTGCGGCGGGCAGCGGAAAGATCCACCTCGACCGTGGCAAAGGGAAGGTCCTCACCGGTTTCCGCGAGCACGTCCCCTTCCGGGGAAATGACCCACCCCATCCCTCCGCAATCAGCAGTGTCACCCACCGGGTACCAGAGATTCGATGACAGGCAATAGGCACCGGCGCACACGGCAGCCGCCTGACCGCCGGCCAGCCATTTTCCGAGGGATCCGTGCGGCGTCGCCCGCGGCACGCACAAGAGATCCGCCCGTGAGGCGGCATAGTGGCGCGCCCACTCGAAGAACCGCATCTCCGTGCAGATCTGCACGCCGATGCGCATCCCGAGGCACCGACAGATCTCGAACCGTTTTTCCCCCCGGTCGTACCATGAATGCTCCCAGTAGCCATCTTCATCGGGCAGGTGGTATTTCTCGTGAACCGGCTGGGCGCCAGTGGATGCCGTCCAAAGGTAGGCCGCGTTTCGAAAACTGCCGTTTTCCCTGACGATGGGCCGCGTCCCCATGATCGCTTCGGCGCCCAGATCCGCGAGTTTTTCGACCCTGCCGCGACAAAGGTGACAAAATCTTTACCGTTTTTTGGACATGCGCTGGATAACTGTCTTATATTTCGTGAAATGAGAAACGGCTGCAGCAAAAAAATTCATGGCCGAGACCGTGCCAGACCACGAAATATTGGGAGGTGCCACATGAAGACCCTTTTTTGGATCACGCTCGGATTTGCTGTCATCCTGATAGGTGTCCATCAGGTAAGCAGCAAGGACAAAAACATGGAGAAGCCTATGATGAATCAATCAGCAACCACACAATCGGCGGTTTTCGCCGGCGGATGTTTCTGGTGCACGGAATCCGATTTTGAAAAAGTCGATGGCGTCCTTGAGGTCATCTCGGGATACACCGGTGGCCGGATCGAAAATCCCACCTATCAACAGGTATCTGCCGGCGGCACCGGCCACATCGAAGCCGTGAAAGTGGTTTATGACCCTGACAAGATCACCTATGACGAACTGCTGGAAATTTTCTGGCGTCACGTGGATCCCACCGACCCCGGGGGACAGTTCGTGGATCGGGGCAGCCAATATCGCAGCGCGATCTTCTACGCCAATGCCGAGGAAAAGCACCTGGCGGAGGTGTCCAAAGAACGGATCGGCGCGACCATGCGTTTTGTGAAACCCATCGTCACCGACATTCTTCCGCTGGGAACGTTTTACCCGGCAGAGGATTACCACCAGGACTACTACTCCAAGAACCCCATTCGGTACAGCTTCTACCGGTCGGGCTCCGGCCGGGACCAGTTTCTGGAAAAAACCTGGAAAGACGCGCAGCCCATCGGCGCCAAGGACATGAAAAAGGACCCCATGGAAACGAAAATGTCGCCCACCACAAAAAAAGAGATGTCGTCGGCCGGCAAGATGGCCGGTGTCGGGGAAGTGTACAGCCGCCCCGATGATGCCGCACTCAAAGAAAAACTCACGCCCATGCAGTACAAGGTGGCCCGTAAAAGCGGCACGGAACCCCCTTTCAACAACGAATATTGGGACAACAAGGAGCCCGGCATCTACGTGGACATCGTTTCCGGAGAGCCCCTGTTCAGCTCCACGGACAAATTCAAATCAGGGACAGGGTGGCCGAGCTTCACGCGTCCCCTCGTCCCGGAAAACGTCCTGGAGCACCAAGACACGAGCTTTTTCATGGTGCGCACTGAAGTCCGCAGCAAACATGGCGACAGCCATCTGGGGCATTTGTTCAACGACGGCCCGGCACCCACCGGTCTGCGCTACTGTATCAACTCCGCGGCCCTTCGGTTCATCGCCGCCGAAGATCTCGAAAAGGAAGGCTATGGGCAATTCCACAGTCTGTTTCAATAACGGGGGTGCGGTACATAAAACGACGATAGGAGGGATTCCGATTCCGCAGACTCACTCGACGATTCCCGGCGGCAGATCACTGCCCGGTATCTTGGCGCGAATGGCCCCCACGCGGTCTGAAAAAAGTTTGGCGCAGGTCGGGCAATATCGGTGGTGGGTTTTCACGTCTGAGTGGTGGGCCAAGGTGCGATGCTGGACGAGGTCCAAGAACTTCGGCGTGGCAAAACGCTTGCCACAGCCCTCGCAGCGCTCCAGGGGATGCCTGCCGATAACCTCATCGCGGATGGCGATGGTGCGTACGCCATCCGCATCGCTGACATGGATGGCGCCGGTGGGACAAAGGTTGGCGCAAGTGCCGCAGCCGATGCACCGCCCCGCCTCGGGAACGACATAGTGGCCGTCGGTGCGTTTTTCCATCTTCAGCGCCTCAGGGCCCACGATTTCCTTGCAAACGCGAATGCACAGCCGGCAGCGGATGCAACCGTCCGGTCGGGGCCCAATGGGCACATCGTGGTCTTCGGCAAGTTGACGAATCACCGCTGCGGTGGGTGCTAGCCGGATCAGTCGTTCGAAGGCCCGGATGCGGGCCTCGGTCACCGCTTCCCCCCGAGTGGCAATGATCATGCCCGGCTTGGCCTTGAGAATGCAAGACAGCATGATGGTCGACCGGCCGTTGGCTGCGGTCACCGCAACCGCGCAGAGCTTGCAAGACCCAGACGGCTTGAGGGCCGAATGAAAACAAAGGGTAGGAATGTCGATCCCGTTCGCTCTGGCCACGTCCAATACGGTCCGGCCTTCTTCGACAGATAGCCTGGTGTCGTCGATGGTAATGTCAAACACGGTGATTCCTTATTGATATGATAGGGGGGTCAGTCCATTCTTGCTGCATGCAGGTCCTCGATATAGCGATGAAGCGTCATTAATTCATCCTTGAGTATCTCCAAGGCGGCCGACAGAATCCCAGGCAACGGCACCATGCCGACCCTCGATTCACCATCCATAACGATCACATGCGCGACGCCCTTACGGAGCATGGTCTCGGCAACGGACACGACAGAATCGTTCACTGACGCCACCAGTACCTTCCCGGTCTCGTCGTCCCCCTGCGTGTCATCCACGGTATACCGGTACGAATCTATCACATCCCTCAGGCGCATGGTCCCTCTCATCGGGTGATGCGGGATCAGGATCGGTGGCTGACGTCAATCGAGCAGGCGGAGGCAATCCTGCGGCAATCGGTGGGTGCCTTTATCCTGGAGACTGACCTCCACCAGCGCATCCGGATCGTTGATGGCGGTATCCGGATCGGTGATGATACCGTGCAGCCCCACAAAGGCATCCATGTACGACTGCCAGCTGTCGTCTGTCGACACCCGAAATACCTCGACCTTCTGGCCTCTGCGAAAGGACATGGTTGTTCTCCTGTCTGCCAAAAAGCGCTCATCTAAAGGCAATTGTGATTAGCCCAGAAGCAAACACCGATCATCAAAAAAAGGCAATCGCCCGTCCGCTAGAGCCTGCCGCCGGGCACCGTCGTCTTACCCATGGGCGCATGGTCGGCATGGCTGGCCGCCGTGGCGGTGCGCGCACAGTCCTCGCAGAGATTGCGATCCGCCGGCAGGGGACTCACGGCGGCGGTCCGTTGCCGAACAAAATCGAGATACCGTGCCGGCCCAAGGGTTTTCCCGCAATCCCGGCAGGTCACCAGCGGCTGCCGGTTCAAAATGGTGCCGCAAAGGCTGAGCACTCTCTCGCCGTCGCGGTCCTCGATGCGAATGGCTTCGTTGGGGCAGTTGGCGGCGCAAGCCCCGCAAAGGATGCAGCGCTCCTCGGTGACGCGAAAATCCGTTGGGCCTGGATGGTCGAAATCGAGATACCCCATCCGAAGGGCATCGATGCCCATCTTGTCGCGGCAGATCTTCACGCAGGTACCGCAGCGAAGGCAGATGTCGCAACGAAGACAGCGCCGGGCCTCTTCGCGAACCATGTTCTCCGTATAGCCCAGTTCCACCTGCTGAAAAGTCGTTCGCCGACGCTCGATATTGAGTAGCGGCATCTCAGGCCGCTTGATCACCATCTTGGTGGTAGCCGGCACCTCGAGCCACGGCGTCCGTCGCCGGCGGACCGGCACCGGGGGCATTTGGGGTTGGGGAATGCCGGCAAAATAACGATCGATGGCTTCGGCGGCTCGCTTGCCGCCGCCGATGGCCTCTACCACCGTGGCCGGGCCGGTGACGGCATCACCGGCGGCAAATACCCCTGGAATCGCCGTTTCCATACTCACCGAATTGGTGTGGATGGTTTTTCGCCGCGTCCACTCCAGATCGCAGACGCCCCCCACGCACTCAACGTCCACCTGCTGGCCAATGGCACAGATGACGGCATCAACGGGCATCACGAATTCACTGCCTTCCACGGGAACGGGTGTCATTCGGTCACTGTCAGGCCGTTTCTTGAGCTCGGCGCGAAGACACTCCAAGCCCTCCACGCACCCGTTGCCCACCACGGCGCAGGGGACCGTGAGAAATGCCATGTGGATGCCCTCTTCCTCGGCCTGCTCCACTTCCTCCGGATCGGCGGGCATTTCGTTTCGAGAACGGCGATAGGCGATGGTCACCGAATCCGCCCCGAGCCTCAAACTGGTTCGAGCGGCATCAATGGCCACGTTGCCGCCGCCGATCACAACCACATGATCACCTGGCCGCCGGCGGTCACCGAGGGCGACACGTCGAAGAAAATCGATGGCATCGCCCACCTGGGGATAGTCGTTTTCCCCGGGGATTCCCAACTTGAATGCCTTGTGGGCGCCGATGGTGAACAAAAACGCCTCGAACCCTTCTTTCCGAAGCTGATCCATGTCGACATCGACACCGTAGCGTACGTTGAAAAGAAATTCCGCCCCCAGTTCCTCGATCATGGCCACTTCCCGGTCGATGACCTCCCGGGGCAGCCGGTAGCGGGGAATCCCCACCATCATCATACCGCCGGCCACCGGCTGGGCTTCCAGCACCCGAACGTCATATCCTTTTAGAGACAGGTAGTAGGCCGCGCTCATACCACCGGGACCCGCGCCGATCACCGCCACCTTTTTACCCTTGTCCGGGGCTTTCGGAGGATTGGTGTAGCGCCGGTCGGAAAGCGCCTTTTCCGCAGCGTACCCTTTGAGAAACTTAATGGAAATGGGAGTGTCGATGCGGCCACGCACGCACATGAACTCGCAGGGCCGCGTGCAGATCAAGCCGCAGACCCAGGGAAAGGGGTTGTCTTTTCGAATCACCTCGATGGCTTCGTCGTCGCGGCCCATGGCAATCAGATTGACATAGCTGGGCACGTCGATACCTGCCGGGCAGGTCATCTGGCAGGGGGCCGGCACCAATCGGACACAATCGCCGTTGGCACAGTTGTGCGTGTCGACATGGCTGACGAATGTCTCGCGGTGTCCGTCGATGCAGTCCGCGATGTCGGCAGCCAGCTTCTGGGTGGGCGCATCGATGGACGCTGACTGCAGCTCGGCCACCAGACCGGAGATGGCCGGCAAATGATCCGCACCGGCCCGCCCCCAGGCAATGTCTCGAAGTAAATCTCGGATTTCTTCCGCCAGGCGGCGGCAACGCGGAACCACCAGGCGATCATCTTCAATCGCCTGGAAAACATCGTTATAGAGATCGTTCACGGGGCAGGAACGTGGCGTCATTGCGGTATCCTAACAGGTTTTTATGCCGACGCCATCGACGCCGTGCCGGCGGGCAGGGCGTCGAAGCGTTGTCGCAGTGCGCGGAGGCGGCACTTAGTCCAGGGCCGCCACCGCCTGAGCATGCCGAGAGCGCTTCACATGGGTCAGGGCGTCTACGGCTTTTCCGAAGGAAAGACAGTGAGTGGTGCACACCGTCACGCAGGCGGGGCGCAGCCCCGCGTCGACGCGGTCCATGCAGTAATCGCATTTGACGGCTTTGCCCGTTTCCGGGTTCCACTGGGGTGCCCCCCAGGGACACGCGGTGATGCATGCCTTGCAACCCACACACATGCCGGCATCGATAAAAACGATGCCGTCCTTAGGGCGTTTTTGCATCGCGCCGGTGGGGCAGGCCGCCACGCACCAGGGGTCCTCGCAGTGAAAGCACGGCATGAAGATATACGCCGCTTTGGGCTTTCCGTTGACGAGCTTTGGGCCGACCTGGACGATCTGGCTGATTTTTGGCCCCACAGGCAGGCGCTTGTTGCTTTTGCACTGCACGGCACAGGTGTGGCACCCGATGCATTTTTTCGTATCCTGAAAGAGATAATATTGGCTCATTAACATCCTCCTGGTTTGGCGCAAAACCGATCTTGCCGGCCTGTTCTGCTGACTTCGCCGGCGGTATGATGACATCGCGACCGGTTATGCTGCCTTAACGGTAACAAACGTGTCGTGCAAGGCCGGACTGCCGCCGATCATGTCGGAAACATTCTTCATCAGCGCCGCGTCATTGACTCCTTTTTTAAAAGACCGGGTGGCCAACACGGCCTCATGGCCGAAACCATGAAGCATGAAAACGCTTTCCGGATGGATGAGATTGGAGACGTAGGCCTTGATGATACCGGTCCCCTGCTCGGAAAACACTTCGACCAAATCCCCTGTTTTGATCCCCATAGCAGCTGCCTTTTCGTCATTGATCCAGAGGGTATTCTCCGAGCAGATCTCGTTCAGATAGGGATTGTTCTGGGTGGAAATATGGGTGTGCAGGGCGTTTCGGCCCGTGCACAGCCGGAATTGTCCCTCGGGAGGCGACGGCATGGGCTCGTATTCGGGGAAGGATTCAAACCCGGCATTTTCCAACAGCGATGATTTGAATTCGATTTTGCCCGAGGGGGTCTTGAATTTGATCCCGTCGGTGCGGTCCCATAAAATCTGCCTCTTGCCATAGGCCACGCTGCCCTTGGCATCGAAATCCTCCCGGGTGAAACCCGTCCCCTCCAACTGCCATTTCACCAGGTCTTCCGTAGATTCGTAAGGGAAAAACGCGCCGATACCGATCCGTTCACCGATCTGCTTGAGAATCATGGCGCCATCGCGGGTATCGTATCGGGGGGGCACCACCTGCTGACGTAGAAACATCTGGGGTTTAAGGCCATTGGCCTGCTGGATGCAGTCGGTTCGCTCCAGGTACATGGACTCGGGCAGGATCACGTCGCTGTACCAGGCGATATCGCTGTAGTTGATATCGATAGCAACGATCAGATCCAGCTCTTTCAAAGCCTTTTTGGTGAGGTTGGTGTCGTTAATGGACATGAGCGGATCGAACCGGTAGGCGATCAGCGCCTTCAGAGGGTAGGGGTCATTGTTGAGAATCGCGTGCGGCAGCATCTGGGGCAGGCCATGGGCAGGGTCGGGAAGGGGAAAATCAGGGGTCCCCACTTTGTCAAAGCGCGGCACGTCGATGCCGGGAAATTTCTGGTCGGTCAGTTTACGGGCCGGCTTTCCCCCTTCTTCGCCGGGTCCCTTCTTGAAAAAATAGCCGCCTTTCACCTCCACCGAGCCCATCAACGAATTCAGAATCATGATTGATCGCCGCATGTAAATTTCATTGGTGTGGTTGGCGCCGCGATAACCGAAATGGAAAATCACATGCGGTGCATCCTGGCTGAGTTCCCGGGCGAAGGTCTCGATCTCATAGGCCGAAATACCCGTTTCTTTTTCAGCCCATTCAGGCGTATACGGTGAGATGAAGTCGCTCAGCTCGCTCAGCCCGAGTACCCAGCGGTCCACGTAGGCGGCATCGTAGAGCCGGTCTCTGATGATGACATGAATCAGGGCATAATTGAGCGCCAGGTCTGTGCCCGGCCGAATCATCCAGTAACGATGGGCCTTGGTAGCCGTTTTGGTCACCCTCGGGTCGATGTAGGTCATTTTCGCCCCGCTCTCCAGGGCGTCCATCAGGTTGTTTACCGGCCTGACTTCGATCGCCTCGAAAAGGTTGCGCCCGTACATGACGATCTGCTTGCAGTTTTTATAGTCCATCCCCATCTGTGGATCCGTGTAGCCGAACAGCGAACGGCAGGCGGTATTGACCGAACCCTTGCACAATGCGTCGTGGGTAAAATGGTTGGGGGATTTGATCGCCTTTAAAAAAGTCTTGCTCACATGGGTGGCCAACTGGGTCCGCTCCCCCAGCACGACGCTGTGTCCGCCGTATTTGTCGATCACTGTTTTCAGTTTGCCGGCCACGTAGTCCAGGGCTTCTTCCCAACTGGCCTGTCGCCACTTGCCGGCACCCCTTTCCCCCACTCTGATCATCGGAGACTTCACCCGTTCATTGTCGTTGAGCAGGGCGATACCCGCCGCGCCGCGAGGGCACAGGCTGCCTTCCATCCCGGGAACGTGGGGATTGCCTTCCAGCCAGACAACCTGCCCGTTTTTCACCTGCGCCTTGATCGGGCAGCGGACCGAGCACATGAAACACAGCGTATAGACCGTCTTTTCCATTTGAACCTCCAGACTTATAAATGATGACTCCGGGGGACACCGGGTTCCCCGGAGGGGCGCATCCGAATCGGTGTAGCACGAAGCAAATTCCATACCACCAGGCATCGCCCCTCCGGGCGTTCCGTTCTGGGCCGCGTTGTTCGCAAACCGTGTGTTATCACCAGGATAAATACCCGCCACCGTTTTTCGGACATGCCCTCGGACGGGGAAAACGGCGCCCATCGCCGCCAATGTGAAATAAAAACATTGCGGCGCCATCCTTTTGTGTCGTCACCTCCCAACCAATTGATAACATGTCTTTTTTATGGGCAATCCCTCATTCCCCGCGCCGCATCGTCCCGGGGCGCCGCCGCCATGGGAATGGGC
>CAYUOU010000012.1:0-14411 GCA_964446485.1 uncultured Desulfobacterales bacterium | reverse complement strand
ATGGGCCGGACACGGCGGCACCGGGGTGCGACACATCCGGCGGAACGCATTAACGTACTGTTTTATTATGAATTTTTTATTCCCCCCGCAGCCGGGGCCCGCCGCGAACGGGGATGCGGCCGCATGGCATGTCTCTTGCTCATGGGGGACCGGGGCATGTTCATCATCACCCCTTCCCCCCCCTTTGCCGAGGGGCCATCGTTATTCCGGGCGGCCGCCGCTGCCCATCACCGTTAATTCACTATTCTGGAGGAGGTACATGAAAAAGCGATCCGCAACCATTTTACTGATGTACGCCGTTGCCCTCGTGGCGGCCCTGGCCCTGGCGGTCACCGACGTGCCCGTGGCCCACGCCGATTCGCTGACCGACGCCATCGCCGGCACACCCAAAGGCACCGAACCGGGACAGCTGCCCCCCGACGGTAAACCCGGCTTTCTGGGTATCCCCGGCGCGCCGAGCACCAGTCTGGTCGTCGGCTTTTTCTGGGCCATCTGGGTGGGCTGGATTTTCTCCACCGTGGGCGCCTTCGGCGGCATCATGGCCGGCGTCGGCCACATTACGGTGTTCGGTCTGGCCGACTACGCAAAAACATTCAAGAAAACAAACCCGGCCCTCAACAAACTGATCACCGACAGTATCCGGGTCTCGAACCAGTTCCTCGTGGGCATGAGCGCCACGGTGTCCAGCTTCAACTACTACAAGATGGGGCGCCTGGTGCTGCCCTTGGGCCTCATGCTGGCCATCGGCTCCATCGCCGGCAGCTTCATCATTCCGTGGCTCACCGCCGGCAAGATCTCCTTGAAGGACTACCTGGGCTACTTCGGCTTAGTGGTCTTCGTCATCGGCGGGTTCCTGCTCTACGAGACCTCCCCCAAAGGGCAGGCCGGCAAGAAGGAAGCCAAGGCCGCAGCCAAGGCATTCGAGGACGCGCACATCAACAAATGCTCCACACTGGCCCCCGAAGACTGCGGTGTCCGCGTCCAGAAGTGGAGCGCCGGCAAGATCGTCTTCACCTTTTACGGCGTAGAGTTCAGCTTCCGGCCCATCATCCCCATCATCGGCGGCTTCTTCATCGCCGCGCTGGCCTCGTTTCTCGGCATCGGCGGCGGGTTTCTCTTCGTGCCGTTTCTCACCAGCATCGCCGGGCTGCCCATGTTCCTGGTGGCCGGCACCTCGGCGCTGGCCGTGCTCGTGGGAATGATCATCAGCATCATGACGTACATGTTTGTCGGCGGAGTCCCGGTCTACTGGCCCCTGATCGGCGTGGAACTGCTGGGTATCTTCACCGGCTCCATGATCGGTCCGCGGACCTCCAAGTACATCCCGGACGTGTGGCTGAAGCGCCTTTTCGTATTGCTGGCCCTTTACGTCGGCCTGCGCTACACCACCAAGGGATTCCTTGGCTACAGCATCGTTCCGCCGTTCTGATCCAAAGCGCCGGAAAGCCGGTGTGACAGTAAATCGCGTCCCGGCGGGCCTGCTCCCGCCGGGATGCCCCCAAACGTCATAAGGACATCGCCATGTTCAGCGTCATCGACCCGTTTTTGATCTTTTTCTTCCGGCTGAGCGATGAGCCCATCCTGGGGTATCTCCTGGGCATCGCCGTGCTGAGCCTGTTGTGCGCCCTCATCGGGAGTATCACCGTGTTGGCGGCCACCCGTTTCAATCGGGAGCACCTGATTCGGCAGAACCGTGATATGGTCCGCATGCAGAACCTGTCTGTCAAGGCGCTGATCGCCAAGGACAAGCCCGCCTACAAACTGCTCAACCGTGAAGCCAACGACGCCTTCGGCAAATACTTCTTCGCCCAGTTGACCGTCTCCGTCTCCTACCTGTGGCCCGCCCCCTTTGCCCTGGCCTGGCTGCAGACACGTTTTGAAGGGGTGGTGTTTTTGCTGCCCATCGATTTGCCCGGTATCCAGGGCGGCGTCGGCTACGCATTCTCCTTCATCCCCATGTTCATCCTGGTGAGCATGCTGTTTGCCAAACTCAAAAAGTGCCTTCCGCTGTTCAACGTCGTGGATAACCACCTTGAAACGATCCGGAAAGACGCCGACGACATGGTCACCCTGGCCGATGTGGTCCTGCCGCCCGCACCCAAAAAAGCGCCTCAGGCCTGAACCACCGGAATTTCTCCGGCACCACGCCTCTTGACACGTGACCCGGAGAGCCCGCATCATGGGGGCCACCATGAATACCCCCCCGTATAAATGCCGCGCCCTCATGCTGGCAGCGGCGGTGGTCCTGGTGACGGCCGCCGCGGGGCCGGCCTGGGCCACCCAGACCCATGGGGAACCCGAGGGGCTGGTGGCCCACCAGCTCGCCCATGTTTTTTTTGCTTTTGCCATGGCGACCCTCGTTTTCTGGCTCCGGCGCCACCACCTGACGGCCGCTGCGGGCTGGCGCATGATCCAATACGCGGGCATAATGCTTATTTTTTGGAATGTGGATGCCTTCATCGTCCATGCCCTCGACGAACAGATCCGACTGCTGACCGTCACTCAGTTGGACACCTGGACCGTTCATATCGAGACCCTGCCGGGACAAGAGATCCTGGCCACCGTATACTACATAGCAAAACTCGATCACCTGATCTGCGTGCCTGCGCTGTTGCTGCTCTATCTCGGGTTGCGGCGGCTCGCCAGCGACAGCCACCCGACATCGAAACCGGAGAACACCCCATGATCACCTCTTGGGTGCCCATCCTGGCGGTGGATCTCGTCGGCTCGGTGATCATGATCGTTCTGAGTTTTCTCTGCCTGCACTTGGCGTTCTGGCTCAAACGGCAGGATCCGGAAAACGTCATCTGGAGCTATCTCCAGTTTCTCTGTCTCGGTCTGGCGGGTTTCGCTATCTCCCGCTCGGTCGGCCACATCCTTCGGCAGATCCTTGTGCTCAGCGGAAACTGGACGGTCTGGAAAAGCATCAGCCCATACAGCGGCGCCGTCAACACCCTGATGTTCATGTTTGCCGGGGCGGCCACCCTGTTTTTTAAAAACGTCTGGCGTTCATACCGGCAAATTTCACTCGATCGGGAGGCCCTGCGCACCGCGCATCACGACCTGCTTTTTCTCAACCAGAATCTCGAGCAGGTGGTCGGCGAGCGCACCGCTGCCTTGACGCGCTCGGAGCGCCGTTACCGGCGCATTTTCGAAATTTCCCGCGACATCATCTTGGTTACAGATACCGAAGGCATCATTCTAGACGGGAATCCCCTCGGGGTGAACACGCTCGCCAACAATCGGCCAGAGATGTTGATCGGCAAGCGCATCAAAGGTTTTTTCACACGTGAGAAAGATTTTGAAACCCTGGTGCGGGACATCGGCAGCAGCGGATTCGTAACCAGCAGAGAGGTTCTGCTGAGGCGTCTGGATGGCGCCACCCTGCACGCCCTGATCAGCGGGAGCCTGGACCCGGCCGCCGGCGACGAACCGGCCACCATCCACTTCCTCGTCAAAGACATCGAACAGCTCCGCCAAATGGAAAAACAGATGGCCCAGGCGGACAAGCTCGCGTCCATCGGGGAACTGTCCGCTGGCATCGCCCACGAAATCAACAACCCCCTTGGGGTCATCCTGGGCTACACTCAGCTGCTGCTTCGACGGAAGGACTCGGACGAAGGGCTTCACGGCGACCTCAAAATCATCGAAAAGCATGTGCGCAACTGCAAGGCCATCGTGGAGGACCTGCTCAACTTTGCACGCAGTTCACCGACGGTCCGGGAGCCAACCGATATCAACGCCCTCATCGAGGATGTCGTTCATTTTATCACCCACCATGCCAAGATGGGAAAGACGACGCTCACCGCACGCTATGACGGCGAGTTGCCGAGAATCCGTATCGATGATAAAAAAATCCGACAGGTGATCATCAATCTCGTCATGAACGCGCTATACGCCGTGGGCACGACGGGCAGCATCCGAATCGAAACCGAATTGGCCGCAGCGGACAACACGGCGGTGATCAGGGTCATCGACGACGGCCCCGGCATCGATCCGGTTCACCTGGAACGCATTTTCGACCCCTTTTACACAACCAAGCCGACCGGGGAAGGCACCGGGCTGGGGTTGTCGGTGAGTTATGGCATCGTCGCCAACCACGGCGGCGACATCCAGGTGGTAAGTATCCCCGGCGAGAAAACGTCGTTTCGCGTATCGCTGCCCCTGGAGCCCACGGCCGGAACGACCGGATCATCATTCGACAGCAGCGGTAGGAAAAAACCATGACCCGTCGGATCATCCTAGTGGTGGATGACGAACAGGACATGCGCGAGTTGCTCAAACGCAGCTTGGCGCCGGACCTCGACTGTCGTGTTGACACGGCACCCGGCGGCGAGACGGCCCTGCAAATGATCGGGCAGGCGGCCTACGACCTCGTGCTGGCAGATATCAAGATGCCGGGAATGGACGGCCTGGAACTGCTCGATATAGTAAAGGCGGAGCACCCCGATCTCACCGTGATCATGATGACCGCCTACGGACAGGTGGACACCGCCGTCGCCGCCATGAAAAGCGGCGCCTATGACTTCATCACCAAGCCCTTCGAGCACGACACCCTGCTCGTGCGGCTGGAAAAGGCCCTGGAGCGCAGCGACCTGCTCCGGGAAAACCGCCGCCTCCAGTCGGCCTGCAAGGGGGGAAACGCCTTCGAGGACATGGCGGGTCACAGCCCCAAGATGAAGCAGGTCTTCGAGAGCATCCGCACCATCGCCAAAACCGATCTCACCGTCCTCATCACCGGAGAGTCCGGGGTGGGAAAGGATCTCACGGCCCGGGCCATCCATTCCCTGAGTCCCCGGTGCAGCGGGCCCTTTGTCGCGGTGAACTGCCCCACCGTGCCCGAGCATATTTTGGAGAGCGAACTCTTCGGGTACAAAAAGGGCGCATTCACTCACGCCACGCAAAACAAGATCGGCCTTTTCCAGGAAGCCCACGGGGGAACGATCTTTCTGGACGAGATCGGCGACATCAGCCCCACCATTCAGACCAAACTCCTGAGGGTGCTCCAGGACAAGATGATCAAACCCCTGGGAGACACCAAGACCATTGTGGTGGACGTACGCATCATCGCTTCCACGAACCGGGATCTTCAGGAAAAAATCCGTAAAAACGAATACCGCGAAGACTTCTTCTACCGGCTCAATGTACTCCCCATCCGCCTTCCCCCCCTCAGAGAGCGGCCCGAGGACATCCCCCTCATCGCCGGTCACCTGCTTCAAAAACACTGCCGGGAGATGGACCGGGGGCAAAAGCGCCTGAGCCCCGAACTCATGGAAGCTTTCAAGAAACGGCGCTGGGTGGGCAACATCCGGGAAATGGAGAACCTCATCCTCCAGGGCATCATCTTCTCCGAGGGCGACACCATTCAACCGGCCGACGTCGGGCTGGAGGCCGGTGGCCCGCAACCCGCCACCGAGGGCGCCCCCTCGCCGTGGCATCACCTGCCCTACAAGGCCGCCAAGGAGCAGGTGCTCCAGCAGTTCAACGAATCGTTCATCTGCGATCTGCTCCGCGCCACCGAGGGCAACGTCACCCAGGCCGCGCAGAACTGCGGTCTGGAGCGTCAGGCCCTGCAGCAGATCATGCGCCGCTACGGCATCGCCGCCGATCCGTTCCGCCAAGTTAAAGCCTGACCGGCTGTTTTCCTGCCGAGTGCAACCCCACCTTTACCATCGTTGGCTATGGTGGAATGGGTCTTTCGCCGGACCTGGCCCTCGTCCAAAAAAGTTCGACAGCCCCTTATCGGGGATGGAGGGCCCCAGCCTCGCCGATGAACCAGATAAAAAAGCCTTGACAAAAAATCGTTGATGTATTTAGGAGTACATGGTGATTGTATACAATAATATTGTCAGCAGGCACTTCCGCCCCCCCATTTTTCACGATACCTAAAATAATTTTAGAAAGGGAAATCTCTCAATGGACTTTGCCAAATATTTAGAAACATTCAATTATGATTCCCGAAAAGAAATGAAAATACAAATTCCGGAATTACTGAAATTGCTCAAAAGCGGCGATGTGCAATTCATCGACATACGCTTTAAAGAAGAATTTGATACTTGGCATTTCTCATTTTCAAAAAATATACCCTTAAATGAACTACCAGCCCGATTTACCGAACTGGACAAATCTAAATTGGTCGTAACGGCCTGCCCTCATTACGACAGAGCGATTATGGGAAGAGTTTTCTTGCTTCAACAGGGATTCAACGCAAGATATTTAGTTGATGGCCTTTTAGGATTAGCAGACCATTTAAGGGGTGATAACGCCAAATATCTGTATGATTCATTGAATCATACGGTATGATTTGTATCCAATTTTCGCGCATATTCGGGCCATTAGATAGAAACGGAATAGCAACATGCTCTATTTCATCGTATCGGCGATATTTATAGTTTCTTTCGTTTTTGCAATATTAGGTTTGGGCGGTGGAATGATTTATGTCCCGATTTTTAAATGGGCGGGATTTTCGGTAAAAGAAGTCGCAATACCGCTAGGTCTATTACTCAATGGGTTAAATACGCTTATCGCTTTAATCCCATATTCGTTAAAAAAATTAGTTGATTGGAAAGGCGGACTTGCAATGGCAAGTGCCGCTTTCATTTTTGCACCAATCGGAGCGCTCACTTCCAGATACATCCCAGAAAGGCCATTGATACTGTTATTTGCAATTGCGGTAGCAATCGCTGCGGCCAGAACGCTTTGGGCATCCCAACAACCTGAACCGGAAGAATTGATGCCATTAGCGAAAAGGTCCATTATCGGTGCTGGCGTCGGGGCATTTGCCGGATTCGCGGGTGGATTGCTCGGTATCGGTGGCGGTTTTATCATCGCTCCCATTTTAATGTGGATGGGATACAAGACTAAAGTGGCGGCAGCCACAACTGCTTTCGTTGTTACCTTTTCATCATTTACCGGCTATTTAGGGCATGCGGCCGAGGGCAAATTTGATTGGACATTAACTATATCAGTAGTCATAGCGGTCATCATCGCTTCACAATTGGGTGCGGTATTCATGTCCTCTAAAGCGAAGCCTAAATGGATTAAACAACTGTATGGAGTCGTTCTCATATTGGTCGCCGGCAAGCTTATTTGGGGTTTGTTTTAAGTTTGAAATAGACAGGTATCACTTTCATAATATTTATTATTTCAGGGGTTTTTGTCGTTTCCAGGATGAGGTGCCGATGATAATCCCACCACTTTGTATACCGCCAAGTTTTTCTACTTGGCACTGATCACCCAAGAAGGAGAACATCATGGAGAAACTGACAAAAAAAGAGAGAGTTCAGCGGGTATTCGATCTCAAGGAACCGGACTGCGTTCCGGTGTTTCCCAGAAACCAGGCCCAGATGGTGTACGGCATGGGCTGGAAGCTCAGCGACATCACCGGGCAGGATTGGTACGATTCGGAAAAGGCGGCACTGGCCTCCTTATGGTGCGTGGAAAATATCGACTACGACGTGGCCTAC
This sequence comes from uncultured Desulfobacterales bacterium, assembly GCA_964446485.1. Classification (GTDB taxonomy): domain Bacteria; phylum Desulfobacterota; class Desulfobacteria; order Desulfobacterales; family JBDRRP01; genus JBDRRP01. The sequence goes on along the minus strand of CAYUOU010000012.1, from coordinate 6,945 downwards.
GGGGCCTACTACGATATGGGCTTCGGCGTGCCGCTGCTCGGCGGCGTACTGGATATTCCCGAAAAACACGGCATGAGCGTTCAGTGCGTCAAGCACCCTGTGCAAAAAAAGGATGACTGGTATCAGGTCAAAAAGAAGATGCCGCTGGATCCGCTGAAGGACCCGCGCATGAAAGGAGCGCTCAAGTCCATCGAGTACGTCTCCGGGGCCATCGGCCGCCACACTCCGGTCACCCCCTTTTATTACACGGGCATCGCCGCCGCCAACCTTCTGTTCATGGATGTGTCGAGCCTTAGTGAAGTCCTCACCGAGGACCCCGAATGGGTGGACGACATGTGCCGCTGCGCCTCGGATTTCGCCATGGACTGGATCCGTGCCCAGTACGAGGCCGCAGCTCCCGGGACGCAGAGCTGGCTCTATCTCTGTGACTTCTGGGGGGTGGAGCTGATGTCTCCCGCCATGGCCGAGCGGTTCGTTTCCCCCTATGTGGTCGAAATGAGCAAGATGGTTGAAAAAGAATTCGGCCAGCGCACTTTTTATCACACCCACGGCAATCTGACCCGACCCAAGACCCAGGCCTGGATCGAGAAGCTCACAAAGGATGCCAACCTGGTCGGCCTGCACCTTGACAAGTCCCATGGCCCCGAGTGGGTCAAGGAAATGGTCAACGACAAGATGGGTGTTGCCGGCGGGCTCCCCTTCCGCGGCGGGTTCCTGGATAAAGGCCCCGTGGAGGTGATCCGGGAAGAATGCAAGCGGGTCCTCGATATCGGAGCACCCGGCGGCGGTGTCATCTTTGTCCCGACCGGGCAGGTGCTGCCGTCGACCTCCAATGAAAATTTCAGAGAATGGGTGAAAATGGCTCACGAATATGGCCAATACCCCTTTCAACCGAAAGCGCTTTGAAGGCGTGCGCCGCTCCCCCCCTTGCGTCCGGCTGGTGGACCACCACCCAAACCCTCCCTCACAGCCCGATTCACCGGCAAGAACGGTACGCAAGGGGGGGGGCCGGCAGCCCGCCCCCATGTCTGCCCGCGGCCGCAAACCCGCAGGTATGAGCGCAGCTGTGAAGACGTGCGCCATAAATGACATCCACCGAGCCAGGAGAAACTAATGCTTGAAAGAATACAGGTATTTACACGCGGTTGCTCCCGATCCATCGTCGTCGAGAAAAATCTTCGAAAAGCCGTTGCGAGAATGGAGATCGACATCGAGGTCGAAGCAACGGCCGATCCCGCCGATGCCAAGGCAGAAGACATCACGGCCTTTCCCTCGGTCAAAATCAACGGTGATCTCCGGGTCGACGGTGATTTCACCACGGTCGATGATTTCGAGGAAATCCTGTCCGAGTATCTGAACTGATACCGACCCATCTCGAACCCCCGCCGGAGGACACGCTTTCGCGGGAAAGCAAACATCTTCCGGGCGGCCAGACGAGGTTTTTATGCACTCAGTGGAACAAAAAGACGCCAAGATCGAGGCTACGCCCGAGGCCGTCGACGAGGCCTGCGAAGATGTCGCCCGGATTTACAACCGGGGCAACAACTGTGACAAGTCCGTGTTCCTGGCACTGCAGGGGCTCTCGCTCCTTCCGAAGGAAATCTGGGATTTCACCGATCTGTATTCGGATAAGCCGGACGACACGGAGCAGTTCCTCTGCAAGGTCCTCGCCGCGGGCGCCGTTGCCATTTATCTCGATGTCATCTCTGCACGGCTTCAAGCGCTCGGCCGGGTCAACCCCGAGCGCCCTGAACCGATCGAACGGGTGAATGCACTGATCAATGCCATCCTCAACGAGACCGCGGACGGTCGTCACGACCTTCTCGATGGATTCGATCCCTTCGCAGCGGACGACTACCTCGACAAATCGCTGGTAACCGAGGAGATGCGCAGCGAATACCGGCAGCGCGCCGACCGGTTGACCGGCGGCTTTCACCGGGCCTTCAACTGCCGGGACTGTGTGGATATTTTAGGTTTCGATCCGTTCAGCTACGAACTCTACGACGAGTCGATCCAGGAGCAGATCGAAAGCGGAGAATGGATGGCCAAATGCGTTGACTGCATGAAACACATCATCCGGGATTTTATCGCCGGGAAAGGGGCTGCGATCTCCGTTTCGGCGGGATAGGCATCCAGGAAAGAACCAACAAAGGAGGGTCGAATGAACAAAAAGGAGCGGTTTCAAGCAGTGCGGGAGAAACGGGCGCCCGACCACATGCCGGTGTGGCCTCGGGTCATGTCCCAGATGCTTTACAGCTATGGCTACAGCATGCCTGAGGTGACCGGGCAGGACTGGTATGATTCGGAAAAGATCACCAAGGCGGTGCTGGCCAACATCGACGCCGTTGGCTACGACGTGGCCATCCCCACCTATGTCGACTATGGGTTCGGGGTCCCGCCGATGGGCGGCGTCATCGCCATTCCCGACAAATTCGGTGTTGCCGTCGGCACGACCGACCACCAACCGGTGATGACCAAGGAAGACTGGCCGCGAATCAAAGAAATGATGGCGGATTACGATGTTCGAAATACCGATCCGCGGATGAAAGGCTGCCTTGAGGTAATCAAAAACGTATCCGCCGCAGTGGGAGACCAGATGCCGCTGGTACCGATGTATTACTGCGGCACCACCGCAGCCATGTTCCTGTTCCGGCCCAACGCGGCGTTCCTTGAAGACATGTTCGAGGACCCCGAGTGGGTCGAAGACATGTGCACCGTGGCCACCGATTGGGCCATCGAGTGGATCAGCGCCCAGTATGAGGCCGGCTGCAACAGCATCTGTTTTACCGCGGAGACCCTCGGCACCCTGATGTGCAGCCCCAAGATGGCCGAGCAGTTCAATCTGCCCCAGATCAAGAGGGTGGTTGAAGAAGTCCGTAAACGCCACAACCAGGCGACCTGGCTGCACGTTCACGGCAACATGACCAATCCCAAGGCCTATGCCTACCTGACCAAACTCGTCAAAGAAGCGGGGGTGGAAGGTTTTCATTTCGATGAAACGAACAACCCGCCCGACTGGATCAAGGAGAAGGTCGTGGACGAACTCGGGGTCAGCGCCTGCATCATCACCGATGGCGCCGGCATCGTCAAAGGCCCTGTCGACAAGATCAAAGCGGAGGTCAAGGGGCAGATCGAAAGTATCGGCGACGGGCTGGGCATCATGATGGCGCCAAGCTGCCAGGTGCTGCCGGCCACGCCCAACGAACATTTCAAGGCGTGGGTGGATGCCACCCATGAATATGGCACGTATCCGCTGAAACAGTAGCGCCCCGGGCATTGAACGGTATACCCCCCCAGAAAGACTACATAAGGAGAAGCGATCATGGCTGATTTGACGCCCTTGAAACAGGCGGTCATCGATGGAAACGCGAAAAAGGTGCTGGCGATTGTAACGGAAGCGCTCGACGACAAGGTCGACCCCCAGTCGCTGCTGACCGATCACATGATCCCCGGCATGCTCGAAGTGGGTGAACTGATGGCCGAGGGCGAGTATTTCATCCCGGAGGTATTGCGCTCGGCCAAGGCGATGAACGGGGCCCTCGAACTGGTCGAGCCCCTGCTGGCCGGCGGTAAGAGGGAAACCGCCGGAAATGTCATCATGGGATCAGTTTTCGGGGATATCCACGATATCGGCAAGAACCTGGTTTCCATGCTTCTGAAAGGAAACGGCTTTATCGTCCAGGACCTGGGTGTGAACGTCCCGACGGAAAAGTTCGTCGAGGCCGCCAAAGCCGTCGACGGTCAAGTCATCGTGGGACTGTCGGCGCTGATCACGCCGGTGCTGGACGAGATGGAAAACGTAATAAAGGCCCTGGAAGAAGCCGGCATCAGGGACCGCGTCCGGATCATGGTCGGCGGCGCTCCGGTGACCGAGGAATATGCCGAATCGATCGGCGCCGATGGCACCGCTTCGGATGCGGCGGCGGCCGTCACTCTGGCCAAGAAGCTGCTGGCCTGAGATCATCATCCTCCGGATAGCGATATATTCGGCCTTCACGGCCGCACTCCGGTCGCCTGGGATGACCTTCCCGGGCGGCCGGCGGCGGCCTATCGGAACCGACAGCAAATGAAAAGGTGAATCACCATGACAACCTATTTAACCACCGTCATCCGGTCGGAAAGCGAAGAAGTGGAAATCAGCCGCAACTTGCCGACCGTCATGATCGGGGAGCGCATCAACCCCACCGGCCGCAAAGTGCTCCAGGAGCAGCTTAGCCAGGGCGATTTCACCATGGTCCGCGAGGACGCCACCGCCCAGGTGGCTGCCGGCGCAGCGGTTCTTGATGTCAACGCCGGTGTGCCCAAGGCAGACGAGGCCGCACTGCTGGTCGACCTCATCCGTCAAATCCAAGAAGTGACATCGGTACCCTTGTGCATCGACACGGCCAATATCGTGGCACTCGAGGCCGCGCTCGCGTTTTACAAGGGAAAGGCCCTGGTCAACTCGGTCAACGGAGAGGAAGGGCGTCTCAAAGCGGTGCTGCCGCTGATCAAGCACTACGGCGCCGCGGTGATCGGCCTCACTCTCGACGATGACGGTATCCCCAAAACGGTCGAAAAACGGATCCAGATCGCCGACAAGATCATCACCCGCGCCACGGATATGGGGATCCCGATGGCGGACATCGTCATCGACCCACTGGCGCTGACCATGGGGGCGGAGCCGGAGGCCGGAAAGATCGGGCTGGAGTCCATCGCGGCCATCAGCGAGCGCTTCGGGGTCAACATCACCATGGGCGCCAGCAACATCTCCTATGGCATGCCGGACCGGGAAGCGATCAATGCGAGCTTTCTGGCCATGGCCATCGGCTGCGGCATGACGTGCCCGATTACCAATCCGCTGAAGGAGCAGGTGTCCATGGCGGTTCTGGCCGCGGACCTGTGCCTCGGGCGGGATGAATACGGCGCCAACTGGATCGGGGCCTTCCGGAAACGAAAAAAAATGAAACTGGCGCAGGCCGCCGGTCAAACGGGATAGGAGTTCCACCATGATTAGCAAAATCGAGTTTTTCACCGCCGGATGCCCGCGCTCACAGATTTCCGAGAAAAATCTGAAAAAAGTCCTCGCTAAACTGGGCCTTGACATTCCCGTGGAGAGCATTGACGATCCGAAGGTTCACGAGGCCCGGGGCGTCAAGGCCTTTCCCGCCCTGATGATTGACGGAGATATCAAGAGCGAGGGCAATTTCATCACTGTCGACGACTGTGAAGAAATCCTTTCTTCACATACCGCATAACCCCCAAGGATGCAGGGGTGGGGGCCTTTGCTGCTGGGGGCTGGCCCCGGCGATGAACACCGGCAAGCCCACCTATGTGGTGCCCACCTTCGGGGAATACCGGTTTACCGGTGACAGCGATGACGACATGTGGATGGTGGTGCCGGTCTCCTACCTGGAGACCCTGGTGGCCGGTTTCGAGCACATGCACAAGGCTGGGTGGCGCTATCCAATCCCGCGGTTCGTGGAACACGAGCCCCGCTGGCCCGACGGCATGCACGGGTGGGAAACCTTCGAAGCGTATAACCGGTTGACCGCTGACGGTAAGACCTACGAGACGTTCAAGGAAAACTGGATGGGAACATATACCGACAAGGACTGGTTCCAAAAATAGCGTTCCATCCACCGCGAGCCGGTAGCGCCGACCTTGCCGGTGCACCAATGATCGAGCGTTTTAACACGGGGGAATCCGGAAAGGAGGTCTCGACACGCGCAATGGCCATTCATGATCCGAAAAAATTTTTGGGTTCCGCGTCAGCGGTACGCACGCGCATTCGGCGATGTCATTTTCCCCCGATTGCTGACGGCCATTTCGGCGCGCGCGCGTGGCTTGGTGCACCGTTTTTCGGCGGAACCGTCGTCTGTTGCGAACCGTCAAACCATCTAAGAGGGAGGGACACATGAGAAAACGGATGATCTGTGCGTTCATGGTGGGGTTTTTCCTGGTATCGTCATCGGTGGCGGCCATGGCCTCCGACGTCATCACCGACAAGAAGATGAAACTGGTGGTGGGGTACTGTCCTTACGGCATGCTGGAAACGTCGGTCATGAAGGAAAAGAAATTTTACCAGAAATACATGCCGAATGTGGAGGTCGAGTGGTTTTTCGGGCTCTACAGTGTTCATCTGATCAATAACTGGATCGCCGGGAAGCTGGAATTTGCCTATCTCGGAAACATGCCCGCCGTCATGCTCCAGGGGAAAATGAAGAACACCAAATGGGTGGGCAGTGCTGTTTATACCAAAGGCGATAACGGCGCGATGATTGTTCCCAAGGGTTCCACGGCTAAAAGCATCCGGGATCTGGCCGGGAAGACCATCGCCACCGGGATCGGCTCCTCCCATCACCGGCTTCTCGAGGTCGCACAAAAACAGGAAAACATAAAGTTCAATATCGTCAACCAGGCGCCCGAAGTAGCCATCGGCAATCTGGAGGCCGGCAAACTAGACGGTTTCTTCTACTGGCCGCCTTACATCGATATGGCGACCTTCAGGGGGGTGGGCGACCTGCTGCCGCCGGGCAACTTCCGGCAGTATGAGCCTTACGTGAACGCCATCTGGCCCATTGTCGTGAGCGAGAGTTTTGCCAAAAAGAATCCCGGCGTCGTGAGGGCCTTCGTCAAGGGAGACCAGGACCTTCACAGGTTCATGACCGAACACCCCGACGAAGCGGCTCAGATCGTCTTTAAGGAAACCGAAGGCAAACTGCCCCTCGAGGTGCTGAAAGCCTCTCTGGCGCGCTATCAATATGCATCGGCCATCGAAAAAGAGCACATCGACGTCATGCAGGCCGACATCGATTTTCTCCATGGCAATAAATACCTCAAAGACCACTTCAAGGCCGCCGACTGGGTCGACACCAGTTTTTCCAGGTAGGCGATACGCTCAGGGCAAGAACCGCGCGGCACCGGCCGGTGTGCCCGGCCGGTGCCGCCAACCCGCATCGGACG
>CAYUOU010000011.1:21221-69752 GCA_964446485.1 uncultured Desulfobacterales bacterium | reverse complement strand
GAAGGGCGGTGCCGGTCTATTTGAACAGGTCGGTGCGACCGGTGCGCAGGGCATCGAAGAGGAGTTTGCCGGCCAGGGCGATGCGGCCGATGGGGCTTTTTCTGTTGGCCTGAATGGCGTCGTGAAGGGTATCTCGGTCTTTCGGGGGCGAGATGTGGGAGATCTGCCGTAAAGTCAGGGCGCCGACAGGGCAGTTGGCCGCGCAAAGCCCGCAGCCGATGCACCGTGCTGGATCCACTTCGGCGATTTGCGTCTTTTTTTCCGCGCGGATGGCCCCGACCTGGCACCAATCGGCACAACTGCCGCATTTCCGACATGCTTTTGCATCAACGACAACGCGGTAATTGGCAGTCCAGAAATCCACGGGTTTCGGCAAGCGTTTCTGCAGGCGCAGCATGCCGCAGCAGCACCCACAGCAGGAGCAGATGAAATCCGCCTGCTGGGTGTTGGAGGGCTGAAGAACCAGACCTTCGTTCTGGTTGTTCTCGATGATGGCAAAGGCTTCCTTCCGGCTAATCTGGCGCCCCATCTCAGCGACAATTCCCTGCTCGGCCAGGGGACCCATGGCAAGGCAGGTGTCCTTGCGCTCGGTCACTTGGCAGACGTGACCTTCCATGGCCTGTTTTTTCCGGCAGATACACTCGAAGATGACGAAGGGACCTGTGGAACCATCGATCAATTGGGCCACGTCGTCAAAAGGGTAGGCGCGGCGTTCGGGGTTGAGGCTTTTACCCACCGGGATGGTGCGCATCTGGGGCGGCCGGGTGGCCAGGAACGAGAGCCCAAAGCGCGGATCTTGCGTGTATGCGTTGAAGTCCTTGAGAAATGCGAGGGTCAGGCGTGGCCCCTGGAGTTCATATATCCCCACCACCAAAGGCGCTGTGCCGTAGCGGCGCGTGCCGGCAACGGTGGTCATCTCGATGCCGCCGTTTTTCATCATTGCGGTGAGCAGTTTTTCCAGCTGTGCCGGCGTTTCCATAAAGTGTTTCACGCGGGGGAATATTGAATCCACTGGTTCCGGCTTGTGGCTCAGGTGGGCAGCGACGGCGGCCTGCTCAGGAGTAAATATATGCTTTAGGAGGCGGATCTCGGCATTCCCCGGGGTGGCTGGAAATCCTACGGGGTGCCGGTTCAGTTGTTTCTGAAGCGTTCTGTAAATTCTGTCTTCGGTATTCACGGTAAAGCCTTTTTAGATCATTGCGGCGGTTGTTGCGGGTAATCCCTGGCCGCGACGGCCTTGCCCATTGATACCACAGTCGTTTTCGAAATGATGCCCCAAAAAGATCACACAGGTGTAACTCAAATGGAATTTCTGGCTTTTAACCTGCAACCACTCGAGGACGACTGAGAACACATTATCAGCGTCTTTATCCCTCCAATGCTCGCCGCCACTGCCCCTGGCGGCGAGCGCCTCTCTCTCATCAGATGCATCTGAGAATTTCTGATGCCAAATTCGATTTTCCGGATCTCTATGAAGCTCCAGCTATAGCATCGATCCAGTGGCGACGCGTCTGCGCGCTAGGTTCGTAACCAGTGATGTTGATGCCGCCTCACCTGCAGGCTGGAGCTTCCTGCATAACCGGATTCGGTTTTGACATGTCTCGGGTCGGCTCTTATAACCTGATACTGCGTCAGATCACCGGGCCAGAGACGGTTCGGATCATCTCCGGACCTTTTCCCCGATATAAATGGATCGCCGAACACCGATGCCACAAAACAATGCCACTCAGACCAGCCAGGGACCCCGCCAACCACTCTCGCCAGTGGCGGTGCTGGCAGAAGGCATTTTCGACGACTTGGTCCGCCGATTCCCGGTTTGTCTATACAGCGATGAATTCCATTTCTTTCCCCAGACCCGTGCCAACTGCCATGACTGGGCGGTGTGGGACGATTTTTCCAGAGCCTCCGTTCAGACGCTGGGGGGTGCGGCGGCCTATTGGGGCGCACAACTGGGAAAGATAGCGAATGAATCGGCATTCACCGAAGACCGCATCGATGCGACACTTTTGGGCCGTGCGCTTGTCACACTGACCGAACAGCTTTCAGTCGTGAGAAGCCAGTGCAGCCAACCCACGTTTCACCTCACCGTTGCAGCCATGGGGCTGGCAGAAGCGGTGGAGCACAGCGAAACCGCATGGCGCCAGAGGGCCGCCGGTTTGCCCGGATTCATGGGCCGTGCCGTTGCATGTTTGGACCGAGTGCCGCGTCTGTTTAGCGACATGGGCCTGGAGATGATCGACAAGCTTGACGGTTGGATGCGGGAACTGTGGCGCACCGGTTTAAATACGGGGCCAGCCATAGAGGCCTTCGCAGCCATGTCTGAGCACCTGAAGCGTATTTCTGCGGTGGATGCCTTCCTACTGGACCCGGATCTCTACGCCGTCGTCGCCAAAGATCATGTTGGTTGCCGCATGTCTCTTGCGGACATTGGTAAAGCGTTGGATGATGAGATTGAAGAAACCCGGTCGTTGTTAGCAGCGGCGGCGGCCAAGATGGCGCCCGGGAACAAATGGCAGACCGTTGTGTCCGGGCTGCCGCAGCCGGGTGGCGGCGGCAGAAGCGACACCGCGTGGTACGCCGAGCTCATTGACGCCCTGGGTAGACACTGCGTCGAGAAGGGGTTCATGACGGGAGAAATCCTGGAGGACTGCCCGGTACGGGTGGCGCCGGTGCCGTCCCACCTAACCCCGGTGCGCAGTTCCGCCGCCTACAGCATGCCGCCCGGGCATCCTTCCCGCGGCGGAACGTTTTATACCATGCCTGACGGGGCAAGGGGCGGGCTGCCCGCCGACTGGCGCCTTCTCACTGCCCACGAAACCTACCCCGGGCATCACCTGTTGGATCTCAGCCGGTGGAACCACTCCCGATCGGTGCGCAGGCATCTGGAGTTTCCCCTGTTTTACGAAGGCTGGGCCAGCTTCAGCGAAGAAATTCTCTTCGACACAGGTTTTTTCAGCGATAAACCTGAAAATTCTCTCCTCATGGCCAAACGTCGATTCTGGCGTGCCATGCGCGGCCGAGTGGATCTGTATCTGCATTCAGGGCAAAAAAGCTTGGATGCGGCGGCCGGTTTTCTGGTCGATGCGGGCATGCCCTTGGCGCGGGCGACGGCCATGGTGCGACGCTACGCCTTGAAGCCGGGCTACCAGCTTTGCTACACAGTGGGACGGCGCCGTTTTCGGTCCCTGTACGACCGGTATCGTCAGGCGGGGGGAGCGGCGCCTGAATTTGCCAGAATCGTTCTTGCGGCCGGTGAAATCGGGTTCGATAACCTGGCGCAACGTCTCTTTCCAGAGAAGTAAAAAAACCTTCTGGATGCCTGATCAAGTCAGGCATGGCGGATCTAATCAAACATCAACTGGAGGTCGACAGTGAAAGATTTTCTCGGATTTCATTCGGAATGGAACTTGGGCAGCCCCGGCGGTTGGGACTATCAACGAACGACACAGGAGATTGCCAAGGCTGTCTGGGATCGGCTCAACGCCATGACGCAAATCGATGTGGACCTGGATTTCGACCACCCCATGCTTTACCCGGTGGTTGGCTTTGCCCGCATGCTGGTGGACGCGCAGCGTCGTCGTGATGGCGGCAGTCCCGGTCTCATTGCCGTGGTGGCCGAGGAGGAGACGTTGACGGATGTCACCGAGAACATCAATCTGGCCGAGCGCCTCAACCGCGAGGACGGGATTACCGGCGTGCTGGCAGCACCCCACGAATTCGAGTTGAACAACGGTCGGGTCTGCCACCACGGCCGGCCTGTGTCCCTGATGTTCATGGACTTCAACAACGACGTGCTTCTTAAATTGCACCGTCGTCACGGGCTCGACCCGGTGATCCAAGCGGTTGGTGAAAATCGGGTCATTAATCCGCGGGGTACCGAACCAATTAACGTCAAAAGCATGTTTGAAGTCATCACCGGCCCCATGGCCGACCGGTTTACGGCGCGCACCCAGCGCCACACGCCGTGGACGCGGCGGTTCTTCCCCCGGGCCACCGACGGGCCGCAAGGGGAAACCATCGCCGACCTGGTGGAATGGACGCGGCAGCATTGGCATGACCTCGTCCTCAAGCCGGAGCGCGGGTATTCGGGGATCGGCGTGAGGGTCGGGGAAGTCAACCCGGATTGTGACGAAGCCATATCCCTGGCGCTGGAAAAAGGCAGCTACATCGTTCAGGCAAAAGTGCGCCTGGGGCTGTGGGCCGAAGAAATGCCCGAGTTGAATGCCGACAAGGACGCCGTGCTGCTGGTGCAGCGCCAGACCGACTTTCGCTGCCTCGTGGGACCGGATACCGTTTTTGGATTTCTGGGACGCTACGGGGACGTTCCCACCAATGTCGGCAGCGGCGGCGGCGTCCAGCCCATGGGTATCCTTCGATCTGACATGGCTGTGAGCGAAGCGGTGAATCGCATCAACCGGGCCATCACATCACTGCCCGCTTCGCAGGTTCGTGAACTTCAGGACCTGCAGGCGTCGCTGGCCGTGGCGGAGAAGTTCACATATCTCCTTGGATCCATTAAAATCGCTCTGAGACCCCGGGTCGTGACGACGGATCAGCTTGGAGCGCTGACTGAATACAGCCGGTCCATGTGGACGGACTGCATCATGATGGAAAAAATGTGGCACGACGGTCTGCTGGACGAATACATCGACATCGAAGAAGAAGAATTGACCATCGCCCGCCTGCAGCCATGGAACGGCGGCCCCGCCATATTTGCGGCCGACGGGTTATTCAGTTTCGGGGCGCATCTGGAGGAAGGGTGAACATCACGGTGGATGCCGACTGGTGGCAGACCCTGTTCGATGAGGTCTATCTGACGACCGACGCGCGATCGGTGTGCAACGACGAAGTGACCCGCCGGGAAGCCGATACCTACTGCGCGCTGGTTCCCATGCGAAAAGACGACCGCATCCTGGACTTTTGCGGCGGGCACGGCCGGCACAGTTTCGAGCTGGCCCGGCGGGGGTATCGGCACTGCACGGTGCTGGATTACTCTTCCGTACTTATCGAGAAGGGAAGAACCCAGGCCGAACAACAAGGCCACCCGGTAGGCTTCTTCCAGGGCGATGCACGGAACACGGCATTCGAAGCGGGCAGTTTCGATCACGTGTTGATTCTTGGTAATTCCATGGGATACATGGCGGACCGGGACGGCGACCTGCAGATACTCGAAGAAAGCCGCCGGTTGCTCAAACCGGGCGGGTGGCTGCTCGTCGATGTCACGGACGCACAGAGAATTCGATCGCGATTTTCACCCGAAGCCTGGCATGAGATCGGGGAAGACATTATAGTCTGCCGCCAGCGGGAGATCGACGCCGACGTCATCTGCGTGCGGGAAGTAGTGCTGAGCAAAACGGACGGTTTGGTGCGTGACCGCACTTACAGCGTGCGCCTCTACGAGGAAGACATGCTCGAGAAACTGGCGGTACGGGCCGGATTCTCTGAGGTAACGACCCACCAGGGTTTTCGGCCTCATGATCGAGCGGGAGACTTCGGCTGCATGAATCACCGCGTGCTGCTCACTGCCCGCAAGCGATAGTTCATTCCAGATGTGATGCTGAACCATGAATTACAATAGAAGACACCCTTCGACGGCATCCCGGGCCGCCCATGCTTTAGTCACTCCGAGCCGCCCACTTCCTAAGTCATCCTGGGGTGCCCACCTCCTTAGTCATCCTGGGGCGCCACCCCTCATCGTCATCCCGGGCGAGCGGAGCGAGACCCGGGATCCAGGTGGTTGAACCACGGGGTCCCAGAGCACACGGGGAAAAGCAAAAGCAGATATTCTCGCGCCAAGGCGCGGAGAAAAGCAAATGGTGGGCGCTGGCGCGCCGAAGGGCAAAAGCAATATCTCGCGCAAAGCCGCCAAGAAAAGCATGAATTGGCCGTTGTCGCGGCGAACAGCAACTGCGGTTTGGCCACGGAATCACGCGGACGGGCGCGGAAAACTGCAAAGGGTGGCGCTGCGCGCGAACGGCAAACACCAAAAAGCTATCGGGACGCAGATAAACGCTGATTGACAGGATAAGGCTTAAAGCGCGTAGGATGGGAGGAGCGCAGCGGATCCCATCGATCAGGCCATAGAAAACCTGAAGTTTCATAAAAAAAAATTCCGAATTGAGGGATTCTGATATTCGAAATTAGACGTCGACGGACTCAACGAACTCCATAAACTCAATACCTGCGGCGAAGCCGCCAACCCGCAGCAATCACCGCCCAACGCGCAACAGCCGACACTGGTCAGTGGTGTACCGAAGACACGGGACTACCCGCTATCCATCCGGTGAGGCCGCTCAGCGTTCGATGCCGGCGGCCTTTTGAAGCGCAAAAAAGGCCTCTTCTAAACCGATGCGATTGTCCGTATTGACGTCCAGGATCGTGTTGACCGTATCCGGGGCGTCATACCCGGCCGCGATTCGCAGGGCGATGACGGCATCGGCGATATCCACGGCACCGTTGTCAGAGAGGTCGCCGCGCAGTAGCTCGCCGAGGCTGCCCGATAACGGCACACGCCGCATTTCGCTGCCCTGGTCGTCGTAAATGACGATCTCGGCGAATTTGTTTCCGTACGACGGGGGCGCGGTGGGCGTGAACGCCACGCCCATGAGGCAGGACTGATAGGCGGCGATGCTGCCGTTGCTGCAGGTGTTGTCCGGAAGGGAGAACTCGCCGGCGTCGGCGCCCACGATGGTCACCGCGCCGATGGGCATGGCGGTGGCCGTCCGGTTGGCAATGGTGATGGTCTGCACCGCGGAAGTGAAGTGGGTGAGGTCCAGGTTCGTTTCGTAGTAGGCCTTGCCGAAATCAGTAGCGGTGGGGGAGATCACGTCCAGCGTGTAAACATCCCCAGCCGCATTGTTTGTCTCATCAAATTCGGAAATCGTGTCCTCCGGGTCTGCCACGGCGGAGATGGTCGGGTTCCATCGAGTGTAGGTGTAGAAATCCAAAGACGCCGGCAGCACCAACTCGGCGGTTTTTCCCGGCAGCAGGACGGGTATTGCGAGTGTGTCGATAATGCTCTCCTCTGCCTTGAAGAGGACCGTGATATTTTCCGCAGCAATGATGCCTTCGTTTCGAACTGCCGCACGGATGTTGACGGCGCCCCCGATGCCGGGTTCCAGTCGGCACTGGATTATGCTCAGGTCCGGCCGGATGATGTCCAGGTGGGCGGTGTTGTTTCCTTCGTTGATTTCAATGACGGTGCCGTTCGGGTCGACCACGGCGTAAACCGTATGGGGTTCGATGCCGGCCGGAACGGTCCACGCCAACTCCGCCTGCCCGGTGTCTCCGGCACGCAGTGTGCTCGGGGCCACCGGTACGATGTCGATAAGAGTGCCGCCGCTATCCGGATTCCCAATGTAGAAGGCAGCCTGGGCGTCGATGGCGGCCAGGTCGCCGGTGTTGGCCACTTGGACGCTCAGGGTCACCGGGTCACCTGGTGCCGGGGCGGATGGGTCGACGGCGAGGCTGCCAGCGACCACGGATAGATCCATTGCCAGTCGATAGGTCAAATGGTGGAGATCCGTGACGGCGGGGTCAGCAGCATCGTCTTTTTTATTGAAGACCAGGTGCAGCATTCCGCTGTCGTCGAACACGCCCCTGAAATCCCGCTCCATCTGCGGGTCATCGGTGAGACGAAGGTTCTCGCTCCAAACGGCATTGTCGGTGTCGTAGACCGCGTAGAAGATGTCGACTCCAGTGTCGTCCACTTCTTGCCAGAGCAGCACCAAGTGGTCAGCGGGGTCGGCATACAACCGGAAATCCAGGAAATTGCCGGAAATGACCTCGTCTCTGATGGTTTCGACCGCCAGCGGCGCGGCCGCTTGGCGCCGCACAAGGGCGTTGCCCCTCAGCCATATCAGTTCCGCAGCGCCGCCGGCATAGACGACCTGGGGGCCGGTGTCTGGAACCGCGTCCTCGGTGACGCGAGTCGGTGATTCCCAGGATGCCCCGTTATAAGTCGTCGTGAAGACCTCTTCGTCGTCGGTGGTGGCTGCTGTGCTGCCCTCCGGCGGAAACAGCACGCCGTCCATGTCCTTGGTGAAGGCCAGGGTGGCCTCGGTGCCGTTGTAAGCTAAGGAGAAGTTGAAGCAGTGCTCGAAAGTGAAGGGCACCGCTGTGGCGGTGTCGAAATCCGCCTCGTTCCAGAAGGCGTAGTGCATCTGAGTGGGGTGCTCGGCGCTTCCGATGAGTTGGTTGCCGGCGTTGCTGAACCAGACCAGCAGAAGACTGCCGTCGTCGCCGCGTTTGAGAACGGGTCGATTATCTAAAAAGTCGTTGTCTGTGAGGGCGACCGGTTCGGTCCAGGCGGGCGCTTGGGCACTCGGGTCGTAAACGGCGTAGACGATTTCAAGCTTGGCGGCCAAGTCGGTGATTTGGTCGCTGATAAATTGCGCGTCCTTGACCCGCTGCCAGACGCAGACGACCTTTCCGGCAGTGTCGTAGGCGATGGTGGGCGCGAACTCCGCCCGAGTGTCGTCTTCAATGGATAACGGCGTGCTGAAGGTCTGTGAGGCGCCGTCGTAGAAAGTCACCATGATTTCGGTGGCCTGGTGATCAGGTTTCTCAGCATCTAAATGGACATAGGCAATGGCGGCGTCGCCGTCGTGTTCTGCGACCACCGGTTGGGAGTGCGGATAGACGTTTTCGATGACCTTGGTGTCCTCTCCTACGCCGGCACCGCCGTCGCTCATGGGCGTTCTTGGCGTCTGGGACACCAGTCGGTTGTAGGGCGCCCGAGAGGCGAAGTCCCGGGACACAGGTCGCAACTCGGGCGTGGCCATGGGTAGCCGTATCGCTTGACCGGTCGTCTCAGGGTACGTGTAGGGATGGGTGTAGCCGGTACTCCACGCATAGTCCCACAGGGTGAAGGTCACTGTGCCGGAGAGTTCGGTTTCCAGTTTTTTGAAATAATCCGGGTTGGCCGGCACCTGCCAGAACACTTTCCCGGTGCCGCCGCCGGTGACGTCGGCCTCCACGTCATCAATGATCTCGATGCCCATGCCCAGAGTCATGCCCAGGCTGGTTTCTACGTCGGCCTTGTTGAAACCGATCTCGCCGGTAGCGCTCATGATCTCCAGCGCCATCTCCGAGCCGGAGGAGAGGGTCCCCTTGATCTTTGCCCGGTCGTTGAACCAGCCGATGGCCCCGCCGATCAGCGGCAGGTTCACCGCGCCCTCGAGGGCGGGAATGAGTGTCACCGGCCCCACCTCTTTTTCAATCTCGCCGCTGAGCCCTAAAATGAGGCTCGTTTCTTTCCACTCCAGGCCGGTATTGGGCTCGTACTTCAAATTGCCTTTGCCGCCGAGCTTGATGGTGATTTCCCCGCCGGCCGCCTTGAATCCGGAGGTGCCGCCGGCCGCGATGCTGCCGGTGCCGTCGGTCTTGGCCTCGATCTCGAAAAACGACTGGGTGTTTGGGATGCCGAACTCCCGGCCGCCGATATAGGGAACCAATCCCCATAATTGCCACACAGTGCTGCCAAGATAGCCTTCGCTGATCAGCACCTCGATGGGCTCTTCAGGCCAGTTGGCCGACAGCTTGTAGACGAGGTGGCTGCCGTCTGTCTTGATTTCGAAGCCCTCCGGGAAGGATACCGACCAGCCCGGCAGGGGGATGACGATGGGGTTGATCACTTCGGGGTCTGACGATACGCCCGAATAATTGACGGCGGTGATTTTCAAGGTGTTGCCGGTGGGGCTGAGGCTCGGCGTGAACACGGTGCCCATGTCGAAGGTGCGGCTGGCCCCGGAGGCATCGGCCGTCACTTCGTGCGCCGTGCCGTTCACCTCAAAGACCACCGTGCCTGGGGCGTCGTCCTGCCAGTCCACGGACACGCGATACGCGTTGTTGGCCGACAATCCGGCGATGAAAAAGATGCCGCCGGTGGCATCGACGTTGGTGACCGCCGGCTTGGCGCCCGGCGCCTTGGCTTTCATGTCGATGTCGGTGGTCACGATCTGGGCGTCGTCGAGGTTCACCGTCTTGGTGAAGTCGTAGTAGCCCGAGGCCACACAGTTGAGGATAACGGCGCCGCCGCTTTCCAGTGACAGACTGAAGGTTCCTTGGGCGTCGGTGGAGGCCTCGGCACTGCCGGCCTGGACTAAGGCGCCGGCGACGGGCGATTTCGTGGCCTTGTCGAAAACATGACCGCTGATGGAATAGGTGGTTCCCGGCGGTGGGGGAGGGGTGCCCCCCGGCGGCGGGGAGTAGTGGCACGCACCAAGAAAATCGGTGTTTTTCAAGTTGCCGGTGGTACTCCAGTAATATTGCCAGGTGCCGCATTTCTGATCGTTACCGTAATCCCCTTGTTCCTTGAGCATGTAATATGTCGTATCGTAATACCAGCGTTTCCAATGCCCGTTCTTCTTGCCGTATTCGTATGCACCCTCTTCGGCCAGTAAGGGGTATTTATAGGAATAGCCGTTATAGTACTCGGTCTTGATGACCCATTCCTTGTAATCCCCGTGGAGCAGGCCGTCGTGATAGTTGGCGGTGATTTTTTCGTGCTGGTAGTCGTAGAAGTACTCGGTGTACGATCCGTGGCGTTTGCCGTATTTATAGACGGCGTAGGATTGCGGCAGGCCGTTTGAGTACCTCTCCTGGCTGACGCCGTGAAGGAGACCGTTTTGATACATCCTCGACCAGTGAAGCCCCCAATTTGTTGAATAGGAGCCATTGTACCAAGCCTCGTCGAGGCCGTGTTTTTTCCCGTGGCTGTAGTGCACCCGCTGGCTCATGAGGCGGTACTGGTCCGCGTACCACCTGGTCTCCACGCCGTGCTTCACTTCTTCTCCGGCGGCATTGAGATAGTAGGTGTATTGATTGATGGGGCCGTAAGTGCCGTTTACAGTTCGGGTTTCCAAAGCGAATGCGGATTTGAAACCGAAGGCATTGAGAAGGAGAAAGCCTACCAAAAAAAAGATGCCCTTGTGATGAAAAATCATTGTCGAGCCTCCGGCAGAGATTTTACATTGCATTGCTGGGGGCGGTGAATACTGACACAGTCAATACGTCGTCCCGCAACGAATGGTAGCCCCATTGGGAATGGGATTCAGAAATTATGGATTTTACAGAAAAGTGGATTTATTGCAAAAGTGTGGCTGTAAAATGGCCGCCTTCCCCCCATTCAACGCCCAATAGCCACCGTGCCGGAGGGCACCGTAACCGATTTGGAGTCAAAATTCCAGTGTGTAGTGGAATGCGCCCACGGTCGTCGCAACTGCAAAAGCAGTCTCGCGTGGAGGCTCAGGGACGCGGAGAAAGACCAACGTCAACGGCGGTTGAACAGGGATGCACAGGAATTAGAATTAGCAGAGGACAGAGGACAGAGGACAGAAGGCAGAAGGCAGCCAGGTAGGATGGGTGAAGCGTAGCGGAACCCATCGATCAGGCTGTTTACCCCATCGTTGCATAAACAAAAAAAACTCTTGGATACCGATGCGATCGTCCCCCCTCAGGATTCGCAAGCCGTATCTCGAACATTTTACGAAATCGTCCTTTTTGCTACTTTTTACCGTTTCATCATCATTGCCTATCGAGAACAAAAAATGTCGAGGTGACCATGAAAACCATCGTGAGTCGTGAAATCCGTTTGAAATCCCGCCCGGAGGGAATGCCCAGGCCAGCCGATTTTGAGTTGGCCGAAGTGGTTGTTCCGGACCCCGGAGAGAATCAGCTGCTGGTGAAAAATCTGTTCATGTCGGTGGACCCTTACATGCGGGGAAGAATGATTGACCGCAAGAGCTACATCCCGCCGTTTCAGGTGGGGCAACCCCTGGACGGTGGCAGCATCGGGGAGGTGATGGCCTCGAACAATGACCGGTTCAAGGTGGGGGACATCGTCGTCACCTTCCAGGGATGGCGCGAGGCGTTCATCTCGGACGGCGCCGGCCTGACGATCATTGACCCAAAGACTGCGCCGGTGCAGACTTTTTTGGGTACTTTGGGCATGCCTGGCCTGACGGCGTATTGCGGCCTGCTGGACATCGGCAAGCCCAAAGCCGGTGAGACCGTATTCGTATCGGCCGCCTCCGGCGCGGTTGGGGCGATTGTCAGCCAGATCGCAAAAATCAAAGGATGCCGGGTCGTGGGTAGCGCCGGATCCGATGAAAAGGTCGCCTGGCTGAAAGCCGAGGCAGGCGTGGATGCGGCCTTCAACTACAAAACAGCCGGTGACCTCGTGGAAACCGTTGGGGCGTTGTGCCCGGACGGTATCGACATCTACTTCGAAAATGTCGGCGGCAAGCATCTCGAAGCGGCCCTGGAACTCATGAACGTTCGCGGGCGCATTGTCATGTGCGGCATGATCGACCAGTACAATGCCGCCTCGGCTCCGGCTGGACCCGCCAATTTGATTCATGTGGTGGCCAAGCAACTCACCCTGCAGGGATTCATCGTCATGGATTTCCTGGACAGAATGCCGACGTTTTACGCCGACATGGGTAAATGGATCGCCCAGGGAAACATCAAATGGAAGGAGACCGTCGTGAAAGGCATCGAAAATGCGCCAGCAGCCTTTATCGGTCTTTTCAAGGGTGAGAACTTCGGGAAGATGCTTGTCAAACTTTAAGCGGAAGACCGGGAATGTCTGGGGCACCACTGTGTAGGGGAGGTTTTACCCTCTCCCGGCAGCGCGCCGGGGATATGGCACCGGTCTTTTGAGATGCATCGACGGTCGGGGATAAACCCCGCCCCTACGAAGCCAAGGCCCGAGGGTATCGCCGTGTAGGGGAGGTTTTACCCTCTCCCGGCAGCGCGCCGGGGATATGGCACCGGTCTTTTGAGATGCATCGACGGTCGGGGATAAACCCCGCCCCTACGAAGCCAAGGCCCGAGGGTATCGCCATTTAGGGGAGGGGTTTACCCCCTCCCAGGTGTGTGTTTACGCCGGTCTCACGCCCCCAGTATCAGCCGCTGGGGATCACATTTTTCTCTCAGGATGGCCAGTTCCTCAGCCGTGGGCGGCGGAATCTCCGCGGCATGGGAGGTGTCCACGGTAAACCCCATGTTGTCGAGCACCGCTTCCTTCCCTACACCGGGGTAGCAGCCCCTCAGGTACATTCGCTTACTGTCCGCTTCAAATCCCATAATGGCCATGTTGGTGATGACGCAGGCAGGGCCGCCGTCCGGAAGTCCGGCCTTTCTGCGGCCGTCGGGGCCGTCGATCCAGCCGGGGCTGGTCAAGTAATCCAGTTTTGGAACGAATTTACGCTTGGCGTGCTGCATGAAGATGATGGTGCGGCTGACGAAGGATGCCACGTCGCAGGCGCCCCCGCTCCCGGCAAAGCGCACCGTGGGGCGGGCATAGTCACCGATGACGGTGGAGTTCAGATTGCCGTAGATGTCGATCTGGGCGGCCCCCATGATGCCCACCACCTGCCGGCCGGTGGTGCGGTTTTGCATGGTGGCAAAGGCGTCGGCCAGACTGCCGTTCACCGAGGTGGCGAACATCACCCGGGGGTCGGCCACAGCCAGGGGTACTTCTTCCAGTCGCGAATCGATGGCACCGGTTTCGAAGAAGATGACGCTGTTGGGGGCGCTGATGTGTTTGGCCGCCATGGCGGCCAGCATGGAGATGCCCGTACCGCAAAAGACGATATCCCCGTCTCGGATTTCTCTGGCGGCGGCAACGGCCATCATTTCTCTGGGGGTGTATTCCGGTGTTGGGTTCATGCCGATGACGCTTTCTGTGCTGGGTGTTACTTCCGATCCAGGCCTACCGCATATCCGGTGCGGGGATCGGCCTTGATTTTTTCCAACTGCCCGGCTTTGATGCCTGCCATCATGGCAGCATGATCCGGCGTCGCAAAGATCTCCCTTTCCAGATAGGCCTGAAACCGTTCGTCGTCCAGTGCCGCCTGGCGGTATTCATATAGCCGCGTCGGATCGTAGTCGTAGTGCTGGAAGCAGGCGGTGGGGTAGGCCCCCATGGGCACGTGCACGACGGCATCCACGCAGAAGAAAGGAATTTGGTTCTGGTCCGGGGCCTCGCGCAGCCCGTCGTTCTCCACCAGCGATTCACAGGTGACGATGAGGTGGCCGGCGGCTTTTGCCTGCTCGATGTCGGCAAAGGGCAGACCGCTGATTCTGGCGGTACCCTGTCTGTCGGCGGCCTGCACGTGAATGATGGTGACGTCGGGGTTGATGGCCGGCACCAGAACCACCCGCTCGGTGTCACACCACCCCTCAAAGGGATTGTCCATGATCACCAGTTTTTTGCCTGGAATCCGGGCATCGGCCTGGCGCACGGTTTCCGAAAACCCCCATCGGTTGGCGATGTCCGATCCCAGGGATGCGCGCGTGGGCAGAAAGGGAACGCCCATGGCCCCGGCCATGAAACGCAGGGTCATTTGGTAATTGGAGTAGTCCTCGACGAGCAGCTGCCCGGCCTCCACCGCTTTTCTGAACCGGATGCAGGTGGGGGCGAACCGTCCGCTGCCGGCATAGGCAATCTCGAGTTTTTCTACACAGCCCGCGCCCACCAGCTCATCGACGCCCTGGCCGTTGGAATGCGCGTAAAGATGCAGGCGCCGTTTTTTTTGGCGGATGATTTCATAGACGGCCGCCATGGGGTTCCGACTGATGGTAAAGCCCCCGATGGAAATGTGGGCGCCGTGGGGAACCCACCTGGAAACGGCCTCGGCCAAAGACATTACCTTGTCGCCATCGAGATTCATGGTTATCGCTTCCGGTTTGTAGAGATTGCGGGGCGGTACATTTTCTGCTGCTCCGCGCGTGTTTGGCTGATCGACTGGCGGCGGGGAAGACACTGCGTCTATCCTCCTCTGATTAAGCCCCATCGCTACCCATTAAGGCAAAGGATAGCGGTTTCCGATGTTCTCGCGGCGATCATTTTCGATTTAGTATTTGCCGGAGGTCATCACCTGCGCCGCGGCTTTTTCCAGTATCCCAACGGCAATCCCCAACACGCTGAAACGCTTGTCGGTCGTCTGGCCGTGGTAGAATCGGTAGTAGATCTGCTGGGCGATCACCGCCAGTCGAAACAGGCCGAAGCAGTAATACCAGGCAAAGTCCTCCACGGCGGTGCCGGTCGTCTCCGCGTAGTGTGCGACGATCCGGCGCCGGGTCCACATGCCGGCTGAGAGGGTCGGTAGGGTCCGGATCAATTTCAGTTCATCGCTGTCGCCCGCCTCTACCCAATACCCCAACGCGGCACCAAGGTCCATGAGCGGATCACCCACCGTGGCCATTTCCCAGTCAAGTACACCGATGATCCGCGTGGGGTCTTCGGGATCCAATATTACGTTGTCGAACTTGTAGTCGTTGTGGATTAGGGCCGGCCGGGTCGTGTGTTGCGGCGTGTTGCCGTCGAGCCACGCCATGACCGATTCGAAATCCGGCACATCCGGGGTGCGAGCGTTCCGGTAGCGGCGCGACCAGCCGCGGACCTGCCGCGCCATGTAGCCTTCCGGACTGCCCAGATCGCCAAGGCCGCACCCCGGGTAATCGAGTCCGTGGAGCTCCCCCAGCACGGCCACCCAGCGTTGGCAGAGCCCCTCGGCCCAGTCGGCGGTGAAGGCCGGTGAATCCGGAAGTTGTTTTCTCAAAATGACGCCCCGAAGACGTTCCATCACGTAAAATGGGGCGTCCATGATCGCTGGGTCGTCACAATAGGCCAGCGGGCGGGGCACGTGGGGAAACACGGGTTTCAGGGCACTCAAGATGCGGTATTCCCGATGCATGTCGTGGGCGGTTTTGGCTTTTTTACCAACGGGTGGACGGCGCAGCACCAGTTCCCTGCCGCCAACGGTGATCAGGTAGGTCAGGTTGGAAAATCCCCTGGGAAACTGTCGAATGCTGACCCGGCCCTCGAGGCCGGAAAACTTTTCTCTCAGGTAGGCCACGACGCCGTCGACATCGATGGATTCCCCCTCACGCACCGCCGCGGTCGGGTCCAATGCCGTCATGAAGAGACCCTTTCGAATTTTGCGCCGCCATAGGCCCGGATCATGGAAATGACGAATGCCGCATAGGTTTCCACTGAAATGTTTCGGCGGCGGTATTTCCAGCGCTTGAGATACCAATCCTGCAAAAGGGCCTTTATGGCGGCCGCCACCAGGAGTGGATCGGTGATGAAAAAGGTTTCCGATCCTACGCCGCGCGTCAGGATGTCGGCGAAAATGGCTTCGGTTTGCAATTCCCCGGCGATGGCGCGCTTTTCCTCGGCAACGTGAAAAAAACGGGTTTCCATATAAGAGAAGAAAAACCAGGGTTGGAGTACTTCGGACAGGTAGAGGTGACTGCGGATGGCGATCTCCAGCGCCGCATCAGGCGCGTCAATACCGGCCAACCGGTCGCTCATGACCCTTGCCACAATGGCGCGCCCCTGCTCCTGGATGAGGGTGAGCAGCTCCTCTTTGTTTTTGAAATAGGCGTACATGCCGCCCAGGGACATGCCGCACTCGGCACACAAATCCCTCAAACTCATGGCATGAAACCCTTTTCGATTGGCCAGCTTGAGGGTCGCCTTGAAGATTTTGACCAGGTTTTTGACCGCCAGTTTCTCTTTTTTAATCCGAACCGAGGAGGACCGGCTTTCGAAAATCTCACGGCAGATCGCTTCGGTGGAAACGGCCACCTGCGTTTCAAAATCCTTCAGGGTCATGATGTTTCGTCCTGGTGGTTGAGGCTGTTCCGATCCCCATGGGCTTGAGTAACGATCAGCCCGGCAGGTTCAAGGCCGCCTTGATGCCGCCTTCCGCATGGGCGCGCAGGATATGTCGCGATACGGACATCTTGTGAACCTCGTCGGCGCCGTCGTAGATGCGTGCTGCACGCTCGTGGCGAAAGAAATGGGCCAGCACGGTGTCGTCGGTCATACCCAGACCGCCGTGGACCTGGAGCGCCCGGTCAACCACCCGCTGGAGGGTATTGGCCACCACAAATTTGATGAACGAAATTTCGTGGCGCGCGGCTTTGGCGCCCTCCTTTTCGATTTTCCATGCGGCATGAAGGGTCATCAGGCGTGCCGCCTGTATTTCGGCGGCGCTCTCCGCGATCCAGGCCTTGATGATCTGGCGGGTTCCCAGGGTTTTGCCGTCGGGCGTGATCTTACGGGTATTAGCCCGGCGGCACATAAGGTCAAAGGATCGCTGGGCAATGCCCAACCAGCGCATACAGTGATGGATTCGGCCGGGCCCCAGGCGCTCCTGAGCGATGACAAATCCATGTCCTTCGGGCCCCAGAAGGTTCGCCTGCGGCACGCGGCAGTTCTGGTAGAGGATTTCGCCGTGGGAGGCGTAATCGGTGCCCCGGTGGCCCATGACAGGAATGTTGCGAACCAGGTTGAACCCCGGCGTGTCGGTGGGAACGATGATCATGCTGGCCCGCAGGTAAGGGGAGGCCTCTGGGTTGGTGACGGCCATGACGATGGCAATCGCGGACCCGTCAGCGGAAGTGGTATACCATTTCTGGCCATTGATCACGTAGTCGTCGCCATCTTTGACGGCCGTGGTTTCCATCATCAAGGGGTTGGAGCCCGGCATGTCCACCTCGGTCATGGAAAAGCAACTGCGGATCCGGCCGTGTACCAGCGGCTTCAGATAGCGCTCCTTTTGGGCGTCTGTGCCGTGTTTGTGAAGGATCTCGATATTGCCGGCATCCGGTGCCTGGCAGTTGAAGACGTAATGGCCGATGGGGGTGCGGCCCAGGACCTCCGATACCAGCCCATGTTCCACCAGGTCCAGCCCCATCCCTCCGAGCTCCGTGGGGTGGTTGGGCGCCCACAACTCCATTTTCTTGACCATGCTGCGCTTTTCTTCAAGCACCGGGAGCAGGTCCACAAACTCGCGATTGAGGAAATCGGGTTCCAGGGGAATCAACTCGTTGTCGACGAACGTGTTGATCATCTCCAGGATCACCTGCATTTTCTCCGAGACGTCAAAGTTCATATGTCCATCCTGTGGGGGTGATGATATGCCGTTTCGGCATGAGGGGCTTGTTGCTGAGGTGTATATTTATGGGCAACCTCTCGGCTCACCTATAGGGGTAGGGATTTGGCGTGTCAATGAAAATATAACGATCGTTCGTTTTTTTTATTGCCACGGTGGGCTTTTCATGTTTTGACACCTCCAGAAAGACCGCGAGGACAACATGGCCTTATCCATTCTGGTGTGTATCAAAGCGGTGCCCGACCTTGCCGTCGATGGTGACTGGGTGCTCGATGAATGGTGGACCGATGCCGGCGGCCTTCCGTCGCGCATGAATACCTATGATGCCCATGCCCTGGAAGCGGCCCTCACCATCAAAGACAACTTCGACGATGTCACGGTGGATGTCATCTCGGTGGGGACGGCGCCGGCCCGTGACATCATCCGCGGCGCCATGGCCATGGGCGCTGGTGACGGCATTCACGTCATCATGGAGACAAGCGAACGACCGGCGCCGGAAGCAGTCGCACTGGCCATTGCCAGCGCTGCAAGCAAACGAAATGATGATCTGATATTGACCGGCGCCATTTCCGAAGATCTCATGCAGGGCGTCACTGGTCCACTGATCGCCGCCGCCCTTGACTGGCCGTGCGCCGCAGCGGCGGTGGACATCATACCGGGTGCGGCCGACGGCTTTCTGGCGGTCACCTGTGAGTTGGAAGGCGGTATGGCTGAGCACATCCGCCTTTGCCTCCCGGCGGTGGTGACTGTGCAAACGACCGTGCACCAGCCCCGCTACCCGTCCTTGTCCAATGTTTTAAGATCCCGCAGGCAGGCTATTGAATGTATTGTGCCGCCGTTGGCAGCAGCCCCTTCGTGGTCAAGGGCGAAACCCCGTGGGGTGGCGTTTCCCGCACCCATCTCGGACTGCATGGTCATCGAAGGCACACCGGTTGAAAAAGCGGACGCCCTGCTGAGGTTGTTCAGAGACACTGGCCGGTTGAAATAGGAACTCCCATCATGAGTAGCCGAATCGCCAATTCGACGATCTTCTTTGTGGGTGACACCATCGACGGTCAGCTTTCCACCGGCGCCAACAGTTTGGGAAAGCAGGCCCTGTCAGTGGCCGAGTTGATTGGCGGTCGCCCCGTCGGGGTGCTGACCGGGCATGGGATTGACGGGGTGGCACACGACTGGTCCGCGGCGTTCGGCATGCCGGTCATCGTTTTGGACCATGTGCGGTTTCGTTTTCCCAATCCGCCCCTGATCGCTCTGGGGTTGGTCGCGCTGCTAAAAGCGGTTTCACCGGGGGCCGTTTGTTTTCCGCACAGCATGCGCGCTTGTCAGGCCGCTGCCACATTGGCATGGCGGCGCAATTGGACCTGCGTTACGGCCGTCGAGGGGATTTCCGTGGTTGGGGGGAACGTGGTGCTGCGTCGCTCGATCTACGGCGGCAAACGTGTCGAAACGATCTTGGCCGACGACCTGCCGCAGTGTCTGACGCTAATGCCGGGGGTATGTCAGGGGGAGGACGCATCAGCCTCCACCGAGAAATCCCCTTCGGTGGAAATTCGGCACCTGGCGGTCGACGAAATGCGGTTCAGGCCCCAATCCATCAGTCAACTGGCCCACTCGGATCAGAGACTTAAACAGGCGCACGTCGTTGTTGCCGGAGGGCGCGGCCTCGGGGGGCGCGACCAGATAGACATGCTGGAGCGGGTGGCGGAAATGTTTCAACACGCCGCGGTGGGCGGGTCGCGGGGTGCCTGCGACCTGGGCTGGCTGCCGCATACGCTGCAGATCGGGGAGACGGGTCGCACTGTTGCGCCGGCCTTGTACCTGGCTTGCGGTATCTCCGGCGCCCCCCAGCACCTGGCCGGCATGCGCGGGTCTCAGACCATCGTAGCCATCAATACTGACGCCCAATCGGCCATCAGAAATATCGCCCACTATGCCGTTGTAGAGGATCTAAAAACATTTCTACCATTGCTTCGGCAAAGATATGAGGAAACCATGGCCGCAAATATAATCCGTTGAAAAAGGTTGCCCTACGGTAGCATCTTACTCGCCTAAAATCGGTGCCGTTTGACCGTCTTATTGTTGGAAAAATTCGGCTCGATTGAGAGTCTGATTTACATATCCATGAGCCGCTTCGCCAATCGATGAACATCGGTGTTCGCCAATGCGGCAACCTTCTTTTTCACCGTCCGCGAATAGTATTCCCTTTCCGTTTTGGACAACAATTCGCCCTTGAGTTTTTTCAAGAAAAGCGCTTTCTGTTTGGGCATGCCCGGGGTTATTTATTGGTGCTCTGAGAAAATAAAAAATATGGATACGGATTGGCGGAAGTGCATGGGAATCGAACCCACCCGGGACGGTTTTAGCGCCCCACACCGGATTTGAAGTCCGGGAGCCGCACCAGCTAGCTGCGCACTTCCGTTGTGGCGTGACCGCGCCATCTTATTGTTTTTTTGCGGGTTGTCAATACCCCCGGAGCGGACGCGACGAAGCGCATCCCTCCAAGAGGGGGCATTCGGGAGGGGTGTATTTAGTGGAGGTCCACGCTTTGTCGGGGCTGAATGGCGGACGCGACGAAGCGCATCCCTCCAAGAGGGGGCATTCGGGAGGGGTGTATTTAGTGGAGGTCCACGCTTTGTCGGGGCTGAATGGCGGACGCGACGGAGCGCATCCCTCCAGGAAATCCCAACTGCAAGGCTTGGGCTTCGGGTCGACTCTGTGCTAAAAGGTGCCAAGAGATCAACACCAAACGAGGCATTTATGATCGCATACTTCGACTGTTTTTCCGGCATCAGCGGAGACATGACCCTTGGGGCCATGATGGGGCTGGGCGTGCCGGTGGACTGGCTGGCTGACACCATTGCCGAGTTGCCGCTTACGGGGTTTCGCATAGAGACCGATTCGGTGGTTCGCGGGGGCATCCGGGGCAGCCAGGTGAGGGTGGTGGTTGAAGCGCAACCGCCCCACCGGGACTACCGTTCCATCAAAGGCATCATCGCCGGCAGTCCCCTGAAAGCGGCTGTCAAAGAGATGGCCGGTGACATCTTCCACCGGCTGGCGGTTGCCGAGGCCGTGGTGCACGGATGCCCTGTGGATGAGGTTCATTTTCACGAGGTGGGCGGGGTGGATGCCATCGTCGACATCGTGGGGACAGCGCTGGCCATTGACCACCTCGGCATTACGTCGGTGACGGCCAGCATGCCAACTGTCGGTTTCGGTACGGTGGTCTGTGGTCACGGTCGCCTGCCGGTGCCGGCACCGGCGACGGTGGAATTGCTGAAAGGAGTGCCCGTTCGCAGCGGGGCCTCTGAGGGCGAGCGGGTGACCCCCACCGGGGCGGCCATTCTCACGATCTTGTCCCGGGGTTACGGTCCCATGCCCGACATGGTTGTCGCGGGGGTGGGCTACGGCGCGGGCGCGCGGGAATTTGGCGACATGCCCAATATGCTTCGCATCGTGTTGGGTACGACGATGGCGGATGGAGTCTCACCGGAGTCTGAAAGTGCGGTCATGGTAGAAACCTGCATTGACGATATGAACCCCGAGATTTTCGGCTACGTCATGGATCGGTTGTTCGAGGACGGGGCCCTCGATGTTTTCTGGGTGCCGGTGCAAATGAAGAAAAATCGTCCTGGCACCATGATCTCAGTGCTCTGCACCCCTGAAATGAAAGAGGTCGTCATCGAGCGGCTTTTTTCGGAAACCACCACAATCGGTGTTCGCATTCAGGAAGTGGCCCGGCGTGTCCTCAAGCGGCGGGTCGTCAGCATCGAAACGGAATATGGCCCCACGCCGGTGAAGGAAGTGGTGGGGGGGGACGGGACGCTTCGGCAGGTGCCTGAGTACGAGTTTTGCCGCAAGATCGCCGACGCACGCCGTCTGCCCATTCGCGTTGTTTATGATACCATATTTAAAAATTTGATATAATTAGCAAATTATAAATATCGGGTCATTCCGCTGTCTTGACAAACCGCCGTGCAGCGAGTAGACACGGGCCATGAAAAATGGCGATAAAGCGGTCGTTTTTTTCGCGACCGGCGCCATGATCGGCTTCGTTCCGGTTGCGCCGGGTACTTTTGGGACCATACTGGGCGTTCCCATTGCGTTTGGGCTCGCCCAGGTCACCGTTCCGGTGGCAATCATACTGTTGCTGGCATTGACAGCGGCATCGGCATGGATTTCAGGACAGGCCGAACGTATTTTCGGCAGCAAGGATCCGGGACGCATCGTCATTGACGAAATCGTCGGCATGGCCGTGACCCTGGTAGGCCTGCCGTTCGATGTAGTCACCGTGTGCGCCGGTTTTGTTGCTTTTCGGTGCCTGGATATCCTAAAGCCGCCACCCATCCGGTGGTTCGACAGCCACCTGAAGGGTGGTTGGGGCGTGGTGCTGGACGACGTAGTGGCCGGCGTGATGGCCAATATGGTGATTCGGTTCGGCAGCAAGTTTATCAACGGCTGAAGGCAGCGATCATGAGACCCGTGACAGCAGACCGGAGACTGACTCCCAAGAAAGAAGGTCCGTTGAACAAGACAGAAAGTATTGATGCCGAGGCATCTCCAAAGAAAAAAGGCGCCATCCGCGAAAACATCGAGGCCATTTTACTGGCCATAGTATTGGCATTGTTTATCCGGGCATTCATTGTACAGGCGTTTAAAATCCCTTCGGGCTCCATGAAGGAAACCCTCCAGATCGGGGACCACATCCTGGTCAACAAGTTCATTTATGGCGTGAAACTGCCCTTTCTGAACAAGACCATTATTCCGATTTCTGAGCCCGAACGAGAGGATATCGTGGTTTTCGAATTTCCTGAAGACAAGGAGAAGGATTTCATCAAACGCACCATCGCCATCGGCGGAGATGTCGTGGAGATCCGTGACAAAGTTGTCTATGTCAACGGCGAGCGACAAGAGCAGCCCTATGCGGTGACCACAGAAAATTACATTATCCCCGGGCGCCTACAGCCAAGGGACAATTTTGGACCGGTCACCGTCCCCGGGGGGAAGCTCTTCGTCATGGGGGACAACCGTGACCACTCTTATGACAGCCGGTTTTGGGGGTTCGTCGATTTAGCGGCGGTCAAGGGAAGGGCTTTCATGATTTACTGGTCCTGGGACAAAGAGGACTTTTCGGTTCGGTGGCGGCGAATCGGTGATGTCATTCACTGAAACAAGGCCGTGCTGGCCGGCCCTATCCAAACTTGCAGCACTCCTGACCGCGATCACCCAATGCAAATACTCATTAAAAACGGCACCGTTATCGACCCCGGGTATGTCGAGGGCGTGCGTGACGTCCTGATCCGGGACGGCAGCATCGAAGGCGTTTATGTGCAGGGGACGGCATCGGATATTTCGGGGGGCGGTGCCGACACAGCGGACGCCCGTATCATCGATGCCGCCGGCCTATGGGTGACGCCCGGCCTCATCGATCTCCACGTCCACCTCAGGGAGCCGGGTCACGAATACAAAGAAACCATCGCTACCGGTTGCCGTGCGGCGGTTGCCGGTGGTATCACCGCGGTCTGCGCCATGCCCAATACCGACCCGGCCAATGACTCTGCCAAGACCACACGCTTTATTCTCGATCGCGCTAGGGAAGCCGCTGCGGCGCGGGTGTATCCGGTGGCGGCCATCAGCTATGGGCTTAAAGGCGAGCGTCTAACCGACTTTTCAGAACTCAAAAACGCCGGTGCCGTTGCTCTGACGGACGACGGCTGTCCGGTCAACCACGTGGGGATGATGCGCCGCGCCATGGAGAAGGCGAGGGACCTTGGACTTTTCGTCATGCCCCATTGTGAAGTTCCGGAACTGGTTGAAAACGGCGTTATGAACGACGGCCCCACCGCCCGAGAACTCGGGTACCCTGGTATACCCAATGCGGCCGAAAGCATCATGGTCATGCGGGATATTGCCCTTTGCGAATTGACCGGCTGCCCACTTCACATCGCCCACGTGAGTACGGTCCAGTCGGTGAGGGCCATCAGAGCCGCCAAAGCGCTGGGCCTGCCGGTGACGGCAGAGACGGCTCCCCATTATTTCACTTTGACGGATGCCGATGTGGTCCGCTACGGCACCCACGCCAAGATGAACCCCCCACTGAGAGACGAGGCGGACAGGATGGCCGTCATCGAAGGGCTGGCCGACGGCACGCTGGATGCCATCGCCACCGATCATGCGCCTCACGGCGTAAAGGACAAAGACGTGGCCTTTCCCATGGCCGCCAACGGAATCATCGGGTTGGAAAGCGCGCTGTCAGTGAGTCTGCAACTGGTTCATGGCGGGCACATTACGCGAGAGCGCCTGGTGCGTGCCATGGCCACCACCCCGGCGGGCATCCTTGGCAAGGCGCATGGTGTTCGGGCCGGGCTGCCGGCGGACCTCACGCTCATCGATCCGGAGCGGGAGCACACCGTTTGTGCCGACCGGTTCATATCGTTGAGCCGAAACTGCCCCTTTGACGGGTGGACCCTGAAAGGGGCGGCCGTCATGACCATCGTCAATGGCCGCATCGCCTATGAACGCTCCTAAAACGTCAACGGACGATACCCGCAGATAAAAGGCGCCTATCGTCAGGAATCGGCGATCACAGGGAATCCCCATGTCGACATCGGATCATATCCTCGTCGTAGACGATGAACTGAGCATGCGCGAACTGCTTGAGGTCATGCTCAGCCGGGAAGGATACGAGCTTTCCTTCTCGCCGGATGGCCGCTCTGCCATCCGGCAGCTGGAAAAAGAGCGGTTCGATCTGATTCTCTGTGACATTCGCCTGGGAGATATCACCGGTCTCGAAGTGCTCAAATTCGCCAAGGAACGCTGTCCGGAAACCGTGGTGATCATGATATCGGCTTATGCTTCCACCGAAGCCGCCGTGGAAGCCATGAATCTCGGCGCCTACGATTACGTTCCCAAGCCTTTTGACAACGATGAACTCAAAAACACCATCGCCAAAGCGCTCGAACTGCGGACCATCGAACGGGAGAAGAAGACCCTCGACGATGAAGTGAAGCGCAATCTCCACTTCAACATGATCGTGGGCGGCTCACCCGGGATGGAACGCATTTACGAGCTCATCCGACAAGTCGCCGCGACCCGCACCACCGTGCTCATTACCGGAGAAAGCGGTACCGGAAAGGAACTCATCGCCCGAGCCATTCATGAGCAGAGTGATCGCTGCGACAAGGCATTTGTGGCCATCAACTGCGGCGGAATACCCGAATCGCTCATGGAAAGTGAATTGTTCGGGCATAAGCGCGGGTCCTTCACCGGGGCTGTCGGGGACAAGGAGGGCCTGTTCGAAACAGCTCAGGGCGGCACCGTCTTTCTCGATGAAATCAGCGATTTGAGCATGCCGCTGCAGGTCAAACTCTTGCGGGCCGTTCAAGAGAAAATCATCAAACCGGTGGGCAGCAACACGGACATCAAGATCGATGTCCGTTTCCTATCCGCCACCAACCGAAATCTTGAAGAAGAAGTCATCGCCGGTCGTTTTCGTGAAGATTTGTTTTATCGGCTAAACGTCATCGAACTCAAAGTGCCCCCGCTGAGGGAGCGAAAAGGCGATCTCAGAGCCCTTGCCCAGCACTTCTTGGAAAAATACTCCAAAGAAATGGGTAAGCAGATTGCCAAAATCTCCTCATATGCCATCGATCTTCTCCAGAAATACGATTTCCCCGGCAACGTTCGGGAATTGGAGAATCTCATTGAGCGCAGTGTCGCCCTGTCGACCACAAATATCATCCTACCGGACAGTCTGGCGTTGTCTACACACAAGCGTCGCTGGATCGAAGGGGTGGAAAACCAGCGCTTCGATGTCAATTCAGTGGCTGGCGGCGTTGAGCTGGACCCCATTTTAGACAGCATCGAGGCGGCTTATATCAAAAAAGCGCTCGACATCACCGATGGTAATCGTCATAAGGCTGCCGAACTTCTTGGCATTAATTTGAGATCGTTGCGATATCGACTGTCAAAACACGATTTCATGTAGCCTCCCGGCGATCTCACGGCGTTCTCATCACCCACAAATGACAATTTTTGTTTTGAAATTTGACAATTTTTGTCATATCATTGTGCTGATGCGGGTGAAGACTTGACAAGTTCTGCCAAGATTGGTGATAATCCTCGTTAATTCGGCATCTTGAATTCTACCAAAGTGCTGTGTAGTGAAGTGGCACAAAGATTGCTGACTCAGTGACCATGATAAGTTTGAAACCTCACCTTCGGATTCGGCGTTACGTCACAGGAGATCAGTGGAAAGCTAAAGCTCTATCATCGCGGTACGCATGCGGTGTGACCATATTCTAACCCATAGAGAGAGCAAAAAACCAAAATTATTTAAATAGGAGGAGAAAACAATGCTGCAGAAAATGAGAAACAACGACAAAGGTTTTACCCTGATCGAGCTGATGATCGTTATCGCCATCATCGGCATCCTGGCTGCGATCGCCATTCCCAACTTCGTGAGCTATCGTCAGCGCTCCTACAACTCCGCGGCGCAGTCTGACTTGAAGAACGCCATGACGACGCAAGAGGCCTATTTCGTGGATGAAGCCAGGTACTCAAGCGATTCCGGCCGGTTGGTCACTGCAGGGTACACGGCCAGCGGAGATGTTGACCTTTTCGTCAGCGCCAGCGTCAACGGTTATACCATGACGGCCTATCACACCAGCGGCAACACCACCTGGACGGTCAACGGCCCCGGCAACAACATGGCTAAGCATTAGAGTTAATTGCACTGACTGCGTATTTTCGTGACATCAAGAGGGGACCGGCTGTGGACTAACGGCCGGTCTCTTTTTTGTTTTTAGGGTCTCTTTCTTTATGGAGAACAGGGCAGCATATCGCTGGCAAACACCCGCTGCATTCTTTATTATCGGTCTGAGCGTTGTGATCTGCTACTTCCCGACCTTCACCGGCGAGTTCTTACTGGACGATCATGTCCTCATCCGGAACAACCCGTTCATCGCGGAGCGCCAATCTTTTCAGCAGTATCTCTCACAAGAGGACGGCATCCTCGATCCAAACGAGTGGGAAGAGGAATTTCATACCGGGTACTACCGTCCCCTTATCAATCTGACCTATTTCATTGACTACACCATCTGGGGGATGAACCCCGTTGGGTTCCGCATTTCAAATCTTGTATTTCACCTTTTGGCCTGTTGTGTCCTGTATGCGATTTTGATGCAGTTTTGCCGAAATTATCAGGCCGCCCTCATGCTCAGTCTTCTTTTCGCCCTCCACCCAGTTCAAACCGAGGCAGTATCTTGGGTTGCGTCGAGAAACAATATTTTGGCCACCTTATTCGGGCTGGCGGCATTTGCCTGCTACACCGCTTCCGCTGCAGGGATTCGATACGCACTGTTGCGCACCCTGGCGGTCCTCTGTTTTTTGATATCCATGTTTTGCAAAGAATTCGGCGTTATGCTGCTGCCCATCCTTTTTTTGTACAATCGCATACAAAATACCCAAAAAACGACGGCGACTTGCGAATTCGTTGGATATCTCCCATTTGTCGCGGCCCTTATCGCTTATCTGCTCATCAGAACCCATGTCACCGGTTCGCTGGTGTCGCCGGAGGCCGGCCACTCCCTGTGGTGGCGCATCGGTTTTGCGCCCTATCTGGTGTCGTACAATCTAAGCCTGCTGCTGTTTCCCGTGGGACTTCACAATTTTCTGGTCGTCTACCCCAGTGCATTCTGGAGCGTGGAATCAGTCGCCGGTATCCTAATCGGCATATTGTTGAGCCTTCTGATGTGGGTATTCAGAAAAGACACGCTGGTGGTTTTCGGGCTCCTCTCTTTTCTTGTCGGCCTTTTCCCGGTATTGAATATCATCCCCACCGCTTCTGCGACGCTCATCGCCATGCGGTGGCTCTATTTTCCCTTTGCCTTTCTCTGTGTCGCGCTCGGTTCGTTGTCAACTAGAACCTGGGGACGCAAGGCGGCCATTGTGGGGGTGGGAATTCTGTGCATATTGGGGTGGCAAACGTACCAACTCAATAGAGACCATTGGCACGACGAGCCGTCCTTTTTCAAAAACGAGGTGGAGCGTCACCAAAATCTCTTCTATGCGGGCGCCCTGGCGGAACTGCATGCGCAGCAGGGCGATTTTCGCCGTGCCGAAGAATACTTCAAAAAAGGCATTGACGCTTCTCCCAGAATGATCGAGACACAAATCAACTATTCGGCCATGCTTATTGAAACCGGGCGATTTACCGAAGCCTTGAACGTCATCGACGCCGTCCTTCCCCTGACCATGAGTAAAAAGAACCGGGGAGGGCTGTACAGCAACCAAGGGTTGGCCCTGGCACGGACCGGACGATTGCAGGAGGCCATCTCCGCGCTTGAAGCTGCACTGGAATACTCACCTAAAGGCATCGATATCATAGGTAATCTTGGAACGGTCTATGGATTGACGGGCGCTTATGAAAAGGCCGTGGCCATTCTCAAAAAAGGAATCGCCATGGATCCGGACGCGATGGGCCTGAAACAAAACCTGGCAGCCACGTACCTTCGGACAGGCGCCTATGGGCTGGCCATCGATACCCTGGAATCCCTCCCAGCTGACTACCGACAACGTGACCCAGCCATTGCGGCGCTTCTTGAGACGGCGCGCACCAAGGCGCGCCTGGGTGCTTCAGCGCCCGATACCGGCAGCATCCCTTGACGAAGCCAATGCCAATACCCTCACGCCACTTGACCGGCCATTGTAATGGTAACCCTGACGATGTTGAGTACTCGTTCGTTATCCCTGTCTATAATGAAGAACGATGCCTGGCGGAAAATCTATCCGTTCTTGAATCATATTTGGCACAACTGAATCTTCCCTATGAACTGATTCTCGTCGATGATGGAAGCACGGACGCCTCGCATGATATTTGCGCCGCCATTGCAGGGAAGAACCCTCGTGTCCGTGTACTATGGGTACCTGTCAACCGCGGAAAGGGATTTGCCGTTCGCACCGGGATGCTGTCCTCTCGGGGTGCCTTCCGGATCTTCATGGATGCCGACCTGGCTGTGCCGGTAGCACACATCAAGGATTGCATCACCCGCCTGGAGGAGGGCGCCGATGTGGTGATCGGTTCAAGGCATTTGCCGGGGGCATCCATTCAAGTGCCTGAGGAGGCCGTGCGTCAGACCCTGGGAGGCATCTATCGCCGTCTGGTTTTGTCCGCTTTCGGACTTCAGGTGACCGACATTACTTGCGGGCTCAAAGGGTTTGGAAAGTCAGCCACCGAGGCCGTGTTTCACCGATCACGGATCGATCGGTGGGGTTATGACGCAGAGATCCTTTTTCTCGCTCAGCAGCTGGGGCTGGTGATCCGGGAAATCCCCGTGCACTGGTATCACTCGTTCGATTCAGATGTTCATATCATCAAGGACAGTTTCAGAACGCTGGGCGAGATGTTTCAAATCTTCTTCCGATACGCTGCGGGCCGTTATCATCTCTCACGGTGATCAGCCTGGCACACAGGCTTCCGATGCTCATGAGGAACGCACCGGTGACAAGCGCCAACACCCACATTTCACGTCGGGCCGCCATTTTCTTCGTCTGCCTGCTGCTGGTCGTTCACCTTATCCTGGCGTTGTCGAGCATTCGGCAAAAATCGGCCACCTTCGACGAAATCATCCATGTGACGGCCGGATATCACTATTGGACGGCCGGCGATTACCGATTCCAGCCCGAAAACGGGAACCTTCCCCAGCGGTGGGCGGCGCTGCCGCTGGTCGGGATGGGTGTGGCATTTCCGGAAAAAACAGAAAACGTCTGGACCGCCGGGCATTCCTTCTTTTATAAAAGCGGTAACGATGCCGATGCCATGCTCTTTGCCGGCCGATCAATGATCGCCCTGCTCAGCGTGATGCTGGCGGCCACTGTCTATTTCTGGGCAGCCGGCATTTTCGGGCGGCTCGGCGGACTGATATCCCTCGCGCTATATAGCTTCAGCCCAACCATGCTCGCCCATGGCCGTCTGACCACGTCCGACATGGCTGCAGCACTGTTTTTCATGTTGTCCGTCAGAGCGATTGCGTGGGTGCTGCATCGGGTCGACCTCTTTTCGCTGGGCGCCGCATCTCTGGCGGTGGCCGGCCTGATGCTATCCAAGATGTCCGGCGTGCTCATTGTACCGGTGAGTGTCCTGCTGATTTTGGCTCGGCTGCTGTGGGGAAGGGAGTTGACGATATTTTTGGGCATCCGCCGGGTTGTCGACACCCGCAGCGGACAACTGGCCGTTCTCGGGGTATCGGCTCTGGTGGTGGCAATGGTCAGCTTCGTCGTCATCTGGGGCGCCTATGGGTTCCGGTTCTCGGCAGCACCAACGCTGCCCTCCGGCCAGTCTCTTTCTTTCGCTACCTGGGAGCGTGAACTCGACGGGACCGGCCATCTACAACCGCTGATCCGGTTTGCCCGTGACGAACGGCTCATTCCTGAAGCTTACCTGTATGGGTTTTCCTACGTCCTTGCTCAGGCGCGCACACGCCCGGCCTTCTTGAACGGCGACTATTCCATGGAAGGCTGGTGGTATTTTTTCCCATTCTGCATGGCTGTCAAAACGCCCCTGGTGACACTGCTGCTGGTCGTCTTGGGTATGGCGGCACTGATTCGATTCGGACGCCGGGACTTGTGGGAGGCACTGTCGCCGCTAATCTTTTTCGCAGTCGTTTATGGTATAACGGCCCTGACCGCCAATATTAACATCGGTCATCGCCATGTACTTCCCATTTATCCGGTGCTGTTCATTCTTTCCGGCGCCGCTGCCCTATGGTTTAACCTTGCCCGGCGGTTTTCTACCATTCTAGCCCCGTTGTTGTTGGTTGTTTATCTCGCCGAGACGCTGTTGATCTGGCCGCATTATCTTGCTTTTTTCAATGTCACCGCCGGAGGGCCGAAAAACGGCTATCGGTTGCTGGTGGACAGCAGCCTCGACTGGGGCCAGGATCTCCCCGGAGTGTCGCGGTGGATTGACACGCATCGTACCGCGGCTGCCGAATCCCAGCCGGTCTATCTCGCCTATTTCGGCAGCGCCAGCCCCATTTACTACCGCATCCCGGCCCGGATCATCGTCAATCGTCGGATGCCCTGGACGCCGGACGTGGTGTCGCAGGCTGGAGCCCTGGGTCCGGGGACCTACCTGATCAGTGCCACCGAACTCCAGCAGGTTTACGGAATCCACGGCCGGTGGAACGACGTATACGACAGGACCTATTGGTTCGCGAAGGATGTCATAGACACCGACATCCAGGCCCAGAATGACGCCGCCGCCCGGGAACGCCTGCTGGCGCGGTGGAAATCCTGGGACATGGTGGAATGGATTCGATGGCAGTTCGTCAACCTGCGGTTCGCCCGTTTGTGCCATCATTTGAAGCGGCGGCCGCCGGACGGGGCCATCGGGTATTCAATCCTGGTGTACGAAGTGTCTCCGGAGGAACTCAACACCGCATTGTGGGCGCCGCTGGAGGAGATCGGTGCTCCCGGGGGCCGGTGATGCCGACGTCCACCACCGCAAAGGTCATGGCTCGGACGCCACGGAGCTTTCCTGGCCCTCGATGTCCTGGAAGAGATTTAATCCACGCGCTTTCATGTAGGCGAGTTTTCGATCGAGGCGCGTTCTTTCGGAGTCGGGATAAATCATGAAATGGGTTCTTCGATTACTTTCCTCGACATTGCCTGTCTGAAGATAATTCTCCTTCCATCGGATTTTGGATTGCTTGAGCCATGACATGGTCTGAACATCCGCCGAGCGAAGGGGAACGGTGGCGGCAATGAGTCCGATGAGAAAAGCCGTCAGAAAAATGGGCTTCGTTTTTTTCGGCGGTCGCGATACGAAGTGAAGGTACGCCCCGAAGAATCCGGGAATCAGATAGGTGACGTACCTCGAGGCTTGGGCGGTATTCAACCCCAATGCAACCCTTCCGATGGCGGAGAGGATGCAAAAGAGCAGTGTCGCTGCGATGAGCACCACCACCACCGAATCGATGGCGGAGCTGTTGTTGGCCGTTTTCCCGGTGGCGCCCTCCCGGGTCCAATGGCCGATGTGATGAGTGCACAAGGCAAGCATGACCATCAGTGTCGCGGTGCCCGCCACGAAGCTGGCGACGCCGACCCCTTTGACCCCCCAGAAATTGGCGAGCATCAACACCACGAAGGCTGGATACTGCCAGTGCGCCGCGATGGGAAACTGAAATCCTGGCGCAGCTGGCATGAACCGGTACCCGACAAAAAAACTGGCGGCGCCTATCAGTGAGATCACAATGGCCACCAGCAGGCCCCACCGGTACTGCCGATGGCGGTGCTTCAGCGATGTCAGCAGTTCTACGGTCAGCAGGACTGGGGTGATGATGCCGACCACCAGACCAAACCCCGTATAGATGAGCAGAAAATTGAGTATCAGCACCGTCGCAAACCGTGCCCAAGGGTGCCGGAGTGTCCACCCGATACAGTAGCCCATCATCATCAGCAACGGCACGGCGCCATGAGAAGGATTCGGGACCGACGCAAAAATGCTCCACTGCAATGGCGTCAGGAAGATCACTGCAATGGTCGCATCCGACCACTGAAGCGATGCCGTGAGCCGCTTTTTCAGTATGATGGCGACAACCATGGCAAGAACGATGACCCCACCGATGGCAAAGGACTCGACGCGGGTATTCCAGCCGGACAGCGCCGCAACGATCTTGGTCAGAAAAAAGCCGACCCCCTGCCGGTGTGGTCCATGCTGCCAGCGAAACAACTCCACCCAACTATGCGGCTCAAAAAAAGCGTCATAGAGGTCCCACTGATCCCAAACAAGCAGGTTCACGCTGAAGGATTCCACCAAGTGGCACCACCGGTAAACAGCGGCAGCCGCAAGGACTATGGCGGCGGCGTTGCCGATCACCTTCAAATTGGAGATGTGCTGTTGAGAAAGCAAGCGCATGGCGGCGTTGGAGATTTTCCTTTCGATTCCATCGGGTCCTTTTACCGCCCGTTTTCGCCACCGCGCTCGATCATTTGAAGAATGCATAGCGCAGGATGCAGTAGATGGCCCTGACACCGTCCTTCCAGCCAATCTTTTTCCCCTCGTCGTAGGATCGGCCGTAGTAGGAAATGCCGGTTTCGTAGATGCGCACCTTCTTGCGGGCGAGCTTGGCGGTGATTTCCGGTTCAAACCCAAAGCGATTCTGCTGGATCGCGATATCCTTGACCACCTCCGTCCGAAACATCTTGTAGCATGTCTCCATGTCAGTGAGATTCAAATTGGTGAAGGCATTGGAGAGGAGGGTGAGAAACCTGTTGCCGAGATAATGCCAAAACAGATGGACTCGGTGGGGGCCTTCACCGGTAAACCGAGATCCGTAAACCACATCCGCTTTGCCGTCGACGATGGGGGCCATTAGTTTGGGGTATTCGGTGGGGTTGTACTCCAGGTCAGCGTCCTGGATGACGACGATGTCGCCGGTGACATACTGGAGGCCTGAGCGGATGGCAGCCCCCTTGCCCATGTTTCGCGGATGATATACTACCCGGGCGACGAGCGGTGACAGGCGCTCCTGGATCATCTCCCGGGTACCGTCGGTGGAACAGTCATCGACGAGAATGATCTCCTTCTTCTCCACCGGCGCCTGGATGACCAGCGATACCAGCTCTTCCAGGGTGTGTTTTTCATTGAAGCACGGAATCACGACGGTAAGCGTGGGCTCAGATTTCATGCGTTTTTCCTGTACGATAACGGCCGAGAGGGTTGCTGCTGCCTCAAGAACACGATCCCCACGCCAAGCAATGAAATGACGGAGACCATCAAAAAAGCGAAAAAATGGGGTGGCCGGTAGGTAAATTCAACAAGGTGCTGGCCGGGCGCAATGCCGACGCCCTGAAAGAACAAATTCAGCCGAACCGGCGCCTGTGAGGCACCGTTCACCGTGACTTGCCACCCGGGATAAAATGACTCGGAAAGAAAAAGAAGTCCCTCCTTCGGTGTCGTCACCCGGATGCGGATGCTGCCCGGTCCGTGGTAGGAAATGTCGTCCACTTCCTTGGAAAAGGGGGTATGATAGTGCGCCGTAATGTCTTCCCCGGCCAGTACCACGCCGGCAGGGTCGAAGGATGCCCCGGAAAACATCTTCACCGATAGGGTCTTGTCGGAAGCACTGTCGCCGATCACCACGGCTCGCGGGAGGCTGTCGGTCAAACGGTACACCAGCGGGGTTAACTTTTCGATGCGGTGCTTTAGCGCGTCTACGCCCTCCAGCGAGCTGTTCGACACGATGTACTTCACATTGGCGCTTCGAAGCAATCCGATTTTTTCTGACCAGGGTCCTGACAGGATATCATGGAGCATGCTTTGATAACGCAATTCCATGCCCACCTTACCGTCGACGTGATCTATATTGGAGATGATGCCGAGATTTGGCAGTTGGATGAGCTGCCACCGGGCGTGATAGTTCACGATCCGCTGGTAGCGGCTATCGGGGGTTGTGGTTGTAGGATCCACATAGACCCGGAATTTGCCAGTGTCCATGAATATCGGCGACAGATCGGCGTGTCGTGCCTGGTAGAAATCGGACTCGCAGGTCGGGTTGAGGTAGCGGTGATTGCTGTATAGATCGCAGATGAGGACCAGCAGCAGCAGTCTTACCACCAGTTTTCCGTCAATGCGCCGTTGCCGCAAAAATTCACCCAGATGGTCCAGGCCGCAGGCTGCCAGAACGATGAGGCCGAAACCGGCCGGAAGCATGAATTTTTCAGGGAATCTGAAAACCGGCAGTAGTTGATGGATCCAGTAATGAATCGGCGTCCGATCACCTAGTGAAAGCACGACACTGGCGGTGAAGATGGCCACCCAGAAGAAAGTGGTTTTAGACCGTTCGAAGCACACCCCTGCTGCTGCCAACGGGAGCACGAGGAATCCTGGATAAATGGTGAGAAGCCAGGGCACCGCTCCACTGCCGGGGAAAAACCCCCCCAGTGTTTCCAAGCGAGCGGCAAAATCCGGGGGAAAGTGGAGCGGTATCAACAGGTGCTTCAATGCCACAGGGTCGAGAGCGTGCTTTGCCGCCGTTTCGTAAAGGATTCCACCGTGCCGCACGGATTGCTGGAAGTCTTGATAGGTGGGACCCAACTGCACCATGGTGACCATCACCGCCCCAAACACCACCATCGCAAATGCGAGGACCGGTTTCAGGCGTGACCGCCAAGTCGGTGCCGTTGCCAGTGACAGCATGTAAACAAACGCAAGCCCGACCATCATGATGAAGAGCTGCGGTTCACCGCCAAGGATGGCCAAGGCCATAACGGCCATGGTGATCAGGTGGTGTTTCGTTGTCTTGTTGCCGTCGATGGCCGACTGGCACCGCCACAGCACGGCGGGCAGCCATATCACCGTGGACAGGTTGTTCAGGGTGTTGATGGACGATATGACAAATCCGCCGAAACAAAAAGCCGTTGCGCCGAAAACGGACGCGGCCGGCGACCTCCCGATACTGAGCAAAAATCGGTGACAGAAGTATAGGCCCAGAAAGAAATGGGCAACGATGTAAAGATTAAAGGAAAAGGGAAATGGAAAGAACAGGAACAGCAGCGACAATGGATAAAAGACGCCGGATTGGATATCGCTGGCAAAGGGGGCGCCGCAGAAATAGTTATGACACCAGAACGGCAGTTCTCCCGATTTCAAAGACGTCGCCAGAAAGTACTTCATGGGATAAAACCATCGGTGGATGTCTCTGAAATAGAACGTATTGTTTCCCAGCAATACATTGCCGAAGAATAGGGCAACGAGGACGCCAAATAGCGCATAAGGCCCTAAAAACTGGATGTTTTTTCTTTCCATTAGCCGGGAATACCATAGAACGGTTGAGGCGGCAACTTGGCGGTGGCGTTGGTGTCCCCCGTCGCTACCAAGGGTAGGGCCGGGGGCAAGGGCAGCGACGGGAGCTGATGGCTGCCGCCGGGGCATTGCAGGCCGCAGGAAAACGGTATAGAAAACACCCATGCAAAAGGACCGAGACATCTCGTCATCGCCGGCTTCAACCCGAGGCGTGGACCCGTTTTCAGGAAGAAAAGACAGGTTGCTCCATTCCGACCGTGGTCTTTTTCCGGCAGCGCTTCAATCCATGATTCGGCTTCCGGCCTTTCGCATATCGACGATCATTTGTTTGGGGCTCCTTCTTTACGCCAACACATTTCACGTGCCATTTGTCTTCGACGACATCCCCAATATCCGTGACAACCCGCATATCCGAATGACCCGGCTGAGTATCGATGAAGTGTCGGACGTCGCCTTCGAAAGTCCCTCTTCACGACGTCCGGTAGCCAACCTGTCCTTTGCCTTGAACTACCTCGTTCACGGCGACGCCGTGGCCGGCTATCACCTGGTGAATATTGCGGTTCATGTGACGACGGCAGTGCTACTTTATTTTTTGCTGCAGGCAACTTGCTCCCTGGCATACCGCGAAGAAAACTTATCCGGCCGGGAAACACCGCCGAGCGCCACCTGCCATCCGGATGTCGGCCCGTCTGCCGCCTGCGCGTTCTGGGGGGCATTGATCTGGCTGGTTCACCCGCTGCACACGCAGACCGTCACCTACATTGTGCAGCGAATGAATGGACTGGCCGCCATGTTCTATCTCCTGTCCATGGTGAGTTATGCCCGTGCGCGGACGGCCGTCAGCGGCGGGGGAAAAACAGGGTTTTACTCCCTTTGTGTCATGTCCGGCGTCTTGGCATCGGGCTGTAAAGAAAATGCCCTCACGTTGCCGCTGTTCATCGTTCTTTACGAATGGTATTTTTTTCAAGACCTCAGTTGGGACTGGCTGCGAAAGCATCTTCCCATACTTGCCCTATTGGCTGTGGGCATCATCGCCGTGGTGGGTTTGTACCTGGGAGCAGCACCGGTTGAGCGAATATTTGCTGACTACGCTCACAGGGATTTTACACCACTGCAGCGGTTATTGACACAGTCCCGGGTGGTGATGCTTTATCTTTCCCTATTGGCTTTTCCGCATCCCTCCCGACTCAACCTGGACCACCAGTTTTCGCTGTCCCACTCTCTGGTGGATCCGGTGACAACACTGGCATCCGCAGTGGCCATCATCGCCCTG
Organism: uncultured Desulfobacterales bacterium; assembly: GCA_964446485.1. Lineage (GTDB taxonomy): Bacteria > Desulfobacterota > Desulfobacteria > Desulfobacterales > JBDRRP01 > JBDRRP01. Next base: position 32,764 of record CAYUOU010000011.1, on the reverse strand, counting down.
ACGGCAACGGCGGTGGTGACGGCCAGGCGCCACATGCTGTTATCATTTGGCATCTGGTGGTTTATCGGCAACCTGGTCATCGAATCGTCCGTGATCGGGCTGGAACTCGTGTTCGAACACCGTACCTACCTCCCCGGCATGGCCGTCTGCGCACTGGCGGCCGCGGGTGTCTATCGCTGGCTTCACCGGCCGTCCATTCGCCTGGTGCTCTTCGTGGTGGTATTGTCGGTATTCAGCTTCTGGACCGTCTCGCGAAATGCAGTCTGGCATGACGATCTCAGCCTATGGGCTGACAGTGCAGCAAAGTCGCCGGGCAAGGCCCGTCCTCAGAACAAACTCGGTGTGGCGCTGGAACGGCGCGGCCGGTTGGACGCGGCGCTGGCCCAGTATGTAGCAGTGGACCGCATCGACCCCAATCATCCCTATGCCAATTTCAATATCGGCAACATCCATCTCGCCCGAGACCGGCTTGACTTGGCTGAAACCCATTACCGGCGCGCGCTGCATCTGGTGCCGGGCAACAAGGAGGCGCTGAATAACCTGGGCGTCGTCCTTTCCCGCACCGGACGCCAGCAAACCGCAGCCACATATTTTGAACAGGCCGTAAGCGTGGACCCCGATTGGGCTGAGGCCCATCGAAACCTCGGTGGTGTGCTGATGGAACTGGGCGCTGTGGAAAAGGCCATAAAGCACCTTCGCCTCGCGCTGAAACTGGACCCAGCCGATGCTGAAGCCCTCTACCTGCTGGGAAACAGCTTCCTGGCCAAGGGCCAGCCCGCGGCGGCACTGTCGTATTACCTTCGCGCGCTCGAACACCGTCCCAGGTATGCCGCCGCTCACACCAACGCGGGGATTGCCCTGGCAAGCACCGGTCGTACGGCCGATGCGGTTGTCCACTTTCGAAAGGCTGTGCTATTGTCCCCCGGCGATGTTCAGGCGCAGGCCAACCTGGATCGCGCCTTGAAAACGCTTGCGGATCCCATGCAACCATGACCGCACCAGCGGGGCAGCCGTTGCAGCGTGAAGGCGGGCAGGCGCTTGCAGCACTGCGTCGATAGGGATAGAAATATGCGCCCTTCAATACCCCATCTGTCCATCGTCGTGCCGGTGCTCAACGAAGCCGCCAACATCCCTGCGCTCACCCATCAGATAGCTTCAGCGATGGACGGAACCGCCATTCGATGGGAACTCATTATTGTTGACGATGACAGCCGCGACGGGACCGCCGAGATCTGCGAAGAATTGCGCCGAGACGAACGGCCCCTGCGCCTTCTGGTAAGACACCGCCATCGTGGACTGGCCTCTGCCGTGGTCCATGGTCTTGAACACGCCGTTTCGCCGGTGCTGTTGGTGATGGACGGTGATCTGTCCCATCCCCCCGCATCGATTCCGGCTTTCTATGGAGCGGTCCGCGCCGGGTTTGATTTCGTCGTCGGTTCCCGTTATATTTCAGGTGGGGGTACGGATGATCGATGGACTGTTTACCGCTACCTCAATTCAAAACTGGCCTGTCTCCTGGCACGGCCGTTGGCCGCCACCAGCGACCCCATGACTGGATTTTTTGCCATGTCCCGTCGGGTTTGGCTGCGGTGCCAAGGGCTGAGGCCCATCGGCTATAAAATCGGGCTCGAAATTATCGTCAAGGGACGCCCTGAACGCATTCGGGAGCTGCCCATCCATTTCAGCACCCGCGTGCACGGTGACAGCAAGCTCACCTTGACACAGCAATGGCTCTACCTGGTCCAATTGGCCGACCTCTATCGGCACCGGTGGTTTACTCGCTGAGGCAGTAGTGCCTCCCGCCCCTGCCAGTTTCGGTCGACCTGCCGGAAATAGGACGCATGACGACACCCACCCAAGAGATTCGAATCGCCCTGGATATGATTCTCCAGAACGCATTGAGTGACGGCGGTTTTTCAAGACGCCGCCAGGGCGCATTCAGCGTGGATGCCACGGCCTGGGCCGTTATGGCCCTGAAAGCCATCGGCAATCACGCAGCGGTGGCGCAATCGGCTTGCCGGCGCCTGATGGCGGCGCAATTGCCCGACGGTCGGATCCCCATGGCACCCCATTTGCCCGAAGCCTATTGGCCCACACCGCTGGCGATCCTGGCCTGGGGCGAAGACCCAAAATGGCGATCAGCCCGTGAGCGCGCCAGCCAATTTCTGCTTTCCGTGGGCGGCATCACTTTCCCATACGCGGGGGATCCGACCCAGGGCAGCGACTCATCCTTGAAGGGCTGGGCCTGGGTGGATGGCACCTATTCATGGGTCATTCCCACCGCTTTTGCCATGATGGCGCTGATTTGCAGTGGATATCAGGATCACCCCCGTATCGCCGAAGCCACCAAGATGCTAATGAATCGCCAAATCCCCACGGGGGGATGGAATTGCGGGGCGACATACGCTTTAGGAACCCAATTACTTCCTCTTCCGGAGACCACGGGCCATGCCCTAAGTGCATTGACGGGCGCAGTGGCCACAGAACGCGTGCAGTACAGCGTGGCCTACCTGCAGGAGGCCCTGCCAGGACTGACCTCGCCGCTGTCTCTGGCGTGGGCCGTTCTCGGCCTCGGCGCCTGGTCTACGAACGGCATAGCGGCTCAGGAACAGATCATCGGGAGCCTACAGTTGCAGGGCCGATACGGCACCTACGATACCGATTTGCTGGCGCAGCTGATGGTGGCGTATTTCCGCAGCAGCGGTTTGACATGCGAGGCGATGAGATGAAGGATCAACATCTTCCCCGCAACGGCGACATGACACGCCGCCAGTTCATCCGGTTGTCCACCGCTGGCGGCATCCTCGGGGGCGCCGCCGTGGCCGGCTCGTTATGGGTAAACCGAAACGATGTGCTTGCCGCCACGTTCATCGCCAAGGTTCCCGGGTATCATGCCAATATACGCCAACACCTTCTGCAGGGGCTTGCAGAACTCGGGGTCAACGCCGCCGAGATTGCCGGCAAACGCGTCCTGCTCAAACCCAACCTGGTGGAGCCCCACCGCACTGCACGCCACATCAACACCCACCCGCTGGTGGTCAGGGCAGCCATTGAAGCCTTTCTACACCTGGGTGCCAGCGCCGTCGTCGTCGCCGAAGGCTCCGGGCATCGACGGGATGCCATCATGGTGTTGGAGGAATCCGGCTTTGCGGACATCCTGGCTGAGGACCACATTCCATTTGTGGATTTAAATCGGGCGGCCGTGTTCATCATGCCCAACAATGGCCGCGCGACCTCGCTGAAGTCTTTCCTGCTGCCCAAGGAACTCGGGCGGGCAGATGTTATCGTGTCCATGGCCAAAATGAAGACCCACCATTGGGTCGGCGTCACACTGTCCATGAAGAACCTTTTCGGCGTTCTTCCCGGAGACTATTACGGATGGCCGAAGAACGTGCTCCACGTGGCCGGCATTCCGGGCTGCATCACCGATATTACCGCCACGGTGCGGCCCCACCTGGCCATTGTGGACGGCATCGTCGGCATGGAGGGCGACGGACCCATCATGGGAAATCCGGTGGATGCCGGCGTACTCGTCATGGGAAGGAACCTGCCTGCCGTCGACGCCACCTGCGCCAGAATCATGGCGGTGAATCCGGAAAAGGTGCCTTACTTGTCCGCCGCCGCTTTATCCCTGGGACCCATTCGGGCATCTGAGATCGCGCAGCGGGGGGAATCCATCGCATCGGTGCAGCGACGATTCCATCTGTTGGACAACATCCCTGCCCACCGGGATCTGCGTTTGTGAGTCGCGGACCCACTACACCGACGCATCGCCATGGCGACCTTATTGTCTGCGTGGCGTTGATCTTGGCCATTTTCTGGACCTATTGGGGTGTCTTTGACCACAGCTTTGTCAATTATGACGATCCAGCTTACATCACGGAAAACCCCCACCTCGCCAAGGGGTTTTCGATGGAGGGCCTACGCTGGGCCTTCACCTCACTGTATTTTAATTTCTGGCAGCCCCTGACCTGGCTTTCATATTTCTTCGATATGTCTGTTTACGGCATGAACGCCGGCGGGTTTTTGTTCACCAACTTGGTGCTTCACATTGCCGGCACGTTGATGCTTTACGCCGCTTTGCGCTGTATGACCGGATCCGTGTGGCGCAGCGGGTTGGTGGTGGCTTTGTTTGCCCTGCACCCCCTTAACGTGGAGTCGGTGGCATGGGTGTCCGAGCGGAAAAACGTGCTCAGCACGGTTTTCTGGATGGCGACCCTGTGGACGTACGCCCGGTATGCCCAGCGGCCCCGGCTAAAGAGGTACGTGCCGGTCTTTCTCTGCTTTCTCCTTGGCCTCATGGCCAAACCCATGCTGGTGACCCTGCCATTCGTTTTACTGCTGTTGGATGCGTGGCCGCTGCGGCGATGGGGCGTCTTGCCGACGCCCGAATCCGACGGTGTCTTGGTCCTACACTGTCCGACCCGCACGCTTTCCCGGCTCGTTATCGAGAAGGTGCCGTTTTTCGCTCTCACAGCGGGCTTCAGTGTGATGGCCTATGTGGCACAGGATCGCGGCGGTGCCCTGTCTTCCATGGAGGCGCATCCCTTATCCGTCAGGCTGGCCAATGCGTTGATGAGTTACGGTATATATTTGAGAAAGATGGTTTGGCCGTCGGATCTCACGGTATTGTATCCTCACCCGGGGATGCCCGCTGCGGCACCACTTCTCCTGTCGGTGTTCGTTCTATTGGCGATCTCATGGATGGCGATACGGGGCGTAAGGGCGAGGCCCTGGCTTGTAGTGGGCTGGCTGTGGTATCTCGGCTCTCTGGTACCGGTGATTGGGCTGGTGCAGATCGGACAGTTCTCCATGGCTGACCGGTTCGCTTACGTGCCCCTGATCGGCGTGTTTGTTATGGTGGCCTGGAGCATTCCCGGGGAAACTTCAGGGCCCCGGCGCCGGCGGTTGATGACTGTAATTGGGGTGCTGATCCTGCTGGTGGTGGCGGGAATCACCCGGCAGCAGGTACGCCACTGGCGAGACAGTCGCGCGCTGTTTACGCACGCCCTCGCCGTGGTGGGCAGTCACCCGCTCATTCATAACTCCCTCGGCGTTGCATTGGAGGACAGCGGCGACACGGAGGCGGCCATTGGACACTACCGGGAAGCGCTGCGGCGCAATCCCGGGGATGCGGAAATTCGATCCAATTTAGGCGCGGCCCTGATGACGGTCGGTGAAACGGAAGCAGCCGAAGCGTATCTGCTGGATGCCCTTCGACGTGATGGGGCGCTGAAAAAGGCGAAGATCAATTTAGGGAACCTCTATGCCCGAAGGGGAGCGCTCAATGCCGCCATCATCCAGTATCGACAGGCCCTGGCCATTGATCCCGCTTCGGCAACAGCCTACAACAACCTGGGCGTGGCGCTGGCCAGAAAAGGCGATGTGACACAGGCCATCGCTCAGTTTCGCCGGGCCCTCGAACTCAAACCTGGATATGAGAGTGCAGCGAACAACCTCACCCGGTTTTCACGGGTGGGCAATGTGAACGGAATGAAGGTGCCCCATGTACCATAACCAACGGATCATCGTTGTCATGCCTGCATACAATGCCGCCTTGACCCTCCAAAGAACCTATGAAGAGGTCATGTCCCAGGGTGTCGTTGACCACGTGATCATCGTGGATGACGGCAGCGGAGACGATACGCCGGCCGTGGCGGAATCGCTGCCTATGTCGACGGTGCATCGCCATTCGCGCAATCGCGGCTACGGCGCCAATCAGAAAACCTGCTACCGGCTGGCCCTGGAGGCCGGTGGAGACATCATCATCATGGTCCACCCGGACTACCAATATACCCCCAAGCTGATACCGGCCATGTCCGCCATGATTGGCAGCGGCCTGTATCATTGTGTTCTGGGTTCCCGGATTCTTGGCGGATATGCCCTTAAAGGCGGCATGCCGGTGTGGAAGTATGTGGCCAATCGATTTCTCACCCTGACGGAAAACCTTCTCATGGGCGCCAAACTCTCAGAATACCATACCGGCTATCGGGCGTTTTCGAGGACACTGCTGGAGCGTCTCCCGCTGGCGGGCAACAGCGATGATTTCGTTTTTGACAATCAGATGCTGGCGCAGATTATTTGGCTGGGCGTCACAGTGGCCGAAATCAGTTGCCCCACGAAGTATTTTAAGGAAGCGTCTTCCATCAATTTACCCAGAAGCATTCAGTACGGTGTCGGCTGCCTGGCCACGGCCCTGGACTTTCGCCTGGCACGATGGGGGTGGCGCCCGTCAAGACGGTTCCCCCAAGAAGGGCAATGATCGCTGCTGCATTGCAATGTCTGACCACCATCGGTTCAGATGACCGGAAGCCATATCGGTGACCCATTGGTGTTAACCGCAGATGCGTCGGCGCTGCCGCCGTCACGATGGCATCGAATAATGCTCTTTCGCCGCCAACAGATTCTCGTTTTTTCCATTATCCCGGTCATGCTGGTCCTGGCCGGCGCCATGGTGATGATGGGGTCGGTGCCTCCGGTGAGCCGGGACGCGCTGTCGCACCACCTCCTCGTCCCCAAACGGTATCTTCAAATGGGGCAGCTGGGGGAGTTGCCCGATATCCCGTTCAGCTACTACCCGATGAACATTCAGCTGCTGTACATGGTGCCCCTGTACTTCGGCAATGATGTTGCCCCTGCCTATATCCATCTGGCCTTCGGGCTGCTGACCACCGCTTTGATCATCGATTACCTTCGAAAACGGCTGAGTCTTCTCTATGGGGTCGTCGGTGGGGCGTTGTTTCTTTCCCTGCCCATCGTTGTCCGTCTTTCCACGGTTGCCTATGTCGACCTTGGATTGGTCTTTTTCTCAACGGCATCGATCATGTGCTTCATTCGATGGACGGAGACGCAATTCGCCGTCAAACACCTGATGCTTTCCGGTATTTTCTGTGGACTATGCATGGGGGCCAAATACAATGGGCTCATCGTTTTATGTTTAATGGCGTTGATGATCCCGTTCGTTTACGTTCGCCGTAACCGGCTCGGCGGATGGGCCAGTGCGCGGGCATTGGCGCCGGCAGCCCTGTTTTTTACGGTGGCGGTGCTGGTGTTTTCCCCCTGGGCCGTCCGCAACGCACTGTGGACCGGAAATCCGCTGTATCCCCTGTTTCACGGTGTCTTTAACGTCTCTTCCGCCGGTGAGGTGTCGGTTGTGGCCGGGGCGCTCCCGCCATTGGATCATTTTTCCTACCGGCGACTGGCCTTTGGCGAGCCCTGGTGGATGATCGCGCTGGTGCCGCTGAGGGTTTTCTTCCAGGGCGTTGACGACAACCCGCAGTTTTTTGATGGGGCGCTCAACCCCTACCTGTTGCTGCTGCCGGTGCTGGCCCTTTTGACACGACGGTTTCAGACCGACCGCGGCAGACGCGCCAACAGCATCTGGCTGGCGTTTGCCGCGCTCTATATCGGGATCGTTTTTTTTCAGATCGATATGCGCATCCGCTGGATCCTGCCGGCCGTGCCGCCCCTGGTGATCCTGAGCGTCTACGGGATCCGCGGCGCCGCCCAATGGATCGACACGGTCGCTGCTGGCCAGCGGGCGCACCTCATGCGCGCACTGCTGGTTGCGGGTGTGGCGGCGCTGATGATCGTCAATGCCCGGTACGTCGCCGATCTGTGGGGGCGGGTCGCGCCGATGGATACGCTTTCCGGCCGCATGACGCGGGATGAGTACATCATCGCCCAGCGCCCCGAGACGGCGCTTTTCTTCTATGCCAACCGCCACCTGTCCGCCGATAGCGAGCTGCTGGGACTGTTTCTAGGAGGGCGCTATTACTACAGCGATCTGCCCGTCACAGACGGCGCCGGGGTACTGCTGAAGGCGATCCGCAGCAGCGATTCACCGGCGGCGATGGCCCGGTTCCTATCGGCACGCGGCCATGATTACCTGATGATGTACACGCCGCTGCTCGATCGGTGGCTGGCCGACAATCTGAGCCCGCCGCAACTGGCCTCCGCCGCCGAATTTTTTTCAGAATGGACCCAGGCGATGGCGGAAAACCGGGGGTATGCGCTGGTGAAGATCGTCCGCTGAAGGGCAGGGCTATGGGTTTTCGAGAAGCCCGCGCAGCAGGGGATGGACCGGATCGGCGAACGGGCTGATGACGGAAAGCCCGTGCCAGATAAATCCGTGCTGCAGATCTTCGCTGAGAAGGATACGGCATTTGTTGATCCTGTCTGAAAATTCTTTGGTTTGAAGAGGGGTTAGACAGGATTTACAGGATAAAATGTAGGATGCGGACAACCAATAAGTACTCCGCTTGCAGTCAAAAGAAGTGGCCTGGCGCGCATTCCCGGATAGATGCGCCGGTTTACATCAGTAAAAAATCCGATTATATTGCAGGGGATAATCGGATAATTGGAGGATCGGAATCATGCGTTCCACAGACTATCTCTCAGCAACGGCGCTTTCGAAAAAAACATCCGCCACCTTGGATGCGCTGGAAAAGGGCGAGGCTGAAAAACTCATCATTTTGAAGAACAATGCCCCGAAAGCCATCCTGCTGTCCATGGCAAGCTACGAATCCATGCTGGAGGAAATGGAGGACCTGCGCCTGACAGCACTGGCGCTATCACGCATGGATACTTTTGAAAGCAGCAAGGCCTTGTCTCACGGTTACATTATGGAGAAATTCGGAAGATGACGTGGTCGCTTGTTTATCACCATGCCGTCGAAGAAGATTTAGAAAGCATCGGGGCCTCGGCCGCACGGCGTGTCGTCAGGGCCATCGATGAAAAGCTGGCACGTGCGCCATTGCGATTCGGAGCCCCCTTGGCGGGGAATCTGGCCGATTTTCGTAAACTGCGCATCGGGGATTATCGCATCGTTTACCGGGTCAGAGAGAAAACGGTGGCGGTTTACGTCCTGGCCGTGGGGCCGCGAAGGGACAAGGAAATTTACAGGTCGGCCTTGAAGCGCAAATCAGCTGAAATGGAACGCGATGCCAGTACCCACGGTTTCAGTAATCATTCCGGCATATAACGAAGGCGAAAGCATCGGCGGCATCGTGGCCGGGGTGCGGGCCGCCGGGCCCGATTTCCAGATTTTGGTCATTGACGACGGCTCTGCGGATAACACCGCCGATGTGGCCCGGGCCGCCGGCGCCCGGGTGTATTCCCACCCCTACAACATCGGCAACGGTGCAGCCGTTAAAAGCGGTATCCGCGAGGCCACCGGCGATATCCTGGTGTTCATGGACGGCGACGGTCAGCACGACCCCGCAGACATCCCGCGGCTTCTCGAACATCTGCCGCAATACGATCTGGTGGTCGGCGCGCGCGCTTTTAATGACCAGGCCTCGCTGGGGCGTGCATTCGGAAACGCTGCCTACAATCGGTTTGCCAGTTACGTGGCCAAGTTTCCCATCCGTGATCTGACCAGCGGTCTGCGGGCGATCAAGGCGCCGGCGGCTCGCAGCCTGTTGTATCTGCTGCCAAACACCTATTCCTATCCCACCACCATGACGCTGACGGTGCTGCGCACCGGCCAGAGCCTCCGGTACGTACCCATCCGCTCAGGAAAACGGCTCAAAGGAAAGAGCCATATCTCTCTTTTCAAGGACGGTGTGCGTTTCTTTATGATCATCACCCGCATCTGCACCCTGTTTTCCCCGATGCGGGTCTTCTTGCCGATCAGTTTTACGATGTTCATGCTGGGGATGCTCTGGTACCTTTTCACTTTCATCACCGAGGGGCGCTTCACCAACATGAGTGCGCTGCTGTTAAACTCTTCGGTCATCGTCTTTTTGATGGGCATGATCAGCGAGCAGATTTCACAGATGCGCTTCGAGCGGCGCGGCGATCGGGAAGAGGGAAAGCGGAAAGAACAGGCGTGAAACGCGAAGCAGCAAAACCGAAGTCCTGGCCGGAATCCATTTTATTCAACGGGGTAAAGGTTTTATGAAATTTTTCACCACCGAAGGCCCTGTCAACTGCCAGGACCACTACTGCCTGCCGCCGCTGGAGCGCTTCGATCTGGCGCAGGTGCTTGAGATGCTGGCGCGCAAGAAGTATTTTCTGCTGCACGCGCCTCGGCAAACCGGCAAAACCAGCAGCCTGATGGCACTGGCGGCTTATTTGAACCGGAAAGGCAGTTACCGGACCCTCTATGCCAACATCGAAGGCGCCCAGGCCGCCCGTGAGAACATCGAACTCGGCATGGCGGAAGTCGTGCATAGCCTGGCGCTTTCGGCTAGGGACAGCCTGGGCGACGAGAATGCGTTAACTCTCGCCGATGAGGTGTTGAATCGGGTCCCCGCGACATCCGCGGTCAAAGAATTCCTCAATCGGTGGTGCCAGTTGGCCTCCGATCCGTCTGTTTTAATCCTGGATGAGGTGGACGCCCTGATCGGCGACACCCTCATCTCCCTGCTGCGTCAGCTTCGAGCGGGCTATCCCGATCGGCCGCAGCGGTTTCCTAAATCCGTCATTTTGTGCGGGGTGCGGGATATCAAGGATTACCGGATCCATTCCAGCCAGGAGAAAGCGATTATCACCGGCGGCAGCGCATTCAATATCAAGGCAAAGTCACTCAGAATGGGAGATTTCAGCCAAGATGAGGTTTACGCGCTGTTGCAAGCGCATACCCAAGATACCGGCCAGGTTTTTCAGCCCGATGCCTTAACCCTGATCTGGGAATATACCTGCGGGCAGCCCTGGCTGGTCAATGCGCTGGCCTACGAAGTTTGTTTTGAAATGAAAACAGGCCGGGATCGTTCCTGCCCAATCACCTCGGAAATGGTTGCTCAGGCCAAAGAGCGGTTGATCGAAAGACGGGTGACGCACCTGGATCAGTTGGCGGACAAGCTGCTGGAGCCCAGGGTCAGGCGGGTGGTGGAACCCATGCTGGCCGGCGGCATCATCACCGAAGGCACGGATGACGACCGCCAGTATGTGATCGATCTGGGGCTGATCCGGCGGGAAGGCGCGGGTGGCCTGGTAATCGCCAATCCGATCTATCGGGAGGTGATTCCCCGGGCCTTGGCCGGTGCGCCGCAGGATTCATTGCCGCACATTTCACCGGCCTGGCTCAATCCGGATGGCAGTCTGGTCCCGGCGGCTCTCCTGGAATCGTTTCTGGAATTCTGGCGCCAGCACGGCGAACCCTTGATGGGCAGTGCGCCCTACCACGAAATCGCGCCCCACCTGGTGCTGATGGCCTTTTTGCATCGCGTGGTCAACGGCGGCGGCACCCTCGAGCGGGAATATGCTATCGGCCGGGGCCGGATGGACCTGTGTGCCCGTTACGGGACGGTGACGCTGGCCATTGAGCTGAAGGTTTGGCGGGACGAGGAGCCGGATCCGCTGCCAAAGGGGCTGGAGCAGATCGACGCCTATCTGGCGGGCCTGTCGCTGGATTCCGGCTGGCTGATGATCTTCGATCGCCGCGGCAGCCTGCCCCCGATCCGCGAGCGGACATCCGTCGAAGCGGCCAGGACGGTCAGCGGCCGGGCGATTACGGTGATTCGGGGATGAGCAGCCCAGGTTAGGAGCGTTGGGAGCGTTGGGAGCGTTGGGAGCGTTGGGAGCGTTGGGAGCGTTGG
>CAYUOU010000011.1:0-21121 GCA_964446485.1 uncultured Desulfobacterales bacterium | reverse complement strand
GCGTTGGGAGCGTTGGGAGCGTTGGGAGCGTTGGGAGCGTTGGGAGCGTTGGGAGCGTTGGGAGTGTTAGGATCGTTAGGAGTTAAGGCGTCAATTTTCCCTTCCAGAGCATCCGTGCAAATTCGCGGTAGGGCAGAATGCGGATCCCGTCCTCGGTGATCCGGGAATGTTTCTCCAGGCAGACGACGATGGATTCGCCGACCTGGGGAAAGTCTTTTTTGAAGTTGCGCAGTCCCTTCAAATCCTCCACGTTCACCCGGGTTTTTCCCTTGGCCTCGATGGCGGCCGCGGCCGGCCCGAGGATGAAATCGACTTCGATCCCGCTGGAAAGGCGCCAATAGGACAGCTCATAGAACCGCTGGCTATAGCGGCTGTGGGCCGACAGCTCGTGAAAGACCCAGTTTTCGAAGGCCTTGCCGAAAAGCTCGGCGCCGGGCTGCACGGCGCCCCGGCGGGCCAGGTGATTGACGACCCCGATGTCGCGAAAATAAAACTTGGGTGCCTGGACGGTGCGGCGTTTGGGCCGCAGGGTGAAGGCCGGCAAAAAAGCGCCCATCAAGGTGTCCACCAGAATGCCGTAATGGTCGCGAACCGTGGAGGCGGCCATGCCCGCCTCTCTGGCGACGTTGGCGATGTTGAGCACCTCGGTGTCGCCGATGGCCGCCAGGCGCAGAAAGTCGGAAAAGACCGGGAGCTGGCGCGTGAGCCCTTCCTGCAGGATTTCCTCGCGCAGATAGTCGTCCACGTAGCTGCGCAGCCTCAGGGCCGGGTCTCGTGCGCCGTAGTGCTCGGGCAAGGGGCCGGTATTGACGAAGCGCTCGATGGTAAAATCATCGCCCAACTCTTCGGCCACCAGGCCCAGCAGTTCATAGCGGACGGCGCGGCCTCCCAGCAGGTTGGCATGGCCCCGGCGCACCTTGCGGGCGCTGGAACCGCAAAGGGCAAAAACCGTCTGCCGCTCCTGGATCAGGTAGTGGATTTCATCCAGCAGCACGGGCGCCTTCTGGATTTCGTCCACCACCACCAAGGTCTTTGCCGGCAGGGAAGCCACCTGCTCGCGCAGCAGGGAAGGCTGTTTGAGATAGCGCACCAGCTCGTCGGTCTTGAGCAGGTCGATGCGCCAGGCGTCGGAATAGCACGCCTTGAGCAGGGTGGTCTTGCCGGTCTGGCGCGGCCCCCAGAGAAAGAAACTGGTTTGCGGGGATCGGGGAAGGTCGAGCCGTCTTTTGTACATCGTCGTGGCCTCCGTCAATATACATGCATATTAGCGGAGAAAAAGTTGAATTGCAAGAGTCGTGAACGGCGGATTCCTCACCAACGTCCGCAATGACACGGGAAAGAGGCGTATCATCCCGAACCTCGCCTCCGGTGTCATCCCGAGGAGTTCACGACGAGGGATCTGCAGTCAAGGACACAGGCGGGAGGAGAGTATAAACCGGTAAAAAATCCCTCGCTTTGATCAGCGGCTACAGTGAAAGCGCGGCGAGAAAGTCCGCGCCGCGCCGAACCTGAATACCATCGATGACCTTCTCGTGCTTGAGATGGAGAACCAGTTGAACGGCATCGACGTTGTGGCGCGCGGCGAACCGGCGAAGCGTTTTGGAGGGTTGATCGAAAGATCGCTTGGCTCTGAGATGATCTGCTGTCTCTGCTGCCGTTCCAACCGCGACCGTCCTTTCAGCGCGAAAAGTTTTGCGACTATACTGTAATGCTTTGCGGAATAGTCAAGACTTTTCCGCATTATGCTGCATTTTGGTCGGGCCACAGCCCTGCGCCAAAATCGTAGGGGCGGGCTTTATGCCCGCCCGCAGGCAGCCGAGCCGGCGATGGCAATTGGTCCTGGTCGCGGGCGGGGATAAACCCCGCGCCCTACAGAGGGTGCCGCTTGCCGTCATCAGGCGTAGGGGCGGGCTTTATGCCCGCCCGCAGGCATCCGAAGCGGCGATGGCAATTGGTCCTGGCCGTGGGCGGGGATAAACCCCGCGCCCTACATCGGCATTGCGCTTGGCGCTTTTTGCGCAAGAAACAAGATTGGCTTGCCACCCACCCAGAAGTCTGTAATATCGGGAATATCATTCCCGAAAATACAGAATATCTGAAGGCTGCCCATGAATACCTATCGACCCCGCCTCATCGAAGAATAACTTCTTGAACTGTTTCGGTACTATCCGGTGTTGGCGGTTCTCGGCGCGCGTCAGGTGGGAAAATCCACCCTGGTGAAGCATCTTTTCGGCCAAAAGGTCGCGTCGGTCGTTTTCGACCCGGTGGTGGATGTCGCCAACGCCAGACAAGACCCTGAATTTTTTTTACAAAACAACCCGCCGCCGGTTTTTCTGGACGAAATCCAGTATGCACCCGAATTGCTTGGCCCGATCAAACGTCAGGTGGACCGCCTGGGGACCAAAGGGCTTTTTGTGGTTTTCCCTGCCGGCTTTTTCCCGCAATCCGGTCAAGCGCATCGCCGGAAGGCCCAAGGGATACTTCGCCGACACCGGTTTTATCTGCCAGTTGCAGAAAATCGGCACCCCCGATGCCATCGGCGGCCACCCTCTGCTGGGCGCCCTGTTCGAGACCTGGGTGGCGCTCGAAATCATCAAGGCGGTTCAAGCTTGGCCTCTGCAGCCGGAGATCTATCATTTCAGAAGCTACGGCGGTGCGGAGGTGGATCTGATCCTGGAGATCAACGGCATCCTTTTCCCCATTGAGATCAAGGCCAAGAGCAACCCCACACGAAACGACGGCAAGGCCGTCGGGATCCTGCGCGAATGTTTTCCCAAAGCGCGCATCGGCCCCGGGCTGATCGTTTGCGCGGTGCCAAGTCCGATCCGTCTGGACGAACAGCTTTTTGCCGTGCCCTGGTGGATGCTGTAGCGGTTTTGGCGGCATCGGGAGCGTTTGGGCGCGTTTGGATCGTTAGGAGCGTTTGGAGCGTTGGGATTGTTTGGAGTTAAGGCCGTCAAAGTAAGGGCATCTGTCGTTTTTCTTGCCGGATGTCACCGTTTTCCGTTGATCTTCTCAATTTCGGATTCCTCACCAACGTTCGGAATGACACGGGAAAACGTGTCATGCGCAAGGTGTCACCGACATTGCGTGTCATCCTGAAACCCTCACCCCCTATGTCATCCCGAAACCCTCACCCCCTATGTCATCCCGAAACCTTCACCCCCTATGTCATCCCGAGGAGTTCACGACGAGGGATCTGCAGTCAAGGACAAAGGCAGGAGGAGAGTATCAATCTGCCACCGGTCCTTGACCTAATCGGCAATGGGCAGTCTGACGGCGCAGCGGCAAAGGCCCGCGGCCTTTTTGATCATGTCCTTGTCGAAGGCGAGAAAGCGGACAACGACGTTGGTGTCAACCGTTACCACGAGAAGCCTTCAGTGCGCCTCGGCCAATGGCGTCCTGCATGTCTTTCAATGACTTGGCCTCGCCCTTGTAGCGGAGGCATCCACCGACTTCCTCGATGAGCGTTTCAGGAAAGGGGGCCGCGGGCTTGAGCAGATCAGGGCGTAATTCGCCGATTTCAGGCATTCGAGATATCTGTACACGGATGACTTTTTGAGACCCGCTTCCAGATCGGCCAAAAATTCATCTTCATACAGCTCAGTTTCAAAAAAAACCGAAATAATTTCGGATATTTTATATTTTTCAAACTTTTTGAACGGCTCGCCGGACTTCCTGAGTTTCGACAGCAGTCTCTTTTTGTCGTCCGCACTTAAATTATCGATAATCTCCGCGAGCGTATCCAGCGGGATATCGATTTTTCGGGTGATGGTTTCCTTCAATGTAATTTGAGGCATAATTCGGGCTTCGTTTGAAAAAATATACCGTATTCCGAACATCCTGGTCAAGCTCGAAGACTCAACCGCCATTGGCCGTCGCCACGCCTGCGGCGGCCCTGACCCGTTGCCCCCCGACCATTCCAAGCTTGACCCGTAATCCGTTTTTGAATAATCTGCAAATCCGATTTGCGCTTTTAGAGACAATCGGTCAGGCGATGGTGGCGCGACCTGTGGAAAAAATTCGGAAGCCCATGAAGATGAGAAGATGCTGATATGAGCGCCCCGTTGTTGTCCACCTCGGTGGTCATCTTTATGATGGGCCTGATCTCAGAACTCGTCTGCCGGTTATGGGGCGGGCAGGCCCGTGGCCGGAATCAGCGGGCCGTTGAAATGGCAGCGCCCGGCTGGCAAGACCCTGAGTCGTCATGAAGTTTTCCATCATTGTTCCCGTCTACAATGCCGCGGCCACCCTGCCGGGGTTGCTTCAATCCCTGGGCCGGCTGTACGATACCGACCATGAAGTGATCCTGGTGGACGACGCCTCCACGGACGGTTCCGCCGACCTGGCGGCCTCCTGGCCATACCGGTTGATCCGCATGGAAACCAACCGGGGACCGGCCCGGTGCCGCAACGCCGGTGCGGCTGCGGCCTGCGGGGATATCCTGGTGTTCACCGATGCCGATTGCCGGGTTCACCCCCGATGGCTCCATGCCTTTGACGAAGCCCTGGCCGATGGGAAGGCCGCCGCGGTGATGGGGCGGCTGGCATTGATGCCGTCCAATACATTGGGGAACGCCATTTCCGCCCTGGGTTTTCCTGCCGGTGGCAGCGTTGGCTTTCCCCGAATCTGGCGGGTCGATGCCGACGGCTTCACCCAAAGCCTCAGCACCTGCAATTGCGCGGTGACCCGTGCCGTTTTTGAGCGCGTGGGCGGGTTTGACGAAGGCTTCCCCCTGGCCGGGGGAGAAGACAGCTATCTGGCCCATGCCCTGGGCCGGAACGGGTTTCGTATCCGCTACTGTCCCGAGGCGGTGGCCTGGCATCCGGCCCGGGATCGGTTGGGCGATTTTTTTGCCTGGCAGTTCAGGCGCGGCATCAGCAGTTATCTCTTTGCCAAACGGGTTGTAAATAAGCAGGGATTTTTGAAACTGCGGGCCTGGTCCACGGTAAACGTTATCAGGCACAGCCGGCAAGATGGGAAACTGCCTCTAGTATTGACGCTGCTGGCCGCCAGTTTTGGCATCCAACTGACGGGTTTTCTCTGGGGCAGAGTCGCGCGGAAAAAATGACGGAACCGCCCGTGCTAATGGCGATCCGGTCACCAAACACCAAACACAAAAGACAAAACACCATGCGCGTTCTGATCATCAATCCGCCCTGGCCGGGAAAGGGGTTCGGTACCCGGTCCCAGAACCGGATCATTAAGCACCGGAGCGACAAGTACCTCCAGTATCCCATTTTTTTGGCATACGCGGCGGCGCAGCTCACGGCGGCGGGCCATGAGGTGGTTTATATCGATGCGGTCATCGAGGAACTCGATATGCCGCAGACCCTGACGGCAGCAAAGAACGCCGCTCCGGAAGCTATTTTCATGGAAACCACCACCCCCAGCAGTGCGGCGGATTATGAAAGTCTTTCCGCGCTGAAGGATGCCACCGGCGCCGTCATCATTGCCGGGGGCCCCCACGTGACCTACTTCCACCGCCAGGCATTGATGCTGTGCCCGGCCATCGACGTGGTGATCCGCCACGAGTTCGATACCAAGATTGCCGCCGTAGCGTCTGCCTGGCCTCGGCTCGAGGGCGTCGGCGGCATAACCTGGCGACAGGGCGACACCATTCGAGACAACGGCGACGGCGAGGTGGCCGACGACCTGGACGCCATACCCTTTCCGGATCGTGAGACCATCCCCTGGCATTGGTACCTGGAAGCCTGGTATTCCCGGCGGCCCTTCATGAATATGATGACGGCACGGGGCTGCCCCTACCATTGCGCCTTCTGTTTGTGGCCCCAGAGTATGTATGGGCACCGGCAGCGGTTTCGGAGTCTGGACAGTGTCTTCGGGGAGCTGCATCAATTGGTGGATCGCTACGGTCTGAAGGAAGTCAACATTGACGACGGCACCTTCACCACCAATAAAAAACGGGTGATCGCTTTTTGCCAGCGTCTGCGCGACGAGGGCTTCCGGCTGGTGTGGACCTGCAACGGGCGGGTGGACAACATCGACGACGAGATGCTGGCCGAAATGAAGGCCAGTGGGTGCAAAATGATCCGGCTCGGCGTTGAGAGCGGTTCCCAGGACGTGCTGGACAAAATAAAAAAGGGGTTGACCCTTTCCCAGATCGAAGCGGGCGTTCGCCGCGTGAAGCGACACGGCATTCAGGCCCTTGGCGGGTTCATGTTCGGGTTCCCCTACGACACCCGTAAAAGCGTCGAAGAAACCATCGCCTTTGCCAAGAAGCTCTCCCCGGACCAGGTGCAGTTTTCCATCGCCATGTGCTACCCGGGCACCTCGCTTTACGAATATGCCGTGGCGAATGATCTGCTGCTGGCCAAAGACTTCAAAGAATTCGACATGACTTTCGGGCCGGTGGTGAAAACGGTGGACATGTCCCGGGAGGAGCTGACCCACATCCTATCGCGGGCATACCGGGAGTTTTACTTTAGGCCCCGGTTTGTTCTCCAGACGCTCAAACACCTGCGTGACGTGGACGAGATCCGACGGGTCTTTCGCTCCGTCGGCAGCCTGCTGAAAACCATACGGTTGCACCGATGAGGCCAAAAAACGGGGCGCCAAGCGCCTCAGGCAAAGATTTCAGGCGGCTGCGGCGATGGTCGGCGGCCGTCATCGGCGCGGTCATGGCGCTGATGCTGCTGCATCCGGTATTTCTGGGCGCCCTGGGGTCTTTTCTGGTGGTGGACGATCCGCTCGTTCCGGCCGATGCCGCCGTCGTGCTGAGTACCGGCCTGGAATACTACCCGCGGCTTGCGGAAGCGGGGCGGCTCTACCGGGACGGCCTGGTGAAACGGGTTGTGATCAATGGGGATCGAAAAAACGCCGCCATCAGGGAATTGGAAATCGCCGGTTTCGAGCGTTGCTGCTCTTGGGATGAAGCGTTTTTGCGGGCGTTGGCAATCCATGGCGTACCCCGCGACAAGGTGCTGTCGGTGGCTGCGCCGGATGCCTATGATACCATCAGCGAAGCGCGCTTTGTGGGCAAGGTCCTGGAGGATCAGGGGATCACTCGCGTCATTGTCACGACCAGTAAATTTCACACACGCAGGGCCTTGTATATCTGGAAACGAATTTACGGCGGGGCTTTTTCTCTGCAGGCGGCAGCAGCACGAAACGACGGCTTCGTCCCATCGGGATGGTGGCGGGACGGCCGCCAGATCCGGTGGGTTCTGGCGGAATACGGGGCGTGGATCTATGGCTGGTTGAAGATTTGAAAACGGATGGTAATGATTGCCTTCTGGGCTCGATGCTCATCGGAAAAGTCGGATGCCCGTGATTGAGCTAAAACGCGATAAGGTCGCTGAGCCGCGCGCTGACGGTGCTCTCCCCGGTGCAGACGCGCCAGTCTGCTCTGTGTGCATTGCCAACTTTAACGGCATTGGGATGATCGACAAATGCCTGGATGCAGTATTCTCGCAGAAGTGTTCCATTTCCTTTGAGGTCATCGTGCATGACGATGCCTCGACAGACCGTTCGGTGCCATATATTCGATCCCGTTACCCTGAAGCAAGGCTGATCAGCAGCAGGGAAAACATCGGCTTTTGTGAGAGCAACAACCGCATGGCGGATCAGGCCCGAGGCCGCTACCTGCTGATATTGAACAATGATGCCATTCTCTTTCCGGATGCATTGCAAACCTTCTATACCGAGGCTGAGACTTCGGGTGCTTTCTCGCCGATCCTGGGCCTTCGTCAATTCAGCGCACACGATGGCGCATTGTTGGATTTCGGTATTTTTTTCGACCCGTTTCTTAACAGCGTTCCCAATGAGGATCTGACCGTCAGGGAAGTGGGCATGATAATGGGCGCCTGCCTCTGGTTGCCTAAATCCCTTTGGAACGCCATCGGCGGTTTCCCCAAATGGTTCCACACGATGCACGAAGATATGTGGATTTGCTGCAGGGCATGGCTCGGCGGTCATTCGGTGAGAGTGATTCCCAAATCGGGTTATCTGCATTGGGTCGGTCGAAGTCTGGGCGGGGGAAAAATCGTGGGTAATAAAATGGCGACCCCACTCAAACGCCGTTTCCTGAGTGAGCGAAACAGGATATTCGTTATGGTGGTTTGCTACCCGTCTCCGGTGTTTCAGATCATTTTCCCCGCGCACATTTTATTATTGCTTCTGGAGGGGGCGTTGCTCTCGATTGTTAAAAAAAAATGCGACTTGATGCGGTCCATTTATTGGGCCGTGATCAACGCCGCATGGTTAAAACGTAAAGATTTGTGCCAACTGCGGGCAGAAACCCAAGCTGCCAGAAGCATTCCGGCCCGGCGATTTTTCCGTCTTATCCGCCCATTACCGCATAAATTGCGAATGCTTGTTAAACACGGCCTGCCGGAAGTCTTTTAGATGCCGCCAAAGGCACCCGATTGGCATTCATGAGCGGGGCAGGTCGGAGCATTTCCCGGCGCTGAAGGTTCGCGGCGGCAGCAGTGGATCGATTGCCTCCCACACGGCCTCTACCGATATGTCTCCGATGCACGGAAAGGGTGATCCGGCAGGCACCCGGTAGATGCATTTCCAGTCACAATGAAAGCAGTTTTTGTAAGTGAATACCGGAATGGGTAGCGTGCGGTCGTTCCAGTGGTCTTCTGACGGGTAGGGCAAAAACCTGCCGAAATGCCCACCCCCTAAAATACAAACGGATTTTTTCTGGTAGGCTGCGGCGAGGTGGATTGGACTGGTCTCATTGCCGATGACAAGCCTGGCATCGTTGATAAGACCGGCCATTTCCAGCAGGGAGGTTTTCCCGGTAACATCGATCAGCGCCCTTGAACAGCCCTTCGATATCCCGGCGGCAAGGTGCATCTCCGCTTTGCCCCCGCAGATGACCCCCTTCCAGGGGGTCCTATCCATTATCCGGCCGGCGATTTTGGCGAAATTTTCCGCAGGCCAGCGTCTTTGCGCTTTTCCGGCGCCGGGACATATCAGAAAGTACGGCGACCGGCCGTCAACATGAACGCGGGGTGGGTTGATAGCGATCGCTGGTGGCTCGTCGGGTACTTTCCTGCCCATCAATAGGCTGACAAACGCATAATTGTGCCCCATCGCCTGGCTTTCTGATTTCGTATCGAGCAGCCGCGAGTAGAAATGCCGCATGACCAGGTCAAGCAGTCGTCTGTCGAGAAACGGCGTGTTTTGCTCCGCTCGCGATCCGATTCTTTCCCTAGCGCCGCATGCGGCGATAATCGAATCGGTGCACATCGCGTCCGCGCTTCTATGAAAATTGGGGGCGATCACCACAGTGAAACCCGCTTGCCTGATGTTGCGGATGATGGCGAGCCGGTAGATCAAGTCGGTTTTGAAACGCTCTCGGTCGATGGGCCAGATGTCATCCCAGTAGGGGAGCCTTTCCGCAAGCGCGGACCAGGATTGGTTTGCGAGTAAAACGATCCTGTGGCCAGGGTAGATTTGTTTAAAGTATCTGGCGGCGTGCTGCCATAGGACGAAATCCCCGATCAGATCGATCCGGACAACCAGTACTTTTTTCCCGTGATTTCGAGTTCTATGTCCGAAGAGGCCGATCAGCAGGCTGATGGCAAAACCAGCGAGGTTGATCATGTGGTCTCTGAGCTTGTCGATACGTGGGTGCATCATTGATTGCCGGAGTATCGTTTATTCCCGTTTGCGCCGCTTGACAATACATCGGTGACGAGCGGGCGTTCCATGAGTCGGTCGTCCCTTAGAACGCTTTTGAACAATGACGCCAGTTGCTTCGACGCGTGCTGCCGGCTATAGGGTTGAATGGCACCGTGGCCTGCGCCTGAAGGCAGTCGGTTCTCATCCCACAGCCGGGTTAATTTCTTCACGGTGGTTGAAATGTCGGAAGGGGTTTGCGGATTGGTGACGATCCCGGCCCGGATCGTTTTTACAAATCGGGATCCGGCACATTCTTCGTCGCCCAATACCCATATCAGTCGATTTGAAAACAGGTACTCAAAGATTTTTGAAGTCATGACGCTCTTGTCTTTGCCCATGAACAGCAACAGCACATCCGACGATAATTGATACCCGATGCATTGTCTTTTGGGCAGATACGGAATGATCTTAACGGTGCTGTTCAGCCCATACCCGGTGATGCGGCGGGCCTCCGCAGCCTGAATTCCGATGAATAAAACTTCGATATTTTCAATTACGTCTGGATCGGAAAGCGCCAGGCCCTGCAAAAACATATCAAAACAGCCCGCCCGGTGACTTGAAATGATTCGGCCGGTATAAACAATCCTCAGCTTATTCGGTGACTTGGGAGGTACTTGGACGTCATTCCAATCGTCCGGATCATAGCCATTGGGAATCGTGACCGCGCGGCCGGCGCGGAGGCGATACGATTTTCTGAAATATTCCGTGAGTGGCGGGCTCACCGAAACGACGGCGGCGGCTTGGGAAACAACCCATTTTTCAAGTAAGGTTTCCATTTTTCTGCGCCAATGGGAAAGACCCGGGAGATAGGCCGGATCCGGGTTTTCAAATATCCATCCATCCCTGAAGTCGAGAACCAGCGGAAGACCCGACGCCCATGAAAGCATGGCACCGATCAGCAGTGAAGACGGCGATGGTGATGTGGCCATGATCAGCCGGACGTCGGCGCTGTGAATGGCGCGCATTCCCGCGATGAATGCGGTCGGCAGCCAGGTGATCAGGATGTCCGGTACAAACAGGTTGCCGATGATGGCACGCCGAACCCTTTGCCAAATCCGGCTGTCGTCGTGCGACGGTATTTTTTCCTGAAAACAATTTGTCTCAGATAAGTTTTTCAGTCTGTTTTGAAATGCCAGATTGTAGAAATATCCGGCGATGGATGCAGACCGATGCACGCCACCTTCGTTTTGCCCGCGGAGACACCCAAAATCGCTGAGGGTCAAAATCTTGCAGTGAAACCCATGCTGTGGAAGATGTTTCCTGAATTTCAACACGCGTTCCGCGCCCACCTGTCTGCCCGGCGGGTAATGGCTGGTGACAACCAGCACGGTTTTGATGTGATCTGATGTATTCATTTATGCTGTCAGGGCCGCGGCGTAGTCGTTGCGGTGGGAATCAATAAGCGTTCTTAACGAAGTCGTAATATTTCCCTTCAGGATTTGTCAGAGCGCTTCTTCGCTTCAATTTCTTGAGAAGTCTGAGGATGTGAAAAGGCAGGCCCAAAGGGTCATATCTCAAGATGCCCTTAAGTATGCTGATGGCTTTGCTGAAATCTGAATCACTGGGCGAATAGATGTAGTTGCCGGATGCCCAGTTGATCTTGTAGTATGCCTCAACACGTTCTTCCTTTGGAAAATCAATCGTGTCACAGGCAACGTGCACACAATCTTGGCCGGCGGAATCAAGGGCGCCTTGGTGAGCCGTTTCAATTGTATGGTAGATGGCGCCATGTTCTTCCATCCATTCATAGGCAGCCGTTCCAGGATACGGGAAAAGCAGGGACCATTGTGTAAAATCGATGCGGAGCTTTTTGGATAGACTGAAATTAAGCATCGTTCTGTCATAGGTATCGTGTGGCAGGCCGATAATGAAAGACCCCCAGACAGGCATGCCGGCCTTTTTGATAATGTCGATGGCTTTTTTTATATCCTCAACTGATTCTCCCTTGTTGATGTGTTCGAATACTTCCGGCACAAGGCTTTCAACGCCGATTTTGATATGTGTGCAGCCAGCCGCTTTCATCGCCGCTACCACTTCGTCGGTGATGAAGTCTGCCCGAAGGCCGCTGCCGCAGTCCCACGGTAAGGAAATGCCCCTTTCCATCAATCCATTGCAGAAATCGATGACCCTTTTTTCGCGGAGGTTAAACACCGGCTCGACGATTCTGAAGCTGTTGATCTTGAAGGTGGCAACGGCGAACTCAAGCTCATCAAAGACTTCTTCCAGTGGTCTGGGACGCCATTTGCCGCCCATGAATGGATTGCAGAAGCAACACCGGAAAGGGCAGCCGCGGCTAGTGGAAATCGGGTAGGGTGCCCTTATCCGATGTATTCCGAATTGGCGATAATCGGGATGCGCCAGCCCTTCGAAAGAAAGGTTTTTCAAATCAACGGGGTTATTGACGATTCGATCGCCATCGCGGAATATGACACCGGGTATTTCATGATACTGTCCTCGCGGCTGAGTGCAGACTCTTGGCATCGAACGTTCCGCCTCTCCCAATACCACGATGTCCGCCTCCGGGCATTCCTCCATAATGGATTGGTCTGCATACACGGTGTGCGGTCCTCCGATGGCAATGAGGCCTTCAAAATAAGTCCTAAGCCGGGTGATCATCCCCAGAACGGTTTTATAGGTCGTGCAGTGGATGTTGAACCCGACAATATCGGGACTGGATTCCAAAACATGCTTTCTCAAGAGTTGGTTGCCGTGTTCAATGGAGCACGGAATGTTGGCCAGGCCCAAGACGCGAACAGAGGCCGTTACATGGCGTATGTTTGCAGCCACCCATGCAAGCCCGGTGTTGAGTTCATGGGGTTCGGGTGTCGGGGGGTCCACCAGGATAACCGTTTTTTTTGTATCGGACATGATTGAAGGCTTTCAGTAATCGGTTTGCTTGCGTTCCGCGCGTAAAATAAAATAAGGCGCTGCGAACAGCCCGCGTATGCCCAACACGCGAATGATGCAGTTCAACAGAAGCTTGGCGATCTTCTTTAATGGCGGTCCTGAAACTGCGTATTGCCCGCTGTATATCGTCGCTGAGAACCCTGCGCTTTCAACGATTGCTTTCAGCCAACCAAGATCCATGAGATGCTCGCACCAATTGCCGGTATAGGGATCGCATGTATTTGTGGGGTGATCCGGAGCATAGTCGATGCGGCCTTCAAGTAGATATTGATCGACGCAGCGCTCGATATCGGTCTTGATTAAGCCCCGGGTCCGCCGTGATAAAAACGCTACATCCTTATTGCACAGATGCGGCGCATACGCACTGATGATGCTTTTTCTGACTTCTAAATATGCCTTTTGGGTATCTCTTTCCTTGTCGCCCCACTTTTTTTCTCTGTTTTTGGTCTCGACGGCAATCTGAGACTTTCGTACCAGATATACATAGACTGGATTGGAAAGAATCGCGTTTGTTGAGTATACCACTGTAAAATCCCCATCCGATATTGATGATAACGTTTTGAAATGTTTTTCAACGTCATAAATATGCTCGATGACATCATTGGATACAATCGTGTCAATAGTAATCGCCTCTCTGCGCACGAAATCGATGAGTACTTCTATATCTCCGCAGACGATTTCATCTATCGTTATCCTCAATAGGGCAGACAATATTTTTAAATCGTTGCATGATACATCATAGATATCGTTGTAAACAACCGTTCCGACCCCAACCTCTTTCGCAAGTAACGAGAGCAAGCCGCTGCCGCCGCCATAGTCAACCAAAACAATGCGATCAAGCAAATGCGCATTGTTCTCAAGAGCCATTTGGAGAATTTTTCCATAGCGATCAAAGACACTTTGAAAATTTCGGGCCTGGCGCTTGATATATCGTTGGATGTACGGAGATATCGCTGAAGACGATAGGTCGACGCCATGAAGTTTAGTATGAAGCGCTCTTTTGGCTGATTCAATCCTAGTGGCCAGCATAGAATGATTGCAATTGTCTTTCATCGATCCGGTATTGTCCATAGCGTTTCTCGTTCAAGAACAGTAGTTTGAGAAAATTTGAATTTCGAAGCAAAGACAGGCGCAACACCGGCACGATTGCTGGTTTGTAAGCAAATTCAGTGTTGATGACGTATAAACCGCCTGTAGAAGTATAACAACCTATCAAATAATGGTTTTTCGGTTGGATAAGTGTCGTGCGGCTTCTCTGGACGGTTTATGTATTCAACAAGCTGGTTTTCAGACCACAACATTTTTTTGATAAAATATCTCTTGTCTTCGGCCAAATCGTTTTCAGTAGGATATGCTAATTTTTCAAGATCTGCGAGTGCGGCTTGTCGACTGATCTGCCCAGACATAACCATCGTGCTAAAATGCAGTTTTCTTTTATCCACATTGACTTTTTCAGGAAGTATATATCCCTGATAAAAGCGAGTGAAAATCGATTCATAATGCTTATAGGGATAGGGCTTATATCCGAATCGGCGTTGAAGTGTATCGAGTGCTTCGGATTTATTGTAGTTGAAAAAATCCAGAAATGCGGTCCAGTGAATTCCCATAACGAATTCATACCAAATATAGCTGAGTGTGCCGATTGCGGGGAATGTTTTAATACTCACGTTTGCTGATCTAGCAATAGATTTGATGTTTTTCTTATCGTATTTAAACCAATTCCAGTCCTTCGGTACAGGTATTCCTTCGGTTGAGCTGTTTGTGCCTGAAAGTATATATTTCACTTTGTGTTTAGCTGCTTGTCTGAAATTTACGGCGAACATGGCGTTGTCGTAGAGAAGCTCGATATCAATGACATCAGCGTCGAAAAATGCCTGCATCAATTTCCGGTACTCATTCCAATCGATAACATAAGTATATAGGTCGACGCCTAGGCCTCGTACCAAGTTTGAAATATTGTGCTGGGCGGCCTCGGTGTTCCAACCGTTGTCCATATGTACAGCGAGGGGGCGAAGACCTAATTCGACGGCTTTCAACAGCGCCCAAGAACTATCAACACCGCCGGAAACGCCGATGATGCAGTCATATGGTTTGCCGACGCCTTCATGCTTCACTTTCTCCACCAGCGCTGCCAGTATATGGTCTCGTTCAGAATTTGGCATGTGTAAAATATGGCCGGAGTTTTCTAAAAATGTCGTGCAAAAATTACACACCCCCTGATCGTCGAACACGATCTCTTTAGTGCTGGTATCCATGACGCAGCGAGTGCAGACTTGATATGGTGCGGTATTCGTCATTATCCCAATAGCCTTTCAAGTTCGTCGTAACGGGGATAAGAGATCAACACCGCTCGGTGTGGACCTTGAAAAACAAAATAGGCTCCGGCAGCAACCGCACTGGCACCGGCTTTTATGGCAGACTGAATGTCCTCAAGATTGCCTACCCCCCCCA
This sequence comes from uncultured Desulfobacterales bacterium, assembly GCA_964446485.1. Lineage (GTDB taxonomy): Bacteria > Desulfobacterota > Desulfobacteria > Desulfobacterales > JBDRRP01 > JBDRRP01. The sequence goes on along the minus strand of CAYUOU010000011.1, from coordinate 6,106 downwards.
TTGCAATCAGCGGCACGGGTATGGACAAAGCCGCTTGATGAATCAAAGGAATATCCATTCCTCCCATGACCCCATCCCGGTCGACTGCGTTCAAGACAACTTCTCCAGCGCCTGCGGTGATGGCATTCCCTATGTGATCCAGCCATCGATATGGAAGCATTTTGCCTGAAGCTGCGGAATAAAGAAACGCCTTGCCACGCCAGTTGCGCTTAATATCAACCGATACTAAAACACTTTGGCTGCCAAAGCGCTCAGCAATTTGTGTAATGATAGATGGATTGTTTAGGGCGGCCGTTTGCAGGCAAATTTTTTCTATGCCGATAGCGAATAATTTTGAAGCTTGAGAGACCGTTCGCACACCGCCCCCATAGCACAATGGCATAAAGCATTCACTGGCAAACTGTTCAATCAAACCATAATCCGGTTCACGTCGCTCCTTACTTGCTGATATGTCCAAAACCATCAATTCGTCCACTTCTTTTTCGTTGAATATCCGAATTGCGTTGATCGGATCTCCTACGTATTTTGGCTTGGAAAACTTCAATGTCTTTACCAAGCCACCGTTTTGAAGTAACAAGCAAGGAATAACTCTGTTTTTTAACATAAAATTACAAATAGAAATAGTATGTGAACTAGATGAATGGCTTAGAATATATCGATACTAAAAATTTGAAAAATATGATTCAAACTCATTTTCTCAAACCAATTCTACAAAATTTTGTAATAATTGCATGCCAAATCTGTGGCTTTTTTCAGGATGAAATTGCACACCGATGATATTGTCTTTGACAATCGCAGATGTAAAATCGAAACCATATGACGTGGAGGCAAGGATATTGGCTGGATTGGAACAGGAGACATGATATGAGTGAACAAAATAAAAGCGATTATCCGCTCCAATGTCTTTCAATAGTGGGTGAATTTTCCAATTGATAAGTTGATTCCAACCCATGTGTGGAACCTTCAATTTCGAAGACGGCCCGTCAAATTTGAATAGGACAGTTTCAGCATCGATCCAACCCAATCCGGGCAGTCGTCCTTCTTCACTTCTCTGACAAAACAACTGCATTCCTAGGCAAACTCCCAAAATCGGGACCTTTTTAGCTATAACAAGTTCATTGAGCAAAAGAATTAAACTTCTATCTGCTAAGCTCTTCATCGCCGTATCGAAAGAACCTACTCCTGGAAGAATCAGTTTCTCCGCTTTAGCCAATACAGATGGATCAGATGAAATGACAGGATGGGATCCAATCTTCTTAAGCATATTTGACATTGATCCAAGATTCCCGAGGCCGTAGTCGACGATAGCAATCATAGATATATTGACCTGAGATGGATTGAAATTTTAGATAAATAAAATTCGTCAAAAATATTCGAGTGCATCATATACGATTTAGCGTGTTTGATCCGCGATAACAATAATGTCATTGATGAAGTCATTTAAGGCAGTACCTCTGTCTTCGAATGGAATCTGATTTTTTCCCTGAGCAAGGCAATTTGCTATCCATCTCCTAATCATTGCCGAATCTTGTGGAATAACCTCTGCCAATCCGACACTGCGTTCATTTGCATAAAAGCTTTCGAGACTCCCCCCCGGACGTATGCTACTGTTTAACAGAGCTGAATGCACACCCATCCAACTCGCTTCCGTAACAACACTACTGCTATCCGTGATATGCAAATCGGCTTGATTCAGAACTACCGGTAGCGGTAATTCGCTGCACTTATGCCACTCAACAGATTCAAGACTATCAAAAGTCTTATCTAAATATTGTTGCGCTTTTTGACCGACAGATCCGCGGATATGTAAGGGGTGTAATCGAATGAGCCAATTGTAATATTTGGACGTTTCCAGAATTGTCCTCTCGATCGCATCGACCATAACGCCGTTAAACTCGGAATGGTTATAGAATCGATCCAATCCCCACTGAAGTGAGACCAATATGACAGGCTTGTCATCTTTGGAGATTTTACCATTTTTCAATTCATTTTGAACAATCACATCTCTTTCATCATTGGCCATGAAACGTGAAAACCAAGGGTTCCCGACAATCCTGATATCAATTTTTCTTTGTGGTAAAGATTGTCGCAAAATCTCTGCACTGATATCATCCCATAAAAGATAACCAGAAGGAAGATACAATGAAGATGTATTCTCAAAACGGTTGCTGCTGTACCAAGGATGCTCAATTGAAATTCTTCCATGTTGAAGATCATATACTGGGATCCCGCTTGTATTACATGCTTCACATAGGTTCTCATCAGGTTGTATTCCGATAACACAAACTGGCTTTGCTTTTTCAAGAAGTAATTTCCAAAATTTTGTTCTTCTATTGAATTTCCACAGAATACATTTTTCTCGGCTATAGAATATAGTTGCCACTCTTCCGATCAATGCTGTTGTAAAATCTCTGCGATTATACAATACGGGCGCACTATAAGCATCAGCGCTTTTAACTTTTGAATATGATTTAGCTACGGAGCTGAGCTGCAAGCCATTATTATTCAGCATATCACCAATGCTGTCGATTAACGGTGAATAAATTCTGCCCCTGAATGAGTATCCGCAATCCTCATCTGATCTCACGAGAAGGACATCGCATTTCTTTATCAGCTTCCATGTATCACGCAACAGTATTGCTCTAAAAATTCGGATCAGATGTTGCAAATATTCTTTCCTCGATTGAAATCATAAAAATTGAGCCAAGGCATTTTATATACCTTGTTAGATAATATCCATGTAAAAATAAATGATAAGAAAAAAGTTATCGTTGTTGCCTGTGCCGCGCCTATTGAGCCGTTTAGCTTTATCAATATATAATTGAGGAGAACATTTACAAGGGCGCAGGAAAATGTCACCCATGCGAGAATGTATGTTTTTTGAACGAAAAATATATAATTGACAACCATCTTATACATTCCACTAAATGCATATCCGAGTGCGATCCAGAAGATAAATATTGTTGCTCCAGCGAAGTCTTTTCCAACAAAAAATTTTAAAAAAAATGGTGCTAAAATTGATAGGCCGATGGCGAGGCCGACGATGATAAAAAAATATATATAAGTCATTCTTACAATCATCAAATTTGTGCTCTTGTTCTCCATTTTTAGGCAATCGAATAGCCATGGAACGTACGCTTGATTGAAAGAGTTCTCAATTATACAAATTATCATTCCTATTTGATATCCTACTGAATATAGTCCGGTTGCATGTATGCTTACCATATTTGTAATGAAGAAGCGGTCCGTCATTGTCATCATGACGGCACCTATCGTATGCGGAACTAAGGGTATGCCAAATTTCAAAGCATTTATAATGTATGTTCTATTCACTCTGTATTGAATCCAATTCCCCTTGTGAAGAATGAAAAAGCTAACGAGCCCAAATAGGGCCATCGTATATATTTGAGCCGCTATTCTACCTTGCCAAGATAGTCTCATACCGACAACAAACAGCAATGTCAGCAAAATGTTTACCACGGTTCTGGAAAACTGATACCAAGCAAACGTTCTAGCTTTTAGGGTAACCTGCCAAAGTGATAGATTGATCAGAATAATGAATTGGAACATTGAAACTACTACTACGGCCCAAATCCAATTATTCGGTATTGAGCTTAAAACTGATATCGAGTCTAAAAAGCAATACAGAAAAATGGAAACAATTATTCCGCCGCAAAGCAGAATCAGCAGACAGTTTGCCACATAAGTTGGAATATCTACCGTTTCTTTCTCATAATATTGTCTTTGAATGGCGGCATGTACACTAAAACCTGTAAAAGGGGAGACAATATTAACCATGACAGAGAACATTGCGACGATGCCAAAATCGCTAGGACTCATATACCGTGTCAATATAGGCAGCAATAAGAACGGAAGTGCAGAGTTTATAATGTTAGAAAATGTATAAATACTGGCATTCTTTATGAGGGAGAGTCGATTCACGTCTGCCTAAACCCACGGAAACTGTTATCTTTATTGAAATAGAGATTGTCGATTTCTTCTTGAAGTTTCTGATATTTATGCAGGTGATAATTTTTTGCCAATACGCTATTTGCCCAATGGAGTGCATTATAGAACTCATCATCGGTCAAATCAGTGAAATTCACTGTGAGAAGATCGGAATTGAAGTGCTTATTTTCATAAAAATCATTGCAATCTTTGAGAAGGCCGTCTTCGATTGCTTTGTAGTATAATGGAGATCCTGGGTATGGGGTGACGGGACGGATAGTTCTCAACTGTGAATGGTCATCATATTTGAGAAGAAACTCCACTCCTTTCTTTATCGTATCGCGATTCTCACCGATATTTCCAAAAATTATGTTAAATCCAGGACTTATGCCGGCATCAAGTGTGGCGCGAATTCCTTTTTCAATTTGATTTGTAGTCAACCGTTTGTTCATATTTTTCAAAACCTGATCATCGTAGGCTTCGATACCATAATTTATGAATACACATCCTGCTTTTTTCATGAGTTTTAAAATATCGGGTTTAGCAAAATTGAGACGCCCTTGGCAGTACCACTGTATATCAAGGTTCTTGTGTAAAATGCCTTTGCATAGGGATTCGACACGTTGCTCTGACGACATCAATAACTCATCTGTGAAAGCGATATAATTAATGCTATAGTCGGTAGTCAGTTGTTCGATTTCGCTAAGAATCGATTCGTTGGAACGAATACGTAGGCCTTCATCCATTCGGTAACAGAAATTGCATCTGAAGGGACACCCTCTGCCGGCAAGTACCGGCATCGTAAACCTGTCACTGTTTGAACGTGGAAAACGATACAAACGATAATACGCCATCGGGAAAAGGTCCCAGGCTGGAAATGGGATTATATCGATATCAGGAATCAGATTACGTCGTTTGTTGACAACTACGTCATGACCATCTCTGAAGGCAATTCCATCGATACCATGAAGAGCCCTCTTATTTCGTAGAGCATCGATTAGATCGGCAATCGTATCTTCTCCTTCGCCCATTACAATGATGTCGGCCTGAGTTTTTTTTAAAAAAAATTCAGGTTCGGGCGTTGGACCGTGTCCTCCAAGAATAAATAGCGGTCTATTGACCGATCGGTTCACCGCCTCCGAAATGCGAAGCAGTTTTTTATACTGATAATAGCCAGCTACTGTGCTGTAGCCAACGATGTCAAAAACATTCTTATCAAGGAAGGACGTCAGATGTTCGTCGGGGTAATGATGAAGATCCTGATTATATATATGTACTTCAGCTCCTAAATTGCGGAATACTGTAGCTATATAACCAAGTCCTATCGGAAAATGATGCAAAAATGAGTCATTGTTGTATACGATCAACAGCACTCTCATGAAATTTACCCTTCAAATAGATCAACTGTAAATGATATCGGCATTTTGGAGCGCTAAACGATTGAATGATTCGAAAAGTTTGACTTTTTCATACGGGCTGATTCATAACGGTCCATCGCAATCCAAAAACCTTCTCCATTGTTTTTATGACCTTGCCATATTTCAGGAATCATACTGATACCTGGAATAAACTCATCAAGATTTGTAACCAAATCAAAAACATCAATTTCCCCGGTACCTAGCTGAAGACCCTCACCATCTACACCACTTGCGTCTGCTAAATGGATGTGAGCAGTATAGGGTCCCAATTTTCTAAGGAATTCACTGAATGACCAATTATAATAGTTGCATGCTAATTTGCTGTGGGAGATATCCAAGCAAACACGCATACCGGTCACGTTACAAAATTCCATGATTTCAGAAGGTTCCAAAAATAGGTTGTGATAGCGCTGCCCTCCGAAATGCCAAGGGAACGGGGGCATGGTTTGCGGGATCAACTCCACTCCCCTAGTATCAATTTCTGATAGGCTACGACTCAAAATGTTATATTTATTTTTACGTTTTTCCACTGAAATATGTGAATTCATAGAGAATCCGCCTACATTTAGAATTATGCGAGGCTTCTTTGTATTTGGGAAAAAGGGTTGAAGCGCTCGACTGAGTTCGATCACTTTTCTGATTTCAGATTTTGATCGATCGCGATAAAGCCGGTCTTCAGAAGATAGATCCAATATGTGATCGTTAGAAAACAGTTCCGGGCAATGAATGAGAAAATCAAT
>CAYUOU010000010.1:0-72150 GCA_964446485.1 uncultured Desulfobacterales bacterium | reverse complement strand
GTGCGGGCGTTGTTGCAGCCGACCATACCGGCCAGGCCAGGAATGCGACCGTTGATGATGTTGTCGTTCAGGGTGTAGTAGCTGCCCCGGAAGGTGCCGCCCAGGTGGTACTGGATCGACTCCACGCTGAAGCCGGCGATCTGGGTGGCCTTCTGGGGCGGGATCATCACTTCGCTGCCCCGGTTCTGGAAGTTGTCGATGGCCATCTTCACGATGCGTTTGGCGTCATCCATGGCATGGTGCTCGTCGAACTCGATGTGCTCCACGTTGTTTTGCTCCATGCGGGCAATCGGGTGGGTGGTGACGAGCTTGGTGTGAAAGCACTTGGCCACATTGGCCAGGTTCTGGAACACGCACTGAATATCCACCACCATGGCGTCACAGGCGCCGGTGATGATGGCAAGTTCCTGCTGGAGATAGGTGCCTGCCGGCGGCACACCGTGGCGTTGCAGAATTTCGTTGGCCGTGCAGCAGATGCCGCCCAGCTGGATCCCCTTGGCGCCCTTGGTTTTTGCGTAGTCCAGCATATCCTGGCTCTGTGCTGCGGCAACGATCATCTCAGAGAGCACCGGCTCATGGCCGTGAACGATGATGTTGACGTGGTCTTCCTTCATGATTCCGAGGTTGGCCTCGGACTGCAGCGGCGACGGGGTGCCGAACAGCACGTCCTGAAGATCGGTGGCCAGCATGCTCCCGCCCCAGCCGTCGGCCAGGGATGCACGAGCGCCCTGTTTGGCCAGGTTCTTGTAGTCTTGATCTACGCCCATGTGGGTGCGGTGCATGATCTCAACGATCTCGCGATCGATGTTGCGCGGCAGCACGCCGGCTTTCTTCCATTTTTCGTAAAGCGGCGCCGGCGCACGCTTCAGGTAGAGCAGCTCCCCTTCGGCCTTGCCCCATTCATTGAGCGCTTTTTCAGCCACTTCCAGGGCGATCTCGTCTATGTCGCGATCGACTTCTTCGCCATCCACTTCCACCGTGGTGGCCACGCCCAGGTGCGGTGCGATGGCCATCAGTTTGACCGTGTCCTTGATTTTGTAGTCTTCGGTCTCTTTGCGGGCGGCCGACATGAACACTTCGGCCACGCTGCGCCCATGGTCGGAATGGGCGGCCGCACCACCGGCGATCATCCGAATGAAGTTTCTGGCAGCGATGGTGTTGGCGGTGGCACCGCAGAGCCCTTTCCGGGTGTCCTCGCCCTCGATGCCGCCCTTGGGCAACGGCAGGCGGCACGGGCCCATCGCGCAGTTTTTACAACAGATCCCCTGCATGCCGATGGCGCAAGGCTTCATGGTCACGGCACGATCGAATACCGTGTCGATGCCCAGGTCCTGGGCGCGTTTGATCATCTGCTGGGTGGCCACATCGATGGACGCGGCTACCGGATCGGCGACTTTTGGTGTACTTCCTTTTTCTACTGTCATGAGAGGTTCCTCCTCCTCATTTTCATATTTACAAGTTCTTGCCGGGAAACGGGCTGGCTTAGGCGACCCGGCGATGAATGCGATCGAGGGTGTAGAGCATTTTATCAAGCTTGCTCATCTGATCGGCAGCTGCCGTCATGGAAACAGCCTCGTCATCGCCCTTCTTGCGACCGGCCAGCAGCTTGTCGCGCTCCTCGGCCCGCTTGTTGCGAATAGCCGCTTCATCGGCCTCGCGCTTGGCTGCAGCGTCGGCTTCGGCCTTGGCTTTGGCATCGGCGTCCGCTTTTGCTTTGGCTGCCGCGTCGGCTTCCGCCTTGGCTTTGGCATCAGCTTCGGCCTTGGCCTTGGCTTCCGCATCGGCCTTGGCTTTGGCCTCGGCTTCAGCCTTGGCTTTGGCGTCGACTTCAGGCGCCGCCGCCGGTTTGGGTTCGGCCTCGGCAGCCGGGGCGGCCTTGGCAGCGACCTTCTTGGGCGCTTCCTTGGCGGCCGGGGCGGCTTTGACAGCGGCCTTCTTGGGCGCCGCCGTAGCGGCCGGTGCGGCCTTCTTGGGCGCTTCCTCGATGGTGAGATCCGGCGCGGGTGCCAATGCCGCCAAATCAATGTCCACATCGTCCAACCGCTTGGTAATACCGGCGACATCCTGTGCAGCGCCGCCGTCGACCAGGAGATCGATGTAGGCCTTCGCCAGGCGTATCGCCTCCGGGTGACGCATGATGAGGATGTTGCTGCCGGCCAAGAGGTAGCTCACCGCACCCACGGCTTCCATGAGAATGCCCCGGCGCTCTGGATCTCCCAAGATCGGCGCTTCGCCCACGCCCTGCTTGGCTTCCTTGCACTTCCAGATCTCGTTGCCGAGGTTGTTGATGATGGGTTGCTGCAATTTGTCGTCCCCCTGGGACAGGGCGGCTGCGCTGAGACGTTCCATAACCGAGTAGGAATACTCGAGGCCATATCCAAGTCCGCCCGTGGTGGGGTCGATAATGACCTTGTCCATTGATACGCCGAGATTTTCGAGGAGGATATTCACCTGTTTGGCCAGGTTCACATCGATGGGGGAGGAAGAAATGAGGGTGTGTCCGTAGCCCATGGCCGCCGCACCGATTCCCTTGTGGTTTTTGTCTTCCACGGGACCCAGGACGAGGTCGGCGCCCTGATGATCTTCAGCGATCTTCTTCAGGACGGCTTCATCTTTTTGGTGGTTGGCCACGCCCCAGACGATCAGGGGGACATTGATGGCGCCGAGCACCTTTTTGACGGTGGCCGAAGCGTCTTCCGGACTGGCGTCGGCGCCGTTGGGGTCGATGCTTTTCAATTGCAGCACGATCATCTCTGCACCGTACTCATCCACGCACTTCTTTGCCCATGCAGCCGGATCGGATACGACATCCTTGAAGGGGCTCAGGGCAGCCTCGGGCCAATCTTCCGGCTCGCTATCCCAGATTTCCATGGCAATTTTGGGCTTGTTGGCAGTATCTCCCTCAAACGCGTAGAAGGGATAGCAGGACTCCCCACCCACGGTGACGGCACTGTCGCCCTTGCCGATGGTGATCGGTTTGATGTTGCCGGAATACGATTCCTTAGTGAATTCGAAACCCAATTTCTGTCTCCTTTGGCTGAGAATTAAGGTTCATCCAGCGATCGCGTAAACGGACCTTCAGCAGGCCATGAAAATAACAATGGCCTGAATCTAAAATTGATATCGACCTCCTTTCTAAGAAGATATGTTGCACCCGCACACCTTCAGACCGGAAGGTGTTATTTCAATGGAAAAAATGGAGGGGGAACACCCGACTCAACAAGTATGTTCCTTTATATGGAGGCCCGGGGTTTGTCAATAGATCCAGCCCCCTGAACGGCAATCATTGAGGGAAAGCATACCCGATCAAGACCCTCGGAAATAACCTCAACGCGCGCCGGGGGACATCACCTACCGACGCTGCGGCGCTCGGCCAGGCGGGCTTTGAGATTGGGGAACAAATCCAGGTCCGTGTGGGGCAAAAACAGGGCCGCCACGTAGTGATCCATGAAAGAAGGGGTTTCCGACAGCTCGAAATTGGTCATCATTTTGGTGACGTCCACCACGTCGTGACGGATCCGATTGGTGAGGGAGCTCATGCGTGCCCCGAGAAGTGACCCGTTGCCGATGAAGGTGACCCGCTCGGCGTCGATCTCCGGCAGCAGGCCGATGGTGATGGCCTTTTCCAGATCTACGTAACTGCCGAACCCTCCGGCCAGAATGATGTGCTCGATATCGCTGATGTGCATCCCCACCTCTTCGAGCAAGGTCATGCACCCGCTGTAGATCGCCCCCTTGGCCCGCATGAGGTTGTCGATGTCCACTTCGGTGAGGGAAATGTCCCGGTCGATCTGGGTGTCCTCCTGCCAAGCCAGTACATACTCCCAGATGCCCTCTCGCTCGCGAATGCGGTCGGTGTTCAAATCACGATTGAACTTGCCCTGGTTGTCGATGACGCCGGTCTCAAAGAGGATGGCCACCATGATGATGAGCCCGGAACCGCAGATGCCCCTGGGCCGAACGTCCCCGACCGTCACGAGCATGGGCTCCCAGGTCAGCGGGTCGATGGAGAAATCCTCGACGGCGCCCTTGGCGGCGCGCATGCCGAACTCGATGCCGCCCCCCTCGAAGGCGGGGCCGGCCGAGCAGGCGGCGCAGGCCATCCAATCTTTGTTGCCGATGACGATTTCAGCATTGGTACCGATATCCATGAACAGGGTGAGCGCCTCCGTTCGGTAGAGCCCGGATCCCATGACACCGGCCACAATATCTCCCCCCACGTAGCTGGACACCTGAGGATACACCAGGGCGGTGACATGGTCGCCGACAGCCATACCGATGTCCGTCGCTTTGATGGGCGGGTAGAGGGTGGCGGCCGGCACATAGGGCGAGCGCCGGATGTAGCGCGGATTGACCTCCAGCAGCAACTGGGTCATGGTGGTATTGCCCGCCAGGGTGATGGTGGAAAGGTCCTCCGGATCGATGGCGGCGCGTTTGATGATCTTTTTCAGAATGGTGTTGATGGTGGCCACCACCACCTGATGAAGCCGCTGGAGCCCGTCGCCTTTTTCGGCGAAATAGATCCGCGATATGACATCCTCGCCGTAACTGATCTGGCCGTTGAAATCGCCTTTTTCGGCAAGAACCTCGCCCGAGTGAAGGTCGATGAGCTGCCCGTAGACGGTGGTGGTGCCGACATCGATGGCCACGGCGTAGGAGCACGCCGTCGTATCCTCCGGTTGGACGTTGATGATGCGGGTTTTGCTGCCTTGGCGCACGGGCCTCAGCAGCGTCGCGGTGATGCGAAAATCGGCCTTGCGCATGACGTCGGGCAGTTTGCGAATGACCCCCAGATCCACCTCAAGCCGATCCTCATGGTAATGGGCCTTGAGAAAGCTCACCAAGCGGGTCACATCTGGCAAGTGGTCCTGACTGTTCGGGGGCGGGATCTCCAGGTAGCGCTTCTCCACCGGCGGCATGAACAGACCCTCTTCCTTGAGCGCTTCCAAATCAAAGGGTCGAATTTTCGCCGTCTGTCGCGGTCCCGTACGGGTGGTCAAAGCCGAGGTGTCGATGTCCGATTCCACCGGAATGCGCACCGACACATCGCCGGTCAATTTGCTCAGGCAGGCCAGGCGGTATCCTTTCTCCACATCTTCAGCGCTGAGACGCGGCGACACGCCGCCGGTCACCGCGCCCGCCTCGACGATGACCCGGCATTTGCCGCAAACACCCTCGCCACCGCAAGACGCGTTGATGTGAACGCCTGCCTCCATGGCTGCACGAATGACGGACGCACCCGCCGGAACACTGACGGAACTGTTATGAGGCAGAAAGGTTACCGTAACGTCACTCATGGATTACACCTCCACAGGCATTGGCGCAGGGCCATGCGGCGCTAACTGTATAGTGAAAATGCGCATTGGGCATAAACTCCGCTTTTTCGTCGACGGTTGCCGGGTCTGGTCCGCGCCCATGACCGTTTTTGCCACCCTGTTAGATCGGCTCTTTGAAATTGCACTTCAATTCGAGGATATCCCCGTCCAGGGTATTGCGGACCTTGTACGGCAGAGATTTGAACAGGCGAATCATCCCGTTGTTGTGCGGTGCGGTATAGGCCACGAGACCCGATATGCCGTTATCGCGAGCCGCTTGCGCAAGTTTTCGGATAAGAATCTTACCCAGACCGTGGCCCTGCCAGTCCTTGCTCACGGAAAAGGCCACCTCGGCGATGTTCTTTGACTCTTCGAGCAGGGATTCTCCCACGGCAATGACCCTGGCAAACCCGATCTCCCCCACGGTGGCGATAATGGTGAGATCCTTGACGTAGTCGACCTGGATGACCCCCTTGACGTCTTTTTCCAAAAAGGCGGTCTTCTCATGAAAAAACCGCGATACCACATCGTCTTTGCTCAGAGTGTAGAAGTGCTCCTGAATGCGGCGCTGATCCACCGGCTTTGCCGGGCGGAAGGTGAGGCGCTCACCCCCGATTTCGCGGACTTCCTCCAGATGAACCGGATAGACGCCGTGCATGGCTTCCGACAGGGTCTGTTGCTGCCCCAGCAGACCCATTTCCTTGGCGCTGTGAAAAAGGCCCTCCCTGAAATCCGGGTGGGCGATGCTGATCATGGCCATGGCCCGCTCCTTCAAACTCTTGCCGAATAGCCGGGTCATCCCGTATTCGGTGACCACGTAATCCACGTCCGCCCGAGGCACCACCACGGCCATATCGCTGAGCAGCGGGACGATGCGGCTGGTGTTGCCCTGGTTTTCCGTGGCAAGCAGCATGATCACCGATTTGCCATCCTCGGATCGACTGGCGCCGCGGATGAAGTCCAGCATGCCGGTGACCCCGGAGAAGTAGTTGACGCTCAGGGCGTCTGCCGCCACCTGCCCGGTGAGGTCCATGGCCTCGGCCACGCACATGGCCACCATTTTATGATGGCGGGCAATAATGGCCGGGTCGTTGACATAGTCAGAGGGCTGGAAGTCGATGGACGGGTTGTCGTCGATGAATTCGTAGAGGTCTTTGCTGCCAATGGCGCCGCTGGCCACCACACGGCCTTCCTTGTAACCCTTGCGGCGGTTGGTGATGACCCCTTCGGAGACGAGCCGCATGATACTGTCGGTGACGTATTCGGTGTGTACGCCGAGATCTTTCTTACCGCTCAACGCCAGCAAGGTCGCCTCATGGGTGGCACCCGGGTCGATATGGATGGTGGCCCCGTCCTCGATGAGCCGTGCGACGTTCTGCCCCACCTTGTTGGCGGTCGCCATGTCGATGGGTGACGACACGGTGAGCAGCGGCTCGTCATGCTCCACGATCACGTCGACATCATTGACGTTGATAAAGCTTCTTCCCAAGACGCGTGGCATGTTCTGGTTGACCTGGACAATCACCATATCGGCCGATTGTGCCGCGGCCAAGGTGATGTCCACCGACACTCCCAGACTCATCCAGCCGAAGTCATCGGGCGGTCCGACCTGAATCAGCGCCACGTTGATGGGCAGCCGGCGGCTTTTGAACAGATGGGGCACGCGGCTGAGGTTGATGGGCGTGAGAAATCGCTTGTTGATGGCGATGCCTTTGGGTCGTGCCGACCCGGAATAAAACGATCGGATATTGATGGTCTGGTCCCCGGATTTATTGGCGATGAGGGACAGCGGGGTGCTCTCCAGACTCATCATCCGGATGATCTCCAAATCGGTAAACTTGAGCGACGCCCCGGCCAGGAGCCGGACCAGATGCTGGGGCTCCCCGCAGGAGGATCCGATGAACACCCGCTGCCCGGCACGAATCAGGCGAATCGCATCCGCCCCGTCTTTTTTCTTGGCCACGTAATTATCGGCCCAATAAATGTTCTTAAGCATGATGAAGCCCCTGAAGATGTGCCGGTCCGAGGCGATTCCGGGGCGGCGCCGGCGCCGTCGCCCCGAATGCCCGCCGTTGTACCGTATGCCATGGGGTTTAGCAAGGCGGCGCCCTTCACTGCAGCCGGCTGCGCCACTTCCAGCAGCGAGGTTAAAGCCCCCGCCGGTTGATGGCTCCGGAAGGCGTTTTACGGCGCAAGGGCCTCCTGTAATCGCTCTTGCAGCCGTGTACATCGCCGGGCCACGCCGGCGTTGCGAAGTCCCAGCCGCATCGCTTGACGGCTGCCCACCAAAACCACCAATCGCCGGCCCCGGGTCACGGCGGTATAGATGAGGTTCCGCTGGAGCATGATGTAGTGCTGGGTCAGCAAGGGAACCACCACCGCCGGATATTCGGATCCTTGGGCTTTATGAACGGATACGGCGTAAGCCAGCACGACATCGTCCAGATCACTGCTCTCGTATGCCACCGTGCGACCCTCGAAAATTACGCTCACCCGCCGGGCGGCCTCATCGATGGCCGACACCCGGCCCATGTCTCCATTAAACACATCTTTGTCGTAGTTATTACGGATCTGCATGACCTTGTCACCGATGCTCAGCCGCCCAGCCCCTCTGGCAAGGCCCTCCGAATGGGGATTCAGCGCCGCTTGGAGAAGGCCATTGAGGTTTGCCGTGCCGACCAGCCCCTTGTGCATGGGGGCGATGACCTGAACGTCATCGATGGGATCCATCCCGAAACGCTCCGGAATGCGTTCCACCACCAATTTGAGGATCACTTCAACGGCCGCCGCCGGATCGTCCTGCTCGATGAAATAGAAATCCGAGAGCGCGTCGCCGTCATCAGTCACCGGCATCTTCCCGGCGTGAACGCGATGGGCATTGACGACGATGCGGCTTCTTTTGGCCTGACGGAATATTTCCGTGAGTCGTGCCACGGCCACCCGACCGCTGTCGATGATGTCTCCCAGCACGAAGCCGGCGCCCACCGACGGTAGTTGGTGAATGTCGCCCATCATTACAAAAACGCACCCCGGCGGCAACGCCTTGAGCAGAAAATGCATGATGACGGTGTCCAGCATGGATGCTTCGTCCACGATCATCACATCGACATCCAGCGGACGCTGCTGGTTTCGCTGGAACCCGCCGCTGCGGTGGTTGTATTCCAGCAATCGATGGATGGTGCGCGCCGGCTGTTCGGTGGCCTCGCTGAGACGTTTGGCGGCGCGACCGGTAGGCGCACCCAGCATGACGCGCGCGCCGGCCCGCCGATAAATCTCCACAACTGCCCGGACAATGGTGGTCTTGCCGGTACCCGGCCCCCCGGTAATGACCGCCACGGACTTTTCAAGGGCCGTCGCCACGGCCTGCCTCTGGCCCTCGGACAATGAAAAGCGCAGTCGATGGGCCACCCACTTAAGGGCCCGGGCCGGATGGGCGATGCGGTTGGAGGGCACTGTCCGCATTAATACCGTCAGCCGCCTGGCAATGGCCGTCTCGCAATGGTGAAATCGCGCCAGAAAAACGGCGCTCCCGCTCCCCGAACCGAGGCTGTTGTCGCCGATGGGGTCGACCACGACATCCTGATCCTGAACGGCTGCCGACAGCGCGAGGTCTGCCAGTTGCCGGGGTACGCCGAGCAGTTCACTCACCCGTGCCCCAAGACAGTCTGCTGGAAAGCAGACATGACCGTCATCTGCCGCCCGTTCAAGGACGAAAAGCAGCCCCGCCCGCACCCGCTCCGGGGCCTCCGGAGCGATGCCGAGGCTGGCGGCGATGCGGTCGGCCTTGTGGAACCCGACGCCTTCGATATCGGCCGACAGCCGATACGGATTCCGGCGAATCACTTCTGCGGCCCGTATTCCGTAACGTTTGGCGATTCGCACCCCGAACCGTGTGCTGATGTCGTGGGTTTTCAGAAACAAAAACACGTCGCGCAGGGACCGAAGGTCGCTCCAGGCCGCGACAATACCGGCGACGCGCTTTTTGCCGATGCCGTCGATCTCAGCCAGGCGCCCCGGATCCGTATCGATGATGTCCAGCGTTTTTGCGCCGAAACGCTGGACGATCCGCTCGGCGGTCACCGGTCCCAGCCCCGGTATCAGGCCGGAGCTGAGATACTTCTCAATGCCTTTGGGAGTCGCCGGCGCTTGACACTCGCTGGAATGGATCTGAAACTGGCGGCCGAATCGGGGATGGACCACCCACTTGCCGGTCATGCGAAGATGCTCACCGGCGCGGGGCGTCGGCAGGATTCCTACCACGGTGACCGGATCGGGGTTACCGGCCACCCGCACCCGGGCCACCGTGTAGCCGGTATCTTCCCGGGTGTAGGTGACGCGCTCCAGTTGCCCCTCCAGTTCCGTGGCAACCGCAGCGGTCATTACACCCACCGTGGAACGGTGATATCCCTCGAAGCGACATCGTAGGGGATGTAACACTTGATGTCGATCACCGGACTGCCGTCCCGGGCATCCAGCCCCGATACGGTGATCCGGGTGCCGTCGATCCCCAACACTCGGCACAGGGTCAGGGCCACAAGATTGGGCCTTTTGGGGGAGTGGGTGGCAAACACGCCGGTGAGCGGGTTGGCCGGGTCCTTTCGCGGATGCACCTGCAACATGGCACGCTGATCGGGGGTGTCGTTTTCATGAAACCAGTAGATCACGTGAACATGTGAAAATCCTTCAATCCCCAGCAGGCCGTCGGCATATTCCGGGGCGACATCGATCCAGGCGCGGTCGTCTTGTCGGTGTACCGTTCCGATGGGAACCATGGATAGGGTGGTCATGCCGGAGCCTCCTGTGTCGATCACGGCGTTTCAAACAACCGCCGATGCCGCGGTAGTAGGTGAAGGTAATGATCGGCGGCTTCCCGAAATTCCGCCCTGGCCGCATCATCCAATGATTTCTTGATCTGCGCGGGGACGCCGGCGGCCAGGTGCCCCGCCGGGACTTCCTGCCCCATGCGAACCACCGCCCCCACTGCGACAACCGCACCACGGCCGATGCGCGCCCCGTTTTGCACCACAGCGCCCATGCCGATGAGGCACCCGTCTTCCAGCGTGCAGCCATGGATCACCGCATTATGCCCCACGGTGACACGGTTGCCGATGAGAACCGGGAAACCGTCATCCGTATGAATGGTGCAGTTGTCCTGAATGTTGCTGTCATCCCCGATGGCAATGGCATCCATATCGCCGCGGATGACGGTGCCGTACCAAACGCTGGCGTTGCTGCCGATGCGCACCTCACCAATCACGATGGCGTTGGGCGCAACGAAGACGCCGTCGCCGATGACCGGCGCGCGTCCTTCATAGGTCACAATCACGAGATTCTCCTCAATCCGGGTGTCAGGTTCATGTTGTCACCGGCTGCGACGGATGTGCAAGAAGCGGCCGATGGACCGGCCGCCCATTCCTGCGCTGGGGTTGCAGGGGTGCCGAAAACCAATGCACAGACCATTTGCATCTGCCGAAATCATCGTTATTGTGAAGTTGTTATCACATCGGGGCCGTCCTTAAAATACGGAGCAGCCATGATGGACAATGTTATCGCTATCGAAGAACGAAAGGGTCCTTTCCAGATCGTGTTTCAGCGTCTCCTGCGCATGGTGCCGGATCGTGAAAAGGGCAACAAAAACCTTCAGCGCCTGTTGGCATTCCGCTTGGAGGTCGATGGGGAAGCGGCGACCGTCGAGTACCTCATGCAACACATCCGAGACTACATCAAGTGTGATCAACGCGTCAGCCTCTATGACTATCTAAAAAATGCCGGCGGGGAACACCGCTGTGCACCCCGTTCAGATCCCCCGCCGGAAACGGCGTAACGGCCCGTATGGTATTGCGCGCAACACCCCCGTGGCGGTCGTTCCAGAAACCACTTTTAGGAAGGCAATTATGAAATTCTTCATTTCCGAGGGAAATATCGGCAGCAGCGCAACGCGGGAACAGACCGATCAGGTCATCGCGTCACTGAAAGAAAAGGGCTGGGATGTGGACTACGGCGCTGCCGAAAACACCGTCACCGACATTGCCGAGTTTGGTCGTGAAGGCGCTATCCAGGACGCCTTTGCCGATGATTTTATTGCCTGTCTCGACACCATGGGGTTATAGTATCGTGTCCCACAGATAATTGCTGGATCCGAAGGGCTTATTCCCTGCCGCTGGGCATTCAGTCCTGAGGGTTCACGGAGGCGCTTCCAAGATGTCCGCAGACATGACCGCCGAAAAGCTTTTTAAGGCCGGCATGATACTGTTTACCAGCGGAGAATATGGGAACAGCATCAGCCTCTTCACCGAGGCCATCACCCTCGACCCAGACTACGAGCCGGCCTACCTCAGCAGGGGATCCGCGTTCATGCGTGAGGCGCGGATGCCCGAAGCCATTTCCGATTTCACTGCCGCCATTTCGCTCAACCCCTTGCGGGACCGCACGTTCAATTTAAGAGGTCTGGCATGGGCCAATATCGGTGAATTTGAAAAGGCCGTCAGCGATTACACCCGCGCCATCCGCATCAATCCGGAGTTCAGTGCGGCCTACGTCAATCGTGAAAATGCCGTCGGCGAATTGCAGCGCCGGGGTCATCGACACGGTGGGGTGCCGGAGCCCGCCGAGACCGCCCGGCACACCGAATCCGTCTTCGGCGCACGCCTTCTCACCTGGCAGCTGAAACGCTCCTGACCATCGGCGACACCCCTACCAATACAGATCCGCGGAGTCAGGTTTTTCTTGCATCCGCGCCATTTTGTTTCTATTCATCCCTGAATCAGTCGCCCTTCACGGCCGCTACCCGAACCCCCGGAGAACGCCCTTATGGAACCCATCGACCTGCGCTCTGACACCCTGACCCGCCCCACCCCGGAAATGCGCGAAGCCATGGCCGCCGCTGAGGTGGGCGATGATGTGTTTTCGGAAGACCCCACCGTCCATCGCCTCGAAGCCTTGGCCTCGGAGATGACCGGCAAACCGGCAGCGCTGTTCGTTCCGAGTGGAACCATGGCCAACCTGGTCAGCGTGCTGACCCACTGCGGCCGGGGCGATGAAATGATCCTGGGCGATCAGGCCCACATCTTCTTTTACGAACAGGGCGGGGCGGCGGCATTGGGCGGCGTTCAACCCAGGACGATCCCCAACCGGGCCGACGGCACGCTGGACCCGGCGGCCGTCACCGCGGCGATCCGCCCCGACGACGTTCACTTTCCCCGGTCGCGCCTTGTGGCCCTGGAAAACACCCACAACCGATGCGCGGGCACGCCCCTGACGGCCCGGTACACCCGGACCGTCGCCGAGGCGGCGCATGCCAACGGCATGTCGCTTCACGTTGACGGGGCGAGGATCTTCAATGCCGCGGCGGCCCTCGGAACCAGTGTCAGGGCGTTGGCAGATCCGGCCGATTCGTTGAGTTTCTGCCTCAGCAAAGGCCTGGGGGCGCCGGCAGGATCCATGATTTGTGGGAGCACGGCGTTTATCCAAAAGGCCCGCCGGATGCGAAAAGTGGTGGGTGGGGGCATGCGTCAGGCCGGTATTCTGGCCGCAGCAGGCATGGTGGCCCTCACCCGGCACGTGGACCGTCTCCCCGTGGACCATGCCAATGCCCGCCGACTGGCAGAGGGGATTGCCGACATACCGGGTATTTTTCTCGACCCGGCGCGCGTCCTTACCAACATCGTCTATTTCGATGTGTCGACAGCCGGCGGTACGGCCGCCGAATGGGTTCGACGCCTTGCCAAGGCCGGTGTCCGGATGCTGGCGGCCGGCCCCACCCTCGTTCGTGCAGTGACCCATCTTCATATTCAGCCGGCCGACATCGACCGCGCCGTCCACATCGTTTCCGAAGTCACGCTGGCAAAACAGGAGATCAGGGTGGACGATTCGCAACTGCTGGCGGGAAACTGATCGATGGTGCAGAACTGATCGTGCGCGTGCTCGTAATCGCCAATCGGTTTTCTACAGGTCCACCGAATTACGCGTACGCGCACGAGGCGAAATTTTATTCAATGTTTGAACGATCTTTGCCCGGTAAACACCATGGTCACCCCGGCTTCGTTGCAGGCGGTGATCACCTGGTGGTCGTTGGTGGAGCCGCCGGGCTGAATCACAGCGGCAACGCCCTCCCGGATGCCCACGTCGACACCATCGCGAAATGGGAAAAAGGCATCGCTCACCATGGCCGCACCGACGAGCCCACCCTTTTCGTTGTCGACACGGGCATCGACGGCGGATTTCTTCTCCATATCGGCAAGCTCGTTGTAGGGCAGGCCGTGTTCTTCGAAGCAATAGCGGTCGGCCAGCTTTCGGTAGGCTTTGTCCCGCGCGATCTCCGCAACGCCGACGCGGTCCTGCTCACCGGTGCCGATACCCACGGTCACCTGGTCCTTGACATAAATGACCGAATTGGAAGTAATGCCCGACTCCACCAGCCAGCCGAAAAGCAGATCGTCGTATTGGGCCGCGGTGGGGGCGGTTGTGATCTGATAGGTTTGGCCGCCATGTTCGCAGGCCGCCAGCGTGACGTCCTCCGGCGTGCGGGCAGCGGGCACGAACGACCACTGGGCGATCACGCCGCCGTCGATGAGGCTTTTGAATTCCACACAGCGCTGGCCTACGAACGCCTGCAACCGATGGATGGCATTGATGCGGATCACCCGGAGGTTTTTCTTCGTGGCAAAGACATCCATGACCCCGTCTTCAAAATCCGGCGCCACCACAACCTCGGCATACTGGGCCACCACGGCCTCCGCCGTTTCCCGATCCACCGGGCGGTTCAGGGCAATGCACCCGCCGAAGGCCGCCACCCGATCCGCCATGTTGGCCTTCCGATAGGCTTCTGCCAGCGACGCATCCCGCGCTACGCCGCAGGGATTGTTGTGTTTGACGATGACCGCCGTCGGCCTGTCGGTAAAATAGCGCAGGATATTGAGGGCGTTGTCGGCATCGGTGAGGTTCGTCTTCCCGGGGTGCTTTCCGGATTGAAGCAGTTCGATGTCCGAGGCGAGGTAGTTGCCCGGCTGAAGGGTTTGTGTGTCACCCAGAACGAGGTTGCCGTTGGTGAGCCGGTAAAGGGCGGCCTCCTGGCCGGGGTTTTCACCGTACCGCAGCCCCTTTTCCACCCCGTCCACCTGCCAGGTGACCTTTTCATAGAATAGGGTTTGCCGTCCGCCGTCGTCCACAAAGCTCACTTCCATCCGCGGGGGGAATTGATCCCCCATCACGGTGCGGTACATCTGTTTAAGATCTTGGGTCATGATCGCTCCTTCTCGTGCCACTGGCACCATGGATTATTGTTGGTAGCAATCGGCCACCCGGCTCACCGGGGTCCGCGTCAGATATTCGCTGATGGCGCGGTCGTAGGCCGCCGTATGGGTGAACGCTTTTGTGGCGAGGGAAAACCGCATCTCCAGTGCCAAGCGCCCTGCGTTCTGTTCAAGCGCGGAAAGAATATCGGGGTAATCCCCGGGGTCCACCACGGAGGCAACCCGGATGAAATTCTTCGCCGCCGCACGAATCATGCACGGGCCGCCGATATCGATATTGCCCCTGGCCATCTCCGGCGTCACCCCATCGGTGGCGATGGTCTCCTCGAACGGGTAGAGATTGACGACCACCATGTCGATGGGCACTGCCCCGGTGCGTTCCAAATCACCACGATGGGCGTCGTTGTAGGTTTCGGTCAGCAGCCCCAGGTAAATTTTGAAATCAAGGGTTTTGACGAGCCCGCCCTGGGTTTCCGGCTGACCGGTATAATCGGAGACCGGCGTCAGCACGCCATCCGCGGCATTCCCGAGAATGTCGCGGATGCGGCCGTAGGTCCCCCCGGTGGAAAAGATGCGGATATCCGGATTGACGGCGACGAGACCTGAGACCAGGCTGTCCAGGCCGGTTTTGTCCGACACACTGATCAGCACGTTTCGGACATCCACCCATGGGTCTATTTTCTCTACGATGTTGAGTGTCATGACGTCTTGCCAACAGCGGCGGGCCGGTGTCGGCAATACCCTCCTTTCGATTTCGGGTTCACATTCGTGATGATGAGCGGCCGCCGATGCCTGATGCAGCCCCAATGCAATACGGTCGGAGGCGAACATTCATGCGGTGGTACGGCCGGCGATTACGGGAGCAAGGCAAGCGGGTGTGTTACACGGGCAATCGTAACTTTATTAGGATAGACACCGTATGTGCGTCAAGCGCCTTTAGTGGAATGGCATAAGCGGCCACCCGCCCCCACCGCGGCTGCCGCCGCATTGCCGGTGTTTGCGCACAATTGACAAGAACACGCTTACCCATTACTGTAGCCTTGTTTTGTCTCCCCAAGTGAGGCCGGGCCAGTTGCCGTCGACGCGCCCACCGTCTCAGGCGCCGCACCAACGGGATCATCACCCCCAACGGGGAAATGTTATGAGCTCACCGGACCTCATCGCCAAGGCCATAGAGGCGATGGTGGCCATCAACGCCGCCATTCGTAACATCCGTCTCTATCCCGCCGGCAGTGCAATGGTGAAAACATCCGTCGAACGGGTCCTCCCCCCCCTGGGCCGCATTCTCGATGAGCATGGCAGTCTCACCTTCGCCGAATCGGAAAAAGTGCTCCTCGTTTTCAATGAACCCCTGAGCGAAAGCGAACTCAAGAAGCCCCAGGCGGGGGCCTTTCTTGAAATACTCCTCAATTTCGGCATCCGCGATCTCACCTTTCAGCAGGGGGTGGGCGGTGCGGAACTGGAAACACTGTTTGCCCTGTTGAGCCAAAAACCCGAAGACGTCCACGCCGAGGGCGGTCTTCAGCAACTGCTGCAGGAAGCCGCCCTGCCACATATTCTCGTGGATCACAAAGTCTACGTGGCCGTGGGTAAAGACCAGGTGGTCACCAGCGCTCGAAATGCCGAACAAACGGCACCGGTCCCAGTGCCCGGAGAACTGGGGGCAGGCCCCGGCGCCGGCTTCGACATCCCTGTTCAGCAGTCAGGGCGCAGACAGGAAGATCTGGCCGCGGCGGTCCACGGTGAAATCTCCCGACTGACACGGCCGGACGCTCTGGGCAAGAGTGCGTCCCAGGCCCTGGTCCGGATGGTCGTCATGCTGGGAGATCAGGAACCGACCGGCCCGGAGGTCGGTCTCAAGAGCGACGTGGCGAGAGCCCTGGCCGGCATGGCACCGGACGCGCTGGCTCGGGTGCTCATCGATACGCCCCCCGGCGTCCATGAGTCCGCGGTGGTTACCGAGATGGCCGATCTCCTCAATGATGAAGCCTTTTCGGCACTGGCCGCCCGGCTCCAGGCCGCCCACCCTCAGGATAATGCCATCGGTGGGCCCTCCGTCTTCGGGACCCTCATGCGCTCTGAAAAGGGCCAACGGCTCAGCGGCCGTATCGAAGGGATGGCCGAAACAGAAAAGCGAACCCGGCTGACGCGACTCAAAGCCGGCACCCAGGCAATCATGGGCGGCGACATCAGCGGGTTGAAGGATGCCGAACTGGCGCGATCCATTCCCCGCACCATCGGTCAACTTATGGCCAAAGGAAAGCAGCAAGTCGCAGCGACGATGATCAAGCGGATGCATCAGGGGCTGCGCAGCGACGATGGTGCCACGCGCGCCGCCGCCGCGGCGGTGATTGCTGAAACCAGCAGCGTTTTGCGCTCCCAGGGGCACCGAAAAGCCGCCCACGAAATGACCGTCGACCTGGTGGGGTGGATTCATTCGGAATCCATCGTCGTGCCCGCCACTGAGGACGTTTACGCGGCGCTGGGGCAGCAAACCCAGGCCCTCCTTCGGCAGGGGGACTACCGCCAGGCCAATCGACTGCTAAAACCCATCGACAGCATCATTCGTGGAGACATCCCCAAAGGCCAGAGCATCTTGTCCATCTGTGAGGACACCTTGACGGCCATTGCCGACAGGGAGACCCTGGACCGGGTCATGGAAGGCTGCTGCGACGCGGAAGGGACTTGTGCACCGGAAGGGATCACGTCGCTGTCGCTCCTTTGTCCGCATGCCGCTGTTCACCTCCTTGATGCGCTGGAGGATACCACGGACCGGTCACGACGCATTCGCGCACGTCACATCTATCCGGAACTGGGCGAGACGGGCCTGCCGGCGCTCCTGGAACGGTTGGATCGGGATGCCCAGTGGACCACGCTTCGGGACCTAGTTTGGCTCATGGGAAAAATGGGCCGCCCCGCCCACCTGGATTACCTCGAGCCGCTCCTGCACCACACTGAGCTGAGGGTACAACGAGAAGCGCTCGACGCTATTTATGCCATCGGCGGCGATCGCCGCGGGAAACTGCTCACCCGGTATTTGCCCGCGGCCGGCGATCAGATGAAAGTCGCCGTGGTCGCCCTGCTCGGCGCCTTGCAGCACACACCGGCCGTTCCCGCGCTCACTTCACTCCTCGAAAACAAGGCCGCCGTCTCGGCCAAACACCGGGATCCATTGCAGAAGAAAATCTGTCAGGCCCTTGAAGCGATCGGCAGCACCGAGGCGGTGCCGGCGCTCACCCGGGTTGTCAAGCAGAAAGGGGGCCTCCTTAAAACCTACGCCGCCGAGGTACAGGAAGCGGCGAAAAACGCCCTGTCCGCCCTTCAAATCAAGATCGTTCAGCCGGAGACGCCACCAGCGCCGGAAAGTCGTCCGCCGGCACTATCGACACCGGAAGTCTCCGCAGAGGATGCTGCAAAGGAACGCGAGGTGGACGCGCTGGTGGCGGCAGGCGATATCGACGCCGCCGTCAAATTGCTTTTCGAACGCATCGTCTCACATGCCAGAAGCCAGAATTTCAACCGGGCGGAAGCCCTTCGCGACAAGCTCATGAGCGTAGACGAAATGGCGTTGATGGAAATCGTCAATGCTGCGGAAATCATCGAATCGGAAAAGTCGGCCGCTCTGGAAGGCACCGTGATGAAACGATGGCAGGGGATCTGCCAGAAGCTGTCCCCCGAGGAGATCAACGCGTTGTTTTACGGCATGGACACCGTCGAATACCCGGCCGACGCGGTGATTCTCAAACAGGATCAAATCAACGACCGGCTGTTTTTCATCAACCAGGGAAAAGCAAAAGCCGTCTATGGAGACGGCAAGACGGAGACCCTGCTGCGCGCCTATGAACCGGGAGAGGTGGCCGGCGCCGACTCCTTTTTCAATATCAAAGTCTGCACCACATCACTGGTGGCCATGACACCGGTCGTTGCCATGACACTGCCCCGCTCGAGCCTGGCGGCATGGAAAGACAGCCAACCGGCCCTGGAACCGAAGCTCGTCGACCATTTTCTCAAGGAGGACTCTGAGCAGGATCTGCTTAAAAAGGCCGGACTCACCCCCCGCAGTGCCAACCGCATCAAAGTGCGCGGGAAGCTGCGCGTCCAATTCGTCGACACCGGCAATGCCCCGTTGGGAAAGCCTTTCAGAGGCGAACTGGCGGACATCTCCGCCGGCGGCATGTGTTTTCTCATCAAAACCCCCTCTAAGGATACGGCACGAAAACTGCTGGGTCGCCGGCTTCAATTGACTTTCGGCATCCCGGGCAGGGACGGCGCCCCTCGGAAAACGACCCGAATCGGCAAGGTGCTGAGCGTCAACTACATGATGCAATCCGACTATACCGTTCACATTCGCTTTACCGAGCGGTTGTCGGATGCCGAGACGGCGGCACTGGAAGCGTTGGCGTCCGGCGGGCCAGAACCTCTCGCCCCCCTCGCCCCCCCCCGAAGATAATTGACGAACGGACGGCCCGATTCTAGTTTAGCATATTCGTGTTAATCGCCTATATGGAATCATCGGCCCGAAGCAAAAAATCCTTTCATTCGCTCTGCCGGGATAATGATATGCCCATGCGGCTGACCCTCTTAATCATTTTTTTGATCGCGGTGCTGTGCACCCCGTTCAGCAATGCCGCCTTCTACCGCTACCGGGACGACACCGGCCGACAGGTATTTGTCGATGACATAGACAAGGTGCCCGCGGCATTCAAAGACACGGTGAAAGTATACGGCGAAGCCGTAGACGCTCTCTCAGAACCGGAGCGCAGGGCCCATGAGGCCAAGGAAGCCCGCCGGCAGCAGCAGCACCGGCAGCGATACCTGCAGCATATCCGGCGGCTCGAAGAATCGGCCGAAAAGAAGGCCGCTGCGGAGCTAAACACCTCGCCGGCCGCAACTCCGGTCACGGTCGCCAACAACCAGGTGCTCGTACCCGTCAAGATGGGTTTCCGCGGCCTCGAAACCGACGTGGTGATGCTCCTCGACACCGGCGCCAACGTCACCATTATCCACCAGGAGGTGGCCGACGCCTTGGGCATGCGGTGGCCCAAACGGGCCACCATGCAGGTGGTGGGGGGGCAACGGCTGAGGGCCGGCATCGGCACGCTGGGCCATGTGATGCTGGGCAGCCTGCGGCTCGAAGACATCGAGGTCGGCATCATCAATCACGAGGGTAGCGCCCTGCCCTATGCCGGCTTGCTCGGTATGAATGTGCTTCGGCGGGTGGCCTTCAAAATCGATCTCAAAAATCAGACGATCACCTGGCAGCCTCGATCGGGTGGTAAACAGCAATAGGGGATTTGGGCCGGAACCGCGGCAGGTGAGGTCTCAGCAAGGGTGATCGCTCCGTAAAAGGTCGAAATT
Organism: uncultured Desulfobacterales bacterium; assembly: GCA_964446485.1. GTDB lineage: Bacteria > Desulfobacterota > Desulfobacteria > Desulfobacterales > JBDRRP01 > JBDRRP01. The sequence goes on along the minus strand of CAYUOU010000010.1, from coordinate 52,226 downwards.
CCCCAATTGTCATTCCGAGGAGCTTGCGACGAGGAATCTCAACATGCCGTTATCTATTGATATTATGATTAAAACACAGATCCCTCGCTACGCTCGGGATGACATTTGATAACTTTTTAAGGGATTGTCTTCTTTGCGTCTCACGGAATTCCTTTCTTAGCTTTACCGATTGTCGGTGCGCCGCCCGTTCACGACACTCACGATGTGCCCGCAGTCCAATTCATAGCGGCTGCGTTCGACCATCGTGTAGGGCGTGCCGGCCATATCCAGCCGCCGGTGAGCGGACCGCGTGCTTCGGTTCATGGTGGTGGTCAGTGCGAGGGTGAAGCGTTCCGGACGAAACAGGTTGAGCATGGCGTGGATGGTCCCGGGAATGGTGCTTGACACGATGTTGGTCTCCACGCTGGCGTATGATCCCGGCTGCTGAGGGGTCACATGAACGGTGAAATATCGCTCCCCCCGAATGGCGTTGAGGGAATAGCCGTCGGGCGAGAAAAAATGGTCGTCACGCATCATCCCTTTGCACATGTCCCCGAGCTGCGCCAAGGAAGGGGTGTTGCGAACGGCGGATGCATTGTCGCTCCGAAAAGCGGAAATGGTATCCCGGGGCAGGCCCCGCATGTGCAACGCGATCGTCTGCGTCTTTTGGAAACGGGCAGGCGCGGGGATGGCGTAGAATAGGTGCAGATGGTCGTCGTTGGCCGGACCGAGTCGATAACTTTTCCCCGGAAAAAAGGGCAGGATGGCGGCCACCTCCGCTTCGAAATCGGATTGCTGGCGCTGGGGGAACAGAAAGTTTTTCCGGACATAGAACACGCTGCCGATCAGATGGACGGGAATCTCGTCCAGCAGTACCGGCAATGCGTCGAGGGGGGAGGTTTGACCGCAGGTGATGAGCAATAGCCGGTCGGACCAAACAAAAAGACTGGATTCACTGAGCAGGTAGGCATCCATGGAACGGTTGCCGATGCGGCTGATGATTTCGGCGCCGCTGGCCGCCACCACTTTGCGCCACCGCTGGCTTGCACCTGAGCGGAAACCCGGCATGGGCGCCCTAAGCACAACCGCCAGTTTTTTTTCCGGCCCCTCGAATAGTTTCCCACCGCCCGTGGGCATGTGATGCATCCTCCCTGCCCCCCGACCAAACCATAATGACGAAAAATGCGCGTATCGCAGCAACCCGGCGATTCGCCCCGCCATCACCGTTACTCGAGGGACATCACCCCCAGCCACCGCTGGTACCGGGTGTCCGTGAGCAACCCCCGACGCGCCATCTGCGCGATCATCGGCGGGGCATCGAAGCTGTTGAATCGGCACCCGTATTTCCTCCCGCATCACCCCGGCAGCGGCCATCCTATACCCTGACCCTGCACGGAGATCAAACAGGGGGGCAACCCGCCGGGGGTGCCGCACTGACGGTGCACGACGCGACTGGATGATTTAAAAATTTATCCCCACTTTAATCCACACAACTATTTTATTGCATTATCACATTTAACTTAACAAAATTATTATGAATAAGTGAATATTGGATTCTCTTTTTCTCTTGACAAATTGATCAATTCAGATAATTTAGTCAATTAAGTGGATCAAAGTGGAGGACATTGGGGCATATGTTTCGCGGCAGCAGTTTTCATACCATCGATACCAAAGGGCGCATCATCGTTCCCGCCCGGTTTCGGGACACCGTGCGATCCGGAGGAAACGATCGCATCATGGTGTCACAGATGGACCTTTGCCTCGTGGCGTATCCCCTCGAAGGTTGGAGAAAAATTGAAGAGCGCATCATGTCCATGGCCGCCAAAAGCGAAAGCATGCGGCGCTTCCGGCGGGTGTTCATCGGCGGCGCCCATGAGTGCGCATTCGACCGCCAGGACCGGATTCTCATCCCCCCCGCGCTGCGGCAGTACGCGGGCATGGAAAAACACATCGTGATGGTGGGCGTCCTGGATCATTTTGAAATCTGGTCCAAAGCCCATTGGGACGAGGAATACCAGCGTCTGGAAAGCGACATGAAAAACGAGGAGGTCCGAAACGAAATTGCCGGTTTAGGTCTGTAATGCCATGACCTTCGAGCACACGTCGGTGATGCCGGAAGCGGTGGCACGCCACTTGGCGTGTTCTCCCGGCATGACCGTTGTCGACGGCACCGTTGGCGGGGCCGGACACGCTGCCGCCGTTTGTCGCAGCATTTCACCCGGGGGATCCCTGATCGCCATCGACAGGGATGTGGACGCCATTGCGCATGCTGGGGCCGTGCTGGGAGCCATCCGGCACGTCACGGTTCACCTGGCCCACGACTCCTTCGCCAACCTCAAGGCCATCCTCAACCGTTTGGGTTCGCCCCCCGTCGACCGCATTCTGCTGGATCTGGGCGTTTCACTGCATCAACTCAAAGCGGGGGACCGCGGGTTCAGTTTCACCGCCGACGAAGCCCTGGACATGCGCATGGACGTGAGGCAGTCGCTGACCGCCGCCGATATCGTCAACGGCAGCAGTCAGCAGGCGCTGGCAGACATCATTTGGCGCTACGGCGAAGAACGCCAATCCCGGCGCATCGCCCGGAAAATCGTCGAAACGCGCTCACGGCATGCCATCACGACAGCGGCGGCCTTGGCTGACATCGTCGCCCGGGCGACCCGCCAAACGAGAGGCGCCCGGCGCCTGCACCCGGCAACGCGAACCTTCATGGCGCTGCGCATTGCAGTCAATGACGAACTGGGACAATTGGAGCGCTTCATGGAAATGGTTCCAGACGTGCTGACCATTGGCGGTAGATTGTGCGTACTGTCCTTTCACAGTCTCGAAGACCGCATCGTCAAGCACGCCATGAAATCGCTGGCCAGGGCCTGTGTATGCCCACCGGAACAACCCCGATGCGTGTGCGGCGGCAAACCGCAATTCCGGCTGCTCACCCGCCGTGCCGAACGCCCGTCGGATCGTGAGACGCATCACAACCCCGCGGCCCGCAGCACCCGGCTCAGAGCCATCGAGCGGCTGCCGAACAGGAGGGATTGATACCATGCGCGGCAATATAAAAACCGTCCGCACCCCCCACGACGGCCGCCGCATGGTGTTTCGCATCGGCATGATACTGCTGCCGATCTTCATCGGCGAACTCTTTTTTTACACCTGGTGCCGGGTCCAGTGCACCCAACGGGCATACGCCATTGCCATCGAAGAAGGACGATACCGGAAACAGCTCAGGCTGCAACGGGAGCTTAAAACGGAGCTGGCCCGGTTGACCTCGCCGGAGTTCATTGAGTCCCGGGCGCGCCAGTTGGGCATGATCAACCCCCACCCCAGCCGGATGGTGAACTTGCCATGAGCGCCGCACACAATCGACGGATTCAGGTTCGCATCGTGATCACGGGGGTCGTCTTTTCCGTTTTCCTGGCTGTCATCGGCGCAAAAGCGGTTTATCTGCAGGTTATCCAGAGCGGCTGGCTCTCCCAGCGCGCCACCAGTGAATACCAGCGCAGCTACGCCGTCAGCGGCAACCGCGGCGCCATCTACGATGCCAACGGTAATGAACTGGCCATCAGTGGCGACGCCGTTTCCATCGCCGTCGACCCAAGTGCCATCGAAGCGCCGGAGACCGCGGCTTCGGCGCTGGCCAATGCGCTGGATCTCGAGGACGCGTTGGTGGCGGAACGTATCGATGACCCGGACCGATCCTTCGTTTGGATCAAACGGCGGGTGACCCCCGAAGAAGAGGCCCGGGTCAAGGCAACGGGGGTCAAGGGCATTCAGTACATCAGCGAGCGGTGCCGGTACTACCCCAAGCGGTCTTTAGCCGCCCACATACTCGGCTTCATCGGCGTGGACGGCACCGGACTCGAGGGGATCGAATTCTACTACGACCGGATCTTGCAGGGAGACCGTGGACGGCTCCAGGTGCTGCGGGACGCGCTGGGACGCCGCTTTGACGCAGAGGGGCAGCCGCCCCACCGGGATGGGAGCAGCCATCTGGAGCTGACCATCGACCAGACCATTCAACACATTGCCGAAAAGGCGCTGGAGCAGGCCGTTGTCGACAGCCGTGCCGCCGCCGGCACCGTGGTGGTCCTGGCCCCCCGGACCGGGGCGGTGCTGGCCATGGCCAATTACCCCACCTTCAACCTCAATGCCTTCGGCACTTATCCCAATCAGGTGTGGCGCAACCGTGCCGTCACAGACCGCTTCGAGCCGGGCTCCACCATGAAGATATTCAGCGCCGCGGCGGCCATCGACACCGGCGGCTACACGCCGGCCAGTGCATTTTACTGCGAAAAGGGCGCCTACCGCATCGGGCCCAATGTGGTCCATGACACCACGCCCCATGGGTGGCTCACCCTGACGGAAATTATCAAATTCTCGAGCAATATCGGCGCCGTGAAACTGGGGGAAAACATCGGCCCCCAGTCCCTCTACGAAGTGTTCAGCCGGTTCGGATTCGGCGCCAAGACCGGCATCGATTTCCCCGGCGAAACCAGTGGCAAACTGCCCTCCTACAAGGAGTGGACCCAAATCGATGCCGGGGCCATCGCTTTCGGCCACGGGATTTCGGTGACGGCCCTCCAGCTGGCCGCAGCCACCGCCGCCATCGCCAACGACGGGGTCCTGATGAAGCCTTACATCGTCAAATCCATCAAGGATTCCCGGGGCCGCCCGATTCAACGCTTCTCACCCCAGCGGGTGCGCCAGGTCGTCTCACCTGAAACCGCACGCATCGTGATCGACATGATGCGCACCGTCACTGAGGAAGAAGGCACCGGCGTCCGCGCCAGCCTGGCGGGTTACACCGCCGGCGGCAAAACCGGCACCGCCCAGAAGGCCGCTGACGACGGCAGCTATTCCGATGACCGGTTCGTATCCTCATTTGTGGGCTTCGCCCCCACCCATCGGCCGGCGGTGGTGATCCTTGTGGTCATCGATGAACCCACCAACGGCCATTACGGCGGCACCGTGGCCGCGCCGGCCTTTCGCCAGATCGCTCAGCCCGTTCTGGACTACCTCAATGTCCCGCCGGACGGCGACCGGGAACGGATGATCGTTTCCATGAATACGGGAGGCGAAGAATGAGGTTGAGCGCCCTGATACCGCAGCTCTCCGGCAGGGTAGTGCCTCCTGACACGGGGGGCGACCCGGACATCGCCCAGGTGGCCTATCGATCCCAGGATGCCGGCCCCGGCGCGCTGTTCGTGGCCATCCCGGGGACCCGGGCGGACGGACACGCCTTCATCCGCGCCGCGGAGGAAAACGGCGCGGCGGCCGTCATCGCCGAAAAACCCGTGGCGACAACGCTGCCGCTGATCCGGGTGACCAATTCCCGAATGGCCTTGGCCGAGGCCGCTGCCGCCTTCTTCGGGCATCCCAGCCGTGAAATGACCCTGGTCGGCGTGACCGGCACCAACGGCAAAACAACGACGGTTCATATTTTGGAACACCTGCTGAACGCTTCAGGACGGGCGACCGGTATCATCGGCACACTGGGCTACCGCTTTGGCGGCACTGCCTATCCCCTGCCGGTGACGACGCCGGAAAGCCGCGATCTCCAGGAGATTCTGCATCGCATGCGCATGGCAGGCGTCACCCATGTGGTGATGGAGGTATCCAGCCATGCCATCGATCAGCACCGTGCATGGGCATGCGCCTTCGACGTAGGGGTGTTCACCAACCTGAGCCATGACCACCTGGACTACCACGGCGACATCGCCGCCTACTGGGCGTGCAAGAAGCGCTGGTTCACGGATACGCTGGCAAGCGCAGTCAACGGGAAACCCGCGGTGGCCGTCATCAACACCGCAGATGCCCGGGGTGCCGCATTGGTGAAGGACCTGATGCGGGGCGATCCCCCGCTGCCGGTGGTCACAGTGAACCGCCTGGCCGCAGCGAATGTGGCGGTGTCAACAGCGCAGTATCGCCAGGACGGACTGACGGCGCGTCTGAAAACACCGGCCGGCCCCATGGACCTCCAGTGCCCGCTGGTGGGCGCTCACAACCTGGACAACATCCTGAGCGCGGTGGCCGTTGGGTGCGCACTGGGGATCCCCCTGGAACAAATTCAGGCGGCATTGGTGAAAGCGCCCCAGGTCCCCGGGCGCCTGGAGGCCGTTTCAGCGGGGGACGGCCGCTTCGCGTTCGTCGACTACGCCCACACGCCCGACGCCCTGGAAAACGCCCTCACCACCCTGCGTGCCGTCGCAAACAAACGCCTATGGTGCGTTTTCGGCTGCGGCGGCGACCGCGACCGGGCCAAGCGCCCCGTCATGGGAGCCATTGCCGGTCGACTGGCGGATGTGAGCGTCATCACCGCCGACAACCCCCGCACCGAATCCACCGCCAGCATCCTGGACGATATCGCTGTCGGCATGCGGTCCTCAGCGCCGCGGCGCTATGCGTTATGGACACCGCCCGAGGGGTTCTCCTCCCCCGGGCATGTCATCGAACCCCACCGGCGGGCCGCCATCCAACTGGCATTGCGGTCGATGCGGGCCGGCGATGTGCTGCTCATCGCCGGCAAGGGCCATGAAACCTACCAGATCATCGGTACGCAAACCATTCCCTTCGATGACCGTGAAGCGGTGACCGCCGCCCCCCGGACACCGGCGGTAACGGAGGTGACAGACCCGGGCAAACCCCTGCCGTGGAGTGCCCATCGCATCCTTGAAGCCGTCGGCGGCGAGCGGGTGCCGACAACCACGCCTCCCCGTCCGATCACCGGTATCACCACCGATACCCGCACCCTGGCCGGCGGGGAGTGTTTTGTGGCGCTTCGAGGGGAGACCCACGACGGCCACCGCTTCGTGCCGACGGCCCTTGCCGGCGGTGCCGCTGCCCTGATCATCGATCGCTCCCGGACCGAGGAAATCACCGCCTTGTGCCAATCCTATGCGGATGTGGCGGTCATTGCCGTGGAAGACACACTGGCCGCGCTGGGGCGGCTGGCGGCCTACCATCGGGTGCGCACCGGCACCCCGGTGGCGGCAATAACGGGATCTAACGGCAAAACCACGACCCGCGCCATGATGGCCGCGGTCATGTCGCAGCACTTCGACGTCCTGGCGACCCAGGGAAATCATAACAATGAAATCGGTCTGCCCCTTACTCTCCTGAAAGCCGCGCCCCGTCATGACTGGGCAGTACTTGAAATGGGCATGAACCATCCTGGAGAGATCGCCCGTTTGGCGGCCATGTGCGCGCCCCGTGTGGGCGTCGTCACCAACATCGGCCCGGCCCACCTGGAATTTCTTGGAACCCTGGAAGGGGTCATGCACGCCAAGGGGGAACTACTCGATGCCCTGGACCCGGACGCCGTGGCGGTCATCAACGGAGACGACGCCTTTGCCGAGGTGCTCATAAAAAAGTGCCGCTGTCCCGTCACCACCTTCGGGTTGGGGGACCACAATACCATCCGTGGGGCGGAGGTTCACGCCACGGCGGCCGGCGTCTCCTTTACCCTGGTCACGCCGGATGCAACCCATCCGATCCAACTGTCGGTACTGGGGCGATTCATGGTGCACAATGCCTTGGCGGCCGCGGCAGTGGGCATCCACCTCGGCATTGACGTGGATGCCGTCGCCGCCGGCCTGGCATCCTTCATACCGGTCGGGGGACGGATGCGGCACCTGTCCCTGGCCGATGGCGTCACCCTCATCGATGACACCTACAACGCCAACCCGGGCTCCATGGCCGCCGCCATCGAATCGCTCTTGGAACTGTCTCGGTCGTCCCCCAGCCACCTGGTCATTGGTGACATGCGGGAGTTAGGACCCCGATCCGATGCACTGCACCGCGAGATAGGCCGGAAAGCCGCCGGCATGGGCATCGGCTTCCTTTACGCCTCCGGTGACCATGCCGCGGCCGTCGCCGATGGTGCGTCGGCAGGCGGCATGCCACAGAAGCGCATCGTCACCGGTGACAAACCCCTGTTGCTGGAAACCCTGCTCCGGCAGTTGACGACCGGCAGTTGGGTGCTCGTAAAGGGCTCACGCGCCATGGGCATGGAAGAAATGGTCACCGGCATCTCCACACACTGCGGTGGGGTGTTGCCCCCCGAAACCGGGGAGGGGCCTTAGTCATGCTGCTGTATCTTCTATATCCGCTGCACCAGAGCATTTCGGCATTCAATGTCTTCCGGTACATCACTTTCCGGGCGATTTACGCCAGCCTCACGGCCTTTCTCATCTGCTTTTTCCTCGGTCCGTGGGTCATTCGTATGCTCTCACGCCTGCAGGTCGGTCAATATGTGCGTGATGACGGGCCCGAGAGCCATCTTAAGAAAGCCGGGACGCCCACCATGGGCGGGGTGCTCATCATTTTCTCGGTGACGATCTCCACCCTGCTATGGACGGATCTCACCAATCCCTACGTGTGGATCGTCCTCATGGTGACCGTGGCCTTCGCCGCCATCGGATTTACCGACGACTACCTCATGCAGGTGAAAAAACAGAGCAAGGGCCTGAGCGCGAGTCAGAAATTCATCCTGCAAAGTCTGGTGGCCCTGGCCATGGGAGGGATGCTCTATTTCGGCACTGATTTTTCAACCGAGGTCTCCGTGCCGTTTTTCAAAAAGCTCTCACCGGACCTTGACTGGGGCTATATCCCCTTTGCCGCCCTGGTCATCGTGGGGTGCTCCAATGCGGTGAATCTCACCGATGGGCTGGACGGACTGGCAATAGGCCCCATCATCATCGCCGCCACCACATATATGGTGTTCGCCTATGTGGCCGGCCACGCCCGCATCGCCGACTATCTACAGATCAATTTCGTGTCCGGCAGCGGCGAGATCACCGTATTCTGCGCCGCCCTGGCCGGCGCCGGCCTCGGCTTTTTGTGGTTCAACGCCTACCCGGCGCAAGTGTTCATGGGCGACGTCGGGTCCCTGTCCCTGGGCGGTGCCATGGGGGCGGTGGCCGTCATCACCAAGCAGGAAATGCTGCTGGTGCTCGTTGGGGGACTTTTCGTGATGGAAACCCTCTCCGTGATCTTTCAGGTCGGGTTTTTCAAACTGACACACGGGCGGCGCATCTTCAAGATGGCCCCCTTGCATCATCATTTTGAGCTGAAGGGCTGGCCGGAACCCAAGGTGATCGTCCGGTTCTGGATCATCGCCATAGCGTTGGCGCTGCTGTCGCTGAGCACGCTGAAACTGCGCTGACGAACAATGACGAAACAAAGTGGAGCATAGCCACCGTGGATCTCAATGGAAAACACATTCTCATCGTCGGCCTGGGACGTTCGGGTACGGCGGTGGCCCGGTTCGCCGCCGACAGGGGCGCCCGGGTGACGGTGAATGACGCCGCCTCCGTCGAGATGCTCGACGCACCGCTGCGGGAGATGGCCGCTTTGGGGATCCCCGTCATCGCCGGCAGCCACCCCACAGAGGTGTTCACCGACTGCGATCTGGTAGTGCTCAGTCCGGGGGTGCCCCACACTCTGGCACCCATCCATGCCGCCGCTTCCATGGGTATTCCGGTCATGGGTGAACTGGCCTTGGCTTGCCGCTATATCGACACCCCCATGGTGGCCGTCACGGGCACCAACGGCAAAACCACGGTGACCACCATGATCGGCGACATGCTCTCACGCGCCGGCAAATCCGTCTTCGTCGGTGGCAATATCGGTGCACCACTCATCGGCCACGTGGCTTCGGGCCAGCGCGCCGATGTGCTGGTGGTGGAGGTAAGCAGCTTCCAGCTGGACACGGCACCCGACTTTCACCCAAACATCGGCGTGTTGTTGAACATTACCGAAGACCACATGGATCGCTACATCGACTTCCAGGCCTATGCGTACTCAAAGGCGGGCATTTTTAGGCGTCAGTCCGCCGAAGACATCGCCATTTATAATGATGACGACGAGACGATACAGAGCGTGGTCGGCGGGCTGAAGGCCCGCTGCCTGTCCTTTTCGCGAGAGGTCGGCCGTGGCGCCAGGCGCCCCGGTGCCGCCTATACCGCCGACGCCATCACCGTGACCCTTCCCGGTGCGGATGCCGCGGTGTTCGACATCACCCAGGCTCCCTTGTCGGGGGATCACAACCGCGAAAACATGTGCGCTGCCATACTTGCCGCCCTGAGCGCCGGCGCCGACCCCGAGGCGGTCCGGTCGGTCCTCCTGGCCTTCGGCGGACTGCCGCACCGGCTGGAATCCGTCTCCCAGCGAAACGGCGTCCGGTATGTCAACGACTCCAAGGCCACCAACGTGGATGCGGTCATGCGCGCGCTCGAGGCCATCCCGGCACCGGTGATCCTAATCATGGGCGGTCGCGACAAAGGCGGACACTTCAAGGACCTTGCCCCCATCGTCCGCCGTCAGGTGAAGCATTTGGTGGCAGTCGGCGAATCGCGCCATCGCATCGCCGGTGCCCTGAGCGGGCATACCTCCGTCACGCTGGCAGACACACTCGAAAACGGCGTCCGAGAAGCGCATCGCCTATCCGCCCCGGGAGATACCGTGCTCCTGTCACCGGGGTGTGCCAGTTTTGACGCCTTTACCAGCTACGCCCACCGTGGCGAAGCATTTCGATGCAGTGTGGAGGCGCTACCATGAGTCATCCCCCTGTCTCCCGTCAGCCAAGTGCAACCGCCCTGCCGGTGTACGACATCGGCCTGCTCTTTCCGGTGCTCTTTCTGGTGGGCATCGGCATCGTCATGGTTTACAGCGCCAGTTCCACCATGGCCATCAAACGGTTCGGCAGCGATTATTTATTTCTCAAAAGACAGGCGATGTTTTCCCTGGTAGGCGTGGTGGCGCTGGTGGCCTGCCGGCACATCCCCTACCGGTACTACCGGCTGTTGAGCTACCCGTTGCTGCTGTTGTCTTTAGGCCTGCTGCTGGCCGTTCCATTCAGCGGGCTGGGCTTTAACGTGGGTGGCGCCACCCGCTGGCTGCGCCTGGGGCCCTTCAGCTTTCAGCCGGCGGAAGCGGCACGGCTTTCCATGGTGATCTACCTGGCCTACTCCATGAGCAAAAAAATCGACCGCATGAACGAGTTGACCATCGGGTTTCTCCCACACGTCATCGTCTTGGGCGTATTCACGGCCGTGATCGGCGCTCAGCCGGATTTCGGAGCCATCGTGATCCTGGGCGCCCTCACCTGGATCATGATGTTCATCGGCGGCGCTCGGGTCTGGCACCTGATCCTTTCGGTGGTGCTCATGGCGCCCCTGGCCTACGGGTACATGATCAGCGCGCCCTATCGGGTGAGCCGGCTGGTGAGCTTTCTCAACCCCTGGGATTATGCCACCCGGGAAGGCTATCAAACGATTCACAGCCTCATGGCCTTCGGCTCCGGGGGGCTCTGGGGAACGGGAATCGGCAAAGGAGTGCAGAAGCTCTTCTACCTGCCCGAACCGCACACGGATTTTATCTTTTCGGTCATCGGGGAAGAGTTGGGCCTGGTGGGGGTCATGATCATTCTCATCCTTTATGCACTGATTATTTGGCGAGGACTGCACATCGCCGGGACCGCGCAGGATGCCTTCGGTTCGTTCCTAGCGGCCGGCCTCACGGTGGGGCTGGCCCTTCAGATCTGTGTCAACATCGGTGTCACGATGGGACTGCTGCCCACCAAGGGGCTGACATTGCCATTTTTAAGCTACGGGGGGTCATCGCTGGTCGTCAGCATGGCCTCCATCGGCATTTTGCTCAACATCGGTGCCGGCAGGCGGAAAGCATAGATGCCATGACGGTGAAACACCTCAGCACCCGTCTGCTCATCGCCGGCGGCGGCACCGGGGGCCACCTCTTCCCCGGTGTGGCAGTGGCTGACGAGTGGCGTCGGCGTTTCGGCGACGGCGGCGTGGTGTTTGTCGGCACGGGACGACCCTTTGAAAAAGACATCCTCCAGCGCGCAGGCTATTCCCACTGCCGTATCACGGCCACGGGCGTCAAGGGGCTCGGGTGGCGGCGGCAGTGCAAGGCATTGGCGGCCGTGCCCGTCGGGGTCGCACAGAGCATCCGAATCATCAGCGGGTTCAGACCGTTGTGCGTCCTGGCGGTGGGTGGCTATTCATCCGGGCCGGTGGCGGTGGCGGCCTGGTTGCTAGGCATACCCGTGGTGCTACACGAACAAAACACCATCGCCGGCATCACCAACCGCCTCTTGGCGCCGCTGGCGCGAAGGATCTACGTCTCTTTTCCGGACACCCGGATTCCTGCTGCGCCGGGAAAACTGCTTCACGCGGGCAACCCGGTTCGCCGGGGGTTTATCTCCCAAAAGCACCCGACTCTCGACCCTGGGAAAAGGCCTTTTACGGTAATGATCATCGGGGGCAGCCAGGGGGCCCATGGCATCAACCATGCCGTCGCAGACATGCTCGGGGGACTGACGGGTATCGAGGGTTTTCGATTTGTCCACCAAACCGGCGCCGCAGACAAGGATGGGCTGCGGCGCGCCTACGCCGCGGCGGGCATCCCGGCAGAGGTGGCGACCTTTTTTCACGACATGCCGCGGCGCTATCGGGCGGCGGATCTTCTCATTTGCCGCGCCGGCGCCACCACCATCGCCGAAATCACCGCCATGGGCTGTGCCGCCATATTGGTGCCGTTTCCCCAGGCGGCGGACAATCACCAGGTGGTCAATGCCGCTGCCCTGGTGGCGGCCGAGGCGGCGGAAATGATCGAAGAGCGCGATCTGACCGGCGGGCTTCTGGCCGACCGCCTTTACAGGTACCGATCGCAGCCGGAAGCGCTGGCGCGGCTGAGAGACAATGCCGCCCGCCTCGGAAGGCCGGCGGCGGCGGCGGTCATCGTCGATGACATTCTTGAGCTGATCGGGCGCACCGGCAACGCATCCGCCCATCAACAGGATAAACCCCATGTACCGTAAAGCCTACCAAATCCATTTTGTCGGTATCGGCGGCATCGGCATGAGCGGTATCGCTGAACTGCTGCTGAACCTGGGCTACCAGGTGTCCGGTTCGGACCTGCACACCACTGGCATCACCCGCCGCCTGGCAGCGCTGGGCGGCTGCATTCACCAGGGCCACGCCGCCGCCCATGTCGAAAACGCCGACGTAGTGGTGGTCTCCTCGGCCATTCACAGCGACAATCCCGAAGTGGCAGCGGCCCTCGACGCCGCCATCCCCGTGATTCCCCGTGCCGAGATGCTGGCCGAGCTCATGCGGCTCAAGTACTCCGTCGCCATCGCCGGCGCCCACGGGAAAACCTCTACCACCTCGCTGGTGGCGGGCGTCCTGGCTGAAGGCGGCCTCGACCCGACGGTGGTCATCGGGGGCAAGCTCAAAAGTCTCGGTCGGAACGCTGTTTTGGGTCAGGGGGATTTCATCGTCGCTGAAGCCGATGAAAGCGACGGCAGTTTCCTGAAGTACTCCCCGGCCATCGCCGTGGTCACCAACATCGATTGCGAACACCTCGATTTCTACCGTGACCTGGAGCACATTAAAGACACGTTCATGTCCTTTCTCGACGGCATCCCTTTCTATGGCTTGGCCATACTTTGCCTGGACAACGAGGCCGTTCAGGATCTGCTGCCGCGAATTAAAAAACGATATGTCACCTACGGGCTCAGCTCTCAAGCAGACTGCCGCGCCCGAAACATCACGTTCAACGGTCTTCAAAGCAGTTTCGACGTCACCTACGGCGGCGAGGACCTCGGTCGCATCCGCCTCAACCTGGCCGGCATTCACAATGTGACCAATGCCCTGGCCAGCATCGTTGTTGGCAGGGAACTGAACATCGACTTCAGCATCATCAAAGCGTCTCTTGAAACGGCGCAGGGGGTCCAGCGTCGATTGGAAATCAAGGGGGAGGCCGCCGGCATCACCGTGGTGGACGATTACGGGCACCATCCCACGGAAATCAAGACCACGCTCCAGGCGGCCCGCGAAGCATGGCCGGGCCGCAGGCTGGTGGTGGCCTTTCAACCCCATCGTTACAGCCGCACCCAGGCGCTTCATGACGACTTTACACGGGCATTCTATCAGTGCGACACCCTCTTGGTGATGCCCATTTATGCCGCCAGCGAAAAACCGATGCCGGGCGTGGCCGCCGAGTCCTTGTGCGAGAGCATCCGTTCCCACGGCCACAAGGACGTCACCTTCGTAGCCGGCCAGGCGGAAGCCATAGAGGCGCTGGTCCAGATGCTATCACCGGGTGACGTCCTCCTCACCCTGGGCGCAGGTGACGTGTATCAGGTCGGTGAGGCCCTCGCAGCGCGACTGACATCCACAGGGCCGACCGACCCTGGAGTAATGCCATGATTCGAAAGAAACGATCCGCCAGGCAAAACCAGCACAAGGCCGCCGCAATGGCGCGGCGGCAACGCTGGCGACGGGCCGCCGCCCGGGCACTGGCCGTTGCGGCCACCGCAGTGGTGGTGCCCCTGGCGGCGCTGGTCTGCATCATGGCCCACGATCTTGTCACCCAGGGATCGTTCTGCGCCATCGACCGAATGGAAATTACCGGCAACACGCGCCTCTCTCGCCAGGAAATCCTTCGCCAGGCGGACATCCATGAAGCGCTGAACCTTTTAGGGGTCAACATTCGGGTGGTCCGGGAGCGGTTGATGGCCCACCCCTGGATCGCGGAGGCTTCCGTGGCAAGGCATTTCCCGGACCGACTCGTCATTGCTGTGCTGGAAGAGGTGCCTTTTGCGCAGTTCGACATTCGCGGCCGCTGGTATTTGGCCAATGCCGCCGGCGTGCTTTTCGTCTCTGACAAGGATCCCGAGCCCGGCGTGCCCATCGTCACCGGCGTCAGCCCTGTCGACCTGGATATCCACGGCCGACCGCCGGTGGTGTTGCGGCAGACCGTAGCGACAGCAAGGGGGCACTTTTCCATGGATGGAAACCCCGCCACTGAAACAGGCCTCCGAAAAATCGCCTACGACCCCGACATCGGCATCGTGGTTCACGCCACACCGCGGCTGGGGGCCATCCGCCTCGGCATCCCGCCGGCCGAGGATGCGTTCACCCTGGCCGAGCAAATCGCCGCCACCCTGTCGTCATCCGGCCATGCGAACACCCTGGCCGCCATAGATATCACCAACCCGAACCGTATCGTCGTGATGCCAGGGCCCTTGCCCGAGCACCGGGAGGACAACCATGAGGAGAGCCAGGATGCAGCTAAAATCTGAGATCATCGTGGGCCTTGATGTGGGAACGACAAAGATCTGCTCGGTAGTGGGCGAGATCAGCAGTGGCGATGTCAACATCATCGGCATCGGCACCCACCCGTCCATCGGGCTACGAAAGGGTGTTGTGGTCAACATCGAATCCACAGTGGAAAGTATCAAAAAAGCCGTGGAAGAAGCTGAACTCATGGCCGGTTGTGAGATCTCATCGGTGTATGCGGGCATCGCCGGAGGTCATATTACCGGCTTCAACAGCCGTGGCATCATCGCCATCAAAGGCCCCGAGATCACCGAAAGCGACGTGGAGCGGGTCATAGACGCCGCGCGGGCGGTGGCCATTCCCATGGACCGCGAAGTGATCCACGTGCTGCCCCAGGAATTCATTGTCGACGATCAGACCGGCATCCAGAATCCCGTCGGCATGGCCGGTGTTCGGTTGGAGGCCAAGATTCACATTGTCACCGGTGCGGTAACGAGCGCCCACAACATCGTCAAATGCGCCAATCGTTCTGGGTTGGATGTCTGCGACATCGTTCTCGAGTCATTGGCCTCCGGAGAGGCCGTGCTCACCGGCGAAGAGCGGGAGTTGGGAACCGCGCTCATCGACTTGGGCGGCGGCACCAGCGACTTGGCGATATTCTCGGGCAACAACATCAGACACACTTTCGTATTGGCCCTGGGCGGCAACAATATCACCAATGACATTGCCGTGGGCTTGCGGGCGCCCATCGCCGAGGCGGAAAAGATCAAGAAAAAGTTCGGTTCCTGTCTCACCGAACGCATCAGCAGCGAAGAGAGCATCGAGGTGCCGGGCATGGGCGGTCGTCCCGCCAGAAACCTGCCGCGCCAGATCCTCGGAGAAATCCTGGAGCCCCGGATGGAGGAGATCTTCACCTTGATAAAAAGAGAAATACAACGCGCCGGCATGGAGCACCTCATCTCTTCCGGTGTGGTGCTCACCGGCGGGTCATCACTGTTGGACGGGTGCGTGGAAATCGCCGAATCGGTGTTCAATCTGCCCACCCGCATGGGCGCGCCGCAGGGCATCAGCGGTCTGGTGGATGTGGTCAACAACCCCATGTACGCCACCGGTGTGGGCCTCGTCATGTACGGCGCACGCAATCAAACCACCAAGAAGTTTCGCATCCGGGACGTAAACATCTTTAACCGGGTCACGTCTCAGATGAAACGATGGTTTAAGGAAGTCATTTAATGATGGCGGATGACAGCAACAATGCCATTCAACGGCAACTCGGCCTCTTCGGCAATGGAGAGGCATCGGCGGCGGTTGAACAACAACAAGAGGAGGTGGGGGAAATGACATTTACCTATGTGGAAAATGATGGTTCGGCAAAAATCAAAGTCATTGGGGTCGGGGGCGCCGGCGGCAATGCGGTAAACAACATGATCGATTCAAACCTGCAGGGCGTCCGATTCATCGCGGCCAACACCGATGCACAGGCTTTGGACCGTTCCAAGGCAGAGTTGAAAATCCAGATCGGCCAAGAACTCACCGAGGGACTTGGCGCCGGCGCCAATCCGCAGGTGGGCCGGGACGCCGCCCTTGAAAACCTGGACCAGCTCCAAAGCGCGATTCAGGAAAGCCACATGGTGTTCATCACGGCCGGCTTTGGCGGCGGCACGGGGACGGGCGCCGCACCGGTCATCGCCCAGGCATGCAAGGAGATGGGCGTGCTCACCGTGGCCGTGGTCTCCAAGCCCTTCAGCTTCGAGGGCCGCAAACGCATGCGCCAGGCCGAAGAGGGAATCAGTCAACTGAAAGAAGTGGCCGACACGGTCATCACCATCCCGAATGATCGCCTGCGAGGACTGGCCTCCAAAAACGCCAGAATGGTGGACATGTTCAAAAAAGCCGACGAAATCCTGCTTCACTCGGTGAAGGGAATCTCGGACCTCATCATGATTCCGGGCCTGGTGAACCTGGATTTCGCCGACGTGAAAACCACCATGTCCAAAGCGGGTCTTGCCATCATGGGCATCGGTATCGCGAGCGGCGAAAACCGGGCCGTGGAGGCCGCCGAAAGGGCGATTTCTCACCCGCTGCTGGAAGACATTTCCGTTGCCGGCGCCCAGGGCGTCTTGATGAACATCACCTCCTCCAGCGATATTACCCTGGAGGAAATGACCGAAGCCTCCGACCGCATCTACCAGGAAGTGGGTGACGATGCAGAGATCATCTGGGGCCAAACCATCGACGAATCGCTGGGCGAAGAATTCAGGGTCACGGTCATTGCAACAGGAATCGGCGGCAAGGTCGTTCCGGCAGCAACGGAGCGGCCCACCCGGGGCGTCGTCCGTGATATTACGCCTGAGGATCTTCAAGCGGCGGGCAATCTCGACGAGCCGGCGTTCATCCGTCACAAGAAGGCGGTGGGCGAATCTTCCGGCGCCACTTATCGTGGATATAAGGGACTGGTCATCGACGGAGACGACCTGGACGTGCCCACATTTTTGAGGCGGCAAGCCGACTGATGGCTCACCGGTCGTTTGGGTGGACGATGCACCCCGGCGGCCTTCGAGACAGAACCCTCTTGGAATGTCGTCATGGCCAGGCGTTCTCCTCAAAAACCGCGGTCACGACCGCCTGTGGAACGCGGGGCCATACGAAAGCCCTGGACACAACGCTGTCGCATTGCGCTGGTATATCCCAACACCTATCGCGTCGGCATGTCCAACCTGGGATTTCAGACGGTGTATCGCCTGTTCAATGATTTGGAAGGAGTGCTGTGTGAGCGTGTATTTCTCCCCACCCAACCTCACGACATTCCACGAAGCGTCGAATCGAACCAGCCCTTGGAACGGTTCCATATCATTGCCTTCGGCGTGTCATTTGAAAATGATTTTCCGGGGGTGCTTCACATCCTGGAACGTGCAGGCCTGCCCCTGGCGGCGACGGATCGAGGGTCCCCCCACCCCCTCGTCGTCGCCGGGGGCGTCGCCTGCTGGCTGAACCCTGAGCCCATTGCACCGTTTATAGACGTTTTTTTACTCGGTGAAGCCGAAGTCTTTATCGGCGACTTCGTCACCGCGTGGCGCCCGGATGCGCCACGCACCGATCTGCTGCTGCGTATCGCGACAACCGTCGCAGGCGCCTATGTGCCGGCCTTCTACGAGGTGAACTACCACCCCGACGGGCGCATTCAGCGGTTCGCCCCCACCGCCGACGTCCCGGAACGGATACGCCCCCCCCAAGTGACCGACCTCAATCGCCACCCCACCCGAACCGCGGTGCTCACCGGCCAGACCTCCTTTGATGACACTATTCTTGTGGAAATCGGCCGGGGCTGTCCGCATGGGTGCCGGTTTTGCGCTGCCGGGTTTCTCTACCGCCCGCCCCGTTTCAGGGATACCGCATCGCTGGTGGAAACCATTCGAACCGGCGCGCAGTGGACCCGGCGCATCGGGTTGGTGGGCGCCGCCGTATCTGACCTGCCGGGTATAGAAAACTTGTGCCGGATCCCATCCCTGTCAGCGTTGCGATTTTCCTTCAGCTCTCTGCGGGCCGATGCCCTGAGTCCGACGCTCATTGAAACATTGAGAAAGAACCGCGTAAAAACCGCTACCATCGCACCGGATGCCGGCAGTGAACGCATGCGCCGGGTCATCAACAAAGGGATTACGGAATCACAGATCCTATCTGCAGCGGAGAATCTCGTCGCCGGCGGCATCCCCAACCTCAGGCTGTATTTCATGATTGGACTTCCCACCGAAACCGGTGGGGATATTGTCGCCATCATCGACCTGTGCTCGGCCATCCGCGAGCGGTGGCTGGCGGCCAGCCGGCGGCAGGGCCGGATCGGCACCATCCAGATCAGCATCAACAGCTTTGTGCCCAAACCGGTAACGCCGTTTCAGTGGGCTCCCATGGAAGAAAAAGGGCTGCTGACTCAGAAAATCAAAATCCTTCGAAAAGCGTTTCAGCCTGTACCCAACACGCGGGTAAAAGTGGAAAGCCTGAAAGACTCGATCCTTCAGGCCGTTTTGTCACGGGGAGATCGCCGGCTGTCCGGTGTGCTCAAACACTTTCGCGGCGGGAAACCATGGCACGGTGCTTTTGCCGCAGAAGCATTGAATCCGGGCTTCTATGCCCACCGGGAGCGGGCCCTCGAAGAAATACTTCCCTGGCAGTTCATCGACCACAGGCTGGATGTGGGGTTTCTCCGACGCGAATACGCCCGGGCACTGGCATCCACGCCCAGCCCTCCCTGCCCGGGCGACAACTGTACCCGGTGCGGGGTCTGCCCTCTCCAAGCGCCATTGGATCCCTGATATGGCGCCCTCGCCCCCGCGTCACGATGGCGCCGCTGCCGCCGGCGCACCCCCTGGCCATCGACACGTCGGATCATCCTGAACACCGGTCACACTGGGATGGTGCAACGGTCACACGACTTCCGGAGATTCTCGATAATAGCTATTATTTTAATAATATAGACGATTTCTTCCAGGAAAAAACGACTTGCAAGGTCCAGCCTGATATGATAGGCGTGCCATGTTTTCACTCTCCCCCCACACCCGTTGAACATTGAAAGGATCGCCGTACCCATGACGTCGAACGCGCATCTCCAGATCGCTTACCGGCTGGCCATCGTGCTATTTGTCATCGGAGTCTTGAGTTATGCCGCCTTTCCGGTCACACAGCCCGATCCACCGGTGCGAATCGCCTACAGCACCAACGCCGGAAAGGTTCATTTCACCCACAAAACCCACCTGGCCGACAAAGGGTACGGCCTCGCCTGCGTCGACTGTCATCATCACCCGATGGATGATGAAGCGTCGGCCCTTCAGTTTACCAATTGCGGCTCATGCCACGCCAAACCGGATAACATGCAGTCGGTTGCCGAGACCTGTAACGAGTGCCACGACAGTAGCGACTACGATCTTGAGGATATGTTGGTCAGGGCCGACGCGCTTCACAACCAGTGCATCAATTGCCACAAGGAGTTCGGCGCCGGCCCGGAAGCGTGTTCCGAATGCCATGTTCTCTAGCCTGAACGACACTGTCTGAGACAACACCGAACCGGTGAAACGCCGCAACTCCGTAAAGGTCATGCCATGACGAAGAAAGCCTTTTTTGGATTCACTAAATCACAATTTCCCCTGCTGCGCCCGACCCAAACCACCGGACCACTGCTCACCATCGACATGCCGCGACACCTTTCCCTGTATTGCGAAGTGTCCGGCGAGGACGCCACACCCCTTCCGCAAAAAGGCGATGTCGTGGCGTCTGGGCAGCGTCTGCAGCTTGCCGAAGCGCCCTCGGCGTATGCCATTGCCCCAGCCGGCGGCACCATCAACGCCGTGACGACCGTTTCCGGGGATTTCGGACGTCGGTACCTGCAGGTCGACATCGAGACGGATACGGTCGCCGATTTGGATGGTCAATTTGCCGAGGCCGCCGAAGCGGCGACCACAGACACCGTGACCGAATTTCTCCAGAACATTCCCGGCAAACTGCCGCTGTCGCTGTTCGCCGGCGCAGAGCACCCCATCACCACCATTGTCATATCCGGGGTGGACCAGGACGTTATGACCGCTACCCGGCAATACATCGTCCAGGAGAGGGCTGAAGCCATTGAAAAGGGCGTGGGTGTTCTCAGAACCGCCACCGGCATTGAAGACATCGTGCTGGTGGTGGCACGCGACACCCTGCAGTCCATGGCCGGTATGGGCGTCCGAGGGGTATCCGTCGATAATGTCTATCCGGCCGGGTTGCCGGAGTTAATGGTCCCTGCCGCGCTGGGCGTCGAAATCCCCGCCGGCACCTCCTGCGAAGCAATGGGCATCTGCATCGTCAGCATCGAAGCGGTTGCCGCCATCGGGCAGGCTTTCCTGGAGAAACGGATCCCGACCCGAAAGACCTTCTCCCTCATCGACAAGTCCGGAGATGTCCGCCTGGTAGAGGCCGTCATCGGCACGCCCATCGGCGATGTGCTGGCCGCCGCCGGCATCGAGGTCGGCGACCGCGACCGTATCGTTGTCGGCGGCCCCATGCGCGGCAGCGCGGCCTGGTCCCTGGCCGCGCCTGTGATGGCGGACACCGATGCACTGATGGTGCAGGACCGGGCGAATTTGCCGCTCATTTCAAACTACCCCTGCATCAACTGCGGCGACTGCATCGGCCCTTGCCCGGCGCGCATTCAAGTCCCCATGCTGGTGCGCTTCCTGGAGGCCGGTCAGTATCAGGAAGCCGTGGACGAATATGACCTGCTGTCCTGTGTGGAGTGTGGGCTGTGCAGCTATCATTGCGTCGCCCAGATTCCCATCTTTCAATACATCCGTCTGGCGAAACACGAAATTGCACGCATCCAGCAGATGGAGGAAGCCAATGTTTAGCCCGCAGAAGAAGTTCGTTGTCTCGCACGCCCCGTTTTGGCATTGCGGCAGCAATGTCAGGGAGCGAAGCTATACGATCATGCTGGCAGCGCTGCCGGCGGTGGTCTTCGGCATTCTGCAGTATGGCATCCCGGCCATCGCCGTGGTCTGTCTGAGCGTTTCTACTGCCATCGGGTGGGAAGCGCTGATGAACCGCGCCATGAAACGCCCGGATACCGCCGGTGACGGCAGTGCGGCGCTGGTCGGTCTTGTACTGGCCATGGTCATGCCGGCAACCCTTCCCTGGTGGGTGGTAGTCACCGGTACGTTCATCGCCATCGTCATCGCCAAACAGATTTTCGGCGGCATCGGCAGCAACCCATTCAACCCGGTGGCATTGTCCTTGGCCATCATGATAGTCAGCTGGCCGAACTTCTTCGACTTTGACACGGCCTTGCGCCATTACGATTTCAGCTTCGCCGCGGCCTACCCCCTGGCGACATTGAAATATTTCGGTGTTGAAGCCATCGACCAGTATAGCATCCGCGGGCTTATATTCGGTCAGCAAGCCGGGGGCATCGGCGCCACCTTCGGCATCGGCCTCATCATCGGCGGCCTCTACCTCATCGCCCGGGGGTTCATCCGGGTGGAAATCGCCGCCGCCTACCTGGCCGGCGTTTTTATCACCGCCCTGCTGTTTAACATCGTCAATCCCGCCGCCTACGCCGGACCGATGTTTCACATCTTTACCGGCTACACCCTGGTCGCCGCCTTTTTTCTCATGACGGAAGATTCTTCCTCGCCGGTGAACCCCCTGCCCATGATCCTCTACGGATTGCTCGGCGGCGTCATGACGATTCTGATTCGCAACATCGGCGCTTTCATCGACGGCGCCATCTTTTCCGTACTGCTCGCCAATCTGGTGAATCCACTTTTTGACAAGATTCGCCCCAAAGCGCTGGGAAAGGTGATGTGACATGGGTGAAATGATCAAAATGGTAATGGTGTTGACCCTGTTGAGTGCGTTTTCCGGCGGGGTCCTGGCTGCCTTGAAGGACGGCACCAAGGAGCGGATCGAGAATCAGGAACTGAGTCTCGTCAAAGGGCCTGCGGTGTTGGAAATCCTCGATGGCGCTAGCAATGATCCGGTCGCCGACCGCTTCAAAATGTCGGTCGGGGACAAAGAGGAGACGTTCTTTGCGGGCGTCTTCGACGGCAAGCCGAAAGCGGTTGCGTTCGAAGTCAGCGGCAGCGGTTACGGTGACAAGATCGGCGTGATGATCGGCATCGATGTGGAGACAGATAAAATGGTCGGCCTCGGGGTCACCACCCACAAGGAGACCCCGGGTCTGGGCGCCAATGCCAAGGATGACCCCAAATGGGCTAAGCAATTCCGCGGCAAGGCGCTGGACAAATCCTTCGCCGTGACGAGTGACGGAGGCGACATCAACGCGCTCAGCGGTGCCACCATCACTTCGCGAGCGGTCTGCAATGCTGCCAACGATGCCGTCAAGCTGTACGAGAACATCAAGCCGGATTTGATCGCTAAACTCAAGCAAGTCAAATAATAGGGAGTTTTTACCGATGGCCAAATCGCTGACCCAAGAATTCGTTAAAGGCCTGTGGCAGGAAATCCCGCCGTTTCGACTGGTACTGGGACTCTGCCCCGCACTGGGCGTCACCACCAGCATGAAAAACGGCCTCGGCATGGGGCTCGCCACGACATTCGTTCTGCTCTGCTCCAACGTACTGATATCACTGCTGCGTAAAATCATCCCCCAAAAGGTGCGCATCGCCTGCTTCATCATCATCATCGCCACCTTCGTCATCGTGGTGGAGTTGCTCATGCAGGCGTTTGCCTACGGCCTGTTTCAGGCCCTTGGCGTGTTCATTCCGTTGATCGTCGTCAACTGTATCGTTCTGGGTCGTGCGGAAGCATTTGCATTCAAGAACAACATCATCTTCTCGGCGGCGGACGGTTTGGGCATTGGTATCGGTTTTACTCTGGCGCTCGGCACCCTCGGCGGTCTGCGCGAAATTGTCGGCAAGGGCACGCTGACGCTGTGGGGCGATCCGCTTTTCAACATCGCGAGTGCTTTCCCCGGATTCCAACCGTTTCAATTCGCGGTGCAGGCCCCCGGCGCGTTCATTTTTCTTGGCCTGATGCTCTGCGGCATGAACCTTGTTAGCAGCAAATAGGAGATAACCGATGGGTGACCTGATCGTTCTTGCCATCAGCTGCATTTTCGTCAACAACATTCTCCTGGCGCAGTTTCTGGGGAACTGCCCGTTTCTGGGCACCTCCAAGAAAATGGAGACCGCCATGGGAATGGCCATGGCCGTCGTGTTCGTGCTGGTCATGGCCGGTGTCATCACCTGGATCATCTATTACTTCCTGCTGCTTCCCTTCGACCTGGTCTATCTGCGGACCATCGCGTTTATTCTGGTCATCGCTTCGCTGGTGCAGTTCGTGGAGATGTTTCTGAAAAAAAGCATCCCCGCCCTCTACGCTGGGCTGGGCATTTTTCTTCCGCTGATCACAACCAACTGCGCGGTCATGGGGGCGTGTGTGATCAACATCGACAAGGAGTACACCTTTATCGAAACCCTGGTGACCTCGTTTACCTACGCTGCGGGTTTCGGGCTGGCCCTGATCCTGTTCGCCGGGGTTCGTGAACGGATCCTGCTGGCGCGTGTGCCCAGACCCCTTCAGGACACATCCATCGCGCTGGTCACCGCCGGTATTCTGTCTCTGACCTTTTTCGCCTTCCGCGGCATGGTCTGATCGGCCGGTGAATCCGTACTGCGGCCGTCGGGGCGTTTTTACCGCCCACGGCCCCCTGAACCTGTTTTGTTGTGTGTCTTCACCAATGGAGGTTGCACCGTGATATCAGCCGTCATCGTCCTCCTAAGCATCGGCGCTACCTGTGGCATCGTCTTGAGCGTGGCATCCAAGGTTTTCTACGTGTGGGAGGACCCCCGCATCGCTGAAGTCGAGGGGTATCTCGCCGCCGCCAACTGCGGTGGCTGCGGGTTTGCCGGGTGTTCGGCCGCTGCGGTGGCCGTCGTTAACGGCAAGGCCGCGCCGAGCGTGTGCGTCGTGGCTGGACCGGAAACAGCCATTGCCGTCGCCGAAGTCATGGGCATGGACCCGGGCACCGCCGAACCGCTGAAGTCCAAGAATTTCTGCGACGGCGGCAATCGCGCGGAAAATCGTTTCGAATACATGGGGGTTAACTCCTGTAGCGCCTTGGCCGCATTCTACGGCGGTAAACGGGTTTGCCACGTGGGGTGCCTCGGCATGGGAGACTGTATCCGCTCTTGCAAGTTCGACGCCATCCATATGGGCCCTACCGGTTTCCCGGTGGTTGATGAGATGAAATGCGTGGGCTGCGGCGCCTGCGAAAAGGTCTGCCCCAAGCACATATTGACGGTCCGCACCATGAGCCAGCGTCTGCTGCATTTCAACCAGGAGGAAGACGCCCTGGCACCCTGCGCCCAAACCTGCCCCGCTGAAATCGACATCCCCCGCTACATCGCCCAAATTCGCGAGGGGGATTATGCCGGCGCCGTGAGCACCATTCGGGAGAGAAATCCATTGCTGTTGTCCTGCGGCCGCGTGTGTCCACATCCGTGTGAAGAATTTTGCCGGCGCGGCATCGAAGACGAGGCGGTGAGCATCAATCAGCTCAAACGGTTTGTGGCTGATTGGGAGATGAACGCCGGCACGCGGTTGCCCATTCCGTGCGCACCGGACACCGGCAGGCGCGTCGCCATTATCGGTGGCGGTCCCGCGGGCGTGAGCTGCGCCTATTTCCTGCGGCGTCTGGGCCATTCACCGACCATTTACGAGGGCATGTCAAAACTGGGCGGCATCACCCGGTACGGCATCCCTGAATACCGCCTGCCCGATGCGGTGCTCGACTGGGAAATTGAAGGTATTCTGAAACTCGGCATCGATGTCCACTACAACACCCGCCTGGGGGAGGACTTCACGATTCAGTCTCTTCGAGACGAAGGCTACGAAGCCATATTCGCCGGCATCGGCGCGTGGAAGGATTTCAAACTCGGCATCCAGGGGGAAGATTTGGAAGGCGTCTGGCAGGGGATCAATTTCCTGTCTAAGGTGGCCGACCATCCTGAAAAGAAAATCCCTGTAGGTAAACGCGCCGCGGTGGTGGGCGGTGGGAACTCGGCCATCGATTGCGTGCGCACCCTGCTCCGGCTGGGCTGCGAAGAAGTGTACATCGTCTATCGCCGGACCCGCAAGGAAATGCCGGCCAATGAAGTCGAGATCGTGGCCTCGGAGCACGAAGGGATTAAATTCCAGTTTCTGGCGGCACCGACACGGGTCATCGGCGATGACCAGGGGCGCGTCTGCGGGCTGGAATACCTGCAAATGGAACTCGGCGAGCCTGATGCCAGCGGCCGCCGCCGGCCGGTGCCGGTGAAAGGATCTGAAACCGTTCTCGATGTCGACATGGTCATTTCCGCCATCAGCCAGCAGCCCATCATGGATTTTCTGGAAAAGGAAAGCGAAAAGGAGAACATCGCCATCACGCGGTGGCAAACGTTTGAAAACGACGAGGAGACTTTGCAGTGCAGCCTGCCGTACTTATTCACGGCCGGGGATTCCGCCACCGGTCCTTCCCTGGTGGTGTCCGCTATCGGCGGAGGGCGCCGCGCCGCCCGTTCCATCCACCGCTATCTCACGGAGCAGGACATCATCCCGGTGCCCAATTCGCTCCAGAAAAAGCACATCCCCGAATCGCTCTTCGAATCGGTGGACGGTGTCGTTCAGAAAAAGCGCACCCCCATGCCGGAGTTGGAGGTCGCCGATCGCATTCACAGCATGATCGAGGTGGACCAGGTCATCAAAGAATCCGATGCCCGCTACGAGGCCGGTCGTTGCCTTTCCTGCTGCCGCATCTGTTACAATCCCGACAAGGAGGCAGCGGCGTAACCCAGCAGTCTGCGCCGGTAGCCATATCGAAAACAAAACGCGGCCCTTGATTGGGGCCGCGTTTTATCTTTATGCCCCCCTTTTCACCGATCAACACCAGCCATCCACCACAACGCCTGAACCATATCGGCAGGCAGGGGCGAATGGAATGTCAGCGCTTGCCCGTCGACCGGGTGTTGTAAGGACAACCGCCAGGCGTGCAGCATCTGTCGGGAGATTCCCCTCAACCGCGGCGCCAGCGGGTCACCGGGCCTACCCGCCCCGCCGGCACGCCGGTTCCCATAGACGGGATCCCCAATAATGGGATGCCCGGCCGCCGCGCAGTGAACGCGGATTTGGTGGGTTCGTCCGGTCTTCAAACCGACTTCAAGCAACATCCCTTCCCGAAACGTCTTCCGGACGGTCCACAATGTTTCCGCAGTGCGAGCCGACGCGCCGTGAATGGACATTTTCTGACGTGAGATGGGGTGGCGGCCAATGGGCGCATCGAAGCGGCCCGATCGCTTGGGTAAGTGACCCCAGACCAACGCCAGATAGGTCTTGGCGACAGATCTGTCTTTGAACTGCCTGCTGAGCCCGATATGGGCCTTGGCCGATTTGGCGACAACCAGGGTCCCGGAGGTGTCGCGGTCCAGTCGATGGACGATTCCCGGGCGTAACGCGCCACCGATGGGCGTCAGGTCTGTGCAGTGATGCAGCAGGCCGTTGACCAATGTGCCGCCGGCGTGCCCCGGTCCGGGATGCACGACACGGCCCGGCGGCTTGTTGAGCACCAGGATGTGGGGATCCTCAAAAAGAATGTCCAACCCCATGGGCTCCGGCACGAGCACGAGGTTTGCCGGCTCGGGGATGACCACAGAAATTTCGTCGCCTTCGCGCACCTTATAGCTGGGTTTGGCCGTCTTTCCGTGAACGCGAATGTTGCCCGAGCGAATGAGCGAGGC
Source organism: uncultured Desulfobacterales bacterium (assembly GCA_964446485.1). GTDB lineage: Bacteria > Desulfobacterota > Desulfobacteria > Desulfobacterales > JBDRRP01 > JBDRRP01. The sequence continues at coordinate 24,904 of CAYUOU010000010.1, read as the reverse complement.
AAGAAAGGAGCGGGAATGGTCGGCCCAGATCAGTGCGATATACTGATCCAAGCGCAACCCTTCGTCGGTATCGGAAACTTCGTGAAATGAGATGCCGTCGGAAGGCATTTCAATGGGGCGGGTTATTCGCCGTCGTCCGCGTCGGATGGGATGGCAAAGAGTTCGGTGAGTTCTGTTTCAATGGCGGCTTCGTCCATCTTTCGAGCGGTGGAGAGTTCTTTAACGAGCAGCGCCTGAGCAGTATCGTAGAGTTTACGCTCCCCAAAGGACAAATCCTTGGTGGTTTTCAGCAGCGACAGATCTCGGTAGACTTCAGCAACGTCAAACAACGAACCGGTTTTGATCTTGTCCATGTATTCTCGGTATCGGCGATTCCAGGTCTGGCTTTCAGAAACGCCGGATCCACCCCTGTCCTTCATCACGTCATAGACTTTGGGAATGTCGTCATCGCCGATGATATCACGAAGCCCCACCGAGGTTACATTATCGGTGGGAATCATGATGACCATGCCGTTTTCCAGCACCCTCATAATATAGAAATCGTGAGTCTCACCGTTGACGGCACGGCTTTCGATCGCTTCAATCCGACCCACGCCGTGGGCGGGATAGACCGCTAAATCACCGACCTTGAACACCCTCACGGCAGGCGGTGCATCGGCAGGAACCGTTTCTTTCAGTTTCTTTTTTTCCACCATGTCGTTACCGTCTGGTTAGCAGGCGCCGCAAGTACGCAAGTGCGTTCTGATGTGGCCTCGCAGGGCTCCAGAATGCGTGTCCATCAAACGGATTGGATGGCAGGAATCCTGGGAAATTCAAAAACTTAACGAAATTAATATACCATAGGCGAGAAGAACACGCAAATAAAAAAGGATCGGCGCCCAAAGGCGCCAATCCCTTTTTAGGTCGATCTTGAGAATCTGAAGTGGTTCCGATTACAGCAGGAACGGCACCATGAGCAGCGCCACCACATTCAGAATCTTGATCATCGGGTTAACAGCCGGGCCGGCGGTGTCTTTGTAGGGGTCGCCTACGGTGTCGCCGGTGACAGCCGCTTTATGGGCCTCGGAGCCCTTCCCACCCAGGTTGCCGTCTTCAATGTATTTCTTGGCATTGTCCCAGGCAGCGCCGCCGGTGGTCATGGACAAGGCCACGAAAACACCGGTGACGATGGAGCCGATGAGCAGACCGCCCAGGGCCACTTTGCCCAGGAAGAAGCCCACCAGCAACGGGGCGATGACCGGCAGGAGCGCCGGTATCAGCATCTCTTTAAGTGCGAACTTGGTGACGATGTCCACACAGGCGGCGTAATCCGGTTTGGCGGTCCCTTCCATGATGCCCGGGATCTCGGCAAACTGGCGGCGCACTTCAACGACCACTGCGGCACCGGCGTTGCCAACGGCCTTCATGGCGATGGAAGCGAACAGGTAAGGCAGCAGACCGCCGATGAAAAGACCTAAAATGACGTTCACGTCGGACAGGTCAAACCGGATGGCAGCGGCGTCCTTGCCGCCGTGGATGGCAAATTCCTGCACGTAGGCGGCAAAGAGCACCAGGGCGGCCAGACCGGCGGAGCCAATGGCATAGCCCTTGGTAACGGCCTTGGTGGTGTTGCCAACAGCATCCAGCGGATCGGTGACTGCGCGGACGCTATCGTCCATCTCAGCCATTTCGGCGATCCCGCCGGCGTTGTCAGTGATGGGGCCGTAGGCGTCGATGGCGATGACCATACCCGTCATTGACAGCATGGACATGGCGGCCATGGCGATGCCGTAAAGACCGGCAAACTTGTGAGCCAGGAAAATGCTGAGGCAGATGGCCAGAATCGGCAGCGCAGTGGCCTGCATGGAAACGGCCAGACCGGCGATGATGTTGGTGCCGTGGCCGGTGACGGACGCCTCGGCAATGGCCTTCACCGGGCCGTAGATGCCGGTATAGTACTCGGTGATGATGACGATGACCACCGTGAGAATCAGGCCGATCAGGGTGCAGTAGTAGATGTTCAGCGCGGTAAGGCCGCCCACATTACCCATGAACTTCATGGTGACGTAGTAGAACGCGATGGCGGCCAGGATGGCGGAGCCGAACATCCCCTTGTAGAGCGCACCCATGACATAGCCGGAGCTGCCCAGTCTCACCATGAAACTGCCGATAATGGAGGCGATAATGGAGATGGCGCCCAGCACCAGCGGGAACTCAGTGGCTATGAGGGTCTTGGGAAACAGCAGGTGGCCGATGAGCATGGCGGCAACCGCCGTGACCGCGTAGGTCTCGAACAGGTCGGCGGCCATACCGGCACAGTCGCCAACGTTGTCGCCAACGTTGTCGGCGATGGTGGCCGGGTTGCGAGGGTCGTCCTCAGGGATGCCGGCTTCGACCTTGCCCACCAAGTCGGCACCAACGTCGGCGCCCTTGGTGAAGATACCGCCGCCCAAACGGGCGAAGATGGAGATGAGGCTGCCGCCGAACCCGAGGGCAACCAGTGCCATGATATCATGGGTCAGCATGTAGTAACCGGCGACTGAGGTCAGCGCCAGACCGGCGACGATCATGCCGGTGACGGAACCACCCCGGAAGGCCATGGCCAGACCGGCAGCCATGCCGCCTTTGGCGGCTTCTGCAGTCCTGACATTGGCCAGAACGGAGACGCGCATGCCAATGTAACCGGCGAGAAAGGAAGCGATAGCGCCGACGGCAAAGCCAACGGCGGTCTTGGTGCCCATTGTGGCGAAGATCACCGCGAAAATAATGATACCGGTGATGCCCATGGACTTCATCTGACGGTTCAGATAGGCAATGGCGCCTTCCTGGATGGCGCCGGCGATCGACTGCATCTTCTCGTTGCCCGCAGGCGCACTTTTTACAACCATTGCCATGATCAGGGCATACCCAATCCCCAAAATACCAACCAACGTACTAGCCAACGGAATGTTATTGATAACTGCGTCCATTCTCTCCTCCATAGTAAAACATTAAAATTGTCGGGACTCCTTGCGATTGAACCGATTCATCGCCGCGTCTGCGCCCTCACAGATGACGGCAATCGCAGCATCCCTGACTGTCTCGATAACGCTGCCCAGTGCAGTGGCTTCACTGTCAAGAAATACCCCCAGCACGTGGTCAATCGCATCATCGCCATGTTCGGAATGCCCGATGCCAACTCGGATCCGGCAGAACCGGTCATCACCGCAAACATCAATCAACGACCGCAATCCTTTGTGTCCGCCATCCCCCCCTTTCTTTTTGATTTTTACCCTTCCAAATGTCAGGTCCATATCATCGTGAATGACGATCATTTCCCTGCATGTTAAACCCCACAATGTCAGAAGCGAACCGGCGGGTACGCCGCTCCGGTTCATGTAAGTCATGGGCTTGACCAGAGCGGATGCGACACCGCCAATCGTGCTGATGCCGAACGCGGCCCCGGCACGACGCTGCGCCAGCGAAATCCGGTAATGTGCGGCCAGTGCGTCAACCCCCCGGAAGCCGATATTGTGCCGCGTCAGGGCATAGTCATCGCCCGGATTTCCAAGACCGACGATGAGTCGTTCTGGCCGTAATGATACCATTGACGATGGTCGCTCACGTCGCCGCCCGGTAAAAAGAGGCACGGTTCGGTGGCGGGTTATTCTTCGGACGGTGCGGTTTCGTCGGTCGTTTCTTCACCCGCTTCTTCGTCGAAGGCCTCTTCGTCAACCTCTTCATCTTCCTTCTTCGGACTCAGCACCGTGATCACCGTGAAATCGACCTCATGGGGAATCTCGACGCCGTCCGCCAGGGGGATGTCCTCCACATGAACGGAGTCGCCGATCTGCAGTTCCGTGACATCAACCTCGATGAATGAGGGGATGTTGGACGGCAGGCAGTTCACTTCCAACTCACGGCGAATCACCTGAAGCATACCGCCCAGTTCAACGCCTTGGCATTTACCCACGGTGTGGACGGGGACCTTCACCGTCAGTTTGCTTTTGAGGTCGACTTCGAAGAAATCGATATGGACAACCTGGCCATTGACGGGGTTGCGCTGCAGTTCCTTCACCATGGCCAAGGGTTTGCCACCGGCGTAGCCGTCGATGGTGAGATTGAAAAAGGACATGCTGCCACCGCGCTTGAAGCTTAACTCAAATTCGTGGGCATCGACAGCCATCATGACAGGCTCGGTGTTCGCCCCGTACAAGATGGCCGGGCAGCGGCCCCCTGCACGCAGGCGCCGGGCCGGGCCATTTCCTGTTTCCGTTCGAACGGTTGCACTTAAATCAATATACTCCAACGTTTGGCCTCCTTCACAATATTAAACAAACAAAGAAGTCACGGAATCTCCGGTATGACTGCGAATAATGGCTTCGCCGAAAAGTTTTGCCGTGGAAAGGGCAAGAATCTTACCGCAAGAAACTGCAGCAGCGCTCAATGGGATGGTATCCGTGACGATGACGCTCTTCAATGCGGATTGGATGATCCGCTCCACTGCCGGGCCGGACAACACCGGATGGCTGCATACCGCGTGGACCTCAACGGCCCCCTCATGGTCGATGGCATTGGCCGCCTCAGTGAGGGTTCCCGCCGTATCCACCATGTCGTCAAGGATAATGGCGACCTTGTTCTTGACCTCGCCGATGACCGACATGGCCTTGGCTTTGTTCGGACCCGAGCGCCGCTTGTCGATAATCGCCAGTTCGGCCCCCAACCGCTTGGCGATGGCCCGTGCCCGCTCCGCGCCGCCGGCGTCGGGGGAAACCATCACCACATCTTCGCTGAAAAGTTCCTTCATGTATTCGATGGTGACCGGCGCGGCAAAAAGATGGTCCACGGGGATATCGAAAAAGCCTTGAATCTGACCGGCATGCAAATCCATCGTGATAACCCGGTTGGCACCCGCGGTAGTAATGAGATCGGCGACGAGTTTGGCACTGATGGGCACCCGGGGGGCCACTTTCCGGTCCTGTCGGGCATACCCATAATAGGGGATGACGGCGGTAATCCGCTTGGCCGAGGATCGTTTGAATGCATCGATCAAGAGGAGCAACTCCACAAGGCTGTCGTTCACCGGACTGCAGATCGACTGGACAATGAAAATGTCCTTCATCCGAACATTTTCAAAAATTTCAACCATGATTTCGCCGTCACTGAACGTCTTCACCTTGGCGCCACCGATCGGCACCTTTAGATAGTCGCAGATGTCCTCGGCCAACAAAGAGTTGGCATTCCCCGTGAAAATAAGGAAGTCGTTTTTGTCAGCGCCGGTTGGGCCCACGCAGTCCGTTACGTTCATATTATTTTAACCGGTGATATGGCTGGGGCGGGAGGATTCGAACCTCCGAATGCAGGAACCAAAATCCTGTGTCTTACCACTTGACGACGCCCCAAGTTTTACGTTCACAAAAAACCGGCAGAAAAAAACGCAGCGGTTGACAGTCGGACAATACTCCGCCCTCACTCTGCGTTTTCCCCCAACCGGATCTGCCCGGCTGGTTACCCCTCATCCTTCCGTCAGCAGAGGCGCTGAATACACACGCCAGGAAGATGATGCCCCCGCGAGTATTTTTCGGGCCGCGTCAGCGGTTCCCGGGTCATGAAACACCCCGAACACGCAGGAACCACTACCGGTCATCAGCGCACCGACCGCGCCACTTCGCAGCAACACACGTTTGATGCCGGCGAGTTCGGGGTGGTGTGGCAGTATCACGGCCTCCAGGTCATTGTGTAAATAGTCCTCCAGAGGGCCGTCCCTGGACTTTAAAAGAAGGGATTTATGTAGATTTTCGCTTTTTGTCAATGCCAAATTAGGACCTAAACTATTGACATTGAGGCCCTCATACGCCTCGCGGGTGGATATGCCAAAGCCCGGCCAAACCACCACCACCCATCGCCTGGGCAGGCCTGCCAGCGGATGAAGACGCTCCCCGATGCCGCTAGCCACCGCCGGCTTTCCCAGGATGAAAAAAGGTACATCGGCACCCAGCGTTATCCCGGCAGTCATGAGGGCCTCGCGGGTCAGCGGCGTCCCGAAGTGACGGTTCAGCCCCACCAGTACGGCAGCGGCATTGCCGCTGCCGCCCCCCAGGCCGGCCCCCACAGGGATGTTTTTGGTCAGGGTAATATGCACACCACCACGGTGGCCGATCTCATCGAATAATAAACGTGCCGCCCGATAGGCCAGATTGGTACGATCTTCGGGAACCGCGGGGTGGTCGCAGGTCACCGCCAGACCATCGGCGGGCACCAGGGAAAGATGATCATAAACGCCGATGGGGCACATGAGGCTCACCAGGTCGTGATAGCCATCCGCCCGGCGCGAGATGATATCCAGGGTAAGGTTGATTTTAGCGGGAGACTTGAGCAAGAGGGGCGTCGGCATGGGATCCCTTGACGATTCACGGCCCGCAGCACAAACCACGGGCATCCGCGAAGGGCGGTCCAGCGGCCTAATGGGGGGCCGACCGCGGCATCCACAACGGAGATCGACCGCGAATCTGCGCTATGACTTTTCCCGAACGTACATTATTCTGAGGTCGGTGAGCAGATTGCGCAGCATTTTTTCTTCGTCGCCGGTCAGATTGCCGGCCGTTTTTTGCTGAAGCATGGCCATTGTGTCGATGGCCTGCTTGGCCATTGGAAGATGCTTGGCCCGAGATCCCGTCGTGGGATCCTCGATGATGCCCAAGTGCATCAAGGCCGATGCATTGAGCGACAGCACGAAGGTGGAAAAGTCGACATCCGGCAGCACGGCCGATTCCCTGGCATCGGCGGATTTGTTCACCCCGTCTGCCGCTTCGTTGATAACAAATCCTTTTTCTTCCGTCATGAGCGGCCTCCCCTGTCGCGGTATTTACCCCTGTTTCGCGCATTGCCCGCCGGCGGGTTTAAAACTCAAGCGGGATGACTGTTCTGACCGATTTCAATTGCCGGAGTTCTTCGTAAACCGCATCCGGGATGGGGGTGTCCGTACAGAGAAAAATAATGTTGCGCTCCCCTTCCTTGTCTTGCCCCACCTGCATTTTTCCGATGTTGATCTGGTGGACGCCCAGCGCGGTGCCGATTTCGCCGATGGATCCAGGCCGATCGACGTTGTAGATGAGGGCCAAATGCCCCTTGGGCACCATCTCCAGCCGGAAGGTGTTGATCTTCACGATGCGCGGATCGTTCTTGCCGAAGAGCGTCCCCGCCACCGTTGTGGACATTTCCGTCGTGACCACCTTGACAGTGATCATGATGAGGTATTCCTCGCTGTCCGAGTAAGCGGTTTCAGTGACTTTGACGCCCCGATCCTTGGCGATGACAGTGGCATTGACAAAATTCACAACATCCTTGACCTCCGGCGATAAAAGCGCCCGCAGCGCGGCGGTGGTAACCGGGTCGATATCCAGGCCTTGGAAATCGCCGCGGTACTCGAAGACGACCTCCTTCAGGGCGCCCTTGTTGAGCTGGGCCTGAAGGCTGCCGATTTTTTCGGCGAGGACGAGATAGGGCTGCAGCTTGTTAAGCAATTCGCCGGTTACGGACGGCACGTTGACCGCGTTCATGATGGTGCCGCTCAGAAGATATTCGATGATCTGTTCGGCGATGGCGGTGGCGACATTTGCCTGGGCCTCAGCGGTTGAAGCCCCCAGATGGGGCGTGCAGATAACCCGGTCCAGGGACAGCAGCGGGTGATCTTGCGGCGGCGGTTCTGTGGCAAAAACGTCCAGGGCGGCCCCCGCCACCTTGCCTGATACGATGGCCTCGTGAAGGTCGTTTTCATCTACGATGCCGCCCCGCGCGCAGTTGATGAGCATGACGCCGTCTTTCATCTTGGCGAAGGCGTCTTTGTTGATGAAGCCCATGGTGTCTTTTAGTTTCGGAACATGGATGCTGATGTAATCGGCTTTGGCCAGTAGGGTATCCAAATCAACAGCGACATATCCGGCCTTTTCGATCAGTTCGGGTGTGACAAAGGGATCGTAAATGATGACCTGCATTTTCAGCCCCCGGGCCCTATCTGCCACGATGGAGCCAATCTTCCCGAACCCGATGACGCCCAGCACCTTGTTATAAACTTCACGCCCCTGGAGCTTTTTCTTATCCCAGCGGCCGGCTTTCATGGTCGCGGTGCCGGCGGGGATATTGCGGGACAGGGATAACAGCATGGCGATGGCGTGCTCTGCCGTGGTGATGACATTGCCACCGGGAGTGTTCATTACAACGACACCGCGCTTGGTGGCCGCCGGGATGTCCACGTTGTCCAGTCCGATGCCGGCACGCCCAACGACTTTGAGCCGTGTGGCCGCATTGAGCAAATCTTCGGTCACCTTCGTTGCGCTGCGGATGACCAGGGCATCGTAGTCACCGATAATGGCTTTCAGCGCTTCCGGCGCAAGCCCCGTCTTGACGTCGACAGTGATGCCGTCCGTCTCTGCAAACATGTCGATGCCGATCTGCCCGAGATTGTCACTCACCAATACCTTCTTCATCCCCTCGTCTCCTAATCGATGGTCGCGGTTTATGCCGATGTCGATACACGGTGGTAACTTCGGCTGCGCCCCTTGTCCGTTCGCACAAGGCCCCGCCGTTGCGGCGATTTCAAAAAAACAATCGCCTGATTACCTTAGCCAAATCGGTCGGTTTGTCAAGCTTCCTCTGGGAGGCGCGCAGGCAAGCGTCAGGCATTACTCCAGCACCTTATTTTGCCGGAATTGGATATAGCCGTTTCTAAAAGCCACGTAAGGATCAATGGCCGCGTCTTTCACCGCCTCATAATCGCCCAGTCGGAACGACGTGGTGTTGACGGTTTTCACAGCCAAACGCCCGATGAGGATTTCCCAGCTCACCGAGGTATAAAACAGCGGGTCCAAATACGCGTCGCCGAGCCAGCCGGCAAAATCCCTGACGGTGTAAAAACCCAGCAGCGGCAGCACCAAGAAGGGACCGTTGGGGACGCCCCAGACGGCAAGGGTCTGTCCCAGATCCTCCTCCGGCGGGTTGAGGGCGGGATATCGCCGTGCCGGGTCCCCGAAGCCGAGAACGCCTGCCGTGGTATTGATGAAAAAGGCCCCCGCTTCTCCGGCACCGGCCCGCCACTTCGCCTGGAGAAAACAGTTGACGATACGCACCGGCGCCATCAAATTGTCGAAAAAATTTCGCAGGGGTAAGCGCACATCGGTTGGAATCACATAACGATACCCCCGGGCGAGAGGCCTGAGGACAGCGAAATAGAACGTGTCGTTGAAGGCGAACATGTCACGGTTAAATGATTCCAGCGGGTCGAACACGGCCATGAATTCGTCGGATGGCATTTCCTCGTTTAAAAAGGCCAGGTCTTCATCGTCCAGTGGGATGGCGTTGCCGGATTCGGCGGCATAAACCGGTGGGGCGACGGCCATGGCAACGGGGCAAATCAGGCTCAACAACAGGCAGTGCCAGACGAACCGATGCAGCAGATTGTTCATTGTCATTGGGCGTGTCTTTTACCGGCGGTTGCCGGTGGCTGGATGGCGAAAATCATCAAGGACACCGGGGGAAAACGATGCTGTCAGGCGACACATCACTGCTCCGGCACGTTCTTTTCCAGTTTTTCTTTCAGTGTGTTGATCAATTCCGCGGGCTTGGTGGCATCGCTGGCCATAAAGGTATTGAATTGCCGCCGGTAGTTGAGCACCAACCCGACGCCCTCGACCTTGATGTCGTAGACCCGCCACTGGTCGTTTTTGAACCGCATATAATAATCCACCGGGATGCGGGAATCTTTCCTGAGGATCTCAGAACGCACCACGGCCTTCTTGTCGGAGATCAACTCCTCGTCAAGAAATACCACCTGCTCATCGCTGTACTGCCCCTGGATTTTCCCGATGTAGTTTCTGCCCAGCAACTGCGCAAACACATCGGTAAACTCGATCTGCTCGGCCGGGCTGAAACGGGACCAGTTTCGTCCGAGCGAACTGGCACTGATCAGCCGGAAATCGAAGACTTCCTGAACGATAGCCCAAATCCGATCCCGTTGTTCGGTTTTTTTGTCAGCAGCGCCATACGCGGGATCCCGCAGCAGATCGATCCCCTCCTGTACCGGCTTTTTCAACGCCTCCATGGGCGAGGCGGCCAAGGCGAACGACGGCAGAACCAGCAGCGCCACCATCATACACAGTATTTTCACCACGATTGGGCCTCCTGAACGTGCTTCTGGCATTTCATCATTGTCCTACACCTTGCCGAACACATATTTACTCACCAATTCCTCGATGTCCAGTGCCGACTCGGTATCGACGATCATGTCACCCGGCGCCAGCATCTCTTCAGACCCCCCCGGCGTCAGTTTGATGAACTTATCCCCGATCAACCCGGACGTTTTCACCGACGCGATGACGTCGTCCGTAATGGCCACACCGTTGTCGATCTTCAACTCCACCACGGCCATCTGACGCTCGGGGTCCAATCTGATGGCATGGATCTTCCCGACGCTGATTCCGGCGATCTCCACCTGTGCACCGTTTTTCAATCCCGAGACGGATTCAAATCGGGCAAAGACGGGATAAGTCTTGTCGCCGAACCAGGTGACCTCACCCAGGCGAATGGTCAGGTAACCGACGCAGAAAATACCGATTACCACAAATAGGCCAACGGCGATTTCCACTGAGGATCGTCTCATGTCCGCTCTCCAGATGCTTGCGCACCGTTTTCTTGCGATGGTTCGAAGGCTTTTGGCCCAATGAACGCCGAAATGGCCGGCAGCGTCGACTGTTGCAGCGCTGCCGGCGTTCCCTGAAAACAGATTCGCCCCTCATCGAGCATGGCCACGCGCTGGGCGATATGAAAAATCCCGGGGATGTCATGACTTACCACCACCGCGGTGAATCCAAACCACCGCTGATAGTCCGAGATCATCTGGTGCACTGCGTGTTTCCGAATCGGATCGAGACCGGTCGTGGGCTCGTCAAAAAGCACGATTTCGGGTTCCGTCACCAGCGCTCGGGCCAGGGCCACCCGCTTCTGCATGCCCCCCGATAATTGAGACGGGTAGTGCGCATCGATACCATCCAGATCGAGCTGCGCCATTTTATCCCGAACCCGCGTGTGAATCTCCGCCACCGGCAAGCGCAGGGTTTCCTTCAATGGCAGGGCGATGTTTTCCCAGATGGTCATGGAATCGAATAGTGCCGTCCCCTGAAACATATAGCTGAACTTGCGTTTCAGTTCACGCCGCTGGGCTTTCGTGTAGGCCGTGATGGGGCGCCCTTGGAACAGGATTTGGCCGGCGTCCGGACGCATCAGGCCGATGATGTGCTTTAACAGGACGCTCTTGCCTTCCCCACTCTTGCCAATAACGGCGGTCACCTCCCCACGCAGGATCGTCAGGTCGACACCGTCCAGCACGACGTTGTCGCCAAAGGCCTTGGTAACGCTTCGAAATTCAATCAGCGGTGCGTCCATGGCTCACATCAGAAACGACGTCAGTACGTAATCGGACACCAAGATCATGACACAGGCCTGTACCACCGCTGTGGTGGTCGACAGGCTCACGCCTTTGGCTCCGAATTCACGTCTGAGATGGGTGAAATATCCATGGTAGCAGCAGATACCGGTGACGATGGCGGCAAATACAATGGATTTTAAAAAACCGCCGGTCAGATCGGCCATGAGCACGGCGGACTGGGCCCTGGAGAAATAGACCACCGGGTTGGAACCCAACAGTATCGATCCGGTGAGATACCCCCCGTAGAGGCCGATCACATCGAAAATCGCCGTCAGCAGCGGAAAACTGATCAGGGCCGCCGCCAGCTTGGGGCTGACAAGAAAGCGGACGGGGTGAATGTCCATGGTCTCCAATGCGTCAATCTGTTCGGATATACGCATGATGCCGACTTCGGCGGCCATGGCCGAGCCGGCCCGCGCGGTGACCATGATGGCCGCCATGACCGGCCCCAGTTCACGCACCAGCGACAGGGCGACCGCCGAACCCAAAAACCCTTCAGAACCGAATTTCACCAGGCTGTAATATCCCTGCAACCCTAGCACCATCCCGGTAAAAGCGCCGGTGAGACAGATCACAAATATCGACTTGGTGCCGATGAAATGAACCTGCTGAACCATCTTGGACACCTGGAACGGATAGGCAAACATCATCACGAAGGCCTGGCCGAAAAAAAGAAACCCCCGCCCCAGCGATTGGGTCCCATCGAGCACAGTTCTCCCGATGGCCTGAAACGGCGATGTCATGGCAGGGATACTCACCTCCGGCACCTCCAAACAGTCATGTCAATGCAGCGGCACGGCACAAAAATCGGTTGAAACCGCACGCGGAACGGGGCAGCACGTGACCCTCTGCAGGCGCGGTACAAACGCGGCACAGGTTGATGCGAGACACCGATGTTAGGTAATCGACACGTAGGTGTCAAGCAGCGCCCCCCCGTGCCAGCGATTCTCGCCGAATGGTGCCGGAGCCAGCGAGGCGACGCGGGGGATTCGCCACGATGACACGCCCCAACGGAAGTTGAAGTCCACCCGGGAACGCATTGGCCTGAAAGGCATTTGCCCGGGCAAACCACTGCCGATCCGCGTCACCGATTGATTGACTTTCAGTGACGAGTATTATAGGTCTGCGGTATTTTTTCACCGGTCTTCTCGAAAAGGGCAGCCGCTCGTGGATGTCAATACCCTCGCCGTCAATACCAACAATCTTGAACGCATCCTCGATAATCTCAAGGAGGGGATCATCGCCCACGATCTGAACCGGCAGATCTTCTTTTTCAACAAGGAAGCCGAAGCCATCACCGGTTACGCCCGCGGCGATGTCATCGGCAGGGACTGCCACGATGTGTTCGGCCTCCCCTTCTGCGGACAGCGCTGTTCCTTTTGCAGCGACACACCGGATTTGAAGGACACCGAAGATCGGACAATGAACATCACCACCCTAAACGGTGAGCAGCGTCGGATCGAAATGACCATTTCCATGATGACAGACGATCGCGGCCTTCCCGCCGGGGTTTTGGCCAGTTTCAGGGACATCACCGATCTGCTCAAACTGAAGCTCAGTGCCGGCAAGCTGAAGAGCTTCGCCAACATCATCGGCCAGGACATTAAAATCCTGCAGGTCTTCCAGCAAATCACCGACGTTGCCGGCTACGACTACCCCGTCCACATATCCGGCGAAACCGGCACGGGCAAGGAACTGGTGGCCAGCGCGATTCACAACGAGAGTCCCCGGGGAGGCGCGCCCTTCGTTCCCATCAACTGCGGCGCCCTGCCGGAAAGTCTGATCGAAAGCGAACTGTTCGGACACGTCAGAGGTGCCTTCACCGGTGCCATGCGCGACAAGAAAGGCCGCTTTGAGCTGGCGGAGAACGGCACCGTTTTTCTCGACGAAGTGGCCGAGCTGTCCAAACACATGCAGGTGCGACTGCTGCGATTTCTCCAGGAGGGTACCTTTGAGCGGGTGGGCGGTGAACGAACGGTCTCAGTCAACGTGCGCCTCATCAGCGCCACCAACCGAGACCTCAAAAGGGAGGTGGCCGAGGACCGCTTCAGGGAGGACCTCTATTACCGTCTCAACGTCATTCCCATTCACATCCCCCCCCTGAGGGACCGCAAAAACGACATCCCCCTGCTGGTGGGCCACTTTCTTAAAGAGGCGGGGGAACGCTACCAGCAGGAAACCCTCACCGTGTCCAACGAGGCACTCTCCATGCTGCTCGAATACCCCTGGCCCGGCAATGTCAGAGAGCTTCAGAACGCCATTCAGTACGCCATTGTCAAGCACCGCGGCAAAATCATCTCTCCCGGCGATCTGCCCCATGAGATCCGCGATTACCGAATGAGCTGCACTCCCGGCAAACGGCATCCCGCGCGACTGGACGAAGACCTGATCATCGCAGCCCTCACACAGGCCGGCGGCAACAAGGCCAAGGCGGCCCGCATCCTGGGTATCGGCCGGGCCACCCTGTACCGGTTCCTCTCCGCGCACCCAAATATCGCCGTCGACTGATTGCCCTGACGGCGGACAGCCCTCCCTGTCCGATCAACGGCCGCCGCACCATAAAAAAACGGGGCGCCGGCATGCCGGCGCCCCGTTGTGGGCGTTTTTATTTCAGGTCGGATTAGGCGGACATCTGCCGACGGTCGTCCATGTCCATCAACACACGATCCCGAGCCTTGTCGATGCCCAGCGCCTTACGCTTTTTATCGATGTGCGCGATCATCAGCGCCGCCATCTCGTAAGGATCCTTTGCGAATCCCCATTTACCAAAGCCCATTCCCTCAAGGCCGTCGAAGAGCAACTTGTGCCACTTGGTGCCTTCAACGATGGGGAAGGTTGCGCCAAAGACGGTATACACGCCGGATGCAACGAAATAATGGCCGATCGAAATTGCCTTTTCACTCATCCATTCCGGCGCCGCGCCCACGGCGGGAAGATCGGCAATGCTGGCGCCAAGACCACCGGTAGCCACCATCTCCGAGGCCGCGATAAGGATGCGACTATTGTCCACACAAGAACCGATGCCCAATACCGGCGGCATCCCCACGGTTTCGCATACTTCCTGGAGTCCCGGGCCGGCCAGATGGGCTGCCTCGGGCGTGGTCAGGCCGGCCTTGGTGAGGGCGATCTGACTGCAACCGGTCTGAAGCACCAGGATGTCGTTCTTGATGAGTTCCTTGACCAGTTCCACATGGACCCAGTCCTGCTTGACCCGCGGGTTGGTGCATCCCACCACACCGGCCACACCGCGGATACGGCCGTTGATGATGTTGTCGTTGAGGGGCGTGTAACTGCCGCGGAAAGAGCCGCCCAGCATGTACTGAATGTATTCGTGGGAGAAACCGTGCACCCCGGTGTTGACGATCTTTGGGATTTCCACGGCAGCCTTGCGATTCTTGAAGCGGCTGATGGCCTTGATGACGATATCATCAGTGCATTCCTTGGGCTTGTTTTCGTGGAATTCGATGTGCTCGGCGCCCTCGATATGGCATCGCGGGTTCGTGGTGATGAGTGGCGTGCCGTAGCATTCCGCCACCTTGGAGAGCCCCTGCTTGATGCACTGGACATCCACGGCCATGGCATCCACGGCCCCGGTGACCAGCACCGCCTCGGTGGACATGAAGTTCCCGGCGTGAGGGATGCCGTGACGTACCAGCACTTCTGCACCGCTGCAGCACATGCCAACCAGGTTAAGGCCGCGTGCGCCGGCGTCCTTGGCCGCCTGAATCAGCGTCGGCTCGTTGACCGATTCGATCATGGATTCAAAGAGATTGGGCTCGTGGCCATGGACGATGATATTCACCTGATCTTCCTTGAGCACCCCCATGTTGACTTCGATGGCCACGGGCGACGGCGTCCCAAAGAGAATGTCGGAAATTTCCGTTGCCACCATGGAACCGCCCCAGCCGTCGGCCAAGGCCGTGCGGCTACACTGCTTCATGATGTTTTCGTACTGCTGATCCACCCCCATGTGGGTGCGGTGCATGATTTCCATGATTTCCCGCATGGCGCCCCGGGGCACGATGTTATGCTTACGCCAGAGTTCCAGGGTCTTTTCCGGCACTCGCTTGGCAAAGGGGATCTCGCCGTTGACCTGGGTGTATGTCCGCTCCAACTCGGCATAAAGCTCAAGGGCGATTTCCTTGGTGGATTTTCCCTGGGTTTCGATACCCACGCTGGCTGCCACTTTTTCGAGTTTGATGGGATCCTTGATCCGGTAATCGGTGATTTCGCCGTTGACCACCTCGCGGAACAGATCCAACATGGACATGCCGTGGTCGGTATGGGCGGCACAGCCTGCGGCAATCATTCTGGCAAAATTACGGGCCTGAATGGTGTCGATGTCAGCGCCGCAGACCCCCACTTTGTCATAGGGTGCCTTTGCATTCAAACGGCACGGTCCCATGGAGCAATGCTTGCAGCAGGCCGAGTCAGCCCCGATGGGACAGGCTTTCATCGCCGCAGCACGCTCGAAGGCGGTTTCGACACCGTCTTTGCGGGCCTTGATAATCATTTGGGCGGTGGCTTCGCAAATAGTGATATCCTTGGGGTCGGGCAGTTTGGCTTTAATCTCTTTTACTTCTGGCATGCGTTCCTCCCTTCGTGGAAAGGATTGTAGGGTTGTTAAAAACCAGGTGATGGTTGATCATGACCTTGACGCTGGCCTTCGCTAGTGATGGGCCCGGCGGTGTTACCTAATTACTTACGGCGAAGGCGCTGTGCGCGCCCGGGATTGACGCGGCAATTAAACTGTTAATAGTAATGGTTACTGTTTTCTAAATTATGTGCTCCAGACTGTCAAGCAAATATTTTCGATAATTGTTCACTGACGGTCCGTTAATTGACCGGGTGATGATATTGATGCCGCTGTCATTGCCGCACTTCGAGAAAATGCTCTACGACAATGCGCAACTGGCAGCCACCTATGCTCGGGCCTACAGCTTGACGGCATCCCCCGACTACCGGCGGGTCGCGGAAGACACCATTGCCTATGTGCTGAGGGACCTTGGCCACCCGGAGGGCGGATTTTATTCCGCCGAAGACGCCGACAGTCCGCCGCCCGAGAATCCCGGCGCTGACAGCGCCGAAGGGGTATTCTACGTGTGGACCCACGAAGAGATCACCCAAAGGCTGCCCCCCAATGAGGCCGCGGCAATCATCTCCCATTACGGCGTGGTGATCTCGACGCCGGATACCCGCGCCGGTCTTAGCCGCCACCTCCCCGCCGCAGAGCATATGCAGCCGATCGCCGGCAAGGCCGCGGCCTTTGTCTGCATCGGCACCAATTGCCTGGCGCCCGAAAACCGCCCTGAAGCCGTCGTTCGCCTGTTGACCGAAAAACACCGCAGCAGGTAGACTCCGACATGGCTTCCATGGCGATCCTACCTCATCATCGGTGCATCCTGGTGTTTGCCCGCGAGCCCGTTATGGGAAAGGTCAAAACAAGACTGAATCCGCATCTTTCTTCCGAGGCGGTATTGCGGCTGTACCGCTGCTTGGTGGAAGACACGCTGGACACACTCCGCACCTGCGCGGCCCAGGTGGCGGTGCACTTCCATCCGCCCGATGCCGAACCCATCATGCACCGCTGGCTGGGCGATGACCATGTCTATGTGCCTCAGGCCGGAACCCACCTGGGAGCCCGAATGAAAAACGCTTTCAAGTGGGCCTTCGATTGCGGGTACCAACAGGCGGTTTGCGTGGGAACGGACATCCCCGACATCCACCCGGCCATCATGGCAAAGGCCTTTGCGGCCCTGGAACATCATGACTGTACCCTGGGCCCCGCCGCAGACGGCGGTTATTATCTCATTGGCTTCGCCGCGGGTCGGATGCCCGCATCGATCTTTTCCGACGACATCAATTGGGGGGAAGCCGATGTTTTCAAGACCACCATGCGCCGTCTTTCCTCGACGGGGCGTTCCATCGCCACGCTACCGACCCTCGATGATCTCGACACCATCGACGATGTAACGGCGTTTTACGACCGGGCGCGCAAGAGCGGACACTGGGCCCGGCGCACCATCGAAGCCATCGCCGCCCTCGGCATCGATGCGCCAACCCGCGGGTTTCGTCGTGACGATAGCTATTGAATGATGGTGGGGAATGGTTTACTAGGGGCACTGGTTGCAGGCTCGACCCTGCCTTCGAGCCTCACCGCTAAAAGACGACGCGCATCCTGGTGCCGTCACGCCGGCTTTGCGGGCAGATTATTGATAAACGCGACATTGTTTCCAGCGCCACAGCAGAAAGGACTCTGGCATGAGCGAAGGTTCAAAAAAACCCGTCAAAATATTCTCTTTGAGTACCTGCAGCCACTGCAAGTCAACCAAGAAGATGCTGGCCGACTGCACGGTTCAATATGATTTCGTCGATGTGGATCTTCTTGAAGGCGACGAGCGCAAGGCCATTCTCGAAGATGTGAAAAAATTCAACCCCAAATGCTCCTTTCCCACCATCATCATCGGCAACACGGTTATCGTCGGGTTCAAGGAGAAGGAAATCAAGGAGGCGCTGGGGCTTTAATGGATGCGCAACAACTTTACGATATGCTAAAGAAGGTGCAGGAGCCCAAAGGATATTTCTTTAGTTCCGACAGCGACAGGGTCTTTGAACTGCTCGAAGCGCTGCTCACCAATAAGGAACGCTACGGGTATATGGTCTGCCCCTGCCGCCTGGCATCAGGGGACCGGGACGCCGACAAAGACATCATCTGCCCCTGTGTGTACCGTGAGCCGGATGTCGCCGAATTTGGCTCCTGCTACTGCAATCTGTATGTCTCGGAAGCATGGAATGCCGGGGAGGTTCCCCAGGAATACGTGCCCGAGCGCCGCCCCCCCGAAAAGATGGCCTTATAGATGACTTTCTGGAGCGATTTATAATTCTCGGGGAAGGCCGGACAAGGGGCTCTGTTTAGGCAAATACGGTGAAAAGACTTTTTTTGGCGGGTCTTCTTATCCGAAGTCATCGAAAGAAATCATCCCAGGCTCCACCCCCAGGCTGTCCAGCATCTGTTTCACGGCGGCAATCATCATCGGCGGCCCGCACAGGTAGTATTCGATCTCCGTGGGGTCTTCGTGGTCGCCGAGGTGAAGATCCTGGGCCACCTGGTGGATGAACCCCACCGGCCCGTCCCAGTTGTCTTCCGGCTGCGGCTCGCTCAGTGCCACGTGGTAGGAAAAGTTGTTGTGGCGTGCGGCCAAATCCAAAAACTCCTCATCGTAAAACATCTCCTGGCGAGACCGGGCCCCATACCAGAAAGTAACCCGCCGCTCGGTGTTCAGCGTCTTGAGCTGATGAAAGATGTGGCACCGCATGGGGGCCATACCGGCGCCGCCGCCGATGAAGCACATCTCCCGATCGGTATCCTTGACGAAAAAATCCCCGTAGGGCCCGCTCAGCGACACCTTGTCGCCGGGTTTCAGGCTAAAAACATAAGAGGAACCGACCCCCGGCGGCAGGTCGGGGCGGCCCGGCGGGGGCGTGGCGATACGGATGGTGAATCTAAGCAGCCGCTCGGCGGGTGAGTTGGCCAACGAATAGGCGCGGTTGATTACCTCGCCGCTGGCCGCTTTAAGATCCCACAGATCGAAGCGCTCCCAGGTCGAGCGGTAGCGGTCCGCCACGTCGAACTCCTTGTAGTTCACCGTATACTGCGGCACGTCGATCTGGATATAGGCCCCTGCTTTGAAATCGAGGACTTCCCCGTCATCGAGTTCCAATAACAATTCCTTGATGAATGTGGCCACGTTATCGTTGCTCACCACCGTTGCCGTAAATTTCTGAATGCTGAAGATGGATTCGGGGATACGAATACTCAAATCCTGTTTTACCTTGAGCTGACACGCCAGCCGCACGTTGTCGGCTTTTTCCCGCCGGCTCAGATGGCTCAGTTCGGTGGGCAGCACATCGCCGCCGCCCTCTTCCACGACGCATTTGCAGGTGCCGCAGGTACCTTTGCCGCCGCAGGCGGAAGGCAGCAAAATTCCTTCATTGAGCAAGGCGGCCAGCAGGGTTTTCCCAGTGGCTGCGGAAAGGCTGTTATCTTCGTCGTCGTTGATCACCAGGCGGCTGTCGCCTTTTTTCAACAGTCGGGATTCCACCACCAGCAGCGTGATGACCAGGGAAATAATGACGGCGGAGAATACGCCGGCACTGATGAGATAGATCACGTTATCTTCTCCAAACAGAAGGCACTCATGCCTTCTTTAGACCGCGCCCTACAGAATAATGCCTGAAAACATCATGAACCCCATGGCCATCAACCCAGTGACGATCATGGTCAGACCGTAGCCGCGCAACCCTTCAGGTGGGTCGGCATATTTCAATTTACTGCGGATGGCCGCCATGGAAATGATGGCCATGGCCCACCCGGTTCCCGAACCGATGCCGAACACCGTCGACTCCCAGAAATCGTACTCCCGCTCCACCATGAATAGGGAGGTGCCAAGGATGGCGCAGTTGACGGCGATGAGCGGCAGAAACACTCCCAAGGCGTTGTAAAGCCCCTGGGAAAACCTGTCGATCACCATCTCGACGATCTGGACCATAGCGGCGATGACGGCAATGAAGGTGATGAACTTTAGAAAACTCAGATCGATGCTCGGCAGGCCGGCCCATGCCAATGCGCCCGGTGCCAGCAGGTAGGTGTAGACCAGCCAGTTGACCGGTGCGGTGATGGCCAAAACGAAGACCACGGCGAATCCCAGCCCGGTGGCCGTTCGAAGATTGCCGGAAACGGCCACAAAGCTGCACATGCCCAGAAAATAGGCCAACAAGATGTTGCCCACGAAGACCGAGTTGAGAAAGATGCTGACGATGTTTTCCATAATACCTCAACCCCGGCAGGGGTGGTTACCGACGCAGGCTCTTTTGGATCCAAACCCAGAATCCGATGATGATGAACGCCGCCGGTGCCAGAAGCATGAACCCCATATTCTCGTAGCCGGCTGCATAAAACGCCTCCGGAACCACCTGGATGCCGAACAGCTTGCCGGCCCCAAGCAATTCCCGAATGAAGGCAACGCCCATCAATACCGCCCCGTAGCCCATTCCGTTGCCCAGTCCGTCCAAGAATGCCATGTGTGGCGGGTTGTTGAGGGCAAATGTCTCCGCCCGCCCCATGACGATGCAGTTGGTAATGATAAGCCCCACAAAAACACTCAACTGTTTGCTGATGTCAAAGAGAAACGCCCGGATCAGTTCATCGGCGAGAATGACCAGTGAGGCAATGACGGTCAGTTCCACGATGATGCGGATATTCCTGGGGATAATGGTGCGCATCGACGAGATGATGAGGCTGGAAAAGGCCACCACCAGTGTGAGGCTGATCCCCATGACCAAAGCGGTTTTCATCTGTACGGTGACCGCCAGCGCCGAACAGATGCCAAGCATCTGGATACTGATTGGGTTGTTTTCGACGAGCGGGTCCGACAGCGTCTTTATTGCCATAGAGGATGTTCCGGCCATCGATCACTCCTTCAACGAGCCAGGGTCGGCGGTGCCGCGGTAAGGGTGTGCGTTCTCTTCGGCCGCTCGAGGCATTCGCAGCATTCGCTGGCCCCGGAACTGAACGGAAACGGGTTCGTAGGTCTCGAGGATATCCTTTAGCCCCGCCGTGAGGAATCGCCCGGTCAGAGTGGCGCCACTGATGCCGTCCACGTAGTTCACCTGTTTTTCTTCCGGCACGGCGGTGTCTGCAACCCCTTTCGCCACGGAGACGGAGACGAAGTCGCCATAACGGCCCACAATCTTCTTTCCCACGAAATTTTCCTGAAACCATCGTTGCTCGATTTCACCGCCAAGACCGGGTGTCTCCGAATGCTGGTAGACGGTAAATCCCGCAATGGTGGCGCCATCGCTCTCGAGCGCCATGTAGCCCTTGATCTTACCCCATAGGCCACGCGTGTTGATAGGGATGATATAGGCCAGTATGGCGTCGCCGGTTTGATAGAGATACACAGGCAGGTTACCACCGGTGGCCTCGCCCGCCGGCACCACACGCCCGGAGCGATCCACAGTGATCTCGGCGATATTGGCGTCGTAGAGACGGCGAATGTCCTGGGCCGAATAATCGCCGTCGGCGGCAACCAAATCGACGGATTTGAGGAGATTCCGGCGCCGGTCCAGTTCGACATTCTCCTGCTGGTAACCCTTTAGACCAGTGGCGGCCGCGGTGAGCAGCAGACTGCAAACCAGACACAATACGGCCGAAAAAATCAGCGAGCGCATCGTGTCAGACATTGGGAATCCTTTTCTTCACCCGGGTCATGACGACAATCTGATCCATGAGCGGGGCAAACACGTTCATGAACAATACCGCCAGCATAACCCCTTCGGGGAAGGCCGGGTTGAATACACGAATCACAACGGTAAGGGCGCCGATAAGAAACCCGTAAGCCCATCGTGCGGCATCAGTGTCCGGGGCGGTGACCGGTTCCGTGGCAATGAAAGCCACGGCAAAGGCGGATCCGCCCATGACCAAGTGATAGATTGGGTTGATGGAAAGAAACGGCAGGCTGTCCGGGGTGGCGAGCAGATTGAGCAGATAGCCGGTTGCCAGAACGCCGGCGATCCCCCCCAGTATGATCCGGTGACTGGCAATGCGCGTGGCCACCAGGAATATAGCGCCCGCGAGGCAAAGCACCGCACTGGTCGCGCCGATGCCGCCGGGGTAGCGCCCTAAGAAGAGTGTCGACAGCGTGTAGCCGGCCTCGTTCAGCAGGCTGCCCACGGTCTCGTTCATCTGGGCCGCAGCGGATATCCCCAGCGGGGTGGCCGCGGTGAAGGCATCGACAGCGGTGTCACGAGCCCCCTGGAGCACCGTCCAGACCGCATCACCGGACATCTGTACCGGGTAGGCGAAATAAAGAAATGCACGCCCGGCCATGGCCGGGTTAAGAAAGTTGCGCCCGGTCCCGCCGAAGATCTCCTTGCCGACAACGATGCCGAAACTGATGCCGAGGGCCACCTGCCACAGGGGCGTCGTTGGCGGCAGGCTCAACGGGAAGATCATGCAACTCACGAAAAGCCCCTCGCTGATGGTGTGGCCCCGCACGGCGGCAAATACGATCTCCCAGAAGAATCCCACCACGTAGGTCACGATCACGATGGGTAGAACAATCCACAATCCGTCGATGACCGCGAGCCCGAGGGACGGTGCGAGCCCTGAGGCCAGCCTCGACTGGTAGCCGGCGTTGTAGATGCCGAAAAGAAGACATGGCGCCATGGCCACGATCACAAAAAACATGAACCGCTTGACGTCGAGGCCGTCCCTCACATGCGGCGCACCGCCGGTTTTTCGGCCCGGCAGGAAGAACACCTCTTCCATGGCCTCGAAGAAGGCGTGCAGCCGCGACAGCCGCCCGTCGCCGCTGAAGTGCGGACGCAGCCGGTTGAAGAACTGTTTGATGGGGTTGGAGGCCATCATTGCTGCTCCTTGTAATAGTCGCGCTTGCCCTGGGTGAGGATGTCGGAGATATCGATTTTTGCGGGGCAGACGTAGGAGCAGAGACCGCATTCGACGCAATCCAGCAAACCGTGGGCCAGGGCCTCTTCGATCTCTTCCGCCAAAAGGCTTTTGAATGCGAGTTGGGGAAGAATCTCCACCGGGCACACCCGATTGCAGTAACTGCAGGCCACACAGGCCCGCAGTTCACCGTGAGTGTTGCAATCCAAGCGCATGTCACCACCGGCTAACGCCGATAAGAACGCGCGGGAGTAACTCGCGCGCCGCCGGCCGGGCGTCACCAGCGCCAGGAATTCCTCCTCAGCGCCTTCGGGCAGCACCGTGAGCGCCGTTTCGAAAAATCCCAGGTAATCCTCGGCCGATGTCTTCACGCCCGTAAAAATGCCGCCGTTGAGAATGCGGGCGGGCGCATCAACGGCCGCCGCCACCAGAGACGAGAGCGGCGCCCCCAACCGCGTGCGGACGTAAGAGGCCTCGCCGGCAGCGGGCCCGCCGACGGTGATGAGGCGCTCGGTGGGGTAAACGCCCCTGTCCAGCAGGGCGGCGATGAGCAGTACATCCTGACCGCCGATAAACCAGGCCGGGTTGTCGAACGAGGTCTTTCGCGTGCCAAAGAGGGTCACCCCGGCATCACCGGCCGGATACGCCCCTCGATGGCGGTGGGTAATCGTGTCCCCCAGCAACTGAATGGTTTGTTTGGCTTCCGCGTCAACGGTGACCATCACGTTGGGGGCAAGATGACGCAGGAAGGCGATGCCCCTTTTAAACAGGCCGATACACCCGGTCAGGTAGATATCCGGATGGGGATGAAACGGCTCGCGGTTGGAAAGAGAAACGATCAGTGCCGGCGGTTCGGTTCCGTCGATGGGCGCCATATCCCGGTATGGCAGTGCACGGATCAGGGGCCAGAGACCACCGGCGACAAGCGCATCTCTTACTTTTTCGCGGGTGATATCCTCCGTGTCGGTCAGTTTGACATCCGGCAGCGGTTCAGTGGCTTCTTCAGCATCCAGGTCGATGACGATCTGAGAGATGACCCGCCGCGGTCCATAACGGATATCGCTGACGACTCCCGCGCCGGGCGAACGGTAATGAACGTTGGGCGTGCGCTTATCGTAAAACAGCGGCGACCCGATGCGAACGGCGTCGCCCGTTCGAATCTCCAGCCGAGGCTTAATAAAGGGAATGCGTTCGGGCAAGACGGCGACCCGGGAGGGAACGCCGGCAGTCACCTCACGTTGGTCAGGCGCCCCGGGGATCCGTATATCGTGACCGTTTTTTACACGAATTAGCGTCATCTGTGTTCCTGCTGATATCGACGGCCATGTGCACCGACGGTTGAAGCCCGCGCGGAAGTTAACACCATTATTGGCGATTTTCAACTTCCCCACGACCGACGACAGGGCTGTCGAGACCACATCGGCCTTGACAATTTACACGGCGCAATCCATTTTTGGGCATTACCGCACGGGCGTCAACCCAAAGCCGGTCTTCAATCCTCCGGCCGACCTCGCCAACTGCGGCAAATTAACGTCCCGCCGCATTCAGTGTGTTCAAGCGCCTTCGTGCTTCGGCGGATCCCTGCCGATAGGAACGCGCCGCCCTCTGAACCCGAAGGGGCGCAACCCTCGACATTCGTGAGCCGCTGGGTCTGCCAAGCGGCCCCAAGGAAACCGTACGATTCATCCAAGGAGGACGATTATGGTGGAAGCATGCACCCCAACCGTCAACACTGGCCTCAGGGGCGTCACCGTGGCGACGACCAAGATCAGCGATGTGAACGGTGCCGCAGGGAAACTCATCTACCGCGGCTTTTTAGTCAAAGACCTGGCGGAAAGCGCAACGTTTGAGGAAATCGTTTTTTTACTCTTTTACGAGCGGCTGCCCTCCGCCGGGGAACTCGCGTCCTTCAGGGATGAACTGGCCAACCAACGGGCCATACCGCAGGCGCTGGTCAGCATGATGAAACTGATGCCCGCCGACGCACTGCCCATGGATGT
>CAYUOU010000009.1:16106-72537 GCA_964446485.1 uncultured Desulfobacterales bacterium | reverse complement strand
GAGCCCGGAACTCAGCCGGCTGGCCGTCGTGTCCATGAGTTTACTGGTCGTCTGGCTGCTGAATAGCGCCTGCCGCATACCGCTGGTTAATGAAATGCCGTTCATTGCCATGATGAATCTCCTTTTCTAAGGTCTGGCCCGGCATTCTGGCCGGGCGCGTTACGGGGGCAGATCCCCAATGGTGCCGATGGGTCATCCGGGTACCCTGCCTGAAGATGACACGCCGGCCTTCACCCCCCTTATCGGGCGTTTAAGTTCCAACTTTAGGCTATGAGCGGTAAAAATTGCCGCTGTGGGCATTTTTTTCCGCAAGTCGACTCCGGTACGGAGATTGCTATGTAACCTTTCATGGCATTCCCGGTGTTGGTATATTTGACGCCGGCAGTCGTGCAACCGTATCGCTGACGCGCTTCAACGGCCGGCATGGGCAGTCCCCGATACAATGGTGACGCGATGGTGGATTTTCGAAATACCGTTAAAGGTGTCGGTTGCCATGCCGATAAAACTGAGGAGAACGCAGAAACCACCCGAACATGAAGGGATATGCCGTTTATGAGCGACCTTACCGAACTGGATCTACAGTCTTCCATCGTTGACACGACCTGTGATGTTTTCGAAACGATGCTGTCCATGGGCGTGACTATCGAAACTCTCGACGGCAGTGACGGCATTGATGGCCAGCGGGTTGTCGGCAGCGTCGGATTTGCCGGCAGTGTCACCGGCAACGTGCGGATCCATTTAAGTGAGCAGTTTGCCCGGATGATCACCGCGGCCATGTTGGGTATGGAAATGGAAGAGATCGAGGCGGATGAAGTCGCCGATGTGGTGGGTGAGGTGAGCAACATGATCGGCGGCGATCTCAAGTCAAAATTCTGCGACTGCGGATTCCCCTGCGAACTGTCCATTCCAACCACGACGCAAGGCAGTCATTTCAGTATTCAAACCCTTGGGGGGACCCGGCTTGAGCGCTTTGGATTTCGTCATGACGACCACTTGGCCATTGTGGAAGTCACGATGAGAACGGGCGACTGATCGAACGGGAGCGCAGGGCGCTCCCCAAATACGCCGCGGTCTTCTGCGGACCGGCGTCAATTGTCCACCCTCGCGCAACCGCGATATCACGGTGGACCGTTTAAACCGCAGCCACCGGCTGCCATCTTTAGCCGCCCGATCCTCGGGTGGGTGTCGATGCGGAGGAATTATGGCCTTAAAAATACTGACTGTTGACGACAGCAAGACCATCCGGATGATCGTGAAGAAGGCCTTCAAAGATTATGACTGCGAGCTGTTCGAGGCTGAAAACGGACAACTCGGCCTTGAGGCGGCTTCACGGGAAAAACCCAATCTCATCATTCTCGACATCACCATGCCGGTGATGACCGGCGTGGAAATGTTGGAAAGGCTCAAGGCGGACAGTGCCCTGAAGAACATCCCGGTCATCATGCTCACGGCGGAATCCGGCAAAGACAATGTGATGAACATCGTGAAGATGGGGGTCGCCAATTATATGGTGAAACCTTTCAAAGGCGAGCAGTTGATCGAGCGGGCCAAGGGGGTCGTCAACCTGGAACTCAAACCGGAGAAGGCCGAAGCTGAACCTGCTGACAAATATTTTCGCATCGACGGCGACATTCACCTGCTGACCTGTCCGGAAAAAATCACGAGACCCGTGAGCGTGGAAATCGAAACCTTCATCAAAAAGCGCATCAAGGACATGACGGCCGCCGGGCAGCATAAACTCATTCTGGACCTCAGCCTGGTGAAGGAGACCAACATGTCCCTCATCAAGGTCATCGTTCAGGTCATCGATGCGTGCCGCCTCGGGAAGGTACACATTCGCGTCGTGGGTTCCGCCGCCCTTCGCGATGAGCTAAAGGAGTTTGCGGAGACCAGCGAAATCCCCATTCATGAGACGGTTGACGAGGTCAAGGGCAAGTTCTAATGCGGGCAGTGATGGCGGTGTCCTTGCAGATTGCGAAGCGGGTTTTCGCAATCTGCGGGTATTTCATCTTGATCCTCTCATGCCGTTCTTTGAGCCCTTCTCCTTGATTGGACGCAACTATCTATAAATAAACGAAATAACGCCTGCATCGGTGTTTTCTCTTTTATGGCATAGCCCTTGCTTTTTGGACTCCCGCGCGTCATCTCTGTTTACCTGACTTACCGGAGGATTGTTCATGGGTCTGTCTTTAGCGGTCGACAATGCAGCGGGCGCAACGGCCGCTGCTTCCAGCGCGTTTGAAACCTCGGACGGCACATCGCTGGGCTATCTCGTCGGGCAGAGCCCATCCATGAAAGCGGTTTTCCGCGTGGTTGAGCGCGTTGCCGCCAGCGAGAGCACCATTATGATTACCGGAGAGACCGGCACCGGCAAGGGGCTCATTGCCAGGGCCGTTCACGATCTCTCACGGCGGGCGTCGCAGCCGTTGGTGACCATCAACTGCGGCGCCATTCCTGAGAATCTACTGGAGAGCGAACTTTTCGGCCATGTCAAGGGCGCTTTCACAGGCGCCACGCGCAGCAAGATGGGGAAGTTCGAACTTGCCCGCGGCGGCACCCTGTTTCTAGACGAAATCGGCGACATGAGCCCGGATCTCCAGGTGAAACTGCTGCGTGTACTGGAGGAGGGGGAATTTGAGCCGGTGGGCGGCAGCCGCACCATTACCTCCGATGTCCGTATCATTGCCGCCACACACCGGGATCTGGAAACGGCCATTGTCGAGCGGCGGTTTAGAGAGGACCTGTATTACCGGCTTTACGTGATCCCGATCGAACTGCCGGCCCTGCGAGATCGGAAAGCAGATGTGCCGCTGCTGCTGAATCACTTTTTGGATCGGTGCCGACAGGACGGTAAGGGCTGTCTCGACGGCATTGATGATGACGCCATGGATCTGCTGGCATCCCATGACTGGCCCGGCAACATCCGGGAGATGCGCAACCTTGTTGAGCGGCTTGCCGTTCTCAAAGGGGAGGGGACGGTGGGTGCAGATGATCTGCCGTCACGCGTCCGTGGTGCCCAGGGAGTATCCGGCGCCGTGCCGGCGAGTTTTGGCGAAAACGGTATCGACCTGAACTCGGCAGTCACCAACTTTGAGAAGGCCCTGATCCTCCAGTCTCTCGAGAAAGCCAACGGGGTGAAGAACCAGGCTGCCAAGCTGCTGCACCTCAACCGCACCACCTTGGTGGAGAAGATCAAGCGCCACCGGTTGTAGTCTCAGACTGCCGTTTTACACGGATACAAAAACCGTGGGTCGCTGGGTGGCGGCCCGCGGTTTTTTTGGGTGTCCGGCCCGACCGCGGCTTACTTGCGTCAATGTCTTGACGGCACAGGCGCCGGCCTTGACGACCTCCCGCACAGTGCCGGTACAGAATGCCCGCCCACCCGCCTGAATATATTATAACTAATTGAAAATAAACTAACTTTTCACATTCCAGGGAGACTCATCCCCGTGGCATGTATTTTGCGGTTACTACCGGTCGATTGCCATTGATCACCCTTCAACCATCAGGACCCAACATGCAGACAGTGCACGTACTCATCGCCGATCAGGACCTGAGCCGCGATACGACGTTGGCCTCGCTGCTGCGGCGGGACGGCGTAGTGGCCGATACCGCCGACTCCCGAAGCGACATTGCCGATCTGCTGGACAGCAGAGACTACCATGTCGTCATCGTCGACGAGTCGTTTACGCCGCTGCCGGCACAAGACCTCATCAAAGCGGTTCGGCAGCGACACGCCGACTGCGGCTTTATCGTCACAACCGGCTGCGGGACGGTGGGCAACGCCGTTTCCGCCATGCAAGCGGGCGCAGACGATTACATCATGAAACCGGCATCGGGGGAAAAAATCAGTGCTGCAGTGATGCGGGCGATCAGTACCCAGATGGATGGCCCGCCACGCGGGCAATCGGTCACCGCTGAAGCGATACCCCCCGCGTCGAGACCCATCGTCACCGCTGATGACGGCATGAAGCGCCTACTGGCGATGGCCGAACGGGTGGCTCCCAGCAGGGCCAATGTGCTGATTTTAGGGGAAAGCGGCACCGGAAAGGAACTCCTGGCCCGATTTATTCACAAACACAGCCGGGCGGCAGAGGGCCCGCTGGTGGCCATGAATTGCGCGGCACTGCCGGAAACGTTGGCTGAGAGTGAGCTGTTCGGCCACGAAAAGGGGGCGTTCACCGGCGCCATCTCACGGAAGAAAGGTAAGTTCGAGTTGGCCGACGGCGGCACCCTCGTACTCGATGAGATTTCAGAAATGGACCTGTCGCTTCAGGCCAAGCTGCTGCGGGTCCTGCAGGAGCGCGTCGTGGACCGGGTCGGCGGCAGCGATCCCGTGTCAGTCGACGTTCGGGTAGTGGCCATCAGCAATGTTGACCTAAAAAGCGCCGTCCGAAAAGGTCGATTCCGGGAAGATCTGTATTACCGCCTCAACGTCATCCCCCTGACCCTGCCGCCGCTCCGCGAACGCGCGGGCGATATTCCGCTTCTTGCCAGGCATTTCATCAACCAGTGCTGCAAGGAAAATGGGCTGCGGGTACCCGTCATCAGTCCTGCGGCCGCCGACAAGATTCGTTGCCACCGTTGGAATGGCAACATCCGTGAGCTGGAGAATGTCATGGAGCGTGCCGTCCTCGTTCGCGCCGGTGATGATATCGAGCCCACCGACCTTCAACTGGACGACGATGACGCGCCTTTTTGTGAGGGCGGCGCACCGGCCATGCAGCTCCAGGTGGGGATGTCAGTCAGGGAGATGGAGAAGCGGCTGATTTCGCACACGTTACGAAGGGTCGACAACAACCGCACGCAGGCCGCAGCGTTGCTGGGCATCAGCATACGTACACTGCGAAACAAGCTGCATGAATACCAGGAGGCGCGCAACGCCGCCTAAGGCATTGCGTACCCAGAGGATACACCCCATGGGACC
The DNA here is from genome assembly GCA_964446485.1 of uncultured Desulfobacterales bacterium. Lineage (GTDB taxonomy): Bacteria > Desulfobacterota > Desulfobacteria > Desulfobacterales > JBDRRP01 > JBDRRP01. Next base: position 67,610 of record CAYUOU010000009.1, on the reverse strand, counting down.
CAACGGATTATTCGGTCAGACGATGACCATGCTCGAAAAGGTCATGGATTTGCGCTCCCGGCGCCACACCATCCTTTCGGGCAACATCGTCAACCAGGAAACCCCTCACTACAAGGCTTTCGACATCGCCATGAACGAGGAGCTGGAGCGCATCGGCGGCCTGTCCGCCGTCGATGTCGATATGGCCCGTACCGACGGCCGACATCTTACCCACAGCCAGGCGCCGTCCACTGAGCGGCAATACCAGCTAAGCGCCCTGCACCCGCAGTTGGCCAAGCGGGACGGCAACACGGTGGACATCGATCGTACCATGGCTGACTTGGCTGAAAACACACTGATGTACAGCGCCTTGTCGCGCATCATTAGCAAGCGGCTGAGTGGGCTCAAAACGGCCATCAAAGGAGGCAATGGATAATGAATTTCCTTAACGCCCTGAATATCAGCGCCAGCGGGCTGACTGCCCAGCGACTGCGAATGAACGTCATTAACAGCAACCTGGCCAACATGCACACGACGCGCACTGCCGAGGGCGGCCCGTATGTAAGAAAAGACGTGCTGTTTTCGGCCAGGTCAGCCGCTTCAGGGTTTGGCGATGTGCTTCGGGATCAGCTCTCGGACGGTCTCAATGGCGTGAAAGTGGTGGGTGTCATTAACGACGAGAAGCCGCCACTGCTCAAATTCGACCCCAATCATCCGGATGCCGACGAAAAGGGGTACGTGCGGCTGCCCAATATCAATCTCATGGAAGAGATGGTGAATCTCATGTCCGCCAGCCGCAGCTATGAGGCCAACGTCACGGCGATCAAAGCCACCAAAAGCATGGCCAGCAAGGCCCTGGAGATCGGACGGTAATCATGGATATCACCACACCCACCGGTTACCACGGATCCACGAGCGTGGGCGCCGCCGCGGAGGCGCCGCACACCGACAAGCGGGTGCGCGCCGGCTTTGGCGGCATGCTTTCAGCCGCACTCGAAGACGCCCGGGAGACCAAGCAGGCGGCAGATGTCGCCGTTCAACAACTGACGCTGGGGAAAAATGCGGGCCTCCACAGCACCATGATCGCCATGGAAAAGGCCGACATTTCTTTCCAGTTTCTCATGCAGATTCGAAATAAAATTATCACTGCATATGAAACTGTCATGCGCACACAGATTTAAAGGGAGCACGCATTCATGGCCGCGGGAAATATGTTTAGCCAGTTGAAGGGGTTTTGGTCTCAGCTCACGGTGGGGCGGAAGATTGCCCTTATGAGCGTGGTGGGCGCCGCTGCGACGGGATTTTTTTTCTTGATGATGTGGGCGGCGGAGCCGGAATACGGGCTGCTATTCTCAGATCTGACCATTGAAGACGCCGGCGCCATTTACGAGAAGCTCGAGGCGCAGAAGGTTCCGGTGAAATTGGCGGCCAACGGCAGTTCCATCCTGGTCCCCCAAGATCAGGTTCACGCCCTTCGGCTGGCATTTGCGGCAAAGGGGATGCCGCAGTCCGGCGCGGTTGGTTTTGAACTCTTCGACAACTCCCGGCTGGGAATGACCGAATTCATGCAGAACGTCAATTACCAGCGCGCCATTCAGGGTGAGATCACCCGCACCATCAACCAGTTCAACGAAGTGGAAAGCACACGCGTGCACATCGTGCTGCCGCAAAAGGCCCTTTTCGAAAAGGACGAAGCACCCGCCAGTGCGTCCGTCATCCTGAAACTGAAGGCCGGTCGGCGTCTGGGGCCGTCTCAGGTGCAGGGGATCGTCCACCTGGTGGCCTCCAGCGTATCCGGCCTCAACAAGGATCAGGTCATCGTCGTCGACAGCAAGGGGAACATTCTGGCCGGCAACAAGGACGCCTCGGATATCGGTCGGTTGTCCTCGGATCAGCTGACATTCCAGCAGCAGATCGAGCGCAATCTGGAAGACCGTGTGCGCACCATGCTGGAAAAGGCCCTGGGCAGGGACAAGGCCATTGTGCGGGTGTCGGCGGATGTGGATTTCAAGCGCAGGGAAAGCACAGAAGAACGCTATCTGCCGGAAAACCAGGTCGTTCGCAGCGAGAAAGTGCTCAATCACATTTCCAGTGGACAAGAGCGGGTGGCTCAGGGCGTGCCGGGGACCGCCAGCAACCTCACCGAGAAAAAGCAGGGCGGCAGCACCGCCACCGCCACCGGTTTCCAGAAGGAAGACCGTACCGTCAATTATGAGGTCGGCCGGGTGACCCATCATGTGGTGGAACCCACGGGTCAGGTGATTCGCATCTCTGTGGCGGCAATCATCGACGGCACCTACCGGCGCGTCACGGACGCCAAGGACAGCACGGTGAGCCAGATGAAATATCTGCCCCGCAGTGAAGAAGAAATGGCAAAACTTGAAAACATCATCAAGAGTGCCGTCAATTTCAACGCCGCCCGGGGAGACAGCATCGAAGTGGCCAACATCTCCTTTAACGGCGAAGAGGATGCCGCCGCCGCTCCTGTGGAACCCCCTACCTGGGTGGATTCGCTCAAGAAATACAGTTCACTGTTCAGGTATGGTTTCATTTTCTTCAGCCTGCTGTTCGGGTTTCTCTTCGTGGCACGCCCCATCGTGCGCTGGATCACATCTTCTTCGGTGGGTGACGCCGAGCTGCTGAAACAGTTGCCGATGACTGTCGGAGAGTTGGAGCAGGGCTATGGCGCGCCGTCCGACGGTATTGGATTCAAGGACCAGGCGCTGAAATTGTTGACTCAGGAAAACGATCCCGGTCTGACGGTAATGAGCGCCTGGGCTGAAGACCGCTGAGCCGGTGCGCCATCGGATGGAAACGCGGATATTTAGAACAACACGGAAGTTTCATATAGAACCGGAAATGGAAATGACCCGCCGTGCATGAAGGAAGCGTGATGATGGATACGCGACAGCTGGCCGGTTCCGTAAAACTGGCCATTTTGGTGCAATGCCTGGATGAAGGCAGCCGGAAGACCGTGATGGGACGCTTCAGCGAACCACAGCGCAAACTGATCCACGCGCATTTGGATCAAATGGGCACGGTATCCCCCGACCTGGTGGAGCGGGTGGCCGCCGAATTCACTCAGCAGACCAAGCAGATCCGCCTTATGAGGCCCAAGGCCCTGCCGACAGCACCCGTCAACGACAAGAGCCAGCCGGTGAAGGCGCAAACGATGCCATCCCAAGGGCTGAAGTCGCTCCTTGATCTGGATGTCGACCATCTTGCCAACTTGATTCGAGACGAGCACCCGCAAACCATTGCCGTTATCCTGGTCCACCTAAAGCCGGACATGGCCAGTGAAGTGTTGAGCAAATTGCCCGACGAAAAGAAGACCGATGTGGCGCTGAGAATCGCCAACTCTGAAAAGATCGTTGCCGGGATGATCGATGAGATCGAAAAGGTTTTCGAAGACATTCTCAGCAACAACGAAGGCACCGCCACCACACGGGTCGGTGGCGTCAGTCAATTGGCCGAGATCCTCAATCAGGTGGAGGCGTCGACCGCACAGTTGATTTTGGACGAGATCGAGGAAGACCATCCGGAATTGTCCGCCGAAATCAAACAGATGATGTTTGTTTTCGAAGATTTGGTCATGGTGGACGACCGCGGCATGCAGGCCCTGTTGCGGAAGGTGGAAACCAAAGAGCTGTCCATCGCCCTCAAAGCGGCCTCGGAGGAGGTCAAAGAAAAAGTATTCCAAAATATGTCCACCCGCGCCGCCGACATGGTCGCCGAGGAGATGGAAAACGTCGGCTCTGTGCGGATGCGCGATGTGGAGAACGCCCAGAACAGTATTACCCGACTGATTCAGGATATGGAAGAAAAAGGCGAGTTGGTGATCAGCGGGCGCCGGGGAGAGGAATTCATTGGATAAGCTGGTACGCAGCAGCCGCTCGCCGGCGAGCGGCGTTTCTCGAATGCACGCATTCCCGGCATTGTCGGTCCCGGAAGACCGTATCGTGGCGGACGCAGACAACGGCAGCCGCTTTCAGCGGATCCGCTTCACTGCAGACGGTCGGCGCCGATCCACCCTTTCTGAGCACGACAACGCCTGTGAATCCTTTGACGACCAGCTGCGAATGGTGGAGCAAAAGGCCTATGGAGCGGGGTTCATCGACGGTAAACAGACCGGGGCCGAGGAAGCCCGTGATGAGATGGCGGCCACGCTGCGTCAGTTTCGCCGCGCCTATGTCGAATTGGAGAAGTACCGGAAAGAAATTTATCTCAATGCCGAAGCGACCGCCGTGGAACTGGCAATGGCCATCACCCGCAAGCTGGTGCATTTCGAGGTGAGCGCCAACCCCGATATCGTCCTTGCAGTGATCCGGGACGCCCTGACCCGTATCGTCGACCAGGAGCGGATCTGCATTCACGTCAACCCCGCCGATATGCCGGTGGTGACCGGCGCTATGGAAGCATTTGTGGGGGGCGTCAAAAGCACGGACACAATGACCTTTGAACCGGACCCGTCCGTTTTGCCCGGCGGGTGCCTCATCGTCACCAATTTCGGTGAAATCGATGCCGGCATCGACACCCAGATCGCCATGATCGAAGAGCGCCTGGGGTCCGAGTTCGATCCGGCGCGGATACGGCGGTAGCGCCATGGGGGTGCCATCGACCATCGACCTGAGTCATTTTCATCGTATTTTAGACGACACCGACCCCATGGTACTCATGGGAAAGGTGACTCAAGTGGTGGGCCTGGTGATTGAAGCCGACGGACCGCCGTCGCGCCTTGGGGCCCTTTGTGATATCTACCCCGTCGGCGATCAAGCACCCATGAAGGCCGAAGTCCAGGGATTTCGCGCCAACCGTGTGCTGCTGATGCCACTGGAAGAGATGCGCGGCATCGGCCCCGGCAGCCATGTGGTGGCCAGGCGGCAGGAGGCCGTCGTCCCCGTCGGCGATGCACTGCTGGGACGTATTATCGACGGACTCGGAAACCCCATCGACGGCAAGGGCCCCATTTCCTGCAGCAGGGAAAACCCCATTTACGCCAACCCCATTAATCCCCTGCACCGCCAGCGCATCAATCAGCCGTTGGATCTTGGGATTCGCGCCATTAACGGACTGCTCACGGTGGGCTGCGGTCAGCGAATGGGAATCTTCGCCGGCTCGGGTGTGGGCAAAAGCGTCCTCCTTGGCATGATCGCCCGCAACACCAGTGCCGATGTCAATGTCATCGCCCTGATCGGCGAGCGCGGCAGGGAGTTGAACGATTTCATCGAGAAGGAATTGGGCGATGAAGGCCTTCGGCGCAGCGTGGTGGTGGTGGCCACTTCCGATCGCCTGCCGCTCATCCGCATGCGAGGGGCTTTCATTGCCACTGCCATCGCCGAGTACTTCAGAGATCAGGGGATGCATGTCAATCTGATGATGGATTCCGTCACCCGTTTTGCCATGGCGCAACGGGAGATTGGACTGGCACTGGGAGAACCGCCCACGACAAAGGGATATACCCCATCGGTCTTCACCCTATTGCCGAAATTACTCGAGCGCGCCGGCACGGCCGACAACTACGGCACCATCACCGGGCTCTATACCGTTTTGGTCGAAGGCGGCGACATGGATGAACCCATTGCAGACTCCGTACGCTCCATTTTGGACGGGCACATCGTTCTGTCAAGAGACTTGGCCATGCAGAACCATTATCCTGCCATCGACGTGCTGAGCAGTATCAGCCGTGTCATGGTGGACATTACCTCTACCACCCACCAGCGGCACGCCGGGAAAATCAAATCCCTCATGGCCACCTACCGAAAGGCCGAAGACCTCATCAACATCGGGGCATATGTCAACGGCAGCAACCCCAAAATCGATGCCGCCATCGGCGCCATTGACGCCATCGAGGCTTTTCTACGGCAAGGTATCGACGAGCGGGCGGATTTCGACGCCACGCTGCGCCGACTTGGCGAGTTGGTTCCTGCCGAGGATGCCTAACCCATGTTTCACTTCCCCCTGCAGCCCCTCTTGAACCACCGTCGGCATGTGGAAGAAGAACTTCAAAAGGAGATGGCCGCGATTCAGCAGCGATTGAACACTGAACGGCAACGCGCCGAGGATCTGTGTCGCAGCCTGGTGATCCACCGACAGCAGCTGGACAGCATGCAGCGAACCGGTGACACCGCCGGCAATCTTCTCATGGTGGTCAGACACATGGAACACCTGGCCTCGGCGGTTTCACGGCAGGAGGAAACGCTGAGGCGCGCCGCGCAGCGCCTCGAAGAAAAGCGCTCCGATCTCATCGAGGCGGTCAAGCAGCGCAAGGTCCTCGAGACGCTTAAGGAAAAAGCCCAGCAGGCGTATCAGGATGATGTCAACGAGAAGGAAATGCGCCTCATCAACGAAATCGCCATCGGCCGCTACAACCGTGCCCACCGCGAGGCGTCCGACAACTGACGACGGGCTCACGCCTCCAGAATTTTTCACCGGGTACATCTTTCCCTCAACGGCGGCAGTTTTTTCCCACAGACACCGAATGATCCGATCACCATGCACCTGCGCGCATCGGTGTAAAATTCTTTAAATTATAATAATAACAATAATTTATCAAAATCCTTTGGCGCTTCTCACAGCGATGTCGAAGCCCCGTTTGGCGCTGGCATAGGGTCTGCACTCAGGTTGGCCAGCAACTGATCGTATTAACCCGATGAAGGCCGACATTCATGCAGCCAGATTTTTTCAACATAGACGTGCATCGAAACACCGGTGACAAACACAAAGGCGGCAGTAAGATTGCTGTCGGTGTAGATCGTCTCGAGGCCCGCCACAATGACTCGCCGGCACCAGGAAAGTCTTTCACCGATGCGCTGAAGGACGCCGAGGGCGTCGGCGATGTGGAAACGGCGTCGAAACATTCCGTCGCGAGTGAAGTGGAAGGCGACGCCCGGCAACCGATCGTTGACAGCCTCCCGGCGGAGCGGACGGCATCGCAGACTGCAGAACCGGCATCCGGAAAATCATTGCCTATCGTGTCCAAGAAGTCTCCGTGGGCGGCTCGTGCCGGGTTGGGCGGTCAAGAAGAAACACGCCGGGGCCAGGCGCTGCCCATGGGTCATGAACGGCCGCATCGCGGCATCGGCCGTCAACCCTTCGGTCGCAGGCATGACAGCAAGGCCGATCTTGCCAATCCGGTGACGCCTACCGTCGCGGCGCCGGTACACTCGGCCCCCAATGGCCCCGCAGCCGCGAACGACGCCCGGCCAGAAATCGGCACGACGGCATCCACTGCCCGATTGGGTGTCGACCCAGGCCCCGCCCGCACCGCTTTGGCTCATGCCGTCCCCAACGGCAGCCGTCGCGGCTCGGACCGTCACCGTCACTTTCTGTCGTCTGGCCGTGCGCGAAAAGCCCCGGCGGGACCGACCCGCCAGCAGACGGCGGTTCGGGGTGAGATCACTGCCGATGGCGGCCAATTTGCCAAAGAAGCAGCCGACAATGCCCGTCATGGGCGCTCGAGCGCCCGGAACGAACCCAGCGCCCGCCGTCTTTCACCAGAAGCCCTTTCAGCGGGTGCCGCTGCGGGCCATCTCAATATACGCAGCCGCCCCGGCAACGACGGCCGTCCGGTGACCGAGGCGCAGAGATCCGGCTTCGACGACCCACCGATGGGGCGCACCATCAACGGTACGGCTACCGCCGGTCACGAGAAGCCCCACAGACCGTATGTGACCGCTGAAGCCCCTGCCGGCAGGACGGCCTCCCCCACCGGACGCAAAGCGGTGCGTCCTGAGATTGACGCGCGGCATCAGTGGCCGGGGCCGGCCAAGCGTGCCGCAGGATCATCGCTGCCCCTTGTTGAAAAGCACGGTGACGATCCTCCCATGCGCGGTACCCGCAGAACCACGACGGAACTGAACACGCCCCGGACGGGGGCGGCGCCCGCGGCCGCGGCTGTCGCGTCAGGTCCGGCCTTGGGAAAGGGACTTCCATTGCCCACTTCGCCGCAGGGGGCCGAGCAGCAATCTCCTTCGATGCTCGGCCGGCGCGCGCGTCATAAGCCAGCCGACAGAAGGGCCACGACGGCCCGGGCCGGTGCCGTTGCGACACCGGTCACGGTCGCCGGGAGGCCGAATTCGAGGTCGCTTCGCGCCGTCGACAACACCTTCGGGAAAGCGACACCGACACCCGATGGCCCGACGCCGCCGCGCCTTACCGGGGAAGAAAAAAACGTCGGCACCGGCAAGCGTTTTACCGTTGACAAGGGGCGGACACGCCATCCGGCCGCCAACGGCGGTCAGCCGCAACCCGCCACCGCCCAGGCCGCCGACCGTGACAGCGGCGGTCCCAGCGCATTTCATCGAAGTGGCGACGCCGTCATCGATCGCGGCTCAGGGCTCTCCGGCATACCTCGCAGTGACGGGGCAGCGCCTCAGCCCGCAGCACCCGCCGCAACAGCACCGAGAACGCTGCCCGCCGGCATCATGCAGCGGATCACCGAAAAAGCGGTCTCCATGGTGAAAAACGGGCAGGACAGCATCAAGATTCAGATGAATCCGGCATCCCTCGGACATATCCAGCTGAAGGTGGCCACCGAAGGCCAGCAGGTGATGATTCGGATGCTCGTGGAGAATCCTGCCACAAGAGACCTGCTCGAGGGGAACATGGGGCTGCTCCGGGCCGAACTCGGCCAGCAAGGCCTCACCATCGACCGTCTGGACCTGGATCTTTTTTCCGGTAGTACGACATCGGGGCAGTCAGGAAATCAGGCCGACAAAGAGACGGGAAGTCACCTTTCACACCGGCACCAGGCCGCACGGCAATCAGACGAGAAACCGTTTGTCGAGGACACGGCGGAGACGGTATCGGACGCCGACCACGGCAGCACCCTCGTTGGGGTGTTTGCATAAATCACGGTAACAAGGAATTCGCCATGAGTATGATCCCCTCAGCAACGACAGCCAGCACGACACCGCTCCAGGCCAGCGGCGCCATTCCCACCGTGGTTGCCAAGGACGACTTTCTAAAACTGCTCGTTGCTCAGCTGGAAAACCAGGACCCGCTCAATCCCATGGACGGCACCGAGTTCACGGCGCAACTGGCCCAGTTCAGCTCGCTGGAGTATCTGCAGAACATCAATGGCGGGCTTTCGGAATTGAATGCGGCGCAGTCCGCGTTGCAACACAGCCAGGCCGTTTCACTGATCGGGAAAACCGTCCTTCACGAAGGAAATGCGTTTTCCTACGCCGACGGCAGGGTCTCGGATATCCGGTTCAGACTGGACACGCCGGCGCAGACCGCCTGGGTGAAAATTTACGACACCACCGGGGAATATGTGGCCACCATCGAGATGGCAACTGTTTCCGAGGGCGACCATCTCATCCCCTGGAACGGGCGCGATGCCATGGATCTGCCGGTGGAAAACGGCGTATACCGCGCCGAGGTGCTGGCCGTTGACAGCCTCGGCAACCCCTTGACGCCAATGACTTTTACGGCCGGCCAGGTCAGTGCCGTGTCGTTTCGGGAACAGAAGGCGTTTCTTCAAGTCCCCGGACAGGAAATCCCTTTAACCCATGTCATCGAAGTTAAACCGTAACCCGTCGAACGCAACCAAGGAGAAATACAATGATCGGATCTCTCTACACCGCCATCTCAGGACTGGGTGCCAACCGTGACGCCATGACCGTAGTCGGCGACAATATCGCCAATGTGAGCACCCCCGGATTCAAGGGATCCAGCACCCTGTTCGCCAACATCATGAACGAATCTCTCGGCGGCGGCAGCGCCAGCAATCCCGGGGCCGGCGTCAGTGTTGCCGGCATTTCCGAACAATGGAATCAGGGCACTTTGGAACCCACGGGAAACCCAACCGACCTGGCCATTTCCGGCCGAGGGTTTTTTCAGGTGCGCGAGGGCGGCGCCACGGGAACGGACCTTTTCTACACCCGTGCGGGCAATTTCAGTTTTGACGCCGGCGGATACCTGAGCAATCCGGCGGGCCTCTTGGTCCAGGGGTACGATATTTCGACGGGTCCGGTGGCTACGCCCCCGGCCGCATCCCCGGTGAACATTCAGATCGACTTGACGGCAGCCGCTACACACCGCAGCTACAACATGGATGCCGACGGCATCGTTACCGGCATCAACACCGCCACGGGCAATCGGGACAACCTCTGGCAGGTGGCGCTTTTCGATTTTCCCAATCTCCAGGGCCTGAACAAGAAAGGGGGCAACCTCTATTCCCAGTCCATCGGCTCGGGTCAACCCCTGGTTGCCACCGGTGGCGTGTCCGGCGTCGCCGGTATGGGTAAAATCAACACCGGCAACATCGAGAAATCCAACGTCGATTTGGCAACCGAGTTCACCAAACTCATCGTCACCCAGAAAGCGTTTCAGGCCAATGCCAAAGTGATCACCACCAGCGACGAGATTCTTACTGCGCTGATCAATGCGAAACGATAGTCTCAACACGGGTTCATCCTCGCTGTGAAGCGGCGGGTGCGCCGCCGCTTCACAGCGGTTCTCCCCAACCCCCAATCGTTTCTCCCCCCGAGGCGGCGCCGGCAACGGCGCCGCCTCCCTTTTTGCTACTTTTTACCGTTTCATCTCCCTTGATGGGAGAGGACTGGGGTGAGGGTGACAACCCATCGATAAGTATGGACAATCTTATGCCGGCCGGCCCTCTCGTGCTATGGGTGTTTATGGATGTCTGACTCAGGGATTCACGAAGCAGCGGTTTCGCCCAAGCGATGCCGTCCCTGGCGGCAAGGCGATTGACACTGGCGGGCATGGCGAACGTCAACCGGTTGACGTTCCAGGGGGGATCGGCCCATGGGGTGCTCTTCGGGCGCCCCTCCCCCGATGGCGGCGGTGGAGAACGCTGCCGGCGCCGGCGCATGGGCGCGGATGCCCGAAAAATGATGCCGGCTTGCCGAAGGACGGCGCCATCCCGTCGCATTGGCCGCCAACAGTGGGGCGCGGGCCCGAAAAAACCGGCCGGCTGAGGCATCTCGACAGCGAGGCGCCGCGGGGGAACCTTGATGGCATTAAACTTGCTTTAAAACGGGCCGTGTTTGCACCTGCGTGCATCGCCGGCAACGGAAGAAGGCGCCGGGAGGTGACCGTGAGCGCGGTCAGCAATCGGCAGGTATTGGAGGGAAACCATGTCAAAAAAACTCATCGTCATTCTCGGCATCGTGGCGTTCTTTATGGTGGTCGGTCTTGGTGCGGGATTTTTCGTCATGTGGTCGAAGATCACTCAGCTCAGCGCTGCGCCTCAGGAAAACGTTGAAGCGGAAGACGTTGAAGAAGTAGATGCCACCGCACAGCTGGGCCCCACCATGGCTCTGAATCCCTTCGTCGTGAACCTGGCCGATTCGGGGGGAAACCGGTTTCTTCGCATGTCTGTGGAACTGGAATTGAGCGAAGAGCCGCTTCGCCAGGAAATTACGACCCGCCTACCCCAGGTCCGCAACGCCATGCTGATGATCCTGCCCAACAAGCGCTTCGAGGATATCAACAGCAGCGACGGCAAGGAAGCATTGAGGGAAGAAATCATTACCGCCGTGAATGATCTGCTGACCAAGGGCGAAGTCAAAAACATCTACTACACAGAATTTGTAATTCAATAGCGATTACCGTCACGTGCAAAAGACTTCGAAACTGCTGATGGAAGTTTGCCATGGCTGAAAACGTTCTGTCCCAGGAAGAAATAGACGCGCTTTTGTCCGCCATGGACAAAGGTGAGATCGATTTCGAACCGGAATCCAGAGCGGAGATGCCGCCGGAGATCAAGCGCTTCGACCTGACGGCACAGTCGGTCATGCTTCGCCACCAGTTCTACGCCCTGGAAGAAGTCTACGATAAATTTTCCAGCCTGCTGGACCATGCATTGGGGGCGCTCCTTCACAAGAACATCGATGTCGAGCTGGTCTCGACGGAAATGGTCAAATACGGCGACTTTATCCAGGCCTTTTCCAACCCCACCAATTTTACCATCTTCAACATGGAGCCGCTGATCGGTTCGTCGCTGCTGTCCATAGAGCCAAGCCTTGTTTTTTCCCTTATCGATTGCATGTTCGGCGGCAGCGGAAAACCCTACGAGGACGTCAGGGAATTTACCGCCATCGAGCAGCGGATGATGCGCAAGTTTGGCGGGGAAGTGCTTCGCAATCTGGAGAAGGCCTGGGAAATTGTCTACCCGGTGCGGGTGGTCATCAAGAAGGCGGAGACCAAGCCGGAGTACGTCCACTTGTGCACACCCGATGAATTGCTCATCGTTATCATCTTATCCGTCACCGGTCCGGAATTCACCGGCAACCTGCACCTGTGCGTTTCCTATCGGATGCTGGAGCCCATCAAGGAAAAGCTGTCTTCCCGGTATTTGCGGGAAAAGGACATGGAGGATGCCTTCAGCTTCCAGCTTCAGGGGCTGGTCAAGGAGACCAAGGTCGGACTCGTTTCCATCTTGGGCAGCACCCACCAGACGGTGCGCGACCTGCTGAACCTCAAAATCGATGATGTCATCCGACTGGACACGGGACCCGACGACGCCATCTGCGTCGAAGTGGAGCGCGTACCCAAGTATTTGGGCTTCCCCGGCATTATCAAAGGAAACCGTGCCGTGCAATTGACCGAGTTGATTAAATAAAACACAACGCATCTTCAAGGATAAAACCCATGACAGCTCCTGAGGCCACGACCGACGCCACGACCGACCCGAAGGAGGGCCCCCTCAAGAACGCCGGTACGGCGTCCTCACAAAAAGGCGACGCCGACCGCGGCAACCCCATCGAAGACGATATGGAGTTCATCCTGGATATTCCGCTCGAGGTGACCGTTGAACTGGGGCGCACCCGGATGATCATCAACGAACTGCTTAAACTAGGGCAGGGCTCGGTTATCGAACTCACCAAGGCCGCCGGCGAGACGCTGGAGATCCTGGCCAACCAAAAACTCATCGCCAGGGGAGAGGTCGTCTCCATCAACGACAGTTACGGTGTTCGGATCACCGAGATCATCAGCCCCCTGGAACGGGTGAAGAAACTCAAATGAACGGGGCCGCCGACATGACCTCCGCCATGGTGACCATGGTCGCTGCACTGGCGGCGGTCTTGGGCGTGATTTTGCTGCTCTTTTACGCTGTCCGTCGGTTTTCTCCCGTTAACGGCGCGCCGGGCGGGCAGCGGCTGGTGACCGTTCTCGGCAGCACCTACCTGGGAGTAAAAAAAACCATCTCCCTGGTGGAAGTGCCTGGCGCGGTGCTGGTCCTGGGCATCACGGCGGATCGTATTTCCCTCCTGGCCACCATCGACGATCCGGCCGCCATAAATACCCTTCACCAACGGCCCAATCCTGCCGGTGGGGCGTCTTTTTTGAGTCAACTGCAACGGGCGGTCGGTAAAAAGAAGTCGCCCGACGCAGGCTGATGGCCGGCACGGATCAGGGGAACCGCCATATTTCGAACCCGCCTGTCAAGGCCTTGTCGGTGGGCGTCATCATTCGCCCTTGCCGTGGATTCTCCGTTGCCGGGGACATTGTGCGGCGATGATTCGATGTGTCTCAGTAACTAATTGGAAATAATGACGTAAATTTAATTCGGCGGTTCTTGTCAACACCCTCAGCAGGGTTGGCACACCGTTTGCGATCCCGGGAGGGAACCCCTGCCGCTGCGAGCGCATGCCGGATGATGACAGGGGAGAGCAACCATCGGAGCCTGTTTGAGACCCATGATGAAAACCGCCGCCGCCATCGGGATGCTGGTGCTACTGACAACCCTCGCGTTGCCAACGCCGGCGCCCCTGTGCGCGGAACCGCTGCAATTGGATACCCCGTATCTGCGCATCGGGGTGGATGCCGGCCTTGGCGGGGAAGGGGAGGGGCAGCGGTTTCCGGCGGTGCTGGAAATCTTTCTGCTCCTGACGGTTTTGTCTCTGGCACCCGCTATCCTCATCATGCTGACCTCGTTCACCCGCATCGTCATGGTGCTCTCTTTGCTTCGACAAGCCATGGGGACCAATCAGCTGCCGCCCAACCAGGTGGTGATCGGTCTGGCCCTGTTTCTGACATTTTTCGTGATGATGCCGGTATGGCAATCCGTGAATCAGGGGGCCATTCAGCCCTATCTGGCCTCCCAGATCGATCAGGGCCAGGCACTGGACAAGGCCTTGGCGCCCATCCGCGCCTTTATGTTCCGCCAGACCAAGGAAAAGGACCTGGCCCTGTTCATCGACATTGCCAAGGTCGAGCGGCCGCGCGCCCCGGCAGATGTCCCAACCACCGTGTTGATTCCCGCGTTCATCATCAGTGAAGTCAAAACGGCTTTTCAGATTGGCCTGCTGCTTTACGTGCCTTTTCTCATCGTGGACATGGTGGTGGCCAGTGTGCTGCTGTCCATGGGCATGATGATGCTCCCGCCGGTGATGATTTCTCTGCCATTTAAACTCATGCTCTTTGTCCTGGCCGACGGTTGGTACCTCATCATCGGATCACTCATAAAAAGCTTCGCCTGAGGGCGGGCCGCGGAGGTGACATGACCCCGGAATTCATCACCGGTATTTTTCTTCAAGCCATCAAGACCGCCATTCTTCTGTCGGCACCCATGCTGTTGCCAGGGCTGGCCGTGGGTATTCTCATCAGCATGTTTCAAGCGGCGACGCAGATCAACGAGATGACATTGACCTTCATTCCCAAAATGCTGGTTGTGGCCTTGTCGCTGCTGCTGGTCTTTCCCTGGATGATCCAGACGATGATCGATTTCACCCACAGCATCGTGGCGGTGATCCCCACCATCGCCCGCTGATGCATACAGAAATTCGCAAACCAATGGTTTCTGCAACCACGAAGCATACACCCCTTTTGTACTTTGATTTTCTTCGTGTCCTTTTTGATGCCTTCTTCTTTCCATCCATCACCACATCGTCAATGGGGAATTAGGCATGGGCACCATCACCGTCGCCATGCCCCAGTTCGAGCTCTTCATCTTCGTATTTTTACGCATGGGGGCGCTCATTGCCGGGCTGCCCGTCTTCGGCAGCCGCAATATCCCCATCCTGTTTCGCCTCGGGCTGGCCTTTGCCGTGGCTTTTCTACTGTTGCCACTGCTCAGCGGCGTGCCGACGCCGCCGGTGGAACACCCCCTGGCGCTGATTATGGCCGCCGGCGCGGAAATACTCATCGGCCTGGTCATCGGTCTCACCGTCCGCCTGTTTTTTTCGGGGATTCAGCTGGCCGGACAGATGGCCGGTTATCAGATGGGGCTGGCGCTGGCCGATGTCATGGACCCCAGCACGAGCGTCCAGATGCCCGTTCTTTCCCAGTTCAACAATCTGATCGCCACGCTGATTTTCCTGAGTCTGAATGCCCACCACTGGTGTCTCAAGGCCATGATCGACAGCTTCCACCGCATTCCCATCGGGGGAATGTCCTTACATCCTGAACTCATTCGGGACCTCATGGACATGGGCGGGCGGATGTTCCTGGTGGCCGTGTCGCTGGGGGCCCCGGTGATCGTTGCCCTGCTCCTGGTGAGCGTATCGTTGGGACTGGTGGCACGGACCGTTCCCCAAATGAACATCTTTATTGTGGCCATGCCCCTGAAGATCATGGTGGGCCTGGCCTTTGTGGGCCTCTGCCTGCCGCATTTCGTGAATTACCTGAATGCCTTGTTCACCCAGCTGCCCCAAACCCTCATCCGGTTGATGATCCTCATGGGGGGCTGACATTCATGGCCGACACCGATCAAGAAAAAACAGAACCCGCGTCGCAGAAAAAGATCGACGACGCCCGCAACAAGGGCCAGGTGGCTCTCAGCCGGGAGGTCCCTTCGGTGATGATCCTTATTGCCGCCATGGGCGTCTTTTACTTCACGGGCGGCGCGATCCTGAATCAATTGTCGGGAAGCATGGTGGACATCCTGGGGCACTTGAACAGCTACCAGACGGTGAACGTGTGGGAAGCCCACGGCCTTCTGATTCAGGTATTTCGGTTGGTGTTGACGGTGTTGACGCCGGTGCTGCTTGCCGTGTTGGTGTCCGGCATTGCCGGCAACGTCATGCAGATCGGTTTTCAGGTGACCACCGAGCCGATGGCCCCAAAGCTCGAAAAACTCAATCCCATCAGCGGTATCAAGCGATTGGTTTCCCTGAAATCGCTGGTGGAACTGATCAAGGGCGTGGCCAAACTCACCGTGGTGGGATTCGTGGCATACGCGGTGACCCGGCGTCAGATTGATGACATCCCCGGCCTCATGCACTTGACGGTGGGAGAGATTGTGGCCTTTTTCGGCGACTCGGCGTTTCAGATCGCCTTTTTTGTCTGCCTTGCCCTCATTGCCCTGGCCGTGGGGGATTTCGCCTTCCAACGGTGGCAGCATGGCAAGGAACTGCGAATGACCAAGCAGGAGGTGAAGGATGAAATGAAACAGACCATGGGCGATCCGCAGATCAAAGGGCGCATCCGGAAGATGCAGCGTCAAATGGCCATGCAGCGGATGATGGCCGCCGTGCCCAAGGCCGATGTGGTCATCACCAACCCCACCCGCTTGGCCATAGCCTTGAAATTCGACGCCGAAACCATGGCCGCGCCCCAGGTGCTGGCCATGGGTGCCGGGGAAGTGGCCCGCCGAATTCGGGAGATCGCCACAGCGCACGGCATTCCCCTTGTGGAGCAAAAACCGTTGGCCCGCGCGCTTTTCAAGAGCGTCGACGTGGGCGACGCCATCCCCTTCGAACTCTACCGGGCGGTGGCTGAGGTACTGGCCTATGTGTATCGACTCCAAGGCAAGGTGGGAAGCAATTCGAGTCAGGCATGAAAAATGCAAACTATCACCCCGTAATCATGATCCCGTTCAACCGCATTTATAGCTTCGGAGTCGATTGCACATGGAACTAACCAACCACGGACCGAACCCCGATCAGATCCCGTTTCTTTCCAACAACAGCGAACTCATGATGCCCCTGGCCCTGGTGGGCGTTCTCTGTGTCATGCTGATTCCGGTGCCGCCCTTTCTTCTCGACCTCATGTTGTCGCTGAACATCACCATCTCCCTGGTGATTTTGCTCGTGGGCATGTACGTGCTCAAACCGCTCGAGTTCGGGGCCCTGCCGTCCGTTTTGCTGCTGACGACATTGTTTCGGTTGTCTCTCAATGTGGCCTCCACCCGAATGATCCTCCTCCACGGCAACGAAGGGACGGCTGCAGCAGGCAAGGTCATCAACGCTTTCGGCAGTTTTGTCGTCGGCGGCAACTACGTCATCGGTATCATCGTTTTCATCATTCTCGTACTCATCAATTTTCTTGTCATCACCAAGGGGGCCGGGCGCATCGCCGAAGTGGCCGCACGGTTCACACTGGACGCCATGCCCGGCAAACAGATGAGCATCGATGCGGATCTCAACGCCGGCATCATCGACGAAGACGAAGCCAAAGCACGGCGTCTGGAGATCGCCAGGGAGGCGGAGTACTACGGTGCCATGGACGGTGCCAACAAGTTCGTTAAAGGGGATGCCGTGGCCGGCATGATCATCACGGCCATCAACATCGTCGGCGGTCTCATCATCGGCGTGTTTCAAAACGACATGACATTTGCCGACGCCGCCCAGAATTACACGTTGCTCACTGTCGGAGATGGTCTAGTAAGCCAGATTCCGGCACTCATCATATCCACGGCAGCCGGTATCATCGTCACGCGCGCCGGCGCCGAGGCCAGTCTCGGAAGAGAAGTCTCCACGCAAATATTCAATCAGCCCCGCGCCATCGCCGTGGCATCCGGCGTTCTCATGGGGTTCGGCTTGATCCCCGGCCTGCCGACGCTGCCCTTCATGACGCTGGGTGCGCTTTCCGGCATGCTGGCCTATTTCCTCTTTCAGGCAGGTAACAGCGCAGATGGGCAAAGTGGTGACGCCGCCGCCCCCGATACCCTCAAGGCGCTGCCCAGCGCCCAGGTACAGCCGCTGCCGCCATTGGACATCCTGTCCCTGGAAATTGGCTACGGCCTCATTCCCTTGGTGGACGTGGAGCAGGACGGCGAGTTGCTGGAACGCATCAAGGCTGTCCGGCGGCAGACGGTCCAGGACATCGGCATCGTCGTGCCCTCGATCCACATTCAGGACAACATGCAGTTCAGACCCGGGGAATACGCCATTTTTCTCAAAGGCAACATCGTGGCGAAGGGTGAACTGATGACCAACCATTTTCTGGCCATGAACGCTGGCAGCGCCGCGGAAACCATCGATGGGATCCCCACCCAGGAGCCCACCTACGGCTTGCCGGCGCTGTGGATTCGGGAATCGACACGGGAAAAAGCCATTACGGCGGGTTACACGGTCGTGGATCTGTCGACGGTGCTGACCACTCATCTGTCGGACGTCATCAATCGACACGCCCACGAACTGCTGGGCCGCCAGGAGACCCAGCAACTGCTCGACAAACTCAAGGAGAGCCACCCCAAGGTGGTGGACGAACTGGTGCCCAACCTCATGAGTCTGGGCGGCGTGGTGAAGGTTCTGAAGAACCTTCTTCGAGAACAGGTGCCCATCCGCGATCTGCTGGCCATACTGGAAACATTGGCCGACTGGGCCCCGGTCTCCAAGGACAACGAACTGCTCACCGAGTACGTTCGTCAGGCACTGAGCCGGACCATCACCAGCATGCACCGGGGCCAGCAGGACGGTCTCGCCGTGATCACACTGGATCCTTCGGTGGAAAGCGCCGTGGCTGATGCGATCCAGCATACCCAGCAGGGCGCCTATCTGACCATTTCACCCGAGACCGCCCAGACGATCGCGGAAAATCTGTCCGGGGCGCTCAGCCAACACATGGAACGCCATGAAAACCCGGTGGTGCTCTGTTCGGCGCCCATCCGGCTCCACGTCAAGAAACTGCTGGACCGATTCATTCCTAACATGTCGGTCATTTCCTACGAGGAAATCCTGGCCGACACCAACATTCACGCTTTGGGTACGGTGACGCTATAACATGCAGATAAAACGTTTCGAAGCCAAGGACATGACAGCGGCGCTGGCCAAGATCAAACAAGAATTTGGGCCAGATGCGGTAATTCTCTCCGCCAAGAGCATCCGTACCTACGGGATGCTGGGCGGTGCCAAAACCAAAGGGGTGGAGGTGACGGCCGCCATCGACCCCACCGCGCTCAATCGGCCGGAGCAACCGGTGCCGTCCCGCCGTCCCGGGGATGATGTGGTGACCCTTTCCATGGCCGCCGCCCGGCGGCAATCCGGCGGGCGGCTCATGACCTCCATCAACAGCGGTCTTGCCGGTATCAAGGATCGGTTGGGGCGCCCGATGCCGGAATCATCGCCGGCCACACCGACGCCATCGGATGACCGCCTCGGTGCTCACCTCACCCGGCAGGGCATCAACCGCATGCTGGCGGAAAAGTGTCTGCGCCGAATGGGACCCGCGCCGGCCCGATTGGGTAATGCGCTGACCGATGCGCTCTCCAGCGAAGGCGTCAGCGCTGCCGGGCCGGCGGCTACGTTGAAGGCCCCGGGCGTGATGGTTTTTGTCGGCCCCCCGGGGGTGGGAAAGACCACCACGCTTATTAAAATAGCCACCCGAATGGCCGTTGACGAAGGCCGCCGGGTGGGACTCGTCACGCTGGACCACAAACGCATCGGCGCCGTCGAGCAACTGCAGCTATACGCCGATATTCTCCAGCTTCCCATGGAGACGGCATTTGATGCTTCATCGTTCAAGAGCGCACTCACCCGCCTTGCCGAATGCGACGCCGTTGTGGTGGACACGCCGGGTATTGCACCCAGCGACGCAGACGCCGTGGCATCTTTGCAAAAATTGCTTCGGGCGGACCGCCGCCGCTTTGTCCATCTGGTAATCGGTGCCTGTATGAAGGAAGAAGACCTCGATCGGGTCGTCGATGGATTCCGGCCCCTTAACCCTGGAGCGCTGGCCGTGACCCAATTCGACGAAAGCGTGAACTGCGGCAATGTGGTGAATGTCCTTCACCGAAGCGCCATCCCGCTGTCCTGGATCAGCGACGGCGGTGAAATCCCCGAAGACCTGCATCCCGGGTCGGTGTCCTGGCTGGCCCGCCGGCTATTGGCGGGCTATACGCCCCGTGCAGCGTCAACAGGCCGTCTTAAGACGGGAACGAAGCACCGGCGGCGTGTGGCGGTGGTTCGCCCACAGCCCCTCGATGGTGACGATCAGCCTTTTGTGGCCAACAGCAACTCAGACATTTTCCACCGCACGGACTGCAAGTGGACCCAAATGATCAAATCTGAAAACTTCCTTTCTTTCAGCAGCATGGCGGACGCCCTCGCTCAGGGGTTCAACCCGTGCCGTTACTGTAAACCGCAGCCGACGGCTTCCGGGAAACGGGTGCTGACGGAAACGGGCACCGCGAATATGGCCGGATACCGATAACACCCGTTCCCTTTGGGAGTCTGACACCATGCAAAATCAAGCATCAAAAAACGGCGGGAACATCATCAGCCTCACCCGCAAAAGGCTGGCCAAAAGCGATGCCCGCCGGGATCGAGAGCCGTCAGCGCCGGGGAGCAGCACCCGCGTCGTTTCGGTCTCCAGCGGCAAAGGGGGGGTGGGCAAAACCAATATTGTTGCCAATCTGGCGTATAGCATGAGCACCGCCGGGCTCAGGGTCCTCGTTCTGGACGCCGACCTCGGGCTCGGCAACATCGACGTCCTTCTGGGCAAGGCACCCCGATACAACCTGTCCCATGTCATCAACGGCGACAGGCAGGCGTCGGATATTCTCATCCCCGGCCCCGGGGGGATGCAGATCCTGCCGGCCTCTTCGGGGGTGCAAGACATTACCGCACTGACGCCGGCCCAGCGCATGCGCCTCATCACTTCCCTGAACACCGTCATGGATGCGGCGGACATCCTTCTTATCGACACCGCGGCGGGTATTTCCGCCAACGTTATGTATTTCAATGTCTCCGCCAACGACATCCTGGTGCTGGTGACCCCGGAGCCAACGGCTATCACCGACGCCTATGCCCTCATGAAGGTCATGCGACTGAAATACGGAGAGGATCGGTTCAACATTGTTGTCAACATGGCTGCTTCGGAGCGGGAAGGCGAGGAGGTATTTCGTCAGTTGGATCTCGTCAGCCGCCGATTTCTGGACATTACGTTAGAATACTGCGGCCACGTTCCAAGGGATCCGGCCCTAACGACGGCCGTGCGCCGCCAATCGCTGGTGTGCGACATCAGCGCCACCGCCCCTGCCAGCCAGAGCATTCGCAAATTGGCTGATGTCATTCTGGCAATGCCGGCGCCCATGCTGCCTGAAGGGGCCGGTCATCACTTCTGGCGCTATCTGCTGGAAGAAAAATTCGAGAAGCATCGGACTACCGTGCGTGCCGAAAACGATTGACCGGAGTACGGCCGCCCCGCCGTCTCCGATATGCCCAGTGAAAGCGAGCAGCCATGCCTGCAAAAGCATCACCCACGCAAGCGCAACCTTCGCGAGAAGCCGTTATAGAGAGCTACCTGCCTTATGTGAAGCGGGTCGTCCATCGCATTGCGGTCCACCTGCCGCAGCATGTCGAGGTGGACGACCTGATCCATGTGGGCGTGATAGGGCTCATTCAGGCCCTGGACCGCTATGACGAATCCAGAGACAACAGCTTTCTCACCTATGCCATTTTTAGGATCAAGGGCGCCGTGCTGAGCGAACTGCGATCCCGGGACTACCTGTCGCGATCCAACCGCAAGAAAGTGCGCGAGATGGATCAAGCTTTCGCGGAATTAGAGCAGCGCTTTGGCCGGCCGCCGTCTCCGGAGGAACTGGCCGAGGCGTTGGCCGTCGATATGGAAACCGTTCATGACATCCGTCGCATGTCGAATATCTCTTTTGTCAGTTTCGAGGAGATGGGCGCGCACGACGAAGAAGAGAAAATATCCATCTTCAATGCACTGATGACAGGACGGGCCAACGACGCGTTCACCATGACCCGTCTCAAGGAATTGCAGGCGGGCATCGCAGAAGCCGTCGAGAATCTTCCGGAAAAGGAAAAACTCGTGATTTCTCTTTACTACATGGACGAACTCACCATGAAGGAAGCCGGAAAGGTGCTCGGCATTACGGAATCCCGCGTGTCCCAGATACATAGCCAGGCCATCAGTCGGCTGCGGAACCATCTGCGAAAGCGTAGTCTGATCGACGCCCATTAGGACGTCCTCCTTTGGGGGGGGCGCCGCCGGCGTCAAGAGATTGGCGTGAGCGGCGGACGCAAGACTGCGCAGTGAAAGGAGAATCGCCATGAGTATGGAGGCGATGCGGTTGCTGGAAATGGGGGTCGATGCGGCCGGGCTGATGATCTGCCTGGCCACCATCGCGCTGGTGATCCGTTCCCGGCGGCACCGTTGCCGGCGCAGTAACGAAGGGCGCCGGACCACCGCCGCCGATTTTGGCGACCTTCTGGAAGCCAGCCGTATCGGGCAGGAGGCGGAGAATGCCTTTGGCGCCATCGTGGCCACGGTGGCGGCCCACCGCCAGCAACTCATGAGCGCCATCGAACACGCAGCGCCTGGCATCGCGCCGCCGGCAGCGGAACGTCAAGAAGATGTTCTTCCCGTCAATACGCCGGCGGCCGGCAGCGCCCGATGGCGCCGTGAGGATCACGGCGGGGAAGTATCGGCGTTGCAGACCACACCGGCCACCGTTCACCTGGCCCGCAAGATCCGGCAAAGACAGCAATCGCGTCATCTCCACTGACCGGTTTGTCCGGGCGGCATATTTTGCCGCCAACCGCCGCCAACACAGGACCGGCGGTCGTTGACGCCTTGGGGCCCACACGCCGTGAAAGCCCGCAGTCGCCTTTTGCACCGGGCGTCCGGCCCCGTCCGGCGCGCCGTCCGGTCATTCCCGCTTTTCCCGCGCCATGCCGCGTCGCCTTTCATTAAATCACCCGCCCTGAGTGGTATGGAAATTGCTAAATTCCATTACAACGCTCACTGCAATGCCGGTGGCAGGGATTGCCGGCCCCAACGTTCACCCGCTCTGGAGGACATTCATGACGGATATCGTCTACTCGGTTGCATCCGGAACCACCGCCCAGATGCAGCGACTCGAGATCCTTTCCAACAACCTGGCCAATGCCAGTACCGCCGGTTTCAAGGCAGATCATCCGGTGTTCGGTACTTACCTGCCGATGGAGGACCCCGATGCGGGAGAGGTGCCCCCGGAGGATACTCTCCAACTTCCAGAAAACGCTCATGTCAAAATCGTTGCCACCCGAACCGATTTTTCGAGTGGGCCGCTGCGCCGCACCGGCAATCCCCTGGACGCCGCATTGGTGGGTGACGGTTTTTTCGTGGTCCAGACCGACGGCGGGGAGCAGTACACGCGAGACGGTCAGTTCAGACTGGATGAGTTCGGGCGTTTGGTTTCTTCTGACGGCCGGCCGATCATGGGCGACGGCGGAGAGATCCGGCTCGCAGGCGATCAGGTCACCATCGACGAGTCGGGTGGTATCTGGGTTGACGGCGCCCGTGAGGCCACATTGAAAACCGTCGTTTTCGACGCACCTGAAAAGCTGGTGAAAATGGGCCGCACCCGATTCAGCGCCTCCCCTGAGATGACGCCCCGCAGGCCCGAGAACCCGGTGGCCATCAAGCAGGGCCATTTAGAGCAAAGCAACGTGGACACCATCCGGACCATGACTGAAATGATCGACACCCTGCGGGCCTATGAGTCGTACCAGAAGGCCATGCGCTCGGCGGACGATACGACGGCTAAAGTAATCAACGAGGTGGGACAGCCGATTTAACCCGGCCCGAACAGGAGACAACCATGATTAGAAGTCTTTGGACTGCAGCCACAGGGATGCAGGCGCAAACCCTCAACATCGATGTCATCGCCAACAACCTGGCCAATGTGAGCACGAACGGGTTCAAAAAAAGCCGGGCGGATTTTCAGGACATGATCTACCAGACGCTCCAGGAGGCCGGCGCCGCCTCCACGGCAGACACCGAAGCGGCTGTGGGGATTCAGATCGGTCACGGCACCGGCCCCTCGGGCGTCAGCAAGAACTTCACCCAGGGCGAACTGGAAAACACCAAGGGACAACTGGATATGGCCATCGAAGGCATTGGCTTTTTTCAGGTGCTTTCCCAGGGCGGGCAGACCTCATACACCCGAAACGGCGCCTTCAACGCGGACAGCGAGGGCCGCCTGGTCACCGCTGAAGGTTTTCCTATGGAGCCGGAAATCGCCATCCCCGCAGACGCCATCTCCGTCACCATCGGCTTGGACGGCACCGTGTCGGTGCTCCAGACAGGTCAGACCGAGCCCACCGAAGTGGGCACCATCACCCTGGTGCGGTTTCCCAATCCCGCCGGTCTCAAGAGCATGGGGCGCAACCTGTTCCAGGAAACCCGGGCGTCGGGGGCCCCCACCATCGGTACCGCCGGCGAGAATGGTATGGGCGTCATCGCCCACGGATATCTGGAGGGTTCCAACGTGAACGTGGTGGACGAAATGGTGAAAATGATTGCCGCCCAGCGGGCCTATGAAACCAACAGCAAGACCATCCGCACCGCCGACGAAATGCTCCAGATGGCCAATCAACTGAAACGATAATCTCTCACGATAAGATGGGGAGGCCGACCCGTGAACAACCCAACAACCCGCAGTGAGCGCGCTTATCCGAAATCTTTGGCCGCGGTGATTTGTCTCTTGGCCGTCATCGGGCTCAGCGCCACGGCCGTTGCGGGAACGGCTGCCGGCCGCGTCAGCATCCGTGCCCCGGAGAGCGTCCATGTGGATCCGCAGTCCCTGCAGTTGAAACACATCGCCGTGTTGACAGGCGGCGATGCCGATCTGCGGCAGGTGGCGGGCGAGGCCTCCATTGGACAGGCCCCGGACCCCGGCCGCACCCGCTCCATCGACAGGGCCGACATCGTGGGCTACCTCCAAAAGGCGGGCGTAGCCGCCGATCGCGTGCGCCTGGAGATGCCCGACCAGATTGCGGTCCACCGAAACGGCGTCACCATCTCCGATGCGTTTATGGAGCGCATCGTCACCGGGTATCTCATGGAACGTCTGCCGTGGCCCCGGGATCGGGTCAGCGTGAGTAAATTCACTGTCAACGGAGAAACCCTGCTGCCCAGCGGAAAGATTACCTACCGGGTCCTGCCGCCCCCAAAAGCCGATTATCTGCAGACCATACCCTTGAGCGTGGCGTTTTTCGTCGACGGTGTTCCCCGAAAGAAAACGTGGGTCACCGTAAAATTTGCGGTGATGACGCCCGTGGTGGTAACGCGCCACCCAATCGGGCGCAATCAGTCCATCTCCGGCGACGACATCAAAATGGTGGATATGGACCTGGCCTCCCTGCCCACCGGGGTGATCACCCGGCCCGATGAGGTCATCGGCTTGCGAGCCCGACGCACCCTGCACATCGATACACTGCTGCGGGAAGATGTGGTCGAGCGGCCGCCGCTGGTGGACCGCGGGGACATCGTCAAGATCGTTCTGGTATCCGGCGGGCTCGTGGTGAGCACCCTGGGGGAGGTCAAAGAAAAGGGGCGGCGCGGAGAGAAGATCAGCGTCGTGAACCTCGAATCCAAACGCCGCGTGCTGGCACAGGTGGTCGATGCCAAGACCGTGAAAGTGGCTTTCTAACGGAAAGGAAGACGATGATGACGGTCACATCCCATAAGCTTTTTCCATACCCGCGCCTGCTCTTGGCGGTGGTGGCCCTGCTGGCCGCCGGCTGCGTCACCGACAGCATTCCCAAGACACCGCCCGTGGCCTCGCCGCCCGT
Source organism: uncultured Desulfobacterales bacterium (assembly GCA_964446485.1). Taxonomy (GTDB): domain Bacteria; phylum Desulfobacterota; class Desulfobacteria; order Desulfobacterales; family JBDRRP01; genus JBDRRP01. The sequence goes on along the minus strand of CAYUOU010000009.1, from coordinate 41,916 downwards.
TGTCTACCAGGCGCCCGAGCCGGCCGTCGATCCGGAGAACAGCGTCAATCCAGGATCCCTGTGGCGCACCGACGCCACCTTCAACGATATGTTTTCCAACGTCAAGGCCCGTCAGGTGGGCGACATCGTCACGGTGCGTATCGTGGAGTCGGCCGAGGCCATCAACAAAGCCACCACCAAAACCGATCGGGACTCCAGCATCGACGCCCAGTTAAAGGCGTTTTTCAACCTGGAGCAGAAATTCCCCGCCGGTCGCCCGGATTTGAATCCTTTTGCCCAAGTGAAAAGCGGCATCAAAAGCGAGTTTGAAGGGGCGGGGGAAACCAAGCGCAGCGGGGAATTCACGGCCTACATATCCGCCCGGGTGAGCGCCATCACCACCAGCGGCAATCTCCTGATCACCGGCTCCCGTTCCGTGACCATCAACAACGAGGAGCAGATCATCACCCTCAGCGGCATCATCCGGCCCAAGGATATCACGCCCGGCAACGAGGTGCTTTCCCGCTACGTTAGCGATGCAAAAATCTATTACAGCGGCGCCGGCGTCATCAATGACCGCCAGAAACCGGGCATGCTGACCCGGGTATTCGACACCTTTTGGCCATTTTAAAGGGTGAGAAGAGGCTTCCCATGATCTCAACTGTAACACTGCTGCTGCGAATTCGTACGGCCATGTCCACCCGTTCGCGGGGCATCGTTCTCTGTGTCTCGATGGCCGTCATGGCGCACCTAAGCGCACCGGTTCAGGCGATGCGCATCAAGGACATGGCCGATCTCAAGGGGGTGCGTGCCAACCAGCTGGTGGGCTACGGCCTGGTGATCGGCCTGGACGGCACCGGCGACGGCAGCGCCGAAATGACCGTTCAGACCTTGAGCAACATGCTTGAAAAAATGGGCGTCACCATACAGCCGCGGGATATCGAGGCCGACAACGTGGCCAGCGTCATGGTGACGGCCGAGCTGCCGCCGTTTTCCGTGGTCGGCAGCCGGCTCGACGTTCTGGTCAGCGCCATCGGCGGCGCCAAGAACCTCCAGGGGGGCACCCTGATTTACACGCCCCTTAAAGGCGCTGACGGCCGCATTTTCGCCATTGCCCAGGGGCCGGTGAGTACCGGCGGATTCCAAGCCACCGGCAAGTCCGGCGGCGGCATTCAGAAAAACTTTCCCACCGTGGGGCGTGTGGTCAATGGCGCAGTGGTCGAGCAGTCGGTGCAGACCTCCTTTTCCAAGGATGACACCCTGACTTTCGGTCTCCACCGGCCGGACTTCACCACCGCCGCCCGGGTGTCGGCGGCCATCAACGCCGCCCTGCTGGGCAGTTTCGCCAGCACGCCGGACGGCGGCACCATCAATGTGGTGATCCCGGGCCCTTATCGCGACAATCCCGTCTCGCTGGTGACCCTGGTGGAGAATGTGGAAGTCAGTCCCGACAACTCCGCCCGGGTGATCATCAACGAGCGCACCGGCACCGTCGTCATGGGTGCCGATGTCCGGCTTTCCACCATTGCCATCGCCCATGGCAACTTGAGCATTCAAATCCGCGAGACCACTGAGGTCAGCCAACCCCTGCCGTTTTCCCGCGGCGGCCAAACCGTGGCGTCTCCGGAATCCAACATCGCGGTGGCCGAGGAACGATCCCCCATTTTTCTCGTGGAGCCGGGGGTGAATATCGGAGACGTGGTCAGGGCACTGAATGCGCTGGGCGTCTCGCCCAGAGACCTCATCGCCATTTTCCAGGCCATCAAGCAAGCCGGCGCCCTGCAGGCACGGCTGGAGATCATGTAATGGACACCTCTGCCTATCCGCTGACCATTGACGCCGTCCTCACGGACAGCCTGAGAAAAGAGGCGCGCGTTTCGATGCGGGGCGCCCCCTCCAAATCCCCGGAAGCGCTGAACCGCGTTTGCCAGGAGATGGAATCGTTATTCATCAACCAACTGTTGAAGCAGATGCGTCGGACCATTCCCAAAGATGGGCTCTTCGGGAAAAGCAACGCCGAAGACATGTTTACAGCCATGCACGACGCGGAATTGTCGCGGGTCGTGGCCAGGGGCGGGGGGCTGGGGCTGGCACGCATGCTCATGGCCCATCTCGCCCAACCGGCGCCCGCGGCCCCGTTACCATTAAAGGTTTCCTCCGGGGTGACCGATAACGCCAGTGAGCATCCTATGCAGAATATGGACGGAGCGGTGTCGACGGCCTTGCCAAACGGTGCCGATGCACTCCACCACAGAAGAGGTGCCCCATGGAAATAAACGGAAAACCGATATCGGACGCCATCGATTCCTACACACCCTCGACCCCTGCCACCGCCGGGGCTGCGGGCCACCGCCGCCGGCCCGCTGCACCCAGCGGTGGCGACAAGGTGGTGCTCTCGCCCAAGGCAAGAGAAATTCATGACGCCCGTCAACAGGTCGAATCGCTTCCCGATGTACGCAAGGAAACAGTGCATCGGATCCGGCGCCAGATGGCCGCCGGAACGTATTCGGTCAATGGCGATGGCATCGCCTTCAAGATGATCACGGAATCGGTGTTCAACCAGATGGCTTAAACGGTTCTGTTGCAACGAATTCCAAGGCTCGGTGAGGCCCCCCATGGACGGACACGTTGACGCGTTGATCGAGATCCTGGACCAGGAAACGGCCGCCTATCTGAAAATGGCCGACGTATTGGGCGAGGAAAAGGCCGCGGCCGTCGCTTCGAATTTAGCGGACCTTCACACCGCTAGGTCCAAAAAGGAGCAGCTGGTCACCGTCATTTCTCAGCTCGAGCGCCATCGCCTGAATACGGTCCAGACCATTCATCGAGAGTGGTTCAACGCCCAGGGGCCGGTGGCGTTTTCAAATCTGGTCCAGCGCCTTGACCCTCCGGCCGCCCACCGGTTGCGGCAATGCCGTGAAACGCTGCTGACAGCGCTTGGGCGCGTCAAGGACTTGAACGCCGAGAACGCTTCACTGCTCAGTCATTCCATCTCATGGGTCGGTGGTGCCATGCGATTGCTGAACCACCTGTTTAATCCTCAGACCGTCTATCAGCGATCAGGGCGATTCGCCCGGGGCGGGCATACCGGCCGTGTGTTGAACGGGATCTATTGAATGGGCATCCATCGTAATTTCCACATGACAAGGACGAATGACCATGCCGAATGTTGATACTTCCATAGCGCGCCTCCAGGAATTGGCTGAGAACATCGAAGCTGCCAGCCTCAATGATGCACCGGGCTGGAGCGCCATCTACGGCACCGTTCAAGAGATACGAGCGGCGCTGCCGGAGGAGGCGTCGCCGGTGGTAGACGTGCTGGCATCTTCAGAATACGCCGTCAGGGTGATTGCCCATAAGTCCGTGACCGATCTTTTTGCCGTGGCTGCCGCGCTGGCCGATGCCATGGATGCGGCCGCCGCGTCGCTCGACGATCCGGTTTCCGGTAAAACCGGCCTCGCGGCAGCCGCCGCAGCCATCGCCGCCGCCACCGACGGTGCCGGAGACGTGCCGCCGCTGGATGCGCCCGATGATTCCAAAGGCGCTGATGCGCCGGTCACGCTGCATGACGCCGCGGCCCTGCTGATCCAGTTGGAGCCCGAAGATCGGGACGAGATCGGCACCCTGGCCGACACGCTGAAGCGGGTTTCCGACGGGGGGGAACTGGAACCCATGCCGGCCAATATGGTGCGCATGGCGGTTTCCCGATTGCGGGATCTTCTCGGCAGCGAAGAAGCAGATGCGGGCACGGTGCTCCTCGAGGTGGGAGAAATCATCGAACAGGCCATGGTGGCCGTCGAATCCCCCGACGGGAGAGGGACGTGTCCGCCGTCGCCTCCGGCAGGGGCCGCCCCCGCGAGGGATCAGGACGCTTCGGCGGCAAAGGGCGCCGATGTGTCGTCGGCGCCGGTCATCGAGGACCCGGCGGATTACATGCCTGAAGAGGTGGATGCAGAACTCATCGGGGAGTTCATTGCCGAAGGGACGGATCTCATCGCCCAAGCCGAGGACGCCCTGCTTGCCCTTGAGAACGATCCCGAAGATATGGACTCCGTGGGTACGGTGTTTCGGGCCTTTCACACGGTCAAAGGAACGGCGGCATTCATGGAACTCACCCTCATCGCGGAAATGGGCCACCACGCTGAATCTCTGCTGAGCCGTGTCCGCGACCGGGAAATTCGCTACAGCGGCGGGTATGCCGATTTGAGCCTTCGTGCGTTGGACATGATCAAGGAACTCGTCGGCCAGGTGCAGGCAGCGCTGGCCAGCGGCGGGCCGCTCGTCAAGCCGGAAGGATATAATGAACTGATGCGGGTTCTGGCCGATCCGGAGGCCGCCGGCGTCTCCGATGAGATCGATGACATGGAGCCGCCGCGTCTGGGCGATCTGCTGGTGGCCCAAGGCAAGGCGGATCGTGACACCGTGGAGGCGGCCGTCGAGGGTTGCGGTGGCGCACCCATCGGCGCCTGTCTTGTCAAAAGCAGGGCCGCCACGGTCAAGGCGGTGGGGCAGGCGCTTCGCGCCCAGCGAAAGATCAAAAGCGGGGGTGCCACGGTGGATGCCTCCGTCCGGGTCAGCACGGTGCGGCTGGATCGCCTCATCGACATGGTGGGGGAACTCGTCATCGCCCACTCCATGGTAGCTCAGGACGACGTCATCAATCAGGGGCAGAACCACGAATTGGCAAAAAAGGTGTCCCATTCCACCAAGATCATTCGGGAGCTGCAGGACATGAGCATGTCCATGCGGATGGTGCCCCTCAAAGCGACCTTCAACAAGATGGCCCGGCTGGTGCGGGACCTTTCAAAAAAGATCGGTAAGAAGGTTGCCTTCCACACCGAAGGAGAAGATACCGAAATCGATCGAAACCTGGTTGACGTGATCAGTGATCCCCTGGTCCATATGGTCAGAAACGCCGTTGACCACGGCATCGAGCCGCCGGATGTGCGTACGGCCAGCGGGAAATCGGAAAGCGGCACCGTGCAGCTTCTGGCTTACCATTCGGCAGGGCGGGTGGTGGTGGAGATCCGCGACGACGGCAAAGGCCTGGACCGGGACGCCATCCTCCAGAAGGCCCGGGAACGCGGGCTGGTGTCTGAAACCCCCGGTCTCAGCGACAGGGAAATATACAACCTGGTTTTCGAAGCCGGATTCTCCACCGCCAAAGAAGTGACGGATGTTTCCGGACGCGGCGTTGGCATGGACGTGGTGAGAAGAAACATCGAATCGCTGCGGGGCCAGGTGGAGATCAATTCCAGACCCGGCCAAGGCAGCGTGTTCAAAATGAGTTTGCCCCTCACCCTGGCCATTATCGACGGCATGGTGGTGCGGGTGGGCAAGGATCGTTACGTGATCCCGACGGTGTCCATCATCCGCTCCATCAAACCGGCGCCCGAGGATATCTCGACGGTCATGGACAAGGGGCAGATGCTGCACTTGCAGGGGCGGTTGATCCCCCTTTTCCGGCTGGCCTCTTTGTACAATATCCCCACTGATGCCACGGAGCGCAGCAAAGAATTGGTCGTGGTCGTGGAAGATGACAACCACCAGGCCGGGTTTGTCATCGATGAACTGATCGGCCGTCAACAAGTGGTGATCAAGACCCTCGGTGACACCATGCAGGATATTCCCGGTATTTCCGGCGGGGCAATCATGCCCAACGGCAGGGTGGGGCTGATCTTGGATGTGGGCAACCTGGTGAGGTTCGCCAACAGCGATGACGCTTTCGAAGACGATGACATGCAGTACGCGCTGGCGCAACAGGTCGCCTGACGGTCGCACCCCACGGCACGGACCGTGAGGGCGAAGCACAGCAGGGGTCAACAATGAACGGATACCACCAATGAAACATGTTGTTGTCGTCAGTGACATGAAAATTGGGAAGAACGGCGACATGTTGGTCACCCATGCGCTGGGCAGTTGTTTGGGACTGACGGTCTGGGATCCGGTGCTGCAGATCGGCGGCCTGCTCCATGCCATGCTCCCGCTGTCTAAAATCAACAAGGAAAAAGCCGCGGCCAACCCGTATATGTTCGTGGACACCGGCGTGCCGACACTGTTCCGGCAGCTTTACGATCTGGGTGCCCAGAAGCAGCATCTGGTGGTCAAGGCCGCTGGGTGCGGCAATCCGCTGGGAAAGAACGAGATGTTCAAGATCGGTGAGCGCAACCACACGCTCATGAAAAAACTCTTGTGGAAAAACAACGTGATGTTGGCTGCCGAAGATTGCGGCGGCACCCAGAGCCGGACGGTTTATTTCGACATGGGCACCGGTCAGGTGACGATCAGCAGCGGTGGCAAGGAGAATGCGTTATGAGCCGTGACCGCATCGCAGACATCCTGGCCTCCGTGGAGTCCTTTCCCAGCATGCCGGGTGCGGCCGCACGGCTGCTCACCATGCTGGACGACCCCGAGATCACCGCCGCCGAAATCGAAGACGTGCTGCGTTATGACCCGGGTCTGACTTCCGGCGTTTTGCGCCTGGCCAATTCCTCCTATTTCGGATTCGCGCAGCGGATCGGTTCCCTGCGCCAGGCCATCGTCATGCTGGGCACCAAACAGCTGGTGCAGATGGTGATGGCGACCTGCATGAGCACCATTATGAACCAGGGTGTTCACGGCTACGATATGGGCGCCGGCGACCTGTGGCGACATTCCATCGCTGTGTCCGTCGCCTCCGAAGGGCTCGTGCGGGCTCTGGGATTGGCGCCGGAAGAAGAAATATTCACGGCCGCGCTCCTCCACGACGTGGGCAAATTGGTCTTGGGCGCCTTTATCCAGCAGGGTCAGGCGGAAATGGCGGGCGACGTCTCGGAGGCGGAACAAGAGTTTCAGGAAACGGAAAAACAGATTCTCGGCATCGATCACGCCGAGACCGGCGCACGAATCCTTGAGGCATGGTCGTTTCCTCAGCGCATTATCGATGCCGTTCGGTATCATCATCGCCCCGACGCTGTCGACCCTGCGGACACCATGATCGATCTGGTTCACGTGGCCAATGTCCTGTGTCGGATGATCGGGGTGGGCATCGGCAAAGACGGCCTGCTGTGCGCCCCCGCGCCGGGCGCCGTTGAGCGGCTGGGGTTGAAGACACGACATCTGGAGATTGTGGCCAGTGAGACGTTGAAATGGATCGACGAACTGGCCGATAAACTTACCTTGGGTAAGGAAGACGGTTGAGAGGTAAATCATGGCGTTGAACGTACTCATTGTAGACGACAGCAAGGTCATGCGGTCCATGGTGCTGAAAACCATGAAGATGGCCCAAGTCCCGCTGGGGGAAGTCGTCCAGGCCGGCAACGGGCAGGAGGGGCTTGACGCCCTTGGGGAACACTGGATCGACCTTGTCCTCGTGGACATCAACATGCCGGTCATGAACGGTGAAGAGATGATTCGGCGGATGAGGGCGGCACAGGAAACCGCAGACATACCGGTGGTGGTGATTTCCACCGAGGGGAGTGAGACCCGCATCGCCCGGCTGCGGAAAATGGGCGCGGCCTTTGTCCACAAGCCCTTCACGCCCGAGGAAATTCGCGACACCATCTACCGCCTGACCGGCATGGGAGAAAGCCATGAATGAGCGGGTAGTGCAGATCCTTGTCGAAGAGACCATTGACACGCTGGAAAAGCTGGCTTTCATTTTTGCAGCGTCCGAAGAAGATTTAACCCAATTTGCCGATGCGGAACGCATCACGGTGAGCGCCGATTTCTCCGGCCCCTGTTCTGGCTCGCTGGTAATGGAGTTTGGCGCGGAAGGGCTCTCAGAGCTGGCCGCCAATATGCTGGGCCTCGACGAAGCGGAAACGATTTCCGAAGAAGAACAGCGTGACGCGTTGAAAGAGGCGCTCAACATTATTTGCGGCAACGTGCTGCCGGCCATTGCCGGCGCCGAAGCCGTTTTCAATATTTCCACCCCTCAGCTGACAGAAGGCCCCTATGCGGGCGATGCCGCCGCGGCCATCGCCGTTGCGGGCTTGACCTTGGACGAGGGCTTTCTCAGTCTTTACCTGTTCAGCGACGGCGACCTCCCGGGTTAACCGAATTGCCGCAGGATGTGGCGAGGAGAAAAGACAATTATGATACGGGTGTTAATCGTTGACGACTCTGCTGTGGTCCGAAAGAAGATGACCGAGGAGTTAAACCGATTCGGTGACATCGATGTGGTGGATACGGCCGTCGATCCGTATGTGGCCCGGGAAAAGATCGTCAGGCTCAAGCCCGACGTCATCACTCTCGATATGGAGATGCCGCGGATGGACGGGCTCTCCTTTCTGGCGAAACTCATGCGGCACTATCCCATGCCGGTGGTGGTCCTCAGCTCGCTCACTCCCCGAAACAGCGAGATTGCAATGAAGGCACTGGACTTGGGGGCGGTTGAGGTGCTCTGCAAACCGGGGGCGTCGTATTCGACGCAAAACATCGCCAACGACTTGGCGAGGGCCATCCGGGCGGCGGCAGCCGCCGACCTCAAAAAATACCAGGCCGCCCCGACCCCCGAATCCCAGAGCAATATCCCCGCCGCACAGCTCTTGACCCAGACCACCCACAAAGTCATCGCCATTGGCGCCTCCACCGGCGGCACCAAGGCCATCGAATCGGTGCTGCGCACCCTGCCGGGCACCACACCGGGCATCGTCATAGTTCAGCACATGCCGGAGAATTTCACCCATTCCTTCGCCCAACGCCTTAATGAGATCTGTCAGCTGGAGGTCAGGGAGGCACGGGACAACGACCCTGTGGTGCCGGGAGTGGCCCTCATCGCCCCGGGCAACTACCACATGGTGCTTCGGCGCAGCGGGGCACAGTACCTCGTGGCCATCAAAAGCGGCCCCCGGGTGCATTACCAGCGGCCGGCCGTGGACGTGTTGTTTCAATCCGTTGCCAAGGTGGCCGGTAAAAACGCCGTGGGGGTGGTGCTGACGGGCATGGGGGCCGACGGCGCCAAGGGTTTACTGGCCATGAAGGATGCCGGCGCCCAGACCATGGCCCAGGACGAGGCCACCAGTATCGTTTTCGGCATGCCCAAGGAAGCCATCAAAATGGGCGCTACGACTACCGTCGTGGCCTTGTCAACGGTGCCTCAGGCCATATTCAAGGCGCTGGCCGCATGAGCCGGCGCCCAACCGCGTGAAAGGCGATCACCATGCCTACCATTAACGGCATCCTCGATATCGGGCGGCAGTCCCTGTTTGCCCAGCAGCAAAACATCCAGACCACCGGCGACAATATCGCCAATGTGAACACGCCGGGCTACACGCGCCGACGCACGAACCTGGTGACTTCTCCCCAGCTCGATGACCCCAATATCGGGCAGATCGGCACCGGTGTTTCGGTGACCCACGTGGAGCGGGTGTTCGACCGATTCATCAACGCTCAGATCAACACCGCTGCCGGAGATCTGGGGCGATGGGAAGCTCAGGAAAAAACATTGAGCCGGGTGGAGATGGTGTTCAACGAATCCGAAGGTTATGGATTGAACCAGGCCATGAGCGATTTTTGGGGCGCCTGGCAGGATCTGGCCAACAATCCCGCCGGACCATCGGAGCGGTCGGTTCTGGCGGCCAGAAGCGGATACCTCGCGGACACCTTTCAACAGATGCGCACCGATCTGGTCCGTGCCCAGCAGGACGCCGACGTGCAGATCACCGGAACGGTGGCGGATATCAACATCATGGCCGCCCGGTTGAACGAACTCAATACGGAAATCGTTAATATCGAGGCCGGCGGTCAGTTCGCCAACGCCCAGCGCGACCAGCGTGATCGGTTGCTTGGAGACCTGGGATCGCGTATTTCGTTCACCAGCGCCGAGGCGGACGACGGCCGCATCACCGTGACCCTCGACGACGGCAACCCGCTCGTTGGGACGAGCCCCTTCGGACAGCTGACCACCGTTGTCAATCCGGCCACCGGACACCACGATATCTCCTGGGACAGCGCTCCGGGGGTGCCCCTCAATGACGGCATTGCCAGCGGCACGCTGCGGGGGCTGCTGGAGACCCGGGATACCTTTTCATCCGGAGCCATCGGGCAGCTCGACGCCCTGGCCGCAGACATGATTACCCGCGTCAACGCGCAGCACGGCGCCGGATGGGATCTCACCGGCGGTGCCGGCGTCGATTTCTTCACGGGCAGTTCGGCTGCCGACATGGCTGTCAGCAGCGCCATCACCGCCGACCCGCGCCGCATCGCCGTTGCATCCGACCCCGGCGGTCTGCCGGGTGGCGGCGGGAATGCCATCGCCATCGCCGCCCTCCAGAACACCGCCACGATGAACGGCGGCACGGCCACATATGATGACTATTACAACGGTCTCGTGAGCACGGTGGGCATCGAAACCGCAACGGCGACCCGTTACCGCGGCTATCAGGGAAGCACGCTCAATCAACTGAACAACTACCGGGAATCCATTTCGGGAGTTTCCATCGACGAGGAGATGGTGAAACTGGTGGAATTCGAGCATGCCTACAATGCTTCCGCAAAGTTGATCAGCACCGTCGACCAGATGCTGGATACCCTGATGCGGATGTAGCCGCGAAGACGCCTGACAACGAGGAGCACACCATGCGCATCACCTCCACTCAGATGCATCGCACCGTCATCGGAAATTTGTTTCAGCGGGCGGAGAAATTGCTGGATGCCCAGACGCGGGTATCGACACAGAAAAAAATCAATCGGCCGTCCGACGATCCGGCCGGCATGTCTTCGGTGTTGAATTATCGAAAAACCATCGCCGCCATCGATCAATACCAGCGCAACTTGGAAAGAGCGAAAACCCGATTAGACATTGTGGAGACGACCCTGGGGATGGTGGACGAACTCATCAACGATGCCAAGCGCGTCACTGCGGACAACGCTGCGGGAACCGGTGACGCCGAATCCCGAACCATCGCCGCCGACCAGATTACCCACATTCGTGAACAACTCCTCGGACTGGCCAACAGCCAGCAGGATGGTGTGTATCTCTTTGCCGGTCGTAAAAACGACATCCCACCGTTCACCGCCGACCCGGTTACGGGAACGATCACCTACACCGGAGACAACTCGGCCGGTGCCGACGCCCGATACATGGTGGGAGAAAACACGGAGATTGCCGTTCGCGCCAACGGCGAAGCGATCTTTTCTGGGATCGAAGACGTGTTTGCCCTGCTTGCCGATGTCGCCGCCGAACTCGCCGCGCCAGCGCCCGATCCGGCCGTTTTACAGGATCGGCAAAACCGACTCGCCACCGCCGTGGATCAAGTGCGTCGCGTGCGCGCCGACAATGCCGCCGTCTACGGCCAACTGGAGTCCACCGAGCATCAACTGTTTCGGCTCCGTCTGGGATTCGAAAACGCTCTGTCGGAAACCGAAGGGGTGGATTTGGCCGAAGCCATACTGGATCTCAAATCAGAAGAGACCGCCTATGAATCGGCCCTGGCTGTCTCGGCGCGCATCATTCAACCCAATCTCCTGAAGTTTTTAGGGTAAGCGCATGACTCCCTCCGGAACATATTGGATCCGTCCATGCCTCCTGGTGATCATTGCCGCGGCGGTGGGCTTGGGCATCAGCAGCCGGCAGCTCACCGCACTGGGCGCCGCCGGTGTGGGCGATAGTGTCATCGAGGCGCTCATCGCCGAAAAATCACTGGAAACGGCCGCCTTCACCGTGGATGAAATTATCTCGCTCAAAACCGCGGGCCTGTCCGACGATACCATCACCCTGCTGGTGCGGGAGCGTTCGTTCATGAAAAACCGTGAACCCATTGTCTACGGCAAGGACGTCCAGCCCATCAATACCAGCAGCATCAACGACCTCATGACCTTGAAGCAAAAGGGGATGAGCGACGATGTGCTCCAGGAGTTGATTCGCTACCAGTCGACGCGCACCTCCGATCTCGACCGTCAGCGCTCATGGGAGATGCTCAACAGCATGGGGATCGTCATCGACGGTCGCCAGGGTATCGCGGTCTATCCGTAGACACGGTTGGCGTTGGCGCTGACCGAAAAGCACCCATGACCAAACACTGCCGGCAGTGCGTGACCCGCATGGCCTGATCGATGGGATCCGCTGCGCTCCTCCCATCCTACGCGCTGAAAGTTTCTTCCTTGATCAAACCGGACGCAGGACGGCGGCGGTGCTGTCCTCTTACGATGCCGCCGCTCTAACTCTCCTGGCGGCGCCCTCCGGTTTCTTCGAAAAAAATTGACACGTCATTCCCGGTGTCGCCCGCTGGACCGCGCGGCTGGGCATCATCCGTGACTTGAACCCCATGGCACGGCAGCCGTAGGGGGATCCTTTCTCCCAGGTAATGAAAAAATGTCTGCAGCGGCGACAAACGATCATGATCGACGTTCCACGATGACGTTCCCTTCCATGAAACCCGTCAATGATGATGCAATCTCCATGCCTCCCGCAGTCCCTGCATGGTTCAGGGGCAGGGCCCACAGGCAAGCGGGCCGGCCGCGGGCATCCGGCGGCACCGAGCACTTCTCATAGGCGGTGGCTGGCCTCCGCTGCTGGAGTGTGGTAGCCTGTTCCACAGGCGGCCAAGAACCCCGTCGCCGCGGCGTTTCAACCCCAAAACACACCGGCCACCGTCCATGACAACCGACACCGTTCCCAACGCCAAATTAGACAGCGCGTTTCACGTCAATTTCAAGATCTATCATGAGCTTATGGCCAGCAAGGTGCGCCGTATCCTCCTGGTATCGAGCCCTTACGACGCCTTCATTCTCGAAGAAGACGGCAGCCTCGCCACCCGCATCATCACGGAATACAGCGGGTTGAACTTGAGCCACCCCCCGCGGGTCACCCGTATCGCCAGCGCCAAGAAGGCCCTCGAGATCATTCGTGAAAAGGTCGTGGATCTGGTGCTCACCATGCCGCATCTGGACAACATGGACGCCTTTTCATTCGGCGCGGCGGTGCGGGCCCTGAAACCCAACCTGCCGGTTATTTTGCTGGCCCACAGCCCGCGGGGGATTTTCCCGGTTCCCCCGGGAAAGCATCGCAACGGCATCGACCGCATCGCCATATGGTCCGGCAACAGCGACCTGCTCCTGGCCATTGTGAAAAGCGTGGAAGACCGGATGAACGTGGCGCGCGATTGCCAAAAGGCCCAGGTGCGCGTGCTGCTGTTGGTGGAGGACAACCCGGTTTACCAGTCGGTGCTGCTGCCCCTCGTGTACAAGGAAGTGGTGCGTCAAACGCAGGCCATTCTCATGGACGGCCTCAACGAAGACCATCGTCTGCTGAAGATGCGGGCGCGGCCCAAAATACTTCTGGCGGAGACCTACGATGAGGCGGTGACGCTCTACGAGCATTACAAGGATTACATGTTTGGAGTGATTTCAGATACTCGGATGCCGCGGCAAGGGACTATGGACCCTGACGCCGGTTGGAACTTCCTGGCCCGGGTGCGCGCGGAAATTCCGGATTTGCCGCTGCTGCTGCTCAGTTCCGACCCAGAGAATGCCAAACGCGCCGCCAGTGTGCCCGCGGCGTTTCTGGACAAGAACACACCGCATCTGCTGAAAGAAATCCATGGGTTCTTTCTCTCCGACCTTGGTTTCGGAGACTTCGTATTTCGCCTGCCGGACGGCAAAGAAGTCGCCAGAGCGTCAAATTTAAGACAGCTTCAGGAGCGCATCGCCGAGGTGCCTGAAGGCTGTCTGCGCTATCATGCCCATCGCAACCATTTTTCCAACTGGATCATGGGACGCTCGGAAATCGCCCTGGCATCATCCTTCAGAAAGGTCAGCGCGGATGCATTCGACGACGTCGATGGAATGCGACGGTATCTCATTACCAACATCCAGGCCCTCCGTCGACTGCGCCAAAAAGGAGTGGTGGCCCAATTCAAATCAGGGGCCTACGATCCAAGTGTCATGGATTTCGTTCGCATCGGCAGCGGCTCTCTGGGCGGCAAAGCCAGAAGCCTTGCCTTCATGTCCGCCATGCTTCAAGACGCCATGGAACTGCACCAGGCCTATCCGACGGTGGAGATTCAGGTGCCGCGGACGCTGGTCCTGTGCACCGATGGCTTCGAAGCATTCCTGTCGCACAACCGCATGGAAGACCTGGCCTCGACCGAAGACCTTGGCGACAACGCCGTGGTGGCCAAACGGTTTCTCGAGGCGCAAATGCCGGCCCATCTGGTGACGCAACTGTCTGCGTTCGTCAAACAGGTGACGTTTCCGCTATCCGTCAGATCCTCGAGCCTTCTCGAGGACGCTCAGTTCCAGCCCTATGCCGGGCTTTATGAGACCTACATGATTCCCAACAATCACCCGGACCCGGTGGTGCGGCTGCGCCAACTGGTGAGTGCCGTGAAGCTGGTCTATGCGTCCACCTTTTACGAAGATCCCCGCGCCTTTTCCCGGCACCTCGCCGCCCTGCCCCAAGAGGAGGCCATGGCGGTCATCATTCAAGAATTGGCCGGCAGCCGGCATGGCGACTATTTTTATCCCACCTTCGCCGGGGTGGCCCAAAGCCACAATTACTACCCGATTTCTCCCATGACGGCGGATGACGGCATCGCACTGGTGGCCCTGGGCATGGGACGCACCGTGGTGCAGGGTGAGCGGAGTCTGCGGTTTTCACCCAAACATCCCGAAGTCCTGCCGCAGTTTTCTTCCGTGGACGATATCCTGGAGAACGCGCAGCGATTCTTCTATGCCCTCAGGGTCGCGGATTGCCCCGAATCGCTGGACCACCTCACCAACGCCAATTTGGATAGACGCGATATCGACGATGCCGCCGAAGAGGCGCCGGTGAAGATTCTTGCCAGTACTTACAGTATCGATGAGCACCGCATCCGCGACACGTTCAACGGCACCGGCGCGGCGGTGATCACCTTCGCCTCGGTATTGAAGTATCAACGGTTTCCCCTGGCCAGTGTATTGGGCGATCTTCTCAAGATCGGGCGCCAGGGGATGGGGTGCCCGGTTGAGATGGAGTTTGCAGTGGCGTTGGCGCCGGCCGGCAGCGGCAAAAAGGACGGGTTCTACTTCCTTCAGATGCGGCCGATGGCCACCGGGGGTGAGCGGTTCGACGTGGAGATTTCAGCGGAGGAGGTGAACCACGCCCTTTGTCGGTCGGCCTCGGCTTTGGGAAACGGTAGAATAGATGATATCAGAGATGTCGTCTATGTGCGGCCCGACGCTTTCGAGGCGGCCGCCACTCCGAAAATGGCAGAAGCGGTGGGCCGATGCAATGCCGTATTGAGTGCGCAAAAACGGCCGTACCTGCTGGTGGGGCCTGGCCGGTGGGGCTCGGCCGACCGGTGGCTGGGTATTCCTGTTCAGTGGCATCAGATTTCTAACGTGGGGGCCATTGTCGAGGTTCGAAATGACCTTCTCCACGCCGATCCGTCGCAGGGGTCGCACTTTTTTCAGAACATCACCGCCCTGGGCATTCCCTATCTCACCGTAACCGAGGGCACCGACGGCTGCATCGACTGGTCGTGGCTCGATGGCCTGCCGGCCGTGTCAGCCTCTCAATTCGTTCGCCATGTCCGTTTGGATGCGCCGGTGGTCGTGAAGATCAACGGTCAGACCGGGCAGGGGGTGATTTTATCAGCCGGCTTCGATGAGATCGGCCGTGGTTGACCAATCCACATCGATGCCCTTGAACCGATCGAAAGTGATGTCGTTGAACGGCAGGGCCGCGTGCGATCGGATGATATCGAAAATGCCGTAGTAATTGATGAGGATGCGCCGGGACCAATCCAGCTCCAATCGCTCTGCGAGGCGCCTGATCTGCTCGCCGGGGCCTTCGATCTCCAGAAAGTCTCCGAAGGGCATGGCATCCAGGCAGCACTCCACTGCTGCCAATGTGAAGGTTTCTCGCCACTTTTCATAGCCGCGCCAGATCGTGTACCCAAGCATCTCCAAAATGGCGTGGAGCGCATCCGGATCTTTGATTTGGGTTTCCACCTCCGTCACGACTTTGTATTCGGCGCTGGCTTCCGGCGCCGGTGCTTTCAAAGTGAGCGTGTTGCGTGCCGCCGTTCTGCGCAGACGCAGCAACATGCCCCGCGGCTTCAGGGACACGGCACCGTCCTCATAGGTTGCGTTGGACTCAAAGACGCGTCCGCCGCTGATCGCGCCCAGGTCGAGAATTCGCTGCTTGACGGCGTCGGCATCGGTGATGTGGAATTTGACTTCGGTTTCAATCGGGGCCACGGTCGGTCTCCTCATGGTTGCGACTGACGGTTGTTTTCTGACGAGGCGCTCAGATTAGGCGCAATGGCAAAGGCCTGTCAAGCCACGCACAGGCGTTCGAAACGGATAAATATTCGGGAATATCTGTTGACAGTGCACATCCTTTTCACTATAAACCGCAGATTCGAAACACGGACAGGAGTGAATACTGTGAAAAAATACACCTATAGCGCCAAAGCATCTGACCGAAACGAGCAGTGGTGGGTTGTCGATGCCGAAGGGCAGGTTCTGGGTCGGCTGGCCACGTTGGTGGCGTCCCGGCTTCGTGGCAAACACAAACCCATCTACACCCCGCACGTGGATACCGGTGACATGGTGATCATTGTCAATGCCGACAAGATCGTCATGACCGGACGTAAATGGGCACAGAAAACCTATTATCGGCACAGCGGCTACATCGGCGGCTTAAAGGAGATCACTGCCGAAAAGCTGCGCGAAAAGCGCCCGGAAGACATTATCCGGTTTGCCGTAAAGGGGATGCTCCCCAAGAACCGATTGGGGCGTCAGCTCATCAAGAAGCTCAAAGTTTACGCGGGCGCCGAGCATCCCCATTCCGCCCAGCAGCCTCAAGTGCTGGAACAGTAACCCTTATACAACGATCAGGTAATTACGTATGGAAAAAAGCACCTACTACGCCACTGGAAGACGCAAATCCGCCATTTCTCGCACCTGGATCACTCCGGGCAGCGGGCAGATCACGGTCAACGATCGTCCCATCGAAGATTACTTCAAGGTCCCCTCCGCGATCCCGATCATTCGTCAGCCCCTGGCGGTGGTGAATGCATTGGGGGACTACGACATTGTGGTGCATGTCAACGGCGGCGGCCCCAGTGGGCAGGCCGGCGCCATCCGACATGGCATTACCCGCGCCCTGATCAGCGCCAATCCCGACTACCGAACACCGCTCAAGCGGGCCGGTTTCGTGATGCGTGACCCGCGAACCAAGGAGCGGAAAAAATACGGACAGCGCGGTGCGCGTGCCCGATTCCAGTTCTCCAAGCGTTAATCCGCAGAACAACCACAACGAGGGACGCGTCGGGTTTGCCGGTGCGTCCCTTTTTTTACTAATCGACGATATGAATTTCGTCTGGATGCCGGGTTAACCGGCGCAGCCCCGTCTTGGTGATCACGTGGGTGTTCTCGATGCCCACAACGCCCTGGCCGGGGATGACCAGCTTGGGCTCCAGCGCGATGACCATTCCTTCCTTCAGCGGCATGTCCTGGCCTTTGGCCAGAAACGGGTACTCGTCCAGCTCGAGACCGATGCCGTGACCCACAAAGGGCACCCGGTCTGTGCCGCTGCCCATGAACCACTCGCGGTAACCCGCATCATCCGCCAATGCCAGCGCCAAGCGGTAAATATCGCCCCCTGTGACGCCCGGGCGGCATTCTTGCGACAGCGTTTCCTGGATTCGGCACATGGCTTCGTGGCCGCGCATCAAGTCGTCGGAGAGATCCCCGATGGCAACAATGCGGGTGTGATCGGCAAGGTAGCCGTCGAAGGCGAATACATAGTCCACGAGGATCGGTTCGTTGGGAGAGATCTTTCCGAATCCGGCGCCCTGGGCTACGGCCGGCCCTGCTCCGGTGCCCCCGGTGGGCGAGGCCAGGTAGCTGGGTGCTGCCGCCGAAGGCCCCGCCATGAGGTGCCCGTAAAACAGTTCATTGCCCCAGAGGCGCATTCGCAGCACCCCCTGATGACCCATCGCCCTGGCGGAGGCCTCTACGAGGCCGGCCAGTTCCAGTTCGCTCATGCCGGCTCGCAGAAGACCGGGTACGCCGGCGGCCACGGCGTCGGCACGTCGGGCGGCGTCTTCCATGATGGCCAATTCGTAAGGCGATTTAACGGCCCGGATCCTGCGGATCTCCGGAGACACATCCACCACCGACGCAGTTTGAAAAACGCTTTGGTACAAGAAGTATAAGTTCACCGGCAGGACGTCGCATTCGAGTCCCAACCGTGCCGGCATCGCCAGCCCCGCGTCCTTCAGGCAGCGCGGGATGTCTTTGGGCGAGGCCACGGGCACCACCTGTTCCAGGGCGGATTCTGCCGTCGCCCGGGCGTGGCTTTTTTTCACCATCAGTACCGGAGCACCCTCCGCGGGAACATAGAGCTGCGCCTGCTGGACGGTGCCCGTCAAATAAAAAAGATCCGATTTCTGAAGTATCAGGGCGCCTTCCACCGCTGTGGCTTGCAGTCTCTTTTGAAACCGTGCGATCCGGGCCATGAGTTCCG
This sequence comes from uncultured Desulfobacterales bacterium, assembly GCA_964446485.1. Lineage (GTDB taxonomy): Bacteria > Desulfobacterota > Desulfobacteria > Desulfobacterales > JBDRRP01 > JBDRRP01. The sequence goes on along the minus strand of CAYUOU010000009.1, from coordinate 23,498 downwards.
CTTTGGGTGTCGTTCCAGGCATGGTAATTCCTATTTGTAGGCTGGGGTCACGACGCCGGCGTGTCGTGACCCATATTTCGGCGTGCCAACGCCGCGGGCATCGGGAATGGCAGCCAGCAAAGCCCGCGTATACGGGTGGCACGGATTATCGAAGAGCGTCTCTGCCGCGGCGGATTCGACGATCTGCCCGCCGTTCATTACACAGACATGGCTGCACAGATAGCTCACCACATTCAGATCATGGGAGATGAACAGATAACTCAATCCCAACTGATCCTGAAGGTCCTTTAACAGATTGATGATCTGGGCCTGGATGGAAACATCCAGTGCTGAAATGGGCTCGTCGCAGACCAGCAGCGATGGGGACACGCTCAAGGCCCTGGCAATACCGATCCGCTGCCGCTGCCCGCCGCTGAATTCGTGGGGATAACGGTTGTGATAGGTGGCCGGCAGCCCGACCATGTCCAACAGCTCGGCAACGCGCCGCTGTTTCGCACGGGGTGTCGTGATGCCCACGGTGCGAAGCCCCTCTGAAATGGACCACCCGATGCTCATGCGGGGATTCAGGGATCCGTAGGGGTCTTGAAAGATAATCTGTATCTGCCGGCGCAGTGGTTTCAATTCCCGCTGGCTCAGGTGACCGATCTCGTTGCCCCTGAACCGGATGCTGCCGCTGTCCGGCGTCAACAACCGAAGGATCATCCGGGCCACGGTGGATTTGCCACAGCCGCTTTCGCCCACCAGCCCCAGCGTCTGCCCGGTGGCGATGGCAAACGACACGCCGTCCACGGCGTGCACCCAACCGGTAGTCCGCTGAAGGAATCCGGATCGGATGGGGAACGCCTTTCGAAGGTCTTCGACCGCTAGAATCGGCACTTCCGGAAAATGGGTGGCCGGCGGGTTCATGGTCCACCTTCTCTCTGGAACACCACCGGGCAGCGCGCATTGTGCCCGCCGCCGTAGTCGCACATCTCGGGCAACGCGTCCCGGCAATTCGCCACCGCGTCACTGCAGCGGGGGTGAAAAGGGCAGCCTGGCGGTTTGTTGGAAGGGTCGGGCACCGAGCCCGGGATGGCATACAGCCGCTGTCCCCGCTTGTTGCGGCTGGGCAAGGCCGCCAGCAGCGCCTGCGTGTAGGGGTGGCGCGAAAACTCGAAAATGGCTCCTGTGGGGCCCTTTTCGACGATGATTCCCGCATACATGACATACACCCGTTGTGCGATGGCCGCCACCACGCCCAGGTCGTGGGTGATGTACTGAATGGCCATTCGTCGACGCGATTGAATATCTTTGAGAAGGTCAATGATCCGTGCCTGTACCGTGACATCCAATGCGGTGGTGGGCTCGTCGGCGATCATCAGATCCGGGTCGCACGACAGCGCCATGGCAATCATGACCCGTTGACGCTGGCCGCCGCTGAGTTGGTGGGGAAAGGCCTTCAGGCGGCTGACCGGATCCGGGATGCCCACTTGAGTCAACAGGTCGATGCAGGCCTGGGGAATCGCGTCAAGCGGGCACCGGTTATGGGTACGAATGGCTTCACCGATCTGGTCTCCCACCGTGAAGACGGGGTTGAGCGAAGACAGCGGCTCCTGGAACACCATGGCGATTTCGTTGCCGCGGATTTTTTGAAGTGCCGTCGGCGGCATTGTCAGGAGATCCCGCCCCTTGAAGACGATGCGGCCGCCGTCGACGCGGCCGGGCGGGCAGGGGACGAGGCCCAGGATGCTGAGCGCCGTCACCGTTTTCCCACATCCGGATTCACCCACGATGCAGACGGTTTCATTGGCTTGGATGTCAAAACTGATTCCGTCCACCGCTGCGGCGCGAGTGGCGCCCGATCCGAAAGATACCCTCAAATCGGACACGCTCAGCAGTGCGCCGTCTTTGGTGGCTGCATCGGGTTGGCTGGCATCGTCGCAAAGTTGTGTTCCCATGCTCAATGCCTTTCCCGCAGCCGAGGGTTCAGCACGTCGCGAAGCCCTTCACCGAAGAGGTTGAAGGCCAGCACCACCAGAAGAATGACCGTCCCCGGGGCGAACGTCAGCCATGGGGCGTCGAAAATGAATCGCTTCCCGTCAGAGAGGATGTTGCCCCAGGTGGCATGGGGGGGCGGGACGCCGAATCCCAAAAAGCTCAGCCCCGCCTCGGTGAGGATGGCGCTGGCGATGCCGAGCGTGGCCGACACCAGCACCGGTGCGATGGCATTGGGCATCATATGGAGAAAAACGATGCGCAACTCGTTGACGCCCAGTGCCTTGGCTGCTGCAACAAAATCCTGCTCCCGCAGGGAAAGAAACTCCGCACGCACAAATCGCGTGGTCCCCATCCAACTGGTGAGGCCGATGACAATCATGATGTTGTACAGGCTGGCCGGAAGCAGTGCCACGACGGTGAGAATCAGAAAAAAGCTCGGGAAACAGAGCATGATGTCAACCACCCGCATGATGAGGGTGTCCATGGTCATGAGGGGCACGGTGAGGGCTTTCGCCACGGCCGGCGCACGGCGGTTCAGCGCTTGCCCCGCAACGACCCAGGCGATGCCGGCGGTGGTCAGGGCGATCCCCCCTGCGGTGGAGACGCTGCCGGCCAGAACGACGCCGGCAACCGGCAGGAGCAGCCCCATGAGGTGATGAAGTCCGATGGCCAGCTGGCCGTAGTATCCGGCGATGCCTCCCAGAAAAATGCCGATGGCGATGGCGATGCCCACGGCGACGAATCCCACGGTCAGCGATACCCAGGCGCCCTGCATCATTCGGGCGAAGACATCCCTGCCCAGATCGTCGGTGCCCAGGAGGTAGCGCCCTCCCGGGGGCAGCGCAGGGTCGAGGCGCTTTCCCTGCGCGGCTTCAGTGAGCGGCGGCAGAAGTTTTTCCTGAAGCCGGATGGTTGACGGGTTGAGGACGGGGTCGGTTCCTGACGTTAATCCCAGGCCTGCCAGGGCCGTCAGAAAGAAAAGGATGAAAATGACCATGCCGGCGACGGCCATGCGATTGCTCCGGAACTGCTCCCAGAACATGGCCCACCGCCCCTGGTGTGCTGCCAGGGTCATGTCGGCATCCGTATATTTGGTGGCGGGTAACGGGGTGTCGGTCATTAGAGTTCGATCCGTGGATCTACGATCGTGTAGAGCATGTCGGAGATAAATGTCCCCAGCAGCACCAGGACGGCCGAGACGAAGTTTACCGTAAGAATCACCGGGTAATCTCTGGCGAGAATCGCTTCATAAGCCATGCGTCCCATGCCCGGCCAGGAAAAGATGGACTCGATAATCACCGATCCACCGATCAGACCGGGCAGCACCAGTCCAAACATGGTGACGAAGGGCAGCAGGGCGTTTCGCAGGGCATGCCGGTAGTGTACCTGGTCTTCAGGCAACCCCTTGGCGCGTGCGGTTCGGATGTAATCCTGGCCTTCCACTTCGAGCATTTGGCTGCGCACGTACCGGGAGAGGACCGCGACGCCGCCCGTTGCGCCCAGAATCGAGGGCAGCACCAGGTGCCAGGTGCGGTCCATCGCCCGCGTTACCATACCGACCCCATCGATGCCGAAGGTTTCCATGCCGATGACCGGCACCCCCAGGGCCGTCACCACGGCGATGATGAGCATATATGCGAAAAAGAAACCGGGGATGCTGATGAGCAGGTAGGATAGAAAGGTCGCCGTCCGGTCATAAGTGCCGCCGCGCCGGATGGCGGAGCGGATCCCCACGGGAAACGACAGCGTCCAGGTGAGCAGTGTGCCCACGACGAACAGCGGCAGGCTGTTGAGAAACCGTTCTGTGATCTTCCCCAGCACCGGCTGGTTGTCTTTCCACGAGACGATGCGGCCGGTAAAAAAATTCTGATAAAAGAGTGCGTACTGGGTGGTGAGGGGCTTGTCCAGGTGAAATTCCTGGCGAAACCGCTCCACCATCTCAGGGGTGAACTTAGGATTGAGCGGATCCACCTGGCTGGGGCTGCCCGGCGCAAGGTGGATGATCAGAAATGACACCACTGAAATGAAGAACAGGGTGATGATTTTCTGTACAATGCTTCTACCGATGAAGGCGATCATGATTTCGTGCGCTTTACACCCTGCTAGGGTTCAATCGCCGGCGGCGCCGGCAGTTTGACCCATTTGTTGAAGTCAAAGGCATAGTTCCCGGTCTTGGTCGGTGCTATGGGGCGATATCTGTCGATGCCGGCGGCGTCCTTTTCGCGGATGGTGATCCGGCGATCGAGCACGGCCGTCCATTTGCCCACATAGAGAAACGTATAGGGCTGCGCCTCGGCAATGATGGCATGGAGGCGATGGCAGTCTTCGATCTGGGTGGCCAGATCGTATTCCTGGCGGATTTTGATGATGAGTTCATCGGCCGCCGCATCCTGAAAGCCCACGAAATTCAACTGGAAGGGGCCGGTCTGGCTCGAATGCCATATTTGATAAAGGTCCGGGTCGATCCCCATCTGCCACCCCAGGACCAATGCGTCAAAGTCCAGTTTATTGACCCGCTCCTGAAGAAATACCGACCATTCCAAAAGATCCGTTCGCACTTCCACGCCAATGCGCCGCCACGCATCCTGGGCAATGGCCAGGATGGACTTTCGCAAATCATTGCCGCTGTTGGTAATGAGTGTGAATTGAAGCGGGCGGCCGTTTTTTTCCAGCATCCCGGCCGTGTTGGCTGTCCAACCGGCTTCTTTCAGCAGTGCCGTTGCGCCTTCAGGGTCGTAGGGCAGCGCCGGCACATCCGCGTTGTAGAAGTCGGTCTGCTTGGGAAACGGTCCCGTAATGGGTTCGGCCTGGCCGTAGAGCACGTAGTCGATAATCTCTCTGACATTGATGGCCATTCCCAGCGCGCGCCGCACTCGCGGGTCGTCAAAGGGCGGCCGGCGCAGGTTGTATCCGATATACGTGTAGCCAAAAGCCGTGCCTGAGAAGCCTTGAAACCGACGATCCGCTTTCAGACGTTTGACCTGAAATGGCGGCACACCGTAGTGATCGAGGGTGCCGGCGTAGAATTCCATTTCCTGTGTCAGCAGATCCGGAATGATTCGGACAACGTATCCCTGGTAGTTGGCAGGACCCTCCCAGTAATCGTCAAATCGCTTCAGTCGAATGTGCTGGTCCGATTTCCACTGGGAGAACGCAAAAGGACCGCAGCCGATGGGTTTTCGGTTGAAATCGCTTTGCCTCATGGTGAAATCGGCTGGGTCGATACCCCGCCGCCGGGCTTCGGCGGCCAGCGCCGATGCGTCGAGACGGTGAGCCGGCAAAATGCCCATTGCCCATGTGCTGATGGCCGGTGAGTAGAGGCGTTTGTAGGTCACGCGGACCTGGTAGGGGCTGTCCACAGTGACGGATCGCACCGGCTCGTAGTCCGAGATTCTTGGCGAGAGGTTCCGCGGATCCATGATGGCTTCGTAGGTGAATTTGACGTCCTCGGCGGTGACTTCGTGACCGTCATGGAACCGCACGCCGGGTCGCAGGCGGAATAAAATGACGGGATTGTGCTCCGTGGGCGGCAGCAGCCGGTCCGCCAGCAATCGTTTGTCATCGCGTTCTATCGATGGGTCGACGCTCAGATAAGCGGCCGTGTCATGATGGCTGAAATATCCGTCGCCCAGAATTTTTTCAAGGTTGGCGAAGAGTTCCTGGTCGACCCGCTGGAGGCGCAGGCGGATGCTCGGCGGCGGGTTGATGGACACTGCTACGGCAGGGGCCTCTGTATCCGTGCCGGTCTTCCTTCGCGAAAGGTGGTGGGTAGAGGTGCGTTTTTCGGGGGGCACCACCCGGATTTCTCGGATATTCCTTAAAGTACGATCAAGTTCCGAATCATCGGGGCGGCCTGACGCGACCACCTGGGTGAGAAGATGAGCGATGCCTTCGGCCGATATCGGTGCAGACCCGCCTGGAACAATTGCGGCCGGGTTCACCAGGAAGGCGGCGATTTCATAGATTTCCCAGGAAGCGGCCAGCCGACCGCGCAGACGAAGATCTTTGTCTCTGTCGATGAGCCCCTCGAATACCATCGTCGCTATCTGACTGCTGGCACTGTCCGCCGAGAGGATCGGATTGAGGAGACTGGCATCACCGATGGAGGCGGTGATGTAATTCGCCAGACGATCCGGATTGCCCCGCGTTTGCTGCTCATAGGAAGGGACCCAGAAGTATGACTGGAGTAAAAAAACCATCACCGCCACTGGGGCGGCTATCAGAATTCTTTTGACAATCATGAATGCCGGCGGAGTCCAGTTAGAACGGGTTTGTCAACCGAAGGGTCCGGTACGGCGGGCAGATTAAGTCAACGCCGCGGGTTCGTCAACCCGATGGGGTGAAGCAGGTAATCTTGACCCCATCGGGCGGCAGGGAGGAGAAATCATCTCCGCGCCGGGAAAACACGGTGCCGTGATGCCGGCCGGTGCACCCTTTTCGATGGTAGGCAGTCCCGAATGAAAAACGGGCCCCGATGCGGCTACGGGGCCCGACCCTAATGGTTCAAAATGAGATGCGCGGCTATTGGTTTTTCACCTCGTCCGCATTTTCTTCTGCAGCGGCTTTCTCGACGGCAGCGGCTTCTTCGGCAGCCTTTGCTTCGAGGGCTGCAATGGCGACCTGGGCCGCGGCGGTCTTTTGCTCGATGAGGCTCGCTTGAGAGACATCGGGGTTCAAGCGACCGGCACGGGCCAGATACTCCAGTGCTTCCCGGTAATCGGCCGCTGTGCCGCGGGTTGCGGCGACATCCGCCCTGTAGAGATTGAGCAGAATATCAATTCCGTCAATGCGACGGTAGACCGTCTCTTTGGCATCGGCGGTCACGGCAACCGCAAGAGCCTTTTCCAGGTAGTCTTTGATGCCATCGAAGTCCGGGAATCCGTCGGCCTTGAGCAGGGAGTCGGCTTTGGTCAGGTAGAAAGAGAAAATCAACGGGTACACATCCTGCTTCGTATAGACCGATCGAGGCGCTTCTGCCAACGCAACGCCCGGCAAAGTGATAAGGTGCCGCTTTCCCAGCGGTGCGAATTTGCCCTGGTACACGGTGAGTGCACCATCTTGGGAAGTCATGTAGAAATTGCCGGTGTTGTTCATACTGGCACCGATGAGCAGAAGAAAGACCACACCGATGATGCCAAAGATCCCGAACATGACAAGCTGCCCGGATCGATCCACGGGTGCCGCTGATTTTCCCGGTGCGTCATAGGCCGCCTCGTAAGTCACGGTCACCTTTTCAGCGGCAGCCTTTTCAGCGGCAGCCTTTTCAGCGGCAGCCTTTTCGGCGGCGGCCTTTTCGGCGGCGGCCTTTTCGGCAGCGGCCTTTTCAGCGGCGGCCTTTTCGGCGGCGGCCTTTTCGGCGGCGGCCTTTTCGGCAGCGGCCTTTTCGGCAGCGGCCTTTTCGGCAGCGGCCTTTTC
>CAYUOU010000009.1:0-16006 GCA_964446485.1 uncultured Desulfobacterales bacterium | reverse complement strand
CGGCCTTTTCGGCAGCGGCCTTTTCGGCAGCGGCCTTTTCGGCAGCGGCCTTTTCAGCAGCGGCCTTTTCGGCAGCGGCCTTTTCAGCAGCGGCCTTTTCTTCTGCGGCACGTTTTTCCGCGGATGCCCGGCCGGCCGCCTCAATGGCGGACATGTCAAATTTTTCAAAAAGCAGTTTTTTCATACGTGCGGTATCATGGGGGTCCGCACCGGTGAAAAACGGCGGCGCAGCACCTTTTGCCGACGTCGGCGGCGGCATCGGCACGCGACCATCGGCGCGGGCCCATCCATCGAATTTTAAGGAAATCAATTCTCGCAGGGTGGGCGGGGCGGCCTTTCGTGCAGCGGCTTTTGGGGGTGCCGCTTTCTTGGCAGCGGCTTTTTGGGGTGCCGTTTTCTTTGCCGGGGCTGCTTTTTTTGCAGGCACCGCTTTCTTGCCAGCCGCCTTTTTCTTCGCTGAAACACGTTTCTTGGCGGGGGCTTCTTTCTTGGCGACGGTTTTCCCTGGCCCGGTGGCTTCCTTTGACGTGGATTTGAGCAGACTGTCCTTTCCCATGAAAAACCCCTTTTATTTCGGCAGAAATTGACGTATTACCCATTTTTGTATTTAAATCGAGTACATAACGAAATCGCGGCTTTTTGTAAACATTTTTTTCCGCCAAGAAGACTATGAGCGTGTAGGCTTCCTGGGCAGGCCTTATTCAACGAATACCTGTGGTAAAACCGGTGTTCGACATCCAGCAACCGGAACTCCCATGGCGGATGATCTGCCTAAAAAAATCGGTGTGTTGAGAAACCTGATCAAGGCCGAGCGCGCTATTGCCGTGGCGTACTCGGGCGGTGTGGACAGCACGCTGCTGCTGGCCGTGGCCAAAGAAGTGCTGGATGATCAGGTCATTGCCATCACTGCGCATACCCCGCTGATGCCGGAATTGGAAAGACGATTCGCTTCGCAAACGGCCGCCGCACTGAACGTTCCGCAGTATATCGTTGGCCCGGATGTCATGGCCAATGCTGAACTCGTTGCCAACCCTCCCCATCGCTGTTACATCTGTAAGAAAATGGTTTTTACGGCCATTAAGGAAAAGGCCTCAGCAAAAGGATTCCAGGTGCTGGCCCACGGCGTCAACGCTGACGATCTTACAGATTTCCGGCCCGGCCTGAAGGCGGCGGAGGAACTGGGTGTCGTCGCGCCGTTGTTGGCTGCAGGTATTGGGAAAGAAGAAATTCGAAAACAGGCATTGACGATGGGGCTGTCGGCATGGGACCGCCCGGCCATGTCATGCCTGGCTTCGCGCATCCCCTATGAAACCCCGATTAGATTATCAACACTTGCATTGATCGAAAAGGCCGAAGCGGCGCTGCGCGCCATCGGCATTGCGCATTGCCGCGTTCGCGTACACGGCGCGGTGGCTAGGATCGAAGTGGACCCCAGGGAGTTTGATCTGCTGATGTCCACCAACACCCGACAACATCTTGTAACGCATCTGCGCGGCTTGGGGTTCGCCCACGTGGCGCTGGATCTGGAAGGGTATACGACGGGCTGCATGAACCGCGAGCTTTTAAATAGTGATGAAACGGTAAAAAGTAGCAAAAAGAACGATTCCGTAACATGTATCGAGATACGGCTTGCGAATCCTGAGGAATGAGAAGTACTTACAGTACGCCGCCATGACGAGGGATGACGCGTAACGCAGATATCGGACTTTTTACGGAACCGTCAAATGGTGACAGCAGATCGAGTTAATGTCTCCTGCAGAAAGGGCAACAGTATGACAGCTGAAAGACGACAGTTCAGCCGGTACCCGATCAACTGTGGCGCTACGATAATTTGCGATGTGGGGCAACTGCCCGTCACGGTTACCGAAATCAGTGTGGCGGGCCTTCGCGCCGAGATGTCAAAGGCCCCGGCCATCGGCACCGGCGCCACCATTACGCTGGAGTTAGAAAATAAGGTCATCATCCGCGGCGTGGTCCTGTGGGCCATTGAAGCGGGGACCGCCGGCATCCATTATTTTCGGGTGGGTATCGAGACGGATAGCATCCAAATGGGCGAAGATATTGCCACCGGCCTCGGCCAGCGCACTCATGTTGTACAGGAGGTTTTATCCTTTTTGGAAGTCGACTGAACCGGCGTCGCTGCCGTTACCGGGCCGACAGTCATCTTTCGGAGCTTAAGGGGCCAATGCCGGCAGAGCGACCCGCGTCACTGCCGAGGCCCAATTCGGTGCAGGGTGTCAAGCGCTCGCCGGTCCCCGAAACGACATTGCCGGCTTGACAATGCGCCGACCGGCCATTAATTTCCCCCCTATCGAGTATATGCTCATAAAAGGTGCCTATGGTCAGACCCAAAAAAGATCGCATTGTCGCCTTCAATCCAGATGTGAGCTATTTCAAACCCCGCGGGATTCCCATGGTGGAATTGGCAGAAGTCATTTTGTCTGTGGATGAAAGGGAGGCGATCCGTTTGGCGGATCTGGAAAACCTGTCACATGAGGCGTCAGGAGAGGCAATGGGCGTGTCGCGCGCCACGTTTGGACGCATCGTCCAGCGCGCCCGCGCTGTCGTCGCCGATGCGCTGATCAACGGCAAGTCGATCCGTGTCGAGGGCGGCAATTTTCAGTTGGCCGATGAATGTCGCATCTTTCAGTGTCAGGCCTGCCCGTGTCGATGGGAATTGCCCCATGGCACCGGCCGGCCCGAGGCCTGCCCGGATTGCGGGGGAGAGCTGTTTAATCGGGTGCGTGCGTGTGTCCAGGGTGTCTCATAAACAGCCACCGTCAATTCGGCGCACCAACACCATCATCAAGAGGGGGTTTTATCCGAAATGGTTGAGATTCAAGAAAGTATGAATTCGGCGCAGAAACAGCGCATGGCTCAAGAAGAGAAAGACGCGTCGGTGAAAAAATCATTGACCCGAATCAAACACAAACTTCTCGTCATGAGCGGTAAAGGGGGGGTCGGTAAATCCAGTACATCCGTGAACCTGTCCATCGCTTTGGCGGAAAAGGGATTTCGTGTGGGGCTCATGGATGTGGACCTTCACGGCCCTGACATTCCCCGGATGCTTGGACTCGACGGGGCGCCGGACATGACGGCCAACAACAAGGTGGGCCCCCTGCGGTACACGGATAACCTTCACGCCATTTCCATCGAGAGTTTGTCGCCATCCAAGGACGACGCCATCATCTGGCGCGGCCCCATCAAATACTCAGCCATTCGTCAGTTCATTGCCGATGTCGATTGGGGGGACCTGGATTTTCTCGTCATCGACGCCCCCCCGGGTACCGGTGACGAACCCCTCACCGTGGCTCAGATGATACCCGACGCCAAAGCCGTCGTGGTGACCACCCCGCAGGAGATTTCTCTGGCCGATGTTCGCAAGTCCATCAGTTTTTGCAGAACCGTGAAGATGGACATCCTTGGCATCATTGAGAACATGAGTGGATTCTCCTGCCCCCACTGCGGTGGCGTGATCGACCCCTTCGGTACCGGAGGCGGCGAGCGCACGGCGACCGCCATGGGGATTGCGTTTCTTGGGCGTGTCCCTTTCGACCCCCGGGTCGTGGCCTGCGGCGATGCAGGAGAATCCCTGAAAAGCAAGCATGCCGACAGCCCCGTTGTGGCGGCGTTCTCCGCCATTGCTGACAAAGTGGCTGAGTTGGAACCGAAAAAGGCCAACTAATCCCGCCCTTGATGGTTCCGCCCCGGCGCCGCTGCGCATTGCGCCGGGGCGGAGCTGGTTTCAATCGCTGCATGCCCCCGCGGCTGATGTGGCCGTTCACCCCAACGGTGCTGTATCAATCCCCCGGCGCTATTGACAATGGAATCTGAGCGATAGTAGGTCAGCGCGACGCAGGGTTCCGTAATCGATATTGAGTGCCGATTCGTTTCTCCCGTCGTGCGATCCTGGAAGGAGTATCCGTGAAGAGCGAAAAATCATGCAGCCTTTTTGAATCAGCCGTTACCCTGATGCCGGGCGGCGTCAACAGCCCCGTCAGGGCCTGTCGCGCCGTTGGGGCCGCCCCGTTGTTCATAGACCGCGCCCAGGGTGCCCGTATTTACGATGCCGACGGCAATGGCTATATCGACTATGTCGGATCCTGGGGCCCCATGATCCTCGGCCATCGCCACCCAGCCGTTGTGGCCGCCATTTCCCGAGTTCTGGAGCTGGGGACAAGCTTTGGGGCGCCGACGGATGTGGAGATCCAACTGGCCAGGATGGTAATCGATGCCGTACCGTCCATCGAGGTGGTGCGCATGGTGAATTCCGGTACGGAAGCCACCATGAGCGCCGTGCGTCTGGCGCGGGGGGTTACCGGCCGGGCCTTGGTCATCAAATTCGACGGCTGCTACCATGGACATGCAGACACCCTGCTCGTAGATGCCGGCTCCGGCGTGGCCACGCTGGCCATACCCGGCAGTCCCGGGGTTCCCGAGGCCGTCGCCGCGCTGACGCTGAGCCTGCCATACAATGACATCGACGCCGTTGAGCGGGTCATGGCTGACCGGGGAGACGCCGTGGCTTGCATCATTGTAGAGCCGGTAGCCGGCAACATGGGTCTGGTAACGCCTGTGGACGGGTTCCTCCAGGGCCTGCGCGACCTTTGCTCTCAGTATGGAAGCCTGCTCATTTTTGACGAAGTGATGACCGGATTTCGGGTGGCCTACGGGGGCGCTCAAACCCTTTACGGCATCATGCCGGACCTGACCTGTCTGGCAAAGGTGATTGGGGGCGGACTGCCCGTGGGTGCGTATGGCGGCCGGCGGGATCTCATGGCGCACATCGCCCCTCAAGGGCCCGTCTACCAGGCCGGCACGTTGTCTGGAAACCCCTTGGCCATGAGCGCCGGCATTGCCACCCTCACCGAACTGGCCAAACCTGGGGTCTACGAACGGCTCGATGATGCCGGCGCGCGAATGACCCGTGGACTGCGCCGTGCCGCTGATCAGGCCGGGATTCCTGTGGCCGTCGATCGTGTGGGGTCCATGCTGGGAATGTTCTTCACAACGGGTCCGGTTCACGATTTCGCTGCCGCGAAGACCAGTGATCTGAACAGGTTCTGTGCCTACTATGCCGGCATGCGCGAGCGCGGCATCTATCTGGCCCCCTCGCAGTTCGAAGCGGCGTTTATCTCCCTTGCCCACACTGATGCGGATATCGATGCTACCATCAATGCTGCGGTCGAGGTTATGAGCGCATTGGCAAAGTGAAACAAGGCTCGGCGGAATGATAGCGGCTTACCCTGTTGTGGTCATTTCAGCAGGTATGGTATGGTGCCCTGGCCGCGGTGTGCGGCGGCCGCAGTCGAAGCGGATATGGGGCCCCGCTTGCCGTGCCTGCGGCCACCCGGAATTTCCGGTAATGCGCAGTGAGTTTTCCGGAACGGCCCTCACAAACAACCTCTAACCCGGTTGGAAACGCCTTTGCCGCTCACCGTTGACATCGGCGGTCTGGTCTTGAAAAATCCCGTCATGACGGCCTCCGGAACCTTCGGGTACGCCATGGAGTTCGCTGACCTGCTGGCCCTCGATCGATTGGGGGCGGTTATCGTCAAAGGGATTTCTCTGGAACCGACCCCGGGCAACCCGCCGCCGCGGATCGTCGAAACCCCTTGCGGCATGCTCAATGCCATCGGCCTTGAAAATGTCGGTATCGACGGGTTTATCGACACCAAACTGCCGTTTCTCGAACGCTTGTCAGTGCCGACCCTGGTCAATATCTATGGAAAGACCGTCGACGCCTATGCCGAGTTGGCCGAACGCATCGATCCGCTGGATTCCGTGGCAGGGGTCGAGGTGAATATTTCCTGCCCCAATGTGACGGCAGGCGGCGTGGCTTTCGGCGTCCAGCCAAAAATGGCGGCCGAGGTGACCCGGGCAGTCAGGTCCCGCACCGGCAAGCTGGTCATGGTCAAGTTGAGCCCCAATGTCACCGATGTGGCCGAGATTGCCCACGCCGTCGAAGAAGCCGGTGCCGATGCCATCTCCCTCATCAATACCATCACCGGAATGGCCATTGACATCCAAACGCGCCGGCCGCGGCTGGCCAATATCACCGGGGGGCTTTCAGGCCCCGCTATCAAGCCCGTGGCCCTGCGAATGGTGTGGCAGGTGGCCAAGGCTGTCTCCATCCCGGTGGTGGGCTTGGGCGGCATCATGACCGCCGAGGATGCTCTGGAGTTTCTCATGGCCGGTGCCACTGCCATTCAGGTCGGTACGGCCAACTTCGTCAACCCTCGGGCCAGCATGGAAATCATTGACGGCATACAGGCATTCATGGATGCTGAAGGCATCGACACCGTATCAGAAATCATTGGTTCACTATCGTGCAGTTAGTTCGAAAATACCATGATAACGGTTCACAAAGGGACATATCGACGCAAGATGTTATAACACTTCCGGGGTGGATCAACCTGCACGGCGTTATTGTGCGTCATGCCCGGTACCGGTAAACAGGAAAGGAGAATTCTATGGGATTCGAATCACTCAATGATGTTCTGAGCTTTGCCATGGACAGAGAAAGAGAGGCCGCCGCCTTTTATACGGAATGCGCAGCCAATGAGTCCATGTCCGGCATCAAGGAAATGCTTCTGGAATTTGCCGAACAGGAAAAAAAGCATGAGAAACTGCTCATGGACGTGTCCGCGGGCGTCAGCGTTGAAGGGGTTAAGGACTATAAGTTCAAGTGGATCACCGATATCAAACGCAGCAATTATGTGGTGGACCTCACCTACCGACCCGGGATGGCCTATAATGAGTTGTTGATGCTGGCAGCCAAACGGGAAGAAAAGGCGCTTGCCCTCTACAATGAATTGCTGGCCAACGCAGAGGACGAAGCCGCGAAAAGTGTCTTTAAGATGCTCTGCCAGGAGGAAGCCAAGCACAAACTCTTTTTGGAAACCCAGTACGACGACTATATGGCAGAGATGGGTGATTGAGCATCTTCACCGCACTGAAGGAAGGCCTCAAGGACAAGACCCAGACCAGTTTCGAAACCGCCTATGGGATCGATAAAAACTTTAACAAGGGTGGCCCGATACTCTCGCTGGGGCGATTTTGGGCCGTGCTGCCGTGGCCGCTGAAAGACAAAAAGAAGTCGCTGGAATACTATCGCGAATTCCAGACGACCCCGTTCTTTACAATCCAATAAGGGGAGGAAGCAATGAAGCGATTTTCACAGTGGATGATTGTGGTGCTGTTGGGGGTGGTTTTGGTGATGCCTGCGGTGGCGGCGGACAAAACCATTGCAGACGTCACCTTTCCGGGAGAGAAGATGGTGGACGGTGCCCGATTGGTCCTCAACGGCGTGGGGCTTAAGAAAAAATTCGGATTCATCAAAGTCTTTGCCGGAGGCTGTTACATGGAGAATCCCACCAGCAGTGCCGAAGAAGCCATCAACTCGGAGCAGGTCAAGCAGTTCTACCTCCACTATCTCACCAGCAAGGCCACTGCCGAGAAACTGCGGGAAGGCTTCATTGAAGCCGTCGAAGGGGCCAATCCGCCGGATCTGGTTAAAGCCCAGGAAGCGAATATCCAGCGCTACGCTTCCTGGCTGGACAAAGACATGGCTCCGGGGAAGACTTCGGTGACCACCTATGTCCCTGGCAAAGGGTTGTCGCTGGTATTTCACGGCGAAGAAAAAGGGACCATCACCGATCCCACGTTTATCCGGATGTACATGACTTACATCTTCGGGGAAAAGGCCGACAAGGTGCTTCGAGAGGGCTATTTGGGGAAATGAGCGGATAAGAAGCCGCCGCGGTTGCATTCAAGATGTTGTCGCACTGACGGTTTGAAGTCCATCCACGTATTGAAAAGGCCGTCGCAGCCGATCAGCCGCGACGGCCTTCGTTTCGGATTGATCCCACCGTCGCAACGATGGAGCCAAGTATGCTGCCTACAGGGACTGCGCGGCCTGAACCGGGTGCGCCTTCAGATATTCCAAACGGTTGAGACCGTTCACATAGGCTTTTGCGCTGGCCGTGATGATATCGGGGTCGGCTCCCTTGCCCAGTGCCACCAAACCGTTTTCACGCAACCGCACGGTCACCTCGCCCTGGGCGTCGGTGCCGCCGGTCAGGGCGCTGACCGTGAACCGAAGCAGTTCCGATGATGTGCCGGTGAGTTTGGCGATGGTGTTGAAGGATGCGTCGATGGGACCGTTGCCGTATTCAGCGCCTTTCACCGTGCGGCCGTTTACCGTCATCTGAACACTGGCCATGGGCATGACCGTTGTCCCGGCGGCTACGTGAAGGTAGTCCATTTTGAAGATGTCTGCGGTGCGCAGAAACCCTTCGGTCACGATGACTTCCAGGTCCTCGTCCATGACATGCTTTTTTTTGTCGGCCAGTTCCTTGAAGCGGATGAAGACCTGTCCCAATTCTTCGTCGCTCAGATCGTAGCCCATCTCCTTGAGTCGATCGCGCAGGGCGTGACGGCCGGAATGCTTTCCAAGTACCAGCCTGTTGGTGTTGAGGCCAATGGTCTCCGGCTTCATGATTTCGTAGGTCATGGGGTTCTTCAGCACGCCGTCCTGGTGGATGCCCGCTTCGTGGGCGAACGCGTTGGCGCCGACAATCGCCTTGTTGGGTTGGACGATAATGCCCGTGATCATGCTCACCAAGCGGCTGGTAGGATAGAGGTTCTCGGTGCGGATGTTGGTGGCCAAGGGGATGAAGTTGGGGCGCGTGTGCATGGCCATTACCACTTCTTCAAGGGACGTATTCCCAGCGCGCTCTCCAATGCCGTTGATGGTCACTTCGGCCTGGCGGGCGCCATTGGCAATTGCGGCCAGGGTGTTGGCCGTGGCCAGGCCCAAATCGTTGTGGCAGTGGATGCTCAGGACCGCCCGGTGGATGTTGGGCGTGTGCTCCCGGATATATTTCACCATCTCGCCGAATTCCTCGGGGATGGCATACCCCACGGTGTCTGGCAGATTGACGGTGGTCGCCCCGGCGGCGATGGCCGCCTCGAAGACCCGACAGAGATAGTCCCGATCGGAACGTGACCCGTCCTCGGCCGAGAACTCGACATCGTCGGTGAAGGATTTGGCATATTTCACGGCCTCCACCGCTGCCGTCACGACCTGGTCCCTATTCATGCGCAGTTTGTGCTCCAGATGGATGTCCGAAGTGGCGATGAAGGTGTGAATGCGCGGGTGCGCCGCTTTCTGAACGGCTCCCCATGCCTTGTCGATATCGCTTTTGGTGGCCCGTGCCAGGCCGGTGACCTGCATGCGGGTGATCTTTCGGGCTATCTGGCTGACCGACTCAAAATCTCCTTCAGAAGCGGCTGGGAACCCAGCCTCAAGTACATCGACACCCAGTTTTTCTAGTTGGGTGGCCAGCCTCAGTTTCTCAGCCGTGTTCATGCTGGCGCCGGGGGACTGCTCACCGTCCCGCAGTGTGGTATCGAAAATGATGACGCGCTCGCTCATGGTGTTCTCCTGGGAAAGGTGCTGTGATGTTATGCGTTTTCATGAATTGCCGGATGCCAGGTTTTGACGCTGCTGATCTTTTTCGAGTTTGTACTGAAAACTGTCGGCCAGCGCCATCCAGCTGGCTTCGATGATGTCTTCTGAAACGCCGATGGTGCTCCAGACGTCCTCTGGATCGCGGGATTCGATTCTGACCCGCACTCGAGCGGCGGTACCGTCGCGGCCATCGATGACGCGGACCTTGAAGTCCACCAGGCGCATGGCTTCAAGGTCAGGGTAGAATTGGCCCAGGGCTTTCCTCAGGGCGTTGTCCAGAGCGCTGACCGGACCCAAGCCCTCAGCGGCGGTGATTTCGTGCCGACCGCCCACAGCGATTTTGATGGTTGCGTGGGCCGTGCAGGGCTGATCTTTGTCTTTTTCGATACTGACGCGAAAGGATTCGAGATCGAAGCGCGGCTGAAACTGTTCGGTGAATTTTTGAACCAGGATTTTGAAGGAGCCGTCCGCCACATCGAAGGAGTACCCTTTTTCTTCCAACTGTTTGATTTCGGACACGATTTTACGGCTGTCGTTGCCGTTGGCCGCCAAATCGATGCCCAGTTCGCGGGCCTTGTATTCGATATTGCTTTTTCCCGACAGGTCGCTGACGAGTACCCGCCTGCGATTGCCCACCAGTTCAGGGTCCATGTGCTCGTAGGCCAGCGGGGCCTTCATGATGGCGCTCACGTGGATGCCGCCTTTGTGGGCGAAGGCGCTTTCTCCGATGAATGGCCGGCAATTGAGCGGCACCTGGTTGGCGGTTTCGCTGACGAATCTGGAGAGCCGTTTCAATTTTTTCAAATTCTCCGCAGCGATGCATGGGATTTTCATTTTTACGGCCAACAGGGGGATGATGGATGTCAAATCCGCGTTGCCGCATCGCTCCCCGTAGCCGTTGATGGTGCCGTGCACCATGGTCGCCCCCGCTCGAACCCCCTCGATACTATTGGCAACGGCCAGGCCGCTGTCATTGTGGGTGTGGATCCCCAACGGGACGGCGGTTGCCGATTTTACGGCCCTGACGGCGGCGTTGATCTGATGGGGTAGGGTGCCGCCGTTGGTGTCGCAGAGCACCAGAACGTCGGCCCCGGCTTCAGCGGCGGCGTGCAGGGAACTCAGCGCGTAATCCGGGTTCGCGGCATACCCGTCGAAAAAATGTTCGGCATCGTAGATTACTTCCCGGCCCGCGGCTTTGAGGTGTGCCACCGTATCACGGATCATGCGCAGGTTCTCTTCCAGTGAGTTGCCCATGATCTGCTCCACGTGGAGATCCCAACTCTTTCCGAAAATCGCGACCGCCGGGGTGCCGCTCTCCAGGAGCGCCGAGAGATTGAAATCGGCATTCGCCGGCGTGTCGGGTCGGCGCGTGGCACCGAAGGCGACAAGCTTGGCCTGGGAGAAGTTGGCCCGACGTGCCAGCTTGAAAAAGGCCATGTCCCGGGGGTTTGAGCCTGGCCACCCGCCCTCGATGTAGTGGATGCCGGCATCATCGAGACGCTCAGCGATGAGCAGTTTTTCATCGGCGCTGAAGTTGATGTTTTCTCCCTGAGTGCCGTCTCGCAGTGTTGTGTCATAAAGGCATACCGGCTCGTTCATGATTACTTTCTCTCTCCATTGCGGCTTTTCCGCTGCCACCGCGCCTTGCGTCGGGTCGGCACCCTAAAACGCGTGACGCGGTGGGTCGGCGTCGTTTTGCTGTCCTGCAGATGGCCGCAGGGCTATTGGCCGCGGTTTTCCGGCCGAAGCGCGCGTACGGCCGCGCCGGCCTGCCACATTTCACTGTTATGGATTTTATCGAGTTCCACCTGCAGCTTTTCCCGGTAGTCGGGCCTGCTGTTTACCTCAAGGACGCGACGGGTTTCGGCGCCACTGGTCACCGCCGCATACAGCGTGTCGAACAGAGGGACGACGGCATCACGGAACTTCGGCGCCCAGTCCAAAGCGCCCCGCTGAGCCGTCGTACTGCAGTTGCCGAACATCCAGTCCATGCCGTTCTCGGCCACCAGGCGAATCAGGCTCTGGGTGAGTTCTTCTACGGTTTCGTTGAATGCCTCACTGGGGCTGTGACCGTGTTTTCTCAAAATGTTGTACTGGGCTTCCATCACCCCGGCCAGACATCCCATGAGTACACCCCGCTCGCCGGTAAGATCGCTGTACACTTCATTTTCGAAGGTGGTTTCGAAAAGATAGCCGGACCCGATGGCGATGCCCAGCGCCAGGGTGCGCTCTCTGGCACGGCTGGTGAAGTCCTGATGGATGGCAAAGCTGGAGTTGATTCCGCTGCCGGCGAGAAAATTGGTGCGCACGGTACGGCCGGAACCTTTGGGTGCCGCAAGGATGACGTCCACGTTTTCCGGTGGAATAATGCCGGTCTGGTCCCGATAGACAATGCCAAAACCATGGGAGAAATAAAGGGCGTCGCCTTCGTTGAGGCAGGCCTTGACCGTGGGCCACAGCGCCACCTGACCGGCGTCCGAGAGCAGGTACTGGATGACGGTCCCCCGGCGGGCGGCCTCTTCAATGGAAAGCAGGGTGTCCCCAGGAATAAATCCATCCGTCTTGGCCCGTTCCCAGGACGCGCCGCCGTCGCGCTGCCCGACGATGACACGAAAACCATTGTCCTTCATGTTGAGCGCCTGCCCCGGCCCCTGTACACCGTAGCCTAGAACGGCGATGGTTTCGTCCTTCAACACGTCTCTCGCCTTATCCAGCGAAAATTCTTCCGAGGTGACAACTTCCTCCAGGGTACCTCCAAAATCGATTTTTGCCATTGACTGCCTCCAATCTTGCCATGCGAATGATGGCCCACCCGCCCGGCGGTAATGAATGTAGTGCCGACATAAATCGAACAATTATCATTGTCGGCGTTACGCTTCTTTTTACTTTTCCAGTTCGACACTAATTGGGTTCTCGGAACAACGCCAACGTTCCGCTTCGGGCGATTTTCTTGATGCCGATGGGCTTTAGCAGGTTCAACAATGCGGAGAGTTTGCCTTCATCCCCGGTGACTTCGAGGGTGTAGTGCTCCAGCCCGACATCCACCACCTTGCAGCGAAAGATGTCCACGATGCGAAGAATTTCCGCCCGGTGCTCTTTGCCGGCATTCACACAGATCAGCGCCATCTCGCGCTGCACCGATTCTTCGCGGGTCATTTCCCGGACTTTGATGATATTGATGAGTTTGTTCAACTGCTTCTGGATCTGTTCCACCAGGGGCGGATTTGCCTTGGTGACCAGCGTGATGCGGGAGACCTTCGGGTCCATGGTTGTGGCGACACAAAGGCTCTCGATATTGAACCCGCGGCCGCTGAAAAGCCCTGCAACCCGTGAAAGCACCCCCGGTTCGTTGTCCACCAGCATGGTCAGTGTGTGTTTTTCGCTCATCAATTTTCCTCTTGAGCTCTATACTAAAAGCATTTCCGTGAGACTCGCTCCGGCCGGCACCATGGGATAGACGCACTCTTCCGGTTCCACTGCGAAATCCATGATGACCGGCAGCGGCGAGGCCAGCCCTTCCTTCAATACGGGCACCACTTCTTCGGGTTTCGTGGCCTGGAGCCCCAGAGCGCCGTAGGCATCGGCCAGCTTGGCGAAATTCGGGGTCTGTGCCAGGGTGGTGCAGGCGTAGCGCTTGTCATAGAACAACTCCTGCCATTGGCGGACCATGCCGAGGCACCCGTTGTTGAGAATCACGACCTTGACGGGCAGGCAGAATTCCACTGCCGTGGCCATTTCCTGGATGTTCATCTGAATGCTGCCGTCGCCGGCGATGTCCACCACGGTCTTGTCGGGAAACGCCGCCTGGGCGCCAATGGCGGCCGGAAGTCCGAAACCCATGACGCCCAGGCCGCCGGAGGTGATAAAATGCCCGGGACGTTCGAAATGATAGTACTGCGCCGCCCACATCTGGTTCTGCCCCACTTCGGTGGTGATGATGGCTTGGCCGCCGGTCAGTTCGTAAAGCTTTTCCACCACGTACTGGGGTTTGATGACGTCTTTCTGGACATAGGCCAGGGGAGTGCTGCGCTTCCATTCTTCGATCTGGGCCAGCCACGGGGCGCGACGCGCATCGATATCGATAAGCGATACGTTATCGAGCAGGTCGTTGATGCCGTTCAAGCTCTGGCAGCAGTCGCCCACGATGGGGATGCTCACCGGCACGTTTTTTCGGATGCTAGTGGGGTCGATATCGATGTGGACGATCTTGGCGTGTTTGGCGAAGGTCTTGATCTTGCCGGTGACCCGGTCGTCGAATCTGACGCCGATGGCCAGCATCAGGTCGCAGTCGGCCACGGACATATTGGCCCGGTAAGTGCCGTGCATGCCGATCATCCCCAGCCAGAGCGGATCTGTGCCGGGAAACCCGCCAAGTCCCATGAGGGATGTGGTGACCGGAATCCTGGCGGTCCGCGCCAAGCGGGTAATGGCCTCGGCCGCGCAGGAAAGAATGATGCCGCCGCCGCCAAAGATCAACGGCCGTTCGGCTTGTTCGATGAGTTCCACCACCTTTTTCAACTGCCGTTTATTGGGTTTGTAGGTGGGGTTATAGGATTTCAATTCCACATCCATGTTGGGCTTGAACCCGGCGGTTGCGCTGCTGACATCTTTGGGGATGTCCACCAGCACCGGGCCGGGGCGGCCGGATCGGGCGATTTTGAAAGCCTCTTTCAGGATGCGTTCCAGGTCGTTGACGTCTTTCACGAGGTAGTTGTGTTTGGTGCAGGGTCGGGTGATGCCCACAATGTCCACTTCCTGAAAAGCGTCGTTGCCGATGAGGTGGGTGGGCACTTGGCCGGTAATGACGACGATGGGTATGGAATCCATGTAGGCACTGGCGATGCCGGTCACCGTGTTGGTGGCGCCCGGACCCGAGGTGACCAGGCAGACCCCGACCTTCCCCGTGGCGCGGGCGTAACCGTCTGCGGCATGCACCGCACCTTGTTCGTGGCGCACCAGAAGGTGGCGGATATCGGTTTTCACCAGTTCGTCGTAAATGTCGATGACCGCACCGCCGGGAAAGCCAAAAATGGTGTCGACACCTTCTTCTTTCAGCACTTCCATCAATATCTTCGCACCCGTGAGTTTCATGTCTGAGCCTTCCGAAAGAATAGATTCTATATTGGTGTTGAGTGTTATGGTTTATGTGTTCACAAGAGAAAAAAGGCCATTTTAAACCGGATGTTTATCAAACGCCCGGTTGAGCGGTTTTCCTGGAAGCTTTCTTTACGGGCGGGCGTAAAGCCCGCCCCTACGAAACCGCTTCAACCTGTCAGGTAGGGGCGGGGTTTATCCCCGCCCGCATATTTCGGGGCTCTCCTCCGAGTATTGTCCATCAACTGCTCAGGTCTAGTAGATGCAAAACGCAAAATCCGCACTCCCTGACGGGAATCATTAAAAAGAGCTTGTCTTCGGATCATTAACCTGTTTGAAGACCGCTCCGGTGCTGGCCGAGGTGACCATTTTAGCATAACGGGCCATATAGCCGCGGGTGATGCGCGGCGCCGGCGGGTCCCAGGCTACCAAACGCTCAGCCATCTCCTTTTCGGTGATGTCCAGGGTGATGGTTTTACCGGGGATGTCGATGACAATGGCGTCTCCTTCACGAACGGCGGCAATGGGGCCGCCGGACATGGCTTCCGGAGACACGTGACCGATGGCGGCGCCGCGCGTGCCGCCGGAAAAACGGCCGTCGGTGATGAGGGCCACGTCGGCATCGCGCCCCATGCCGGCAATGGCCGAAGTGGGGGTGAGCATTTCGCGCATGCCCGGCCCACCCTGGGGGCCCTCGTAACGGATCACCACCACGTCGCCTTTACGGATATGTCCTGCCATGATGCTCTTGCTGGCTGCTTCCTCGCTGTCAAACACGCGGGCCGGGCCGCGGTGCTGCATCATTTCTTTCCTGACCGCCGATTGCTTTACGACGCATCCGTCAGGGGCCAGGTTGCCGAATAGCACCGCCAGGCCCCCCACCGGGTGGTAGGCATTTTCCGGGGATTGAATAACAGTCGGATTTCGGACACGGGCAGTCGCTAGGTTTTCCGCAACGGTGAGTCCGGTGACGGTGGGGCAGTCGCCATTGATGCGGCCGGCGTCGGCAAGGGTCTTCATGACGCCGGAAATGCCGCCGGCACGATCCAGATCCTGGATGTGGTGGGGGCCGCCCGGGCTCATGGAGCACAGATGCGGGGTTTTCTCGCTCACCCGGTTGATCATCCCCAGATCGAAAGGGACGCCCGCCTCGGCGGCGATGGCGGTGAGGTGGAGGACCGTGTTGGTGGAGCACCCGAGCGCCATGTCCACCGTGAGGGCATTCTCGAACGCCTCGACGGTGAGAATGCGACTGGGGGTGATCTGCCGATCCCATATCTCCATAATTTTCATGCCGGCGGTCTTGGCCAGGCGAATTCTCGCGGCCATCACTGCCGGTATGGTCCCGTTTCCCGGCAGCCCCAGACCAATGGCCTCGGTGAGGCAGTTCATGGAGTTGGCGGTGAACATGCCGGCACAGGAACCGCAGGTGGGGCA
>CAYUOU010000008.1:0-77377 GCA_964446485.1 uncultured Desulfobacterales bacterium | reverse complement strand
ATTATCCTTCTGCTATCGTGGCCATGCATCCATCATTTAGCTCGTCCGCTCTCACCAAAGCACACTTTGACCGGGGCGAAGAGGTCTAATCACCGCTGGACACGCTTGCAAGCAAAACAGGCAGCCGAGCCGACGGGTAGCGCTGTCGTCGCGGCCCGCTCAGCTTTCCAGGGTGACGACTTCGACAAGTACGGTCGCCGTTCCCCGATCATAGAAGCCCAGCTTTTTCGCAGCCCCGGCGCTCACATCGATGATTCTGCCCTTCACAAAGGGGCCGCGGTCGTTCACCCGCAAGATGATGCTGCGGCGGTTTGAGAGGTTGGTCACTTTTACAAAAATGGGAAGGGGCAGGTGTTTGTGGGCGGCACTCAACCCATC
Source organism: uncultured Desulfobacterales bacterium (assembly GCA_964446485.1). Lineage (GTDB taxonomy): Bacteria > Desulfobacterota > Desulfobacteria > Desulfobacterales > JBDRRP01 > JBDRRP01. The sequence continues at coordinate 76,999 of CAYUOU010000008.1, read as the reverse complement.
AGGGTTGAAAGCCTCCCCGTTGGCGGTCATGTGTCCACCGCGTTGCCGATAGGTTTCGTCTCCATACCAGGAGGCGATACCCTTTTCACGGTAGGTCTCCGCCTGCGCCACCGTCATGGGCACATACCGCGTGCCGCGGACCACGTATGGCGCGACTTTAACACGGCCCTGCGCGATCGCCTCCTTGGGCGACAGGCCATCAATGGTTTCAATGCCATCGTGAGTCAAGGGCCAAAACAGTGGCGCGGTGACCACGTCGAAGGTGAACTCACCGACCGTGTAAACCGTGCTGCCGGCAAATTTGGTCACTTTGTAGGCGGCCACAACGGTTCCCTTAGTCAGTCGGTACGTGGTTTTCACCACGCCGCACCCTGACGACATGACCATCAAGGCTATCGACAGGATGATGAGGGGCCGCTTTTCCATGAAATGGATTCCCGTGGGCTAGTCCTTGGCCCGTGACATGTATTTTCCTGTTTCGGTGTTGACCCGCACCACCTCGCCGGGTTCCAGGTATTCGGGCACCATGACGGTGTGGCCGTTGGAAAGGACAGCCGGTTTGTTGCGATTGGTGGCCGTGGCGCCTTTGATGCCGGGGGCGGTCTCCACCACCTCCAGATCCACGGTCGCCGGCAACTCGATGCACAGGACCCGACCTTCCAGCAGCAACGCGCTAATCCCATCCATGTTTTCGGTGAGCCACAGCGCCTGATCCTCGAGACTTTCCTCCGTCAGGGTGTACTGCTCGAAGGATTCGCTGTCCATGAAGGTGTAGCCGCCGGCGTCCTTGAAAATATAGCTCACCGCCCTGCGGTCCAGCATCATTTCTTCCAGCATGTCGTTGCCTTTGTATGTCTGGTCGAGCTTCTGACCCGTAGTGACACTGGAAAAACGTATTTTATAGAGCGTATTGGCTCCCCGGGCCGACGGCGTTTGCACGTCGATCTGTTTCACCTGGTACGGCGCGTCGTTGATGTTGATCACATTGCCTTTTTTCACGTTGCAGGCCTTGGGCATTGAATCCTCCACGAGTAGGTAAAATCGAGAAGCGCCGGGCTTGAAACCCGGGGCCATTCTGCACGAAATCTCTGACACCATCTATAACCTTGGGGAAAACGGCACGCAACCTAATACACCCCATCGTTGCCCGATCAAGGCCGCCGCCACCGCAAGGGCAGCCGTCGCAACAAAATATTCATTTCCAGCGCCATCTTCGTGGGCGCCATCGCGCACGCGCTGTGGCGCGTGGTTGACCTCTCAAGTTTCATGCCCATGGTAGCTACAAAGGATTGAATGAAACACTGAACCCGTGAATGCAAAACCCGGCTCCACGCGCCGGCCAAAACACAGCGAACAACATCTTATCAAGGAGGTTCTCATGAATAAACGCTTAACTTTGGCTCTGGTGCTTGCCGTGATCCTGGCACCGATGGGGACAGCGATGGCCACAGATGTCAAAATCATGGAAGTTGACACCCTTAAAGGGCTTATAGACGACCCCGAACTGCTGGTCCTCGATGTTCGCACCGGCCGCGACTGGAGTTCCTCCGAACTCAAAATCAAAGGCGCCCGCCGTGCCGAGCCTCGGGAAATCGACAAATGGTCAGCCGGCTTGGACAGCAAAAAAGTCATCGTCCTATACTGTGCCTGAGCGAACGAATACACCAGTGCCAGTGTGGCACGGAAGCTTATGGGAAAGGGATATTCAAACATTTACGCGCTCAAAGGCGGTTGGCAGCAGTGGCATCGAAGCGGCTACCCGGTCGAACCACGGTAATAAATGGTTTTTCCTTTTCGAATGTTGCGGCTTGGCGAGGGAATCAGGGGGATGCTTTCTATGCGGTATTACGAGGATACAATTTGCGCGCAACGCCGAATGGGGCAAAAGGATCATTTATGAGTTGAGGCGATGTTCGACATGCTCCCGCCCAAGCGCTCTTGCGACTCCTGATAGCGCGGCCGGCATGCCCTTTCAGACAATCGTGGGCACAGAGCCTCGACTTGGCACGTGATCTGCGTTGCTGAAAAATGTAAGTGCGGTGAACCAATGGCATGTCACCGCGCCGCCGGGGGCCGCACAAGGTAACTGCCCCTTACCCATCACGGTCGCAGTACCCGGCGACAATCGCCATTATCTCCTTCCCTCCTCCTTCACTGCCCCTTAGAGCGGGTGGCCGGCTGAAACGGCCCCCGCTTTCGCCTTTTACTCACCGCGCAGCGATGTCACTGCAGGGCGATGGCCTTTTCCGCACACATTTCCTGGCAACAAAAGCAGGTAATGCAGATCTCGCCGGCCACTTCGGGAACATCGTCGCCCATGGTCAGGGCCGTCACCGGGCAGTGGTCGATACACATCCCGCACGCCTTACACTTTGCTGGATCCGCCTTTGCGCCTAGTTCATGGCCAACGCCCACTTGGCCGCATCCGTTGCCGGTGGCTGGTAATCCCGAAACTGCTGAAGCAAACGGCCCGGGTCATTGTCCACGATGACCATCTGCCGGTGGTCCCCGCCTACAAAACGCTCCGTCCGCATGTTGTCCATAAATTCGAGCAACCCGTCGAAGTAACCCTCCACATTGAGCAGGCCGCAAGGTTTTCCGTGAAGCCCCAACTGGGCCCAGGTGAGCACCTCAAACAGCTCTTCCAGCGTGCCGAATCCGCCGGGCATGGCGATAAACCCCTCGGAAAGCGCGTTCATGAGGGCTTTTCGCTCATGCATGGTTTCAACGACCCGGAGATCGGCCAGATCGACGTAGCCCACCTCCCGATCCATGAGAGACCGGGGAATGACCCCGATCACATCTCCGCCGCCATCGGCCACGGTTCGTGCAATGATTCCCATCAACCCGACGGCACCGCCGCCATAGACCAGCCCCTTGCCGCTGTCCACCAGCGCACGTCCCAGACTCGCGGCGGCACTGGCGTAGGTTTCCCGGGCGCCCGGGCTCGATCCGCAAAATACGCATATCCGATTCATGATAGCCTCTGTATGATCATGTTGTTGTCCACGGCGATCCAACGCCAGCAATCCCATCTCATCTGGCCTGTGGGGTGTCAACCCGAACGCCCGTAACCGTGAATCTTGCGGGCCAGACGATCCGCCAGGTAGGGGCTGGCCGTGCCGAGGGTGTCGAGAACCTGCCGCGCCCCGTCGCGATAGCGTGCGACCCGGCGGGGCTCCCAGTGTTCCGGTGGCGGCTGGAGATTGACGATGCGATCAGCCAGCTTCACCACCCAAATCGCCGAGGGTTGCCGCTGAATGCGGGCCAGGCTGTCGGCAAGCCGCGATGGCGGGTTCGCGATGCGGGTGTCTTTGGTCAGGGCCTCAACCCCCTTAGGAACCGACGGGCCAAAACGCGCCGACAGCGCCTCGGCGGTGATGGCGGTATCTTCCAGAACGTCGTGGAGCAGGGCACACTGAACGGCAAGATCACCGTCATGCCCCGCCTCGACGCCCAACACGCCAATGGTTTCCATGGCCACCAGGGTCACGTGGTAAAAATAGGGAAGCCGCGTGCCCGGCACCCGGGCACCGGTGATGTGATGGGCTTCGGCCGCAAATCGGGCCGCGGCCATGTAATTATCGGGAGACCACATGCTTGGCATATTCACCTCGAAGTTGATTTCCGGGTCCATCTGCAACACAACGGCAACCGGCTGCCCCTTGCGGCGCCGATGGCTTTGGTTTATGGAGTCGGCTTCCACAAACGCAAAGCATCGAACAGGAAAACGCCATGATCACCTTACTCGACTACGGGGCCGGCAACGTCCGCAGCGTCATCAACGCCATCGAAAGCATCGGCGAGACGGTGCGCCTTGTCTCCACCGGCGAGGATATTCTTTCCGCTGAAAAGCTCGTTTTCCCCGGCGTGGGCGCCTTTGGAAGCATGATGAGCGCCCTCCACCAAAAGCACCTCGTCGAACCGCTCACGGCATACCTGACTGCAGACCGCCCTTTTTTAGGGATTTGCCTGGGCCTTCATGCCCTTCTTGACGAAAGCGAAGAGGCGCCAGGCGTGCCCGGGCTCGGGATCCTTCCCGGCATGGTGCGCCGCTTCACTGTGGACCTTGCCGTTCCCCACATCGGCTGGAACGGCATCCGCGCCAGGCAGCCGTCGCGGCTGTTCAGCGGACTCACCGGCGGGGAGAAATTCTATTTTGTCCACTCCTTCCACGCCGCACCCGACACAAATCGGTGGGTACTCACCACCACCGACTACGAGATTCCCTTCGTGAGCGCCATTCGGCAGGGGCGCATCCTGGCAACCCAGTTCCACCCTGAAAAGAGCGGTGAGGCCGGGCGGCAGGTTTTCAAAAACTTTATCGACACCACCGGCAAGGACGTGTTGCCGCCGGTGGTGCCCGACGAAACACGGCTCGCCAAACGCATTATTGCCTGCCTGGACGTTCGCGCCAACGACGCCGGGGACCTCGTGGTCACCAAGGGCGACCAGTACGATGTTCGCGAAGCCGGTGAGGTGCGCAACCTGGGCAAACCCGTAACCCTGGCCGGCCGGTACTACCGGGACGGGGCCGACGAGATCACGTTTTTGAATATCACCGGGTTCCGGGACTTCCCCCTCGAGGACATGCCGATGATGGGGGTACTCCGAAAAACATCGGAGAACGTCTTTGTTCCGCTGACCATTGGCGGTGGCATCCGGGATTACACCGACGCCGACGGCCGCACCTATTCGGCTCTGGAAGTGGCTGCGGCCTACTTTCGGTCCGGGGCGGACAAGGTCTCCATCGGCAGCGATGCGGTGGCCATCGTCGAAGCCTATCTGAAAAACGGCCGTAAAACGGGCGACAGCGCCATCGAGGCCATCGCCCGGGTCTACGGCAGCCAGGCCGTGGTCATTTCCATCGATCCCCGCCGGGTGTATGTGGCCAGTCCAGCGGATGTTCCCCACCGGGTCATCGAAACCGTCACCCCGGGCCCCCACGGTGAAAGGTACTGCTGGTACGAATGCACGGTTCGGGGCGGCCGGGAAGGCCGGCCCGTCGACGCGGTGACCTTGGCAAAAGCCTGCGAAGAGCTGGGTGCGGGAGAAATCCTCCTCAATTGCATCGACCGCGACGGCACCAACAGCGGTTTCGACATCGAACTCATCAACGCCGTGAAGTCGGCCGTGAGCATCCCGGTGATCGCTTCCAGCGGGGCTGGGTCCGCCGCTCACTTTCTCGATGTATTTACGCAAACCGCGGCGGAAAGTGCCCTGGCAGCCGGCATCTTTCACCGGCGGGAAGTCCCCGTGGGCGATGTCAAAGCCTTTCTCGCGGACAAGGTGGAGATCCGGCCGGTGTAGGCGGCCCCCGTTATCCCTTCTGTCGCACTTCGAATTCCAACATTTTATTGGCTAGGCTGATCCAGTTGAGGGTCTGCATGTCCTTGGCCATGGTGTGCTGTACCCCTTCCCTCACCACGCGGCGGCGCTCCGCCTTGTTCTTCACCCCATAGAACGGCAGCATGACAAAAAAGGCCTCGTCGGCGTACTTCCGATTGGGTGTCATGACGTCTTCACGGCGGGTATAGTAGGCGTCTTCACCGGGGCCGCAGGGCGTATTGAATACGTTGAACTGGCGGCAGGCCATGGGACGCATGGGATGAACGGCACAGGCGCCATCCACCAGAAACGCGCAGGGGTCTCCGGACTGGTGCTCCCGAAGGGCCTTTTTCAAATCTTCCCGAATGGCACCGGTGAGTTTTTCAGTGGCGTACCAGGTGATGCCCACCAATTCCAACGGGTAGGTGGGGATACTGCGATGGGTGACGCAGCAGTTCGCGCATCCTTTGGCGCAGGCCAGGCGGTGACCTTTTCGGGTCATCAGGGCAATGCCCTCGGCCACGCCCCGATTGGTGATATGGTAGGCGTCCAGCAGCATGGAAAGCCATTCGTGCCGTCGCTCATCATCGGGGAAAGACAGGCGTTGGATTTGTCTGAAAGGATCTTTATGCTTTGACTTTGGCATTGGGGTACCATTTCTAACCAGGCATGGCTGGTCTGGATGATGCCGCATTCCCGAAGCCATGTTCGGGCCATCGGCCCGTGCAGGGTAAAAGAATCCCGCCGATGTTTCAAGACACCGCTGAAACGAACATCGGAAGAGCAAAAAAGCAGTTGAAATTCAAGCAGATCGGCCGCATGATAATTTCCTCGGCGGGCCCGGATATCGGTTCAACGGCCTGGGGGCCCGGGTGGGTCGGCATGTCCAGGCAACACCACATCTTTTTGACGCACGCACAGGCCACAGCGGCACTTTGCGCCGACCTGAAGCAGTACGCCCCGCAAAAAGCCCTCTTCAAGGACCTCACCCTTATCCTGCTGGGCAAGCACACCGTCGAGGACTTTGGCGACAAGGATCGCTTGTGGATCCAAACCGGCAAGTTCGGGAAGATGAAAAACATCACCTGGCCGGCGCTGCGCCATCGACTCTGCACGGCAGTTGAAGGCCTTCCCCCGGACCTTCCGGCCATGGCGGATCTCCTCTCCCGCGTTTTCAAAAGCGCGGCGTCGGTAGGGGTGGACGAATTCGGACGGCAAGCGGGGATATGGCTGGACACCGGCATGGCGGACTTCCATTGCCGCTGCTGCGGCCGGTGCTGCCGGTCCCTCGACTATCACGATCAGTGCACGGTAGCAGATGTGCGCAGATGGCGACTTTCCGGTCGCAATGAACTCATTGCCAGGGCACGCCCCGTCCATAGGGGCGGACGCATCGACCACTATCGCATTTGGACCTCCGCCGACGGGAAATCCACCCGTAAAACCTGCCCTTGGCTGCGATCGGCGGACGGCGACCGTTTCGTCTGCAGCATTCAACAAGACAAACCCGGCATCTGTAGAGACTATCCAGGCAGCAGGAAACACGCCCACATGACGGGTTGCGCCGGTTTTGGTGAATAATATCGTAAAGATCGACATTCCTCGATGAGAAGACTTGCAGAACTTTCCTGCGATGGTTTACAACGGACACCGACCACGGCGCGCCACCATGGAGGAACCGTTTGGAAAACGTCATCTACAGGGACACCGCATGATCCCGGAAAAACACATCATCACGATGCTGGTAGAAAACGAACCTGGTGTCACGGCGCGTGTTTCAGGGTTGTTTGCCAGTCGCGGATACAATATCGAGACCATCTGCGGCGCGCCCACTGCCAACCCGAAGATGTCACGCATCACCATCACCACCACCCTCTCTCATCCGGATCAGATGGAACAGATCATGAAGCAGGTGCGCCGGCTGATCAATGTCATCAAGGTCAGAGATATGACCGGGGAAGCGGCGGTAAAGCGGGAAATGGCCATCATTTGCGTGAATGCCGAGCCTTCACAGCGCGCCGAGATTCATCGTATCATCGACACCTTTCGCGCCCGCATCGTGGATACGGGCACCTCCCATTACATTATCGAAGTCTCCGGCCGGCAGGGAAAAATCGAAGCGCTCATGGCGCTGCTGACACCCATGGGCATCAAGAAAGTGGCCCGCTCGGGCATTCTCGCCCTTTACAGAGAACCGGCATAGTCTCGTAAAACAAATGTAAAACACCCTCCACGGCATCGTCTTTTCCCCGATGGTACACTACAAGCGCTGAATGCATCCGGCGGCGACGCCCGGCACAGCGACGGTGCGCATCACTGGTGCCCGGGGTGACCATAGCGCTATGGGGGGAAAGGGATGACGGTATTCGACAGCCGAATTATCAGACCGGTCATACGGTGGATGGCTATCTGGATCTATCGATGGCAGGGCTGGACCGTGGCAGGGGAATCGCCCTCGATGGCAAAGTGCGTCATCATTGCCGCGCCGCACACGTCCAATTGGGATTTTTTCTACACCCTTTGCTTGTCGTTCATATTCAGGCTCAAACCCACCATCATGATGAAGCACGACTGGTTCTTCTGGCCCATTGGACCCGCTTTAAGGTGGTTCGGCGCCGTCCCCATCGACCGCAGCAAAGCCAACAATGTAGTGGCCCAGGCCATTGACGCCTTCACGACCCGCGACGCCTTGATGCTGGTGGTCCCGCCCTCGGGCACACGCGGCAAGGTGGTCCGTTGGAAAACGGGATTTTATCACATCGCCTGGGGGGCGCAAGTTCCCATCCTGCTCGGATTTCTGGATTATGAGAAGAAGGCCGGCGGCTTTGGCCCGGCCTTCGAACCCACCGGCGACATCCATCGAGACATGCCTGAAATTCGGCACTTTTATCGGACGGTCACCGGCAAACACCCCCACCGCATGAGCGCCGACCTTCCGGAAGACGTGCCGGAAAGCCTCTCCACCGAACCCATCCCGGCAGCTGTCCCCATTACAGCTTCAGGTAAAAAAATACATACTCCCCCTCATTGACCACGATTTTGAGATTGTATCCCCTGGACTCGGCAAACAGCTCCCAGAAGGGTTTCTCATGAGTGCACTCATAGTTGGGGTAGCCTTCGCCGAGGTGATCGTTGTACCAGGACAGCATCATGGCGTCCTTGTTGATCTCCCGCGCCCTGGCCTTAACCTGGGCGCTGACGTCGGCAAACGGCATCCCAGGGTCACGAAGCAGCATGTGATGGGTTTCAAAATCGAGTTTATCCGATACGCTCTGAATTTGGGTCATCGTTCGTTCCTTTCCTCAAGCGTGTCCGCCCCAATAGCCCGATGGGCACCACACTGCCAGCGGGCAATGAAATTGGCGAACCCAACAAGACAGTAGTTGAGATCAAATGGGGGTTTTCCCCCCTCCTTATTCCCCCCTGCGGCCCTTATTGAACTTTTGGCCGGGGCACTTACTTTTCCATAGGTTAATTGGATCTAAACCGACAATGTCAATCAAATTGGAAGCGACGACGCCAATGAGCAATGAAACAGTAGTAATGGTTACCGGCACCAGCAGCGGATTCGGGTTTCTCTCGACAAAGACGCTTCTGAACCAAGGCTATACGGTGATCGCCGCCATGCGGGATCCCAACCGCGGCAATGCTGAGAGTGCAGCACTGTTGAAGCATTATGCCGATACCGCACCGGGCTCCCTGCATCTCACCGCCATGGATGTCAGCCAGGATGATTCGGTGAGTGCGGCAGTGGATGTGGCGCTGGCCTGGGTGGATCGCATCGACGTGGTGGTGAACAATGCCGGCGTGGGGCTGGGCGGATTTTTGGAATCGGTTACCACCAGCCAAATGAGACGATTATTCGAGGTCAACCTATTCGGGGTTCACAGGGTGATGCGTGCAGTACTGCCGGCAATGCATGCGGCGGGAAAAGGACTGGTGATCAACGTGTCCAGCATCATGGGCCGCATCGTGATCCCTTTCTCTGGGGCCTACACCGCCAGCAAATTCGCCCTGGAGGGGCTCAGCGAAAGCTGGCGGTACGAATTGTCCAACACCGGCGTGGAAGTCGTCATCGTGGAGCCGGGCGGGTTTCCCACCGCATTTCGCAAGAATATGGATACCGGCGCGGACCCGGATCGACTGACCGCGTACGGAGCGCTGGCGGGCCTGCCCGACATGATGTGGAAAGATTACGCTGCGCGCATGTCAGCTGAGGATGCACCGAACCCCCAGGCGGTGGCGGATGCCGTTGGCGACCTGATACGCATGCCCCACGGCCAGCGACCGTTCAGAACCGTTGTGGATATGCTGATGGCCGGCGGCGGAGCGATGGATATCAACCGCGCGTCAGATGACTGCCAGCAGCGTCTTCTCGAAGGAATGTCGGTAGCGCACCTCGCCAAGGTGAAAGACGAGGCCTCGGGGGACGATAGGTGACGATAGCGCCGCCGCCTTCCGGCATCCGGTTTGATCAAGTAAGAAACTTTCAGGGCGTAGGATGGGAGGAGCGCAGCGGATCCCATCGATCAGGCCATAGAAAATATGAAGTTTCATTAGAGTGATATCGCAAACGTTCTTCAGCAAAGAAAGCGTGAACAGGGTTCATAACCAACGCCAAAAAAAACAGCGGACGACGCAAATCGTCCATCCCTGAGTGAGTAAAGGAGTCAACCATGACAAACAATACCAAAGCCAAAGACATCTACACGGAAGCCATGGGATTCTTTGTGGCAGAAGCCTACGACGATGCCATTCGCCTTCTTGGGGAGGCCCTTGCCGAGGATGAAACGTTTATCCTGGCACTGGTGAGCCGCGGTGCGGCGCACATGCGTTCGAATCATGCCGCCGAGGCCATTGCCGACTTCAACCGAGCCCTGGAAATCGACGGCGGCAACGCCAAAGCGTTCCACTTGCGGGGCCTGGCCCATGAACAGCACGGCGATGACAACGCCGCGGAATCGGACTTTGACAGGGCGATTGAACTCGATCCTGAATACGGCGCGGCCTATTTTAGCCGTGCGACGCTGCTGACAAAAAGAGGTCACGAGGATCAGGCGGTCGAAGACATGCAGATGGTGGCGCACCTCACGGATCGCAACATCGCCGAATTCGCCAATGAAAACAATGTGTGGCGATCACAGCACCTCCGGGTAGAAGCGGCATTGGAATCGGATTTGAATCGGTGACGGGAACCGTATGCCCTGGGCCGCCCATTCGTGGCGGCCCCAGGGACAACCTAATGAAAGGGCAGTAATCATGGACATTGGCAGTACGGCGCAGCTCAACTTCATCATGCAAATCGTCGAAGAACACGGCTGCCGCGTCGTCGACATTGATCTTGATAACTACCGGATCGACCTTGACGGCCCGGAGGACAAGCAGGCGGAATGCGCCTTGGCGCTGTCCCGGGCGCTCGGCGACTGACACCCTATTAAAAACAAGCTAAGGAGCGCATTATGATTACCATTGAGAATGCAACCTATATCCCTACCAAGGATGATGACGGCAAGGAATACTTCTGCCCCACCGATGTGGCCGGCACTGACGGGCATGTTTCCGCTGCTGACACGGAGGCGTGCGTCGACGCGGATGTAACGGGACGATATGCCAGTGTGAATGACGAGTAGCCAGCGGCGTTGGCGGCAGCGGTTCTGCAGTAGCTTGAAAATTCACCAAAACCGACATTGCGCCGCAGTTGCGCAATGCCGGTTTTGCTTTTCAGGCAGCCCTCTGAATATGCAGGGCCGGCGCGACATCGTGATAGATTGTCTGCCACACAATCGCTGACGCAATACACTTTTTCAAAGATGCGTGAAAGGGAAATTTTGCCCTGCACTTGCCCAAATGGGTATTCTCGCCCGGTTCACGCCATAGGCCATTCAATATCAGAACCATAGGGTATTATTTGGGATTGACACAACGCCCCCAACATCATTAGGCTTTGGCCGACCGCTCTCAGGGAACTTTTAAAAAACATCTCAGGAGGTTCGCTGCGGTGGTGGTTTTTTCGCCCGCCACAAGCATAACAACTACACCACTCACCTTATCAAAGGAGGCGTTAATGAAAGCAACCGTCACCAGTCAGTGCATGGGAGATCGCAACTGCAACAAGCTGTGCCCCGAAGTGTTCCAATACGACGAAGACCAGCTGCTCTCCGTAGTCCAGGTCGACGTCATCCCCGCGCATTTGGAGGCCATCGTGCGGCAGGCGGCTGCAGAATGCGGCGCCGATGCCATTGAAATCGAAGATTAAGGGGGCAACCGTGGGAACATTCAGGGAAAGCCGGACGGCCAAAAACCTGCTGGCCGCCTTCGCCGGAGAGTCTCAGGCCAGAAACCGCTACACCTACTTCGCCCGTCGTGCCTCGGAAGAAGGGCTTGTCCAAATTGCCGACATTTTCGAGGAGACCGCCAACCAGGAATGCGAGCACGCCCTGAGGTTCTTCAAGTTCTTCAATGGAGGGGAGCTTGAAATCACGGCCAGCTACCCCTCTGGGGTGATCGGCGACACCCACGCCAACCTGCTGGCGGCGGCCGACGGTGAACGGTTCGAGCACACCGAACTCTACCCCGGGTTTGCCAAAATAGCCGAAGATGAAGGATTCGCACGGGCAGCTGACACCTGGAACGCCATCAGCGTGTCCGAAAAGCAGCACGAAAAGCGCTACCGGGAACTGGCCGCCAATCTCCTGGCTGACCGTGCATTCGCCAGAAATCAAGAGATGGTGTGGCGCTGCCGCAACTGCGGATACCTGCACATGGGGGACACCGCCCCGGAAAAATGCCCGGCCTGCGTCAAACCCCAGGGCTATTTCGAATTGCTGTGCGAAAACTGGTAGCCACCTAGCCATTCAAGAAAGGGCATTTCCGCTTCGGGGAATGCCCTTTCTTGCCCTTCGATCTCGTTTCCCGTTGAACCCGGCCATCCGGTCAACGGCCATCGCCACATCACCAAAGGAAGCGGCACGTCCATGGCATTGTTGGTTCTTTTGATGGGATCGCCCGCATCGTCAGTCGATGCGGCGGCGGAAATCGTTGAATCACTGGGCTTTCGCTCCCAAATGTTCCCTGACATCACCGATGCGCTGCAGCCCAAAGCAATCATCACCGCCGATATCGCCATCATTTCAGACAATGACACCGAACTGCAATTGGTTGAGCACTTGCAGGCCCTGAAGAAAATCCGTCCGGCACTCGAGTGCATCGTCCTGACGTCGCCAGAAAACATCCACCACAGAGAAGCCGATCTGGGCAGGACCATCTGCGGTGCCGGCCAGCAGCCGCCCGACCGCCGGGAATTGGAACTCCTTTTGCGCATTGCCTCGGAGCGCATTCAGTTAAAACGCCGATCCATCATTGAAAAACGAGGCATTGCCCGCAGAGTCAAAAACCGTTTTGACCGCCGGCACCCGCGACATCCACCAACTGCGCAAAGACCTCGGCACCACCCAGCAGCGGTACCAGCAGCTTTTTGACGCCGTTCCATGCCACGTGGCCGTTTTGGATCGCGATATGCGGTTCACGGCAACCAATCGCCACTTCTCCGACGAATTCGGCGACCAAACCGGCGTCGCCTTCCTCGAGTATTTTTCAATTGAAGGCAAGCACCTGTCCGAGACCCCCCTGATGGAAACCTACACCGACGGCATGCCCCATCACGGCGAAATGACCCTGATCCCGGAGAGCTGGCGTCGTTATGAAATGATGGTCTGGACATCGCCCATGGCTTCTGCTGCCGGCAAACTGCTCCAGGTCATGCTGATCTTCATGGACATTACGCAGATCCGGAATCTTCAAAACAACCTGACGTTTTTGGGGCTGATGATCGCCTCCATATCCCACAGCATTAAGGGCGTGCTGGCCGGCCTGGATGCCGGTGTCTATACCCTTGACCGGGCTATTAGCGCCGGTGACGCGGATCAGATTCGTGAGGGCATGGAACTGGTTGCGCACATGTCCGAAAGGATACGGAAGATTACGCTGGACATTCTCTTCTACGCCAAAGAAAGAAAACTCCAGCAGTCACTCGTTGACATTGCCGCTTTTGTCCTCGATCTGAATGAGGCCGTCCGGCCCCGGTTTGAAAGACGGGGCGTCACGCTGATCACGGACACCGGCGACTGTGACGGGGCTTTCGAAGCGAACGCGGGGCTCTTGAAGGCGGCATTGGTCAATGTGCTCGAGAACGCACTGGACGCCTGCGTGGCGCATAAACAGCCGGAACGCGAACACCGGGTCCTGCTGATGGCGCAAGGGACATCGGACGCCGTCGGGTTTTCCGTGGAAGATAACGGCACGGGAATGACGCCGGAGCAACTGAAAAAACTCTTCACGGTGTTTTACTCCACCAAAGGCATACAGGGGACCGGCCTCGGGTTGTTCATCGCAGACACAATCATTCGCCAGCATGGGGGCGACATCACCGTGGCGTCCAATCTCGGTCAAGGATCCCGGTTCTGCATCCAGTTACCACGAAAAGCGCCGATAGCGCCCTTATCCGAAACTCATCCCCCCACTGACGCGAAGGCCTTTATCTAAACCGCTGCTGCTCGCAGGGCATCGCCGCCGGACTCCCGCCTTTCGTCGTTTATGGTGCGATCGTCGCCGGGCCACATCACTGATGGGGGATTTTTTGAACCTTTGACAGGTCGTACCCCTGTTCCCCGATAAACGACAGGATGCGCTCGTAATCGGCTTGGGGGATCTCGGGGGCACGCGCCATGATCCAGACGTAGTCGCGCTTGGTACGGCCGATAACCGTGGTGGCGTAATCATCATCCAGATAGACGATGCGATACTCTGCTTTGAACGGCCACACAAACTGCATGCCCCACACCGCATTGGAATCCGGGTCGCGCACAAACCCCCGTGGCCGGTACACCTTGACGGGACCGTCGAACCCGCCTTTGTTGAAGGTGAACGTGGTCTCCACGGTACCGTCTTCTGCCAACCGATACGATTCAATCCCGTTGTAAACCTCTTTTTCAAATACGGTGGGGATGACGGCAATCACATACCAGTCCCCCATAAAACGGTTCAGATCCACATGGTCCACCGTTTCGATGGGTGGCAGTGTTTGGCAGCCAAAACTGAATAGAAGCAATGTTATTGCAAGGAGTATGAATGGTTTGTCCATGAAAGTGACCCCATTAAATTTGATGAAACGGTAAAAATTACCAAAAAGAACGATGGGGCAGCAGAATCGGTTACAGATACCCCTTTTCTTTCAGGTGTCGACGTCTGTCCGCTGGGGAAAACTTGATTTTCTCAGCGATTTTGGCCGCGTGGGACACCCGTGAAATACCGGGCACGATTTTGTAGGTGGGCGCGTCTTCGTCGAAGGCAACCATCAGGCACTGCCCCTTGTTCTCAGCCATGAATCCGTCCACCAGGGAATGGTTGTGCGTGACGAGGACCGTATTGTTGCCGATCACATGGAAATCGCTCATGATTCCAAAGGACTCCTGAAGCCGCTCTTCAACCGTCGTGCCTTCCGCCAGTTCATCGAGAATCACCAGGCTCTTCGGGCCGGTAGCGTAGAAGATGTCCCGCGTGCGGCTGAGTTCAGTACCGAAACGACCTTCCTCATCCTCCAGTCCATCGAATTTCGGGGCCTGGTAGCTGACCATGTCGGCGATATTGATGGCGGCCTTTTCAGCAACCACGTAGCACCCCATCTGCGCCAGCAGTTGATTGTGAACAATGCTCTTGCAGATGGTCGTCTTCCCGCCGCTGTTGGGCCCGCTGATGAAGGTGAGCCGCGCGCCGTTCATCTTTACATCGTTCGGCACGAAATCCGGGTTAGCCTTGGCGATGACCGGATTCCTCAGGCCCGTCGCCTCGAAGGCGTGGTGGGGTTCATCCGCGATCGCGGGCAGGGTGGTGGCGTGGGGCATCTCCTTGGCGAAGTCGTGGCAGGACAACAGTTCATCGATCATCCCGACGGCGTCGACGGCGCGGCTGAATGCAGGGTCGTGAATGCATTGCTCCCTGAAAGGGTCAATGAAGTGGTCGGTGTCTCTAAGCGGTTTCATCAGTCCGGCATAAAACGCATACACCCCTGTCCACGCGAGCCCGATCGTGGTCAGCATCGGCGAGACGGCGTCAGCGAAACCCAGCTTGGAAAGGGCCAGGGGTGCCAGTGCCACCGCGGGCCCTGCGAGCAGCCACTTCGTGAACCGGCGGGGGATAAACTTGATCTTAGGGGTAAAAAATCCCACCTCGCGCCCCGATTTCAACCCGCCGAGGGTTTTGTAAACCGCGCCGGTCATCATCCGATCGATGGGCGTGTCCCGGTACGCCTCAAGCCCTGCCATCAGGGATTGCAGATAGGGTGACGCGGCCGGGGGGACATGCCGCATCATGGTGCCGAGTTGGGTTGACGCTTTTCTTGCCCGCTTGAAATCGGGATAGGGAAACAGGGCATAGAGGCCCTTGTTGAAAAATTTGTATAGGGCGTCCTCCCGCTTGCAGAACGCGTGGACGCACTCCCGCAGCCCCTGTTGCAGCGAATCATTGGCGGCAATTTCTCTCAGGGATTCCTGCTTGGATTGGATATGGTGGAGATCGGTGCTGGGCTGGATGAGCGATCTCAAAAGAACCGCCGAACCGGTGGCGCTCGCTGTATGATCCACTGCCTCATGGAGCCGAAGCACCTGAATCATTTTTAGCGACTCATCGTCGATCACCCGTGATCCGGCAGTTTCACTGTAGGCTTGGCGCAGCAGTTTTGGGCGACCCTGATCGCCGCCGTGAAGGATGACATGTTCCTTCTCATTGGTGATCACTACCGGCTCGAAAGCCTTCGGGTCGATTTCACGGGGATTGGGAGGATCGCTGCTTTTCATGTTTGGGTTTCCCAGTAACGTCGCGTGGGCGATGGACGACGCTATCCGTCTTTTAAACCGCCAATGCGTTTTGGGCAACTTCCACTCAATGACGAAATGATTATCCGTGGAGCTGACAACGGTTCGCACAGGATGCAAGGTACAGTGGCTACCACCTCTTGTCCAGGGTGCCGCGAGATCACTTTTCACTGCGCATTCTTACCTGCCGTGAAAAGCTGTTTGGCAGGAAACACCCGCAGTTGCAAACTCGATAAACAGTCAAAAAATGGGTGTGAATAACCGGCCAAAGAACCGGCCAAAAATATCGAGCTGACGCTGACACCGGTGTTGCCCGGAACAGACGACAGCGGACTTATCAAGGACATGGCCCAGGAGATCGTTTGTGCGTCATTCCGGCTGGAGGGCCGGGTGGCGCCGGAAACCGCTCGCGCCATCGGTGATCGCCTGCGGCTTGTCAACAGCTATTACAGCAACCTGATCGAGGGACACAAAACCACCATTCCGGAGATCCAGTCGGCGCTGATGAACGCCTTTGCACAAATCTACAGCCCCGGGCGTTTTCACGGTGACGAGCGGCTGATGGCCATGGCGGCAAGCCACCACCGGCTCACCTGGCTCCACCCGTTCAGAGACGGCAACGGCCGGGTGGCGCGTCTCTTTTCGGGCCTGTTTCTGGCCGCGCTCCTCAAAGCGGTCTTTGTGCGCGGCGCCATCGCCCGCGGAAAGGCCGTGGGCATTCTGAACATGAGCGAGCGCACCGCCCGGCGAACGGTCAGTGCGCTGCTGAGCGAAGGGCTGCTTCAATCAGACAATCACCGGGCGCCGCTCACCATCGGGCTGCTCCTGCCGGTGCTTCCGTATTATTTTCCTGATCTTTACGATCCGGTTGTCATGGGTGAGAAACATCTGCCCTGCTCACCGCACGGATGAGACGCCATCCTTGTTCAGGGCGGCCTTTTTTTGTCCTCACTGGAGGTGAACGTTGTCACCGCTTCCCACGGGATTCAAAAACTGCGTATGCGTTGATCATATGGTTGCCTCCTAACGTAAATGCATTTCTGTACGGTAGGCAACACAGTCACGGATTCGAGATTGGAAACACCGATCTAGTCTGTGAAAAAAACAACCGGTCACTGAAAATCAGGAAAGGCTGTAGATAGTAGCATTGCCGATACGTTGGCGGACAAGGCGCCCTTCGTCCTCAAGATAGCGTAAATGGGAAATGGCCTCGCCGGTGGCAAACCAGCGCTGGGCCACGGGAAAGGCCTCCCAGGTATCGCAGCGGATGTCCCACCGCATCTTCGAAGCCACCGCATAGGCGCTCATGGGACCATCGCCCAGGATCTTGAGGGCTTCTTCCGCCCTGACGGCATGGTGGCGTTTCAATTCATCGATGCGGCGGCGGTGGTCGGTGAAAAGTCGGCGATGCCCCGGCAGCACGTGTTCCACGTCCAGCGCGCGCACCTTGTCCAGGCTGGCCAGATAGCTTTTCAAAGGGTTGTCGTCATCGGACCAGCACTGGATGTTCGGGGTAATGTCGATGAGCAGGTGATCGCCGGCGATCAAAATTTTGTGGGTGGGTTCGTAGAGGCACATGTGCCCGGCAGTGTGACCGGGCGTCAGGACGCATTCAAACCGGTAGCCTCCGATATCGAAGACATATCCGTCATTGATGATGCTCAGCGCCGGCATCCACTCCGAGCCATGCTTGTATCCCGGGTGATTGTGGAGCGCCGCACGCAGTTCGTCTTCCGGGAACCCGTTTTGGCCGCCGTAGGCGATCATGGGGTCGAACCCTTCCCAGGATTCGATAAGTTCGCTGTCCGGGCGGTTGAAATAGATTTTTGAAGAGGGGGTCGCCAGCCGGTTGACCAGCCCGAAATGATCCGCATGCAAATGGGTGATAAAAAAATCGGTGCGCGTCAGATCGACATTCAGGTCCGTGAGGCCGGCGGTCATGGCATCGAAGCACTCTTGGCGGTTGAGCCCCGTATCCACCAGCAGATTTTTGTCATCGGACTTGATGACATAGGCATTGAGATACTTGAGCGGGCTCTCGGGCAGCGGGATCCGGATGCGAAACAGGTCGGGAAACAGTGCCTCGGGCATGGGGGCCTTTCGGGTGATCGTGTTTGGTTGGCAAAAAGGAGCAATCGGTCGAATTTACTGCTCAATGTTGATGGACAATGAAAACCGCTACAGCAGTTTCGAAATGATTTCTTTCATTATCTCAGTGGTGCCGCCGCCGATGGAGAGGATGCGGTTGTCACGGTAGAGCCGCTCCACCAGAGTGCCGCGCATATATCCGTAACCGCCGAAAAACTGCACTGCATCGTAGGTGACCCGGTCGCCGACGCTGCAGGCGAAGTTTTTGGCCATTGAGATCTCTCTTACCTGGTCGATGCCGGCGTTGATCTTTGCGGCCACCCGATAGGTGAACTCCCGGCTCACCGTCGCCAGGGTGGCCATATCGGCCAGCTTGTGGCGGGTGACCTGGAAGCCCTGCAACGGCTTGCCGAAGGCGGTGCGCGACTGGGTGTATTCGAGGGCTGCTTCCAGGGCGAGTTGTGCGGTCATGTTGGCCATGATGCACAACTGGAGGCGCTCCATCTGGAAGTTCTCCATGATGGTGTAAAATCCCTGGTTTTCTTCACCGATGAGATTTTCAACCGGCACCCGACAGTTGTCAAAAAAGATTTCGGCGGTATCCGAAGCCCACCAGCCGGTCTTTTTCAAAGGTTTACCCACCGAATAGCCGGGTGCGTCTTTCTCGATGATCAAGAAACTGATGCCGTGAGCCCCGTCCCCCCCGGTGCGCACCGCACAGGTCAACTGGTCGGCCCGGACGCCGCTGGTGATAAAGGTCTTGCTGCCGTTGACGATGTAACACCCCCCGTCGCGTACGGCCGTGGTCTGGAGGTTGGCCACATCGGAACCTCCGCCTGGCTCGGTGACGCCCAATGCGGCGATGCGCCGTCCCGCCAGCACCGGCTTCACGAACCGCTCCTTTTGCGCCTCAGTCCCTTTTTGGACGATGGGCGGCAGGGCAATGTTTAAGGAGCCGATACCGGCGGCAAATCCGCCCGATCCGGCACGCATCAACGCTTCGCTGACCGCGATGATATCGAACACATCGCCGCCGGAGCCCCCCAGCGCTTCGGGGAAGCCCACCCCCAGAAATCCCAAATCCCCGAACAGGGCGTAAATGGATCGCGGGAATTCACCGGCCTCTTCCCAGTCGTCGATGTGGGGCAGCACCTCTTTTTTTACCACTTCGAGAACCGTTTGACGCAACCGCTCCTGCTCCTTGGTGAAGTAGTCGAGGCCCGCGGCCGTCTTCCCGCTTGTTGCCATCATTTTCTCTCCTACGTGAAACCACCACCGCAGGCACCGAGGCGTCGTTTCCCGGCCCCTGGCTTAAAAGCCTTCCAGCTTGGCCAACACGTCGCTCATGACTTCGCTCGCGCCGCCGCCGATGGAAATGAGCCGCGCATCCCGAAAGGCCCGGGATATCCGCATGTCGTTCATAAACCCCATGCCGCCGAACATCTGCAGGCATCCGTCGGCAACGGCGTTCAACACCCGGCCGCCCATGAGTTTGCCCATGGAAATCTCCCGTGTGGCATCCATGCCGGCGGTTTTCATGCGCACGATGTGGTAGGTCAACTGGCGAAGGCATTCGATCTCGCTGAGCCAGTTCACCAGGCGGTGACGCAAAACCTGCTTTTTGATCAGCGGCTTTCCGAAAACCACCCGCCCCTTCAAATAAGCGACGGTATCCCGGATGATGTCTTCCGCGCCGATGTAGCTCATGGGCAGCGCGGCAAAGCGTTCGTGCTGGAACTGCTGCATCTGGTAGATGAATCCCTCGCCCTCTTGGCCGATGAGATTCTCGGCGGGGATGCGCACGTTGTCAAAGTAAAGCTCTGCCGTGTCGCTGCTGCGCATACCGAGCTTGTCCAGTTTTTTGCTGACTTTGAACCCCGGCAAGTCGGTGGGAACGACGAACAAGCTGAAGCAGTGGTAACCCGGCGCGTCACTGGTCCGGGCCAGCAGCATGAGGAAATCCGCCTGCGTGCCGTTGGTGATATAGGTTTTAGATCCGTTCAGTACGTAGACATCGCCCTCTTTTTTGGCAAATGATTTCAGGGCCGCCACATCGGAGCCGGCGTCCGGCTCGGTGACGGCGATGGCCCCCACCATCTCGCCTCGTATGGCCGCCTTCAGATAGGTTTCCTTCAGGTGCTCGCTGCCGAATTCGGCGATGGCCGGGGTGGCCATATTGGTCTGAACCGCGATGGCCATGGGGATGCCACCGCAGTGGATATGGGAGATTTCTTCCAGCATCACCGTTTCATACCAGAAGTCGAGGCCCTCTCCGCCGTATTTCGGATCGTAGCGAATGCCCAGAAACCCGAGTTCCCCCATCTCTTTGAAGAGATCGTGCAGGGGGGCGATACCGTTTTCCTCCCATTCGTCGACAAACGGGTTGATACGCTTGTTCACGAAATCCCGGACCGCTTTGCGCACCTGTTCATGTTCCTTGGTGAAATATAAATTCTTGGTCATGCTGCGTCTCCTTAATCCGTCCTGAGGCGGTCTATGCGAAAGTTCCCGCGGGCGGCCCGTTATCCGGCGGCCCCGCAAAGGCCTGCGCCACCAGCATCCATTGGCGCGCCGTATCGCCGGTAAGGACCAGGTCGGTGTCGTCCACATGCCGTCGCTGGGTCACCACCAGGCAGAAGTCTTCGGCCACCCCGGCGATGGCCTCCACGGAGGCCGCATCTCCCCAGACCCATGGCTCGCCGGCAGGCGACGTCAATTCGACACGCACCGGCGTATCGGGGACTTCCAGGCCGCGAACGGAAAAACTCCAGCCAAAGGTGGAAACACCCAAATGCGCGATGTGCCTGAGGCCCGGGCTCGCCGACCGCCGACGCCCCAGGACATCGTAGACATCCTGCCCGTGGGCCCAGGTTTCCATGAGTCGCGCCGTGGCAAACGACAAAGCGCTCATGGGCGGACCATACCAGGCGAGACGGTCTTTGGGGCGCAGTGCCGTCAACGCCGCCAAGAGCCGTCGGCGCTCCTCCCGCCACCACGCCAGCAGGTCGTCGACGGCCATGGCGCGCCCCCGAGACAGGGTGATCTCGGCAACCTCGTCCATGCTTTTGATCTTACCGAAGTCCTCGATGAGGTGACGGGTGAACGCATCGGCGTCGGTGGCCGCCAGCCGAGCGGTGGCATCGAAATATGCCAGATGGCAGATCTCATCTTTGACGGTCCACCCGGCGCACCGGGTGACGGCCGCCCACCCGGACCCGTCCAGTCCGCTCACCAGGTCATCCAGGGAATGCTGCTCCCAGGCCAGATCGCTGCAGATCGCTTTCATTGTCGATCCCTTTCATGCCTAACCGCCCGATTATACGCCAAGTGCCCGAAGACCACGCAAAATGCGTTTGCGCTTCGATATTATTTTATGACGAGGATCGACGCCGGCATGTCGATGATTTTTGCCCGCAAGTACTCCCCAAGGGTTTTGGCCTGGGGGTCGCTTCGCACCGAGGCGGCCACGCCCTCGCCCAAAAGGCCTCGAATAGTGAAATTCAGCGCCAGCAAATTGGGCAGTTCATACCGGTCGATGGCGAAGGGGGTGCAGTCCCGCAGTAGCGCCCGTAGCTTTTCCGTGGTCAGAAATGTTGCCAGAAACGCATACGCCTCGGGTGTCTGCGCCCAGATACCCAGGTTGGCATTTCCCCCTTTGTCGCCCGCGCGGGTGGCAAAGGCATGGCCCAGGGGCACTTGCACCATGCGGCCCCCGGGAACGGGGGGGAGCTGCCGCACGGTCGGCGCCACTGACGACGATCCGTGACCCGCCGGTGTGGCTTCCACGGAAACGGTGTCGCCGTTTACATGCACCTGCTGAGAAACGTGCCGGGCGGATACCAGCGCGGGCCAATGAACCACGGCCGGGGAGCCTGCCGTCGGCGGGGCGGTCAGCGTAAAGCCGGGGATGCTGGCCAGGGCCATCTCCACAACGGCGGCCGAAAAGGATTTTCCCGCCTTATTGGCGTCGGGGTCCATGACCGTGATGCGCAAGAAAGCAAAGGCTTCGTCGTTGGACGGCGGATCGACTTTGTCGGATCGCACGAGCTGCACGTCCACGGTCTGAAACCGGTCGCGCCCCCCCAGACTCTCGAACAGGGTCTCGGTGACGATTTCGGCTTTTTTCTCGATATCGAGCCCCGTGAGGATCACCGTCATGGCATTTTTATGCCCCCCCAGGGTGTTGATGCAGACCTTGGCGGTTTCCGGGGGCGGCGCTCCCCGTGTGCCCTCTACCCGAACCCGGTCGGGGCCTTCTTGCTCCAGTGCTAGGGTGTCGAAGCGCACGACCACGTCCGGCGTCAGGTAGCGCGGCGCGTCGATTTCGTAAAGAAGTTGGGCCGTCACCGTGCCCACCGAGACCCGGCCGCCGGTGCCCGGGTGCTTGGTGATAACGAAGCTGCCGTCCGCGTGAATCTCGGCGATGGGGAATCCCACGTTGTGAAAAGACGGCACTTCGTGGATGAAGGAATAATTGCCGCCTGAGGCCTGGGCGCCGCATTCGATGATATGACCGGCGGCGTAGGCGCCCGCCAGACGATCCCAGTCGGTGCGACTCCAGCCGAAATGCCAGGCCGCAGGGCCGGCCGCCAACGCCGCGTCGGCGACCCTGCCGCAGACAACGATGTCCGCACCACGTTCCAGGGCGTCAGCGATGCCCCAGCCGCCCAGGTAGGCATTGGCGGTGATGGGCATGGCCTGTGACGCGGCCAGTTCGATGCCCTTGTCCAGGTGAGCGAACGCCTCTCCTGCGGCCTGGAGCTCCGCCAAACGCGGCATCAGATCGTCTCCGTCGATATAGGCGATCTTGGGTGCCAGTCCCAACGTTCCCGCCAGGGTGGTCAGGGCCTGGACCATACCGGCGGGGTTCAACCCACCGGCATTGGTCACAACCCGAATCTGCTTCTCCAGGCACATGCCCATGATGTCTTCCATCTGGCCGAGAAATGTGGGTACGTATCCTGCGTCCGGGGCCTTGAGTTTCTTTTTGAAGAGCAGTGCCATGGTCAGTTCGGCCAGGTAGTCCCCGGTGAGCACATGGATGGGGCCGCCGCAAACCATTTCTCTGGCCGCTGTCAGTCGGTCACCAAAAAATCCGCTGCAATTGGCGACAATCAGGGGGTCGCCGGCTGTTGGGTGTGGCATGGGTTTGCCTCTATTAGCGTCCTTGTGTGGGGGCGGCCTTTTCATCTCCTGCCGTTCTTCGCGATCTCCACGGGCCATGTCGTTCACATCGTTTCTTTTCGATGGCAGCCGCTCAACGGTGGGGATTACTTTCCCGTGAACGCGGGGCGCCGCCTTTCCAGAAAGGCGGTGATGCCTTCCCTGGCGTCTTCGGTGGCGGCCACCTCGGCAAGCTTTCCCGCAAGAAAGTGCACCGCGCCTTCCAGCGGCATGGCTTCCGCGCCGGCAAACGCCGCCTTTCCCAGTCGCATGCCGATGGGGCTTTTCTCCGCCAGCGCCGACAACACCCGTTCTACTTCCGCATCGAAATCCGTTGGCGGCGCCACGCGGGTGACTAGGCCCATGTCGAGGGCTTGGTCAGCCGTCAGCGTCTCACCCAGCAGGATCATTTCCATGGCCTTTTTACGAGGCACATTCCTGAAAATCAGCGCCCCGATCATCATGGGGAACAGCCCGACGTTGACTTCCGGTGTGCCGAATTTGGCCGTGTCTTTGGCGATGACGATATCGCAGCCCAGCATGAGCCCCGTGCCGCCGGCCATGCAATGCCCGTTGATCCGGGCCACCGTGGGTTTGGGGAACCGGGTCAAGCGGCTGATGAGTCTGGCGTAGGTTTCGAAAACGCCCAGATTGTCCGTTGATACGCCGCCGAGATCGGCCCCGGAGCAAAACGCCTTGTCCCCGGCACCGGTGAGGCAGACCACACGCACGGCATCATCCGCCTGGGCCTGGTCCAGCGCCTCATGAAACAACACCAGCGCATCGGGAGTGATGGCGTTGCGTGAGGCTTCGCGGTTGACGGTGATCATGGCCACGTGGCCCTCGACACGGTAGAGCAAATCCTTGTCAGCCATATCCGGGTCTCCTTTCTCCGATTGAATGCCATATAGCCAAGCGCAATATTTTTTTTCAACAGCCGGTCTAAGGTTCAGCCGATTCATTGGCAGGCACCGGCGTGATATCCACCAGCACCTGTTTGGGGGTGACTTTGTCGCCCTCGGCCACGTTGATGCGGGCAACCACGCCGTCAAAGGGTGCCGCCAGCGTCGTATCCATTTTCATGGCGGACACCACCACCACGCCCTGGCCTTTTTCTACGGTTTCGCCCTCGGCAACCAGAATCTTGGTGACCACCGCGGGCATGGGGGGGCTCACCGTCAAAGGGCCGCCCTTCAGCCCCTTCCCGGGGCGGGCGCCTCGCGCGGGAGCCTCCTGGAGTAGCCAAGCACGGCCCTTTACCATCACGGCCGTGCCATCCGGCGTATCGGCCACGAAAGCCGCGACTTGCCGACCGTCGACGGTCAGGTGAATCTCGTGATTGGAAATCCGACGGTACGCCACGTCGAATGACGTTTCCCCGATAACCGCCGTGAACCGGGCCTCGCCGTCGGATTTGACGGATAGCGCAATCATGTCTTCATTGTGTTTGAGCTTGTATTCCACGGTGTGGGTCTCCACGTGTGTAGGCAGCCTGTTTGGTAGTCGTCAACTTCCGAGAGCGGTTTCCGGCATTGTTTGGGTCATTTTGTATCCCGTGGTCAGCGGTGATCCCGCCTGAACGAGAATAGCCCGTGCGACCCGATATGTACCGGTCCCGGAGGGTGTGTCCAATGTCAATGCCGCCAGTGTCCCAGAGCCTGCCAGGGGCCGACATGGAGCCTTTTAGCCACCCCGGCGACCTGGGGCCCGAAACCCTTCGGCGCCATGGCATCGGCGGCATGGGCAAGGACGGCCAGATCCAGACCGCCGCGATCCGGCGACCAGTCTCCAAAATGCACATCGATGAAATCGGTGGTGGTCTCTCCGTCTTTAAAGGGCTGCGAAGAAATGACATCGATAAGAAACCCGATGGGTGTTTTCACCCCGAGAATGGCATAGGATTCCAACGCGCGGATCATCCGCTGGATGGCCAGTTCACGGTTTTCGGCATGAACCACCAGTTTGGAGAGGATGGGGTCGTATTCCACGGGGACATCGCATCCGCCATACACGCCGCAGTCGTTCCGGATGCCGGGTCCCGCCGGCTCCTGGAGAAAGACGATCCTTCCCGGTGATGGGAGAAATCGCTGCTCCGGGTCCTCGGCGTAAATGCGGCACTCGATGGCATGTCCACGGGCAAAGAGGTCTTCCTGGGCGATGCGCAACGGGCTCCCCGCGGCAATTTCAATCTGATGGCGCACCAGATCCACGCCGGTGATCATTTCCGTGATGGGGTGCTCCACCTGAAGCCGCGTGTTGACTTCGAGAAAGTAAAATTCGCCTTCCGGGCCCAGAATGAATTCCACGGTGCCCGCATTCACATAGCCCGATGCCCGCGCAGCCGCCACCGCGGCGCGTCCCATGGCGTCGCGCAGGTCCGGCGTGAGCGCCGGGCTGGGTGTCTCTTCGATGATCTTCTGATACCGCCGCTGGATGGAGCATTCCCGCTCGAAAAGGTGAATGGCATTGCCATGGCCGTCGGCAAGAATCTGAATCTCCACATGCCGGGATTTAACCAGATACTTCTCCAGATAAACAACGCCGCTGCCGAAGGCGGCGTCGGCTTCCCGTGAGGCCGCTTCGCAGGCATTGGCGAGGTCGGCCGGCGCTGCTACGATACGCATTCCCTTGCCACCGCCGCCGGCCGAGGCCTTGATGAGGACCGGATAGCCGATGGCTTCGGCGTGGGTCGCCAGCTCGGCAGGCTCGCTCGCCGCTGCGCTCATGCCGGGAATCACCGGCACCCCACCATGCCGCATGATCTCCCGAGCCTTGATTTTGTCTCCCAAGTCTTGGATCACCTGCGCCGGTGGTCCGATGAAGACAATGCCCGCCGTGTCGCATTGCTTGGCGAATTCGGCATTTTCCGCCAAAAAACCATAGCCCGGATGTATGGCCTCGGCACCGGTACGCCGTGCGGCATCGATGACACGCGCCATACTTAAATAGCTTTGGGCCGGTTCGGCCGGGCCGATATGAAACGCTTCGTCGGCGCTGAGTGTGTGCAGTGCCGCCGCGTCAGCGTCAGAATGGACGGCCACGGTGCCAATGCCCATCTCCCGGCAGGTGCGCATTATGCGAAGGGCGATCTCACCGCGATTGGCAACCAGTATTTTCTTAAACATGCAATTTCCTTTACATTGATGGCGGCGCAAAACGTTGCATCCCAGACGGTTCCGTAAAAGGTTCGATATCAAGGCTTGCGAATCCCGAGGACTGCGGCGTACGCATGGTACGCCGCAATGACGAGGGATGCGCGTAACGCAGATATCGGGCTTTTTACGGAGCCGAGTTACATCCTGAAAATGCCATAACCCGGGAGGTCGTCCCGAATAGGCGCATTAAGGGCGGCGGAAATGCTCAACCCGAGAACATCACGGGTCTTTGCCGGATCGATAATGCCGTCATCCCAAAGATTGGCCGTGCTGTGATACGCATTGCCCTCTTTCAGGGCCGCTTCGGTGACCGGCTCCCGGATAAAGGCCACTTCTTCATCGGTGAGGGGCGGCTGACCTGCCCTGGCCCGCTGGTCGTTTTGCAGGGTGATCAGGACGTCGGCCGCCTGCTGCCCGCCCATCACACCGATCTGGTGGTTGGGCCATGTCCAGAGAAACCGCGGGCTGTAGGCACGGCCGCACATGGCGTAGTTGCCGGCGCCAAAGGAGGCGCCCACCATGATCGTGAATTTGGGCACCGTGGCCGTGGAGACGGCATTGACCATCTTGTGGCCGTTCTTGGTTATGCCGCCGCGCTCGTAGTCGCGACCGATGATGAAGCCGGTGATGTTCTGCAAAAAAACCAGGGGGATTTGACGGCGGTCGCACAACTGGATGAACTGGGTCCCCTTCAAGGCACTTTCGGAGAAGAGTATCCCGTTGTTGCCAAGGATGCCCACCGGGTAGCCATGGATGTGGGCAACCCCGCAGACCAAGGTCGCGCCGTACATTTCCTTGAACTCGATGAATTCACTGCCGTCCACAATGCGGGCGATGACCTCCCGGATATCGTAAGGGGCGGCAATGTCCCTGGGCACAATGCCGTAAATCTCTTTGGAGTCATAGATTGGCGGTGCCGGGACCCGGTTCGTCAGCCGCGTCTTTGGTGTTTCCGGCAAGTGCGAAACGATCTGCCGCATAATCTCTATGGCGTGGGCGTCGTCATCGGCGTAATAGTCCGAAACGCCCGATTCCGCACAGTGCAACTCCGCGCCACCCAGCTCGTCCGCCGAGACTTCTTCCCCCGTGGCCGCTTTGACCAGCGGTGGCCCGCCAAGGAATATCGCACCGTGGCCCCGCACGTGGACCACCTCATCGCTCATGGCCGGTATATAGGCACCGCCAGCGGTACAAAGCCCCATGACCGCGGTGATCTGGGGGATGCCCATCTTGCTCATGCGGGCCTGGTTGTAAAAAACGCGGCCGCCATCGTCGGCGTCTGGGAAAATTTCGGATTGCATCGGCAGAAACGCACCGGCGGAATCCAACAGATTGACCATGGGCAGTCGGTTCTCCATGGCGATGGTCTGGCCGCGAAGCGATTTTTTTACGGTCATGGGGTAGGAGGCGCCGCCCTTGATGGTGGGGTCATTGGCAAACACCAGTACTTCTCTGCCGGCCACGACACCGATGCCGATGATGACGCCGGCCTTGTGGATCTTGCCATCGTACATCCCCTTGGCGGCAAGGGGACCGATCTCGAGAAAGGGGGTGTTCGGGTCGAGAAGCAGGGCCAGTTTCTTCGGCACGGACAGTTTGCCCGTTTCCTTGAGCCGATTCAGGGATTTTTCCGAACGCGCTTCCAATGACTTTTTCAATTCCGCATTCAAGTCCCCCACGAGCTCCGCCATCGTGTCGTAGTTTTCCCGATAAGCATCCGATCGGGTATCGATCTGGGTTTCGATCACGGTCATTCCGGTGAATCCTCTCCTGCTGCATCTCCGGCAAGGGGGATGTGCATGGTTCCTGTTGGTGGAGGGCTATCTGACAGGCGATGTCGGCGACAGAGGCCGGCGCAGTGGGCAAACGCAACAAGAATGGTGCCAGTTGTTCTGCGGGCGCTCACCTTATTGATTTTACATTATTATTCTGATGGTCTGGATTTATTGACAACTCGAATTGTTTCAAATAGTGTGAACAATGTTGCAACATCGTTGAAACGAATTCGGAAAACATCAAGGCGTCTTCATGAAACGACACCCTCTGTCGCCGGCCGAAAACGACAACCTGAAGCGCATCCTGGATTACCTGAAAATCAGCTACTGGCTGGTAGATCTCGATTTCATCCTGCAGGATGTCAACGAGACCTTTCTGAAACTTACCGGTGCCAAGCGAGACAACATGATCGGCAAGAACATGCTCACGCTGATCAGTGGAGAAGAGCGCATCAAGGTAGAAAAGATCGTCATGCGTCTCATCAACGGCGAAGCGGAGTCCCTTCAATTTGAGCTCTATGTGTACGGTCGCCAACACATGGAAAAAATTCCGGTGCTCTTTCACCTGTCCATCAATCACACCACCGAGGGGCGGCCGGCCTCGGCCAACGTACTGCTCGTGGATGTGAGCGAACAAAAACGGATCCGCGATGACCTGGAGAAGGAAAAGAAAATGCTTCAAAGCATTCTTTTCGGCATCCGGGACGGCGTATCCATCTTCGATGATCGGGGGTGCTTCATGTTTGGCAACGCCGAAAGCACGGCCCTGCATACAAGCCGTGAAACGCCCATGCTGCCCCTTGATACCGTAGGCCCGGTCAAGCTGGAATTGACGGTGGCGGGCCAGAATCGCCAGTTCGTGGGAGAAATCCGTCCGATCTACGACCACACGGGGCGTTTGTTTGCCCACGCCGAAACCCTCACCGACATCACCGATAACATCCGCTTGGCCGAACGGGAGCGGGAGCTGTTCCACTTCCGGCGGCAACTGCGGCGCAACGCATTGCAGACAGAGATGATCGGCTCCGGCAAAAGGATGCAACTGGTTTTCGAAACGATTCTCCGGTGTGCGGAAGTGGATTCGAGCGTTTTGATCATGGGGGAGACCGGTGTGGGCAAAGAGGTGGCGGCCCGGGCGATTCACGCCCAAAGCCACCGTAAGGAAAACCCATTTGTTTCCGTCAATTGCGGCGCGCTGCCGGAGGCACTCATAGAGTCAGAATTGTTCGGGCACGTGAAAGGCGCGTTTACCGGGGCCATTTCCGATCGGGCCGGGCTTTTCCGGGAAGCCCAGGAGGGCACGCTGTTTCTGGATGAAATTGGTGAACTGGACAAGGCCATGCAAGTCAAGCTGTTGCGCGCACTTCAGGAGCGGGAGGTTCGGCCGGTGGGATCGGACCGCTCCTATCCGGTAGACGTTCGCATCATCTGCGCCACCAACCACGACCTGCCGGCTGTGGCGCGGCAAGGCGCCTTTCGCCTGGACCTTTACTACCGGGTGGCGGTAATCCCCCTGACGATCCCCCCCCTGAGGGATCGGTCACAAGATATCTTCACCTTGGCCAATCATTTCATCCGCAAACACCAGAAAAAAGACCCCAGACATCCCAAGAAACTCAATCTCGCCAGTCAGCAAATGCTGCACCGCTATCACTGGCCCGGCAACATCCGTGAACTGGAAAATGCCATCGAGCATGCCCTCGCCATGAGTACGGGGTCCGAAATCTTCCCCGATTGCTTTCCGCTCAACGTCATCGTTCCAGAAGCCGCATCATCGCCGGTCGATCATGGCCCCGCAGGGCCGCTCCCATCCGGTCGCGAACGAAAGCTGGCCAAGGAACGTCGGGCCATTGCCGACGCGTTGGACGAGCACGACGGCAACCAGACCGCGGCCGCCAAGGCCCTGGGCATTTCCCGCGTGACCCTCTGGCGGAAAAAGACCATGTACCACCTGTAGGGGGGGTAAAACGGGGTCAAGCCAGCGGCGGCGGGGGTGGCGGCAATTCACCGCGTTCCAGCGCTTCCCTCGCGGCCTTGACCGGTATGCCCGCCTCGCAGGGAACGCCCACCTGGCATAGACCGCACCCGTATCCCTCGAACCGATAGGCTCGCTTCACATATGCGCTTGAGCGGGCCAAATGCTGCCGGCACTTCTCCTTGTCGTGCCCGGCGCCGGAGATGGCGCGAACGGGACAGCGGTCAATGCATTTTCCGCAGTTTCCGTTGGTATAATATAGGCAGTAGGCGTGGTGATCGGTATAAGGTCGCGGGGTGGGGGCGATGGCCAATTTGGCGACCACCGATCCGGTTCGCATGGCTTTGCCCCTGGCCGTGATGAGTCCATCACAGAGGCCGAAGGTCCCCAGGCCGGCGGCATAGGCGGCATGGCGTTCCGACCAGGAAGACGCATAAGAGAATCGCCTCGATTGGACGATGGTCCAGTTGGGTGTCAGCATCGGGGCGACCGCGGCGTGTCCGGTCTGCGACAAACATGTCACCACGTGCTGCCGCAGTGCGGCGTTGAATGCTTCACCGTAAACCCTGATCCGCGCCCACGCTTCGGCGGGGTACTTGCGTGATCGGCGGTTGGCCTGTCGCACGGCCTCTCGCTGGGGGAGGACCCAGGAAATGACGGTCAATTGGTCCGCACTGGCATTGCTCTCCGGCCGGTGCTGGTTGAAAACCTCCCAGGGCGTCCAATGAAAGGCGCCGACATATTCCTTGTACTGCTGCCAAATCTGATCGGCGCCGGAAGCAAAACCCACCAGGGCCGAGTCCCACGCCGGCTCACCATCACCGGTGTCCATGGTGTTCTCGGGCGCCGTGGCGATAAATGCCTCAATGGCCTGCGTGATCCAGCCCGCGGTAACCGTTTTTCCCATTGCCGTTGCTCCTGAAGGGGTCTGAAAGGGTGCGTCTGCCCTTTTCTTTTCTTACGCGATGAGGCGGCACGTCGTCTCCCGGCAGAAGTGGGCAATTTCAGAGCCGGCGCTGTGATGGTCCCGGCGCAGATGAAAGTTGATCCACGAACTGGTGCGGTCGAGCTCCCACATGCGCGGCGGCACACACCCATTGCACATCTCCTTCGCTTTTCCTTCCGCCGCCCACCGGTTGTGGGCCCGAAACCACACACAGGGCCGATCCGGGTTCACTTCGCACATGCTGTCTCTGCTCCCGCCGCAGGCGCCGTTTCGTGTGTGTTTGGGGCACCCGGACTCAGGGCAGAGAAACCCCACGTGCTGGATGGCGCAGTCGCCGCACTGTCGGCAGCCCAGCAACAATCGCTTGACGGGGTGCTCGGCCAAGTGAAAAAACAACCGCCCCCAGAATCCATTGGTCAATCGGGCACACAAGGCGCGAAACACCGGTGCAAAGGGCGCATCAAAATTGAAGAAGATCCGGTGCGATCCGGCCAGAAAGGCATACAGTGCACGATCTGCCCCTGAAAGTGTTGGCCGACACTCTCCGAACCGGGTCGTGGTCACCGCTGCCGGGGGCGGTTCACGAAAAGCGTAAAACCCACCGGGCTGCGGGTTGTTGAAAAAGGGAATGAAGTGCCGCCAGTCGTTCTTGATCACTTCCATGCGATCCAGGATGCGTCCAACCGTATCAAACTGTTTATGAACGCCCCCGATGTGGATCCCCCGATATCCCAGCCCCCGGAGAACGGCGCCCAGCCGTGCCGCTCGTTCTACGGCCGCGTCCCTTCCCGCCTTTTTATCCGCCCACTCCTTTTCAACGGTGTGAAGGAGTTTGTCGGAAACCACCGCGCCCGGCACGCGCCCCAGATTCATCATGCGCGCCGCACCGGGGGTGAGCAGGTAAACGGACCCCAGGGTCGGCACGTCGATGCCCATCCGGGCCTGAATGCCCATGAGTTCATGGAATTTGCCGGCGTCATAGCCAAGCTGCGTGATGACAAACTTGGCGCCCGCCGCCACCTTGCGGCTCAGCTTGGCGTACTGGGCAAAGGTTTCCCCCTCGGTGCGCTTGAAGGGGGAAACGGCGCAACCGGTGAAAAAGCCGTCGGGGTCACCGGCGGCCTTGATCCGCCCGCTGATGAGTTCCAGCATAATCTGAACCGTCACGGAATCAAGGTCAAACACCGGGGCACCCTGCCCGCCGAAACCCTGCCCCGCGTAGTCTCCGGTCAGCGCCAGAATATTCTTCATCCCCATCATGGCCAGCTGAAGGGCCCGGCTTTCCATCCCCGCCCGGTTCATGTCGCGGCAGGTGAAATGCACGATGACGTCCATGCCGATGGAAAATATTCGATGGCCGATGGCATCCGGGCTTAGAGACGGATTGCCGCCGGGATTGTCCGTCATGGACACCGCGGACACCCGACCGTCGGAAAAGGCGTCAGTGGCAACACCCATCACGGTGTCCACAACACGGCCGGTGGACTCCCGTCCCGGCACCAGCTCCAGCGTCACGACGAATTGCTCCGGGTCCAGGATGTCGTTTTGAAATACGCGCAGCATGGCGAGGCGTCCTGGTAAGGTGAGCGAAGCGTTCGGGCAAAAGACAACGCATCGTAGGATGCTGATGCCTTTCGGCATCGAAAAAGCATCATCCGAGGCGCGTACCCGGATGTCAAGGTTATATTTCAGGCGTCGATGCCAAATTGACAAGCGCGCGTAACGACGATACAATTTGTTCAGTGGGACGCGATACCATGACCGCGCTATGACGCAATGGATCGATTCAACACCGCCTAAACCACCGCCATCTGACCTCCTCATCGATTTGAGCCCAACCCTCCTCGCGCCCCGCCGAGACACCATCGCCACCCGGTATGCTAAAAACGGCGTTCACGTCGCCCCATAATCTTTGACCATTGGTCGCCGACAGCTTGCTCTGTTCGGCTTTAGCCCGAGGGTTTGGGCCAACATGGCACGAAAGGAGGGCATCATGGCAGTCAAGGTTCTTATCAAAAGGCGGTTCAAGGAAAAATTCTTCACCGAAATCAGCGAAATGATCAAGAAACACCGTTACGGCGCCATGAATCAGGACGGCTACATTTCTTCAGAGACGCTGTGGGATGCCAAAGACCCCTACCTCGTGGTGGTGGCATCCAACTGGCGAACCATGAAGGAGTGGAACGTCTGGAAGAACAGCGAAGCGCGGAGGGACATCGACGAGAAGATCAGTGTATACCTGGATGGTGAAACCACTTACGAAATTTACGAGCTGGGCCTTTACCCGCATTGATCGGGAAACACCCCTGGATGAAGCTGCTCGGGAGAACCGGGCAGCCACAGCTCCGATCCGCCCGGATCGGAGCTTGCCGTCTGTTGCATCATGGCGATCGATGATGGTTGCACCCGCTGGCCGCGCCGTGCATACTGCAGGCACCCGTACCTTTCGGTGATGCACGATGTGATCGACAGTGTTTGAAAAGGTAATTTCTTATCCATGAAACGGCATTGGGATGTCATCGTTGCCGGCCTCGGGGCCATGGGCAGCGCCACGGTTTTTCACCTGGCCAGGCAGCGGGTGGCGGTACTTGGGCTGGACCGCCTCGCCCCGCCCCATGCACTCGGCTCAAGCCACGGCCATACCCGGACCATTCGCTTTGCCTATGCGGAAGGCAGCGGCTACGTCCCCCTGGTGAAGCGCGCCCACCACCTCTGGCGTGAATTGGAGACAATCAGCGGAAAACGGCTCCTCACCACCACCGGTGGGCTGACCATCGGCCGCCCGGACGGTCCCGCCGTGTCCGGCGCCAGGCGGAGCGCCGAAAAGCACCACCTCGCCCATGAGATGTTGGATATCGATGAGATAAAGGGCCGGTTCCCGGCGTTGGCAATGCACGCCGGCCAGGCCGCGCTCTTCGAACCAACGGCGGGGGTGCTGTACCCGGAGATTTGCATTCGTGAACATCTCGAAGCAGCCCGGGCACGCGGCGCCACACTCATCACCGGGACGCCGGTGCAGTCGTGGTCCGTGGAGAACCCCTCGCGAAGGGTGCGGGTCCACACCGCCGCCGGGGATTTCACCGCAGACCGCCTGGTGGTCACCCCCGGCGCCTGGGCGGCCAAGCTCCTTGACGGCGCGGGCGTTCCCCTCTCGCCCCGACGCGTCTACCAGTTCTGGATTCAGATCGACGGGTCTCGAAGGTCTTTTACCCCGCCGCTGCTTCCGGCCCATTTTTGGGAGATGGGCGACGGCAGCGAAATCTATGGGCACCCTGAAGTCCACGGCGCGCCCGGGGTCAAAATCGCCTTCCACAATCGGCATCAAAGAACCGATCCAAACGCCGACGCCGGACCGCCCCCGGAATCTCTGATCCGCGCCATGGAATCATTCCTTCAAAAACATCTGCCATGATGCGATGAAACACGCCCCATGCAGGCGTTACCTCAGCCGGACAAGAATCAAAGAGGATCCCCCGAGGGACAACAGTAAGGCGTCAAGGGCAGACTTGACCCCTTTGCCAATTGACAGGCAACGGTTGATGCCCTAAAAATCTTCCATGCAAAACCGACTCGTCGCGGCCCTCATCCTAACCAATATTGCCGTAACCAGCGTGGTCTTTTTCCTGGTGGCAGTGGTTATTCGCGTCGTCACGGGACCCTTTGACCGGCGCCTGGCCATTTTACACCGGTTCACGTCCTTTTGGGCGTGCTTTTATCTGTGGACCACGCCAGCCTGGTCCGTCCGGGTCCTCGGTCGGGAAAAGCTCGGCAGGGGTCCCTATGTCATCGTCTCCAACCACCAGTCAGGCCTAGACATCCTGGTGGCGTTTCATCTATTCTACCCTTTCAAATGGGTCTCGAAAATCGAGATGTTCAGAGTACCCCTGATCGGCTGGAACATGCGACTGAACCGATACATTCCATTGAAACGGGGCGACAAAGAAAGCGTATCGAAAATGCTCACCGCCTGCGAAGACGCCATTCGTCAGGGATGTTCCGTCTGGTTCTTTCCCGAGGGAACGCGTTCAAAGACCGGCGTGCTGAGAAGTTTCAAGCCGGGCGCTTTCGCCACCGCCCATAAAATGAAGACCCCCATTCTTGCCCTGGCCATCAACGGCACGCACAAGGCACTGCCCAAAAAAAGCCTCAACTTCCACGGCCGGCACCGGATCAGCCTCACCGTTTTGGAGGAAATCCCCTACGACGCCTTCAAGGATCTTTCGGTGGAAGACACCGCCGACATGGTCCGGGGTAGAATCGCCCCCCATGTCGATGCGCATGTCAGGCACGAGGAACGCTTGACGGCGCCGACAGACAACACCCTCGCCACTGGCGCCGGCGTCAACTGCCCGCTATCGGTTCCGGAATAGATCAAGCCACAAGGATGCTCATGGGGTTGAAACGATTAAGACATCGTACCCGCTCACCCCGCCATTGAGAACGGACGCCATGGAAACCATTGACAGCCTGCGTAAAGAACTGGCGAGAATCGACGCCGACATCAAAGACACCGAAGCCCGAATGCCGGCGCACTCGGTAAAGCCGCCCATCATGATGGCGCTGTTCGATCTGGAGGCGGCCCGGGAGGCCGTGGTGAAAAAACTCAGGGCCCTGGGGGAGGACGTCTGATGAGACCCCCGGACGCGGAAATGCTGCTGCGGGCATCATTGGAGATGGTCGAAACTACTCGGCAGTGTCGACGACCGTGGCCTTTTCGATGACGATGGGATCCTTGGGCACGTCGTCATGCACGCCGGTACGGCTAGTGGCGATGGCCTTCATCTTGTTGACGACGCCGTGGCCTTTGACGACCTTGCCGAAAACGGCATACCCCCATCCCTGCGGGTTTTTCCCGGTGTGGTTGAGAAAGGCGTTGTTTTTCACGTTGATGAAAAACTGGGCCGTGGCGCTGTGGGGGTCCATGGTGCGGGCCATGGCCACCGTGTAGGCGTCATTGGTGAGACCGTTGTCCGCCTCGTTCTCGACGGGCGCGCCCGTGGCCTTCTCCTTCATGTCTGCATCCATGCCGCCGCCCTGGACCATGAAACCGTCGATGACCCGGTGAAAAATCGTGCCGTCATAGTGGCCGTTGTTGACGTAGGACAAAAAATTGGCGGCCGTCTTGGGTGCCTTTTCCTCGTTGAGTTCCAAAACAATGTCCCCCATGCTGGTTTCCAGTTTGACCATGGGATATCTCCTTTTTTTGTTGGCTTCGCCCCTTGGTGTGGGTTACGGCGCCCGTGTCATTGCGACGCCGAAGAGAAGCGGTGTGTGTTAATGCCGTGGCTCGCGGATCACGACATCGTTTTCGGTGATCGACAAAGCGCGTCGAATAACCGGAACCTTCCAATATTGTCAAGCCCGACGCTGCGGGGGCTTCTTTTTTCCACCGCGGCGCAGGCCTTTTTCCGGTTGACGATAACCCTTGAAGAGATCAAATCCCGCCACGCACCCATCCATCGCCGCATTTTTCAGCGCTCTTTTCCATGACGGCTTGAGACCGATGCATTTGAGCATTGTTTTGTCGCCAAAAAACAGCGCGGCACGGGAACCGGCGCACCGCCGTTTAAAGAAATCGCCCAACTGCCTATAAAACCGGGCCAGGTCATCGTTACGGCCCAACCGCACACCATAGGGCGGGTTGGTGACGATTGCATGATCGGGGAACCCTTTGTGCTCCAGGCAGTCGCCGCAATGTAGCGCGACCTTGTCCCCACCCGGGAGCAGCCGGCAATTGGCGGCCGACGCCTTGACGGCAGCCGGGTCCACATCCCACCCCGCGACGAGCCCCGCCGGCAGCGGGCGAATGGCGGCATCGGCCTTCTGCTTCACCTGCCGCCACAAGCCATCGTCAAAATCTGGAAGACGGCCGCAGCCGAATCCTTGCCGCAAATAGCCGGCAGGAATCCGGCAATACGCCATGAGGGCTTCGCAGAGCAGGGTTCCCGAACCACACATGGGGTCGACCAGCGGTCGATCCCCCTGCCATTGCGAAAGCGCCACCATGGCTGCGGCCAGCGTTTCCTGCATGGGGGCGGCCACGGTCTGCTGACGATACCCCCGGCGGTGAAGGGATCCGCCAGAAACATCCAGGCTGATGGTGGCGCGGGGGCCATTGATGTGCAAATTGAGCCAGAGATCGGGGTCGGCACGGTCCACTGACGGCCGCGCCCCAATGCGGCTTCGGAATGCATCGGCGATGGCATCCTTCAGCACCATGGCCGCAAACTGCGAATGCCGGAGGTTGGTATTGCCGAACACATTGGCCACAATGGCAAAGGTATGTCCTGCGCAAAACAGCCCGCCCCAGTCGACGGCGCGCCCGCCGCGGTAGAGGTCATCTCGGTTTCGACAGTCGAAAGCGGCCAGCGGCGCCAGCACCCGCATCACCAGGCGGGACCGGTAGACCAGCCCGTACAGGGTCGCCGGGTCGGCTGAAAAGTGCGCCCCCCGATACGCCGGCGTGACATCGCCGGCGCCGAGACCGGTCATTTCATCGATGGCCATCTCGTCGAAGCCCTGCGCCCACTGCACAAAATAACGACCGGACTGCTGGTAGTCGAACATGGCGGTTCCATTCCCGAGGCGCTGAAGGGCCGGCGCCCGGCTTGTAATTCTTTTGTAAAATGGCCGCGGTGATCTCTCACGGATGGCTCGAACCAGACGGCGAGCCCATTCCCAATAGCTTGTCGCAGCGAAGCAAAGATACCGCAAAGAGGGGCTGCGGCGAGTATTTTGCAGCCGCCGACCTTCCTGTCCAGCTCATCCGGTCGAAATACGATCGCCGTCGGGACACAACGCGATGAGATGACCGCCGAACTCCGTCTCATAGCCTTCAATGAAGGATGGAGGGTGCATGGCTAACCTCGGGGAATGGGGTTGCCGAAGGGGCGTGTGCGGCGCGCAGCCGCGTCAAACGCCGGAGAGTTCATCCGCATCGATCCACATGTCGGCCTCATTGCCGCACGTGGTACAGACACCGTGACCTTTTACTTTCGTTCCGGGCGCCGGCGAAGATTCAACCTCTTCCAAGGTGCAAGTGACTACCATTTCGGCCTCGTTTCCACAGTTGACGCAGGAACAGACTTTCTTTAAGGTTTTCTCGGCCATCTTGATCTCCTTTGCATTCGATTTGTTGTGCCGGCCAACGCCTATGCGCCAGTGCTGTTATCAGACAATTCGGCCTTAATTTTCAATTTTGATGCGATCAGTTGGTCTTGGTCAAGGCGCAGCAGGTTCTTGAGCTTGCCCATGAGGTAATGCTCGTGGGCATCCATATGCCCATCCAGGTAGACCATACGCCACAACATGTCCACGAGGTCGAGCTTGTCGGAAATAGTGTAATTCTCATTGATCTGCCGGGCAAACTGCCAGAGGTCGACGCTCTCTTTGAGGGCCTTGCCCGCCGCCGCAACGATGTCCTGGGCATTCTCCCGGGGCAGGGCATACTGATCGATGAGCATCTCGATGATGGTCTCCATCTCCTCCACGGTGAAAGCGTCATCGATACGCGCCATCTCAACAAAAAGCGCGCAGACCGCCACCAGAATGTCGTCAGTTGATCTTGATGACGGTGACCCGGAACCGTCGTTGGCGCGTTTGTCAAAAAACTGTTTCAACCGTCCCAGCATGGCAGC
The DNA here is from genome assembly GCA_964446485.1 of uncultured Desulfobacterales bacterium. Taxonomy (GTDB): domain Bacteria; phylum Desulfobacterota; class Desulfobacteria; order Desulfobacterales; family JBDRRP01; genus JBDRRP01. Next base: position 38,064 of record CAYUOU010000008.1, on the reverse strand, counting down.
TCCTTAAGAAAAGCAGTCAATTCATTCATCGTCATCGGTAAGGTAATGGGGCGGGGGCATAAAAGCAACCGAGACCCCTGCGCAGACAATGCCTTTGAGCATTTCGTCGGCATAGAAGGCTGTATCGCATTTTGCCGATTGGAAAAGCGCTTTTAGGCTGTGGTGGCCGCCGTCGCCGGTACGCCGACGCCCTTGCCACTCAAGAGATGATGGTGAAAACCTCCACCGCTTCTCTTTTGCCTTTGATGGGAAAAGTCCCAAGGCTTTCAAGAAAGCTCCGGTCCCCGGTGAGGCGATCAACGCTGCTGCGGCTGATGAGAATATCCGTGCCGCAGGTTTTGTTGAGGACTTGAAGCCGCGATGCCGTATTGACGGTGTCGCCGACCATGGCGTAGACCTTCCGCCGCTCACTGCCCACGTCTCCTGCCAGTACGGTTCCCGAATGGATGCCGATCCCATGGGCCACGATGTCGCCACCCGCCGCCCTGATGGCTTCGTTCATGCGGGCCAGTGCCGCCCGCATTGCCCTGGCCGCGGCCACCGCCCGGTCCGGGTGACGGTCGAGGGGTTCCGGTGCGCCAAAGACCGCCTCGATCTCGTCACCGATGTACTGCAACACCAGCCCATGGTGATCGTGGATGATCCCCTCCATCTCGGAAAAATAACGGTTCATGAAATCCACAACGGCCACCGGGTCTCTGCGCTCCACAAAGCCGGTGTAACCGCGCAGATCGCAGAAGAGAATGGTGACATCGTATAATTCACCCCTGGGCGAGATTTTATCTTCAAGGATTTTTCTACTGACTTCCGGGGAAACGTACTTGTCAAAACTCGCCCGGCAGAAGTCCCGGTCCTGCAGTCCCTGAATCATCTCGTTGGTCTTCTGGGCGAAAATGGCGAACTCATCGTTGCTTTGTACCGGCACGCGTTTCTCCAGATGCCCGTGGCTGATATCTTCCATAACCGCCAGTTGATTGGAAATGGTCCGCCGGAGATTTCTTGTAAAACGTCGGATGATGACAAGACTGACCCCCACCAACACGACAAAAGCAAATACGATCTCCTTGAAAACACTCCAGTACATGGGCGCACCGCCCATTTCTCGGTGCTCAAGGAGGTAGTAAACATCGTAGGTCATCATCAGGAGAATGGACAGGGATATGGTCGCCAGCATGATCACCATCATGATTGTGATCTTTCGACTGACCGAGACTTCGAAACCTGCTGCAAAGGCTTGGACAGGGGTTTTTTCGAGAGCTTCGATGAGACGATGTTCCGCATCCAGATAGTGAATCATGCCGGCAAACAAACCAAAACCAAGGCAGGAAACGGCAATCTTGATCCCCGTGCTAAGGTGAGGGGAGTACTGGCTGTAATAGACCACCAGCATGAGCAACCCGATGGCTGTCCAGGAAGTTAGGTCCGCCTTGAATGCCCTGCCGGGCAGTTGCACCAGTTGGGAACCGTCCGGCGGCGTCAGGGCGAGAACGCGCTGCTCCTTTCGTTGGACCGCATATCGAAAGGGAAGGATGCAAAACATGGGGCCAAACGTATTCATTGCGGCCTTTGTATACCCGAGGCCGTCCAGAAACGGTCAGACCTGGGCGCCGTAGATCACCAGAATCGTCGAAAAGACGATATACGTCGCGGTAAGCGATATCATCACCACCTGCTTTCCTTAAAAAGCCAACATGGGCACCGACTGGATTGCCTGTTGACGACGTTGGGGCTATGGTAGCCAGCATCGTCGTCCGGCGCAATGGGGCAAAAGCTGCAAAAATGTAGCATACCCTCTGGGTTCCGTCTACAAACTGGCAGTGGACGCGAGGCGGCGGGTTGTGTTAGGCTCCTTGTGCGTCACTGTTTGGGTCACCCATCACCCCAATATCCACTATCATCCCTCTCAAAAGCCGTGCCGTGACACCAATAAGCGGATATCTTGAAGTTTTTGATAAGGGTTACGGATTTCTCCGTAGCATCGAGGACAACCTGCGCCCTTCATCCGATGACCCTTTCGTGCCGGCCCAGTTTATCAAAAAATGGGGCCTCGCCGAGGGCGCATCCATCCAGGGTGCCGGCACGAAGGGCCGTGGGAAGAACACAAATCTCAAGCTGTCACGAATCGATACGGTCAACGGCGCTTCGCCTGAGCGTCACCGCAGTGTGCGCGCGCTCCAGGACGGGACCAGCATCGATCCGCTATCGCGATTGCGAATGAGCCGTGGGCCCGATGATCTCATAGGGCGAGCTTTGGACTGGATCGTTCCGGTGGGGCGCGGTCAGCGCGGCCTGGTGATCTCTCCACCGAAAACCGGAAAGACGACAATCCTGAAGCACATGGCGGGATCCATCTTGGCCAACCACCCTGAAACACAGGTTTACGTGTTGCTGGTGGATGAGCGCCCGGAAGAAGTCACCGACTTCAAGCGATCCATGGAAGGCGCATGTGTGCTGCACTCATCGGCCGACCAGGGCATCACGCAGCACAAGCGGATCGCCCGCTTTGCCATGAACATCGCCATCCGATGCGCCGAGGCCGGTCAAGACGCCATGGTTCTGATTGACTCCTTGACCCGGATGGCCCGAGCCTTCAATGCAGACACCCGAAGCTACGGTCGCACGATGAGCGGCGGGATTGCCGCCAATGCACTCGAAATCCCCCGGCGGATCTTCGGAGCCGCCCGCAACATTGAAGACGGCGGGTCGCTCACCGTGATCGCCACGATCCTTATCGATACCGGCAGCCGAATGGACGACATCATTTATCAGGAGTTCAAAGGCACGGGGAACATGGATCTGGTACTGAGCAGAAAATGCGCCGAACAGCGCGTGTGGCCCGCCATCAACATCAATGACTCGGGAACCCGCAAAGAGCATTTGTTGATGAGCGAAGCGGAATACGAGGCGGTGGTGGAAGCCCGGCGCTGGCTATCACAGCGTGACGAGGTATCGGCCATGTCTTCACTTCTGGAATATTTCGACGCCCATCGCGATGGTGACTGATGGGGGTGGGCCAACCGCGCCGCTTACCGCTACACCGCGTCCTCCAACCTATCGTTGAGATAACGAAACAGGGTGCGGGATGCCTTGACCCCGGCCCCGGCAGCGGCTTCTTTGGCGGCATTTCGCGCCAACTGGCTCAACCGCTGCCGTTCAGCGGTAGGGCACGCCCTGAGAATTTCTTCGATCACATCCGTCTGGCCCGATTTCAGCGCATCCCGCCACTGTTCAATATGGTGGTGCCGACGGGCCCGGGCGCGGTCCCCCCGCTGAACATTCTCCAAGGCCGCCCGGATTGGGGCGCGGTCCATCCCGCGAAGCAGGGCACCGAGAGTTTTCCATTGGCGCCGCCGGGCACTGAGACTGGGAATTTGGTGATAAAACGCCACGGCAGACCGCAGGGCCTCAGGAAGATCCATCCTCGTAAGGTTCTCCGGTGAAAGCGATGTCAGCGCTTCTCCCAGTTCCCGAAGTTCACGATCTGCTTTTTTTTTCTGGGTACGGCTCCGTTCATCCTCTGTCACGGCAGTTCACGCTTTCTGCTCAGGGTTTCGGTCGGCGGCACAGGTTCGAGGGGAGGGGTTAATGGGAGTTTATACCCATTAATTTATCATTATTGATCCCTTCTTGCCTTTCCGTATCCCATTTTTATGGTTGGCATGGTTCTTAACAAAAATGCCGACGGCGTTTGCGTAGGGTTAATTTATCTACCGCACGCCGTCTTCTACCTGACACATATCGAAAAGAGCATCCGCATGGACACACAATTGACGGAAATCATCACACGCATGGGTGAGACCTACAAAGAGGATATCCAAAAAGGCTCCAGGAATATCCTTGAGCTGGATTTAGGCCATGAGGCACAAAAACTGGGTTTTACCGAACTTGGCCACTGCCTTCGCGGCGTGGAGGCCGTTGTCCCGATAAAAGCACCGGTTACCGGGATGAAAGTACGCATCGACGGTCGCACTTTCGCAAACTATGCCGAGTATGAATCCGGGATCGCCGTTCCCGGACGTGTGGCCAAGGAAATCGGTTTGCCATCAACGCCATTTACCCCTGCTGACAGCTTCATTCGTCAGTTTCACTGATGCCTCCACACCTGCTTTCTGTGGATCCGTATTTAACAATCACGGGCAGCCGCTTGAGGCGCCACGGTTGATAACGGCCTTGCAGTGTGAAGGGCCGTCATCTTCTTAAAATGCGGATCCACCGCCAGACGTTCAGCAAACTCATGAGCGCTGTGGAAATGTAGGTCAACGCACAGGCAGTGAGGATCTTGCGCGCCGCCGGGGTGTCTTCACGGGGGATGTATCCACCGGCAGCCAACACGGGCAGCGCGCGGTTGAAGCTGGCATCGAACTCGGTGGGCAATGTCAGCAGGTGCACCACCACCGGAATGCACAAGGTCGCAAATCCTGCCGCCGCCAAAATTAGACCGGCGGCGGGGATGCGCATCAAGGCCGTCACCAGGGGGATGACCAGGATGATTGCAGCGCCAATCCGCTCTATACGAGCGGCAAGGGTGACCATTAGATTTCGGGCGGCCAGCGGGGCGTAATTCGTATGGTCCTGAAGCGCGTGCCCCACTTCATGGGCGGCCACGACGACGGCGGTCAATGACCGCCGACCGCATCGTTCGGGTGAGAGGCGGACAACCTTTTCCACAGGGTCATAGTGATCGCCGGAGAGGGTTTCCTCCACGCGGACGCCGGTAAGCGCCATCCGGTCGATGAGCAATCTTGCCAGATCGATACCGCTTCCGGAAAAGTACTCATCTCGGCCGTAGCGGTGCATCACCCGTTTCGCCCACAGGTGGGGTCCAAAAATTACCGACAGGACAAGGAACACCACCAATACGATCATCGCCGTTCACCATGATAGAGGTTGACTCGATTATCCGGCCACCGGTCACCCTGATGATGTTAATACCGTTGGAATGAGGGTCAAGCGCGCACTTGACCCCCAATGCTCCCCCTTGATAGTATCACCTCGGTATTTCAGCCTTGGGGGGAACAAATGAACGATCGTGGTGAAGCGTTGTCCATCTCCGAATGGTTTGAACGCGGCCGTCACTGCTTTCACAAGCCCGATGGCATCGCGGCGGTAAAAGCGTTCCAGGCAGTGATTGACATGGATCCCCGGTATCGACACGATGACGGGGACACGCCCTATTTCTACCTGGGGAAAATCCATGAGGTGGAGGGCAACCTCGAGAAGGCCGTCATCCAATACAGTCGCGCTTTGGCCGTCAACCCGCTGGATGAAGAGAGCATGATCGGACGTGCAAGCTGCTATTCGGTTCGCGGCCGGCACGATGACGCCATCAGTGACCTCAACAAGCTGCTTCAGCTGCCCAAAAAGCAACTCAAGGTGCCCCGCAAATTGATTCTCTATGTCATGGCCGAAAACTACCGCAAGATGGAAGAATGGGGCCAGGCCGTCTACTGGGGACAGATGGCCCTTGACGCCGACCCCGGCAATGCGGAGTTCCAGCAACTTTTCAGGGACATCCAGGAAAAAGCATCCTCCGAAGATCCTTAAGCAGCGCATCCACAGCTTCGCAGACCCGGACCAGGGGGCCATTGAAATTCGGTGTCGCGCTGTCAGCGGGTTCACCCCGCTACCGCCTGACCCGAGGCGCACCCCGACCGCCGGCCGCGGCAGGTGGCTGGGATCCAAAGCGACGCGTTTTTTACTGAAACCCACCGATTATTTCAGCTTGGATCGATAAAGGCGCTTCCAGGACTTTCCTCCTGAGCGCTGGTAATCGGCCAGCGCCAGGTAAAAGGCACCGACGGCCAGCTCGGCACAGTGAAAATGGTCCGGCGGCAGTGATTCCAGATATTCGGCGACCCCCTCGGGGGTAATTTTCCACGCCTCTTCGACGGATTTGCCGATGCTCAGGTGGGCCACGCAATTGGCACAGGCACGGGTGTTGAGGCAACCATCGGTGCCGGAGGCCACCCAGGACAGCGTGTCGCCTTCAATCACCACAGTCATTTCGACGGCGTCTTCACAGTCTCCGCGTTTAAAACCATATCCGCTGACCTTTTGCGGCATCTCCGCATAATCGTTGGTCAAAGCCATTTCCAAAAACCGCGTGGAATGGTCCTGGTAAAAATCAAATTTTTCAGACACGGTGAGACTCCCTGAATAAAACCCACGGTTTAGGACCGGCCCTTTCCACAGCGATTGCCGGAATCGTCACATCGGAGACGGGGCCGGCGGGTTGAATGATGCCGCCGCACCGGCTTGCCGCCCCCCATTACGCCAATGGCATCCGGTTGCCAACCCAAAAAATATAAGTCATACATATCGTTGAACCCACCTGGAACGCTAAATGGAAATCTGGATCGTCTCATCATTGCTGGTGGTAACCCTGTTCTTGCTGGTGACGGAGAAAATCCCTCTGGATCTCACCGCCATCGGCATCATGGCGGTGCTTGCACTTGCCGGCATCCTCACCCCGGAAGAAGCGGTGTCCGGGTTTGCCCATCCGGCGGTCATTACCGTCGGCGCCATGTTCATCATTAGCAAAGGCATGGTTCGCACCGGCGCGGTTGAATTCATTGGACGCCGGGTGATCCATTATTCAGGCGGCAGCCCCGGAATGGCGCTGCTCATCATCATCGTTGCGGTGGCGGTTTCCTCTGCTTTTATCAACAACACCCCCGTCGTTGTGCTGTTTATTCCGGTGGTCATGGCCATGTGCTGTGAATTTGGCCTCAGTCCTTCCAAGTATTTGATCCCGGTGTCTTATGCTTCCATTCTCGCCGGTACCTGTACCCTCATCGGCACGTCGACCAACATTATCATCAGTGATCTGAGCGCCCGGTATGGTATCGGTGCCCTCACCATGTTTGAATTGTCAAAAGTGGGGGTCCCCATTGCCGTGGCCGGCATTGCCCTGCTGCTGGTGAGCGCGCCCCGGCTCATGCCCGCGCTGTCCAATCCGACCTGCGAAGTCAGGGACAGCGATCACCGGCGATATTTGGCCGAGTTGCGAGTGGCTGCCGGCAGCCCCCTGGTGGGGCGACGCGCCGACGACCCCTTCAACGGGGCCTATCCAGGACTGGAAGTGCTGGAAGTGATCCGATACACCCACATCTATCACCCTGCCCGAGACCGGGTGAAAATCGCACCCGACGACGTCCTGCTGGTAAAGGGGCAGGCCGTTCACCTGGTGGATATCCTCAATGCCAAAGCGGTGGATCTGCCAATGTCCGAAAAAGGGCTCTCATTTGGAGTGGGCGGCAGCGAAACCGTTGTTATTGAAATCATCATTCCACCCCAGTCCCGGATGCGGGGGCAGCGACTGATGGAAACCCGCCTGATGCGAAATGCCGACGTTCACCTCATCGCCATCAAGCGAAGCGGACTGCATTTTACGGAAAGGCAAATCCGAGACGCCCGCCTCAAAACCGGTGACCTTGTTCTGGTCTGGTGCCCGGCCGAAAAGCTACCCCAGCTGCGCAGCGAAGCCGATTTCATCATTATCGAGGACATCCACCACGAGATCGTGCACAAGCGGAAAGCCTGGATGGCAATAGGCATTTTTGCCATGATGGTCGCGACCGTCACCACCGGCGCCGCCGGCATCATGATCGCCGCACTCTCTGCAGGTTTTCTCATGGTGGCCAGCGGGTGCCTGCAAATGCGAGATGCTTACCGGGCTCTCGAGGGCGGCGTCCTTCTCCTCATCGCCGGCACCATTGCCCTGGGCACGGCCATGGAGAAAACCGGCACCAGCCGTCTGTACGCCGAAGCCTTTCTGAGCTTGATTCAGGGGGCGTCCCCGGCGGTGATTCTGGGGGGCATCATTACCCTGACCAGCGTGAGCACCCAGATCCTCAGCAACAACGCCACAGCGGTGTTGGTGTTCCCCATCGCCTTTTCTGTGGCCTATCAACTCGGCGTCGACCCCAAACCGTTTGTCGTGGGGGTGTGTATCGGCGCCAGTGCCTGCTTCGCCACACCCATCGGTTATCAAACCAATTTGCTGGTCTATGGCCCCGGCGGGTATCGGGCGTCAGACTACCTTAAATTGGGCATTCCATTGAATCTGCTGGTCATCGTGATGGGGACACTGCTCATACCCCGGATATGGCCCTTCTAATCCCCGGGCCCCCGTCAGGCCATTGCGTCTTGTCAAATTCATAAAAATTCGTTACCCAGCATTGATGGTCCCGGAAATACTGAAACCGAAAAGGAACAACCTCATTATCGTTGTCGAGCGGCGGCTTGCCCCATCGCAGGGGGTACTGCGCCGCCGTCGTCCAAGCAACTATGGCTATCCGTTACGATTTCCGCCAGGCCCGGAAAATCACCGCCGACATCGCGCAAGATGACCGGGAAAAACTGGTTACCCTCTGCAGGGAAATAAAGCAGGCTGAAAGCCTGCTGCGCGACGCGGCTGCGCCGCTGATGGAAAGTTGCGCCACGGCCTGCCAGGGAATCTGCTGCCGCAACATCCACCTGGACACCATCATTGGCCGAGGCGATCTTGTGTACATCCTGTGTCTCCATCCGGAGCTGGCCGAGGAATTGGCCGCCCGCGTTGAAAAAGAACCCCTACTTTACAGCGCCGATTGCGTCTTTCTTCAAGACGGCGTCGGCCCCTGCATTTTCCCGGGCGATGCAAAGCCCCAGGTCTGCCTCACCACATTCTGCGGGGACACCACGATGGTGGCCCGGGAGATCCGGTTGGTAAAACGCCGATTTCGCCGGCTGGATCGCTTCGTGAGCCTTCACTGTGCAAAACAGATTTTGGGCGCTTTTTGGGCCTGGATGCGTCCTGGAGACGCCGGCGGCGGGTCAACGAACGGCACATGCCTGAAATGAGGGGTTTCCGGCCCGCAGGGCCGCCTCCCATCCAAGCATGGCCTTTTTTCTCAAGGGGCCCTCGCCGTAATTGCCAAAAACGCCGGTTTTCCGAATGACCCGATGGCAGGGGATGAGAAACGGAATCGGGTTGCTGCCCACAGCATTACCGACGGCCCGGGCCGCCCGGGGCATGCCGATATGTCGGGCAATATCTTCATAAGTGACGGCCGCCCCCAGCGGTATTCTGAGAAGGGCCTGCCAGACCTGAATCTGAAAATTGGTACCCCTGACATAAAGATGCAGCGGTGCCGATGCCTCATGAAAGGAGAACCCAAAGATCTGTTTGGCCAAGGCGCCGATACGGCGAGGGTCTTCGATGACACGGGCCAACGGCCAACGACTGCGGAAGTCCGACACCATCGCTTCCGGTGCGACATTCCAAAGAAACCGCAGCGCGCAGACCCCCCGCCCGGTAGCGGCAATGAGGCACTGACCGAAAGGGCTGGGGTGAAATCCATAGGCAATGGTGATCCCTTCACCCCGTCGGCGGACATCGCCAGGGGTGAGCGCCTCGCAAACAACCATGAGATCGTGAAGCCGCCCGGCCCCGGAAAGTCCCGCATCAAAAGCCGCATCCATCACGGTGGGGGCGTCATTCAGCAGCTTTTTGGCATATTCGACGGTAAGAAACTGCAGGAACCGCTTGGGGCTGATCCCGGTCCAGCGGCTGAAAAGCCGCTGAAAGTGAAACGCGCTGAGATGGACGCTATGGGCGATCTCCCCGAGGGATGGCTGCCGGTCAACATTGGCTTCAAGATAGGCAATGGCTTTTTCTACACGCTGGTAATCGTCACACAATTGTTCAAGGGTGACCATGGAGCGTTTCCTTTCATGAACGATGCGGCGTAACAGTAAGAGCGGTCAACCCGTTCGGCAACCCGATTCTTGCGATGGTGACCCGGACCGCCCGCTTGACGGTACCCCAAGGCTGCAAAAGCCGGAGGGTAAACAAAATGGCGGCTAAATTTCCAATCATATGGATTCACAGCCGGTCATGTCTGAAAAAATAGGTTCCTTCTTATGATTTTCCAAGAATATCAGTGTTTTGTCAATTTTATACCAGATTGCTTATGCAACGATGGGGGGGGTATTCGGCGCCGGCAGGGTTCACAACCATCTATCGAAGGCCGCGTAGCCAGTGCCTTAGCGCATGCCGTGATGGGGGTCCAGGGCGGGGGTGGACACGGCCTTCATAAACCGGGCCGGTTTTGGTATACTTCACTAATGACCGTCGCCGACAACAATAACCAACCGGTCAATGCCATCCTGCGGATTGCCCCATCGCGGACACGCGGATAACCGTATTGACGACAGCCCGCCCGGAGAACCACCGACCATCCATGGCCAAACGAAAACCTAAAAAAAAGACTTTTAAATGGTACCAGCGCATCGCTATTGCCGCCGGCATCATTTGTTTTGGAATCCTGCTGCTGACCATCGGGCAGGTGGGCCTGCTGAGGTATGTGGACCCGCCGTTCACCGCCAGCACTGCATGGGAGCGCGGCCTTCAGGCCGTCGGCGTGCCCTACGCCAGTCCGCCCGCCTATTCGTGGCGGCCATTGGACTCGATCAGCAAGCGCTTGCAGCAGGCTGTCCTGGCCGGCGAAGACCAACGCTTCCATGAGCATTGGGGCTTCGACGTCATCGAGATGAAGAACGCCGTGGAGGAGATGGCCAGCAACGGGAGGGTCCGCGGTGCCAGCACCATCAGCATGCAGACGGCAAGGACGGTGTTCCTACCCCAAAGCCGCACCCTGCTGAGAAAAATCGCGGAGTCATATTACACCCTGCTGGTGGAGGCGATGTGGCCCAAGCGGCGCATCCTCGAGATGTATCTCAACACGGTGGATTGGGGTGAGGGCATCATGGGGGCGGAGGCGGCGGCTTGGATGTATTTTAAAAAGCCGGCCCTGCGGTTAACGGCGGACGAGGCTGCCCGGCTGGCGGCTATTCTTCCAAATCCCCGGAAATGGTCGCCGGTGCTGCTTTCCGGAACGGCCGCGGAACACTACCAGCGCATTCGGCGGGCGATGCCCCGAATGCCCGCCCTATAGTCGCGGCCCATTGAACGTCCGGCCACCGTGTCTTCGATTACGGCAGCAGAACCGTAGACCTACGCGTGCGTTGTGCCTCAAGGTCCGCATGGGCGCGGGCCGCAGCCCTCAAAGGCAAACTTAAGTCATAATAACGGGGAAAATCGCTTTTTTTCAGGTAAAGCCTGTGATAATGGCCCATTCGCACGATTAAAGCCACATCGGCCTTGACGATTCAATTTAGATGCAGATAAACATACATCAGCGCGCCGGCACTGCAACACTGCAGGGTAGCGTCGATCGCCGGCCGCCTGCCTCCGTTGAGGTTGACGGGATCACAACCGGGTCTTCCACCTCCGCAATCATAGGGATAACCGAAACGGTTCGTTAAAGATTGCCTCCAAACGACCGAAAAGAGTAACGGACTCCCGTTTCAAACCAACCTGACGAGTGTAGTAAACGCGCGTTAACGGCACCGCATCCGGCGGTGCGCCGGTATTTAGAATACTCACCATGGACGAAGCCAAAAAGAAAAAGCTGGATGAAATGCTGCAGAACCTTCTGGAGCGCGAGCTGAGCCGGGAAAAGGGCACGCCGCCCAAACCCACCCATCCCGGAAGGAGCACCGGTGCCGGCGGCAGCGGTCCCAGGGTGATCCGCCGCCGAAAAGGCCATCCCGACAAGCAGGTCCCCTGATCCTCTCCAACCCGCCCGGACTGGAAATTCTGTGGTCATCCTGGGAATTGACGAGATAGCGAACGCAACCGCGTCACGCAACCCGCGGGTGCGGCGGAGGCCGTCTCGATCAGACGCTTTCCCGCGACCGCATCCGGTGCCGCGCCGAGGGTCCAGGTGCATTATGTAAATGCGGCGGTTGAGGAAGCCATGTTGAACCTTGGAACCGTGAATATATTCGATGACGTCCGGCATCGGGGGCGTTCACTTTAATATTTCCGAAAGGAATTGACGGGTCCGGGCTTTTTGGGGCGCCGAAAACATCTGCTGGGGCGCGGCGTCTTCCACCACGAGGCCGTCGGCCATGAAAATAACCCGGTCGCCCACCTGCTCGGCAAAACCCATTTCATGAGTCACGACCAACATGGTCATGCCCTCCTTGGCCAGGTCCGCCATGACCCGGAGCACATCGCCCACCAGTTCGGGATCCAGCGCCGAGGTGACTTCGTCAAACAGCATGGCCTTGGGCGACATGGCCAGCGCCCGGGCGATGGCCACCCGCTGCTGCTGGCCGCCGGAAAGCATCCCCGGATAGGTGTCGGCTTTTTCCAGAAGACCGACCTTTTCCAGGAGTTCTTCAGCCGTCTGCCGCGCCGGGTCCTTGGCCTGCCCCAGCACATGCACCGGCGCCTCCATCACGTTCTCCACGACGCTCATATGGGGAAACAGGTTGAACTGCTGAAACACCATGCCGAGCTTGCAGCGGATGCGGTTGAGGTGTTTTTCGAAGGCCTTGTGCCCCAGCGTGGTGTCGTTGACCAGCTCGCCGTCAAGGTAGACCTTTCCCTCGGTGGGGGGCTCCAGGTGATTGACGCACCGGAGCAGTGTGCTTTTGCCCGACCCGCTGGGACCGATGATCACCAGCACCTGCTGGCGGGGCACCGTGATGTCCACCCCGCGCAATACTTCCAACGTTCCGAAATGCTTGTGAAGCGCTTCGATCCGGACCATGGGGACCGCAGTCTCACTTCGATTTTTATCCGGTTGCATGGCTATCGACGCCCCTTGTTGGTTCGTGCTTCCAGTTTGCCCAAAAGAACGCTGGCCGTCGTGGTGAGAACAGCATACAGGAAGGCGGCCATGACATACATTTCAAAGGGCTTGTAGGTGGACCCGATGAAACGCTGGGCCGTCAGCGTCAATTCCACGAGTGTGATGGTGGAGACCAGCGAAGTATCCTTGATGAGGATGATGAAGTTGTTTCCCAGGGGTGGGACGATGATACGCAGCGCCTGGGGAAGAATAATCCGCCGCATGGTCAGCGCCCCGCTCATGCCCAAAGAGCGCGCCGCCTCCTGCTGGCCCCTGTCGATGGACTGGATGCCGCCCCGGATGGTCTCCGCGTTGTAGGCCCCCACGTTGAGCCCCAGCCCCAAAACCCCGGACATGAAGGGGCCCAGGTCGATTCCTAGTTGGGGCAGCCCGAAGTAAATGATGAACAACTGAACCAGCAGCGGAGTGGACCGAATGAGCCAGATGTAGAACGCCGCAAGGTTGCGCAGCAGAAAATTGTTCCCCAGCTTCAGCAGCGCGGCGCTCAGCCCGGCCACCAGTCCGAGGATCAGCGACAGTATGGAAATCTCCAGCGTCAGCAGCGCCCCTTTCAACAGAAAGGGAAAGTAATGAATGATGATTTCCCAGTCTAACATAGTCGGCATCCTTTGGCGTTCACGTCAGGACTGTGATGGCGGGAGCGGACGCGGCATATTGCCGCGCCCGCCCCACCCCGCGCGGCCTCGCGCAGGGCAGGTGGGGCGCCCAACCTATCGGACGTCGATACCCAGCCACTTCATGGAGATCTCGTGGTAGGTACCGTCGTTTTTCATGACAGCCAGCGCGCCGTTGATGGCGGCCTTCAGATCCGGGTTGTTCTGCCGCAGGGCGATGCCCATCCGCTCCTCGTAGAGCAGATCACCGGCCAGGGCGATGGGAGCGCCCTTTTCTTTGATCGCCAGGGCGCCGACAATCTTGTCTGTGATGAATCCCTCGATGCGGCCGTAACCCACTTCGAGAATCATGTCTGGAACGCCTTTGTATGTCTTCACGTCGGCATTGGGGATATTCTCCCGCACCCATTTCTCGTAAGTGGTGCCTAGCGTGCAGCCGACCTTTTTCCCGGCGAGATCCTTCACCGATCTGATGGCAGCGCCTTTCTTCACGAACAACTGCGCGCCTGAGCGGTAATAGGGATCGGAAAAATCGATGGACTTGAGGCGCTCCGGCGTGATGGCCATGCTGCCGCAGATCAATTCATATTTATTCGCCAACAGACCGGCAATGATGCCATCCCAGGCGGTGGACAGCGGCATGGCCTTGATACCGATGCGTTTGGCCACGGCCTGACCGATTTCCACGTCAAACCCGGTCAACTGGTTCTTATCGTTGACAAAATTGAACGGCGGGTACTGGCCGCTCATGGCCATGGAAATTTTCCCGGTCTTGATGACATTGGCCAAGTCTCCGGCCATGACCGTACTCGCGGCAAAACCGCACAACAAAACGATTAGTAGGCTTGCGACTGTCTTTCTCATCTGAACGCTCCTTGGTGATGGGTTAGGGTTGATTGGTTTCAGCCTGTCAATGGGGCTGCGATCAATCATTCACTGTGATACCGGCGATTATCCGTGGTGCCGCTCGGGTGGCAGCAACTCGGAGAGCGCGGCCGCCGCCGAGACAATCAATCCGGCATACTTTTCCTCGATGTCCTCTGCGGTTTTCTGGATCACCGAAAAATCAAACGACACCGCGCCGACCCCCTGCCCGCTGTGGGGATCAATCAGGGGGGCGCCGATGGCGATCAGGCCAGGTAAAAACTCCTCCACGCACATGGCGTATCGGCGCGCCCGGGTCGCCGTGAGTTCCGTCATCAGGGACTTCTTGTCCAAAATGGTGTGCTGCGTCTTACCACTCAGGATCAGGCCGTCGATTTTTTCCGCCATCACCCCGGCGGGCAGACTCGACAGATAGGCCTTTCCGAGGGCCGTGTTGTGAAGGCTGTTTTTCGAGAAATCTGGCAGACTGTAGGTGAGTGTTTCGGCCGCCTCCTTGTTGTAAAACCGCACCAGCGTGTCATCCACCACAAAGGCCACCTCGATGCTGATGTTGTGCTCGGCGTGAATACGGTCGACGACCCCTTTCATCAGACGCAGGTGGTCGGTGGCGCGGATGAGGTTGGTGCAAAACATCAGGCAGTGGACCGTCGGGCGGATCGCCTTGGTCTTCGCATCCTTTTCCAGATACCCTAGCTCCACCAGCGTGTTGATGTAGCGGTACGTGGAGGTCATGTTCAGGGACAATGTCTTGGCGATTTCGCTCTGCGTCAGGGTGGGGGTCTCCCTGTTGAACTGGGAAAGGATTTTCAGCCCTTTTTCCAAAGATTTTGAAAAATAGAACTTTCCCTTTGACATCGTCATTCCATGCGGATAATTGACATACTATTATGGGAAAGACATTACTATAATAGTTATAGCCAGGCCGCAAAATTTTTGTCAATTCCTAATTTCTCCTGCATCTCAAAGGGGGCGGCAATGTCACACGAAGATACGTATTTGGATGTTTCCTTTGACCACGACGAACCTCGCCGCGTGGCCCTTTCGGACCTGGTGACCGGGCTCACGGCATTTCTCGATCAGTTCGGTGAGACGTCTCTGACTGGCAGTGCATTCGCGGCCGTGATCAAGACCGGCGACGGGGATGCCAAACTGGCACGCCTGCTTGAAGCGACAGGGTTTGCCGATGCGCCCGAAGGCTTCTTCCAGACCCTGCTCGCAGCGCTCTCAAAGGCCGACGGCGCGATGCACATCACCGTCAACGGCATTGCCATGCCGCACCGGCTCCTTGTGGCCGTTCTGGAAATCGTGCTGCCGGGGAATCGGTTCATCTCGGTGAAAACCGTCGACCAGCTCGAGCAACTGACCAGTATCCACGTGCCGGAAGCCGAGCGCACCGACATGCAGCGCGTCATTGACACCTACCCGGTGCGACTCAGCATGCACACCATCCGCCAAATGCGGGTGTCCCGCGACGTGGCCTACCAGTATCTGCCCTTCATCGAGGAGCTGGGTAAGGTGGGTCACACCAATACCTGGATCGGACAGTTTCACCAGGGGCTTCTGGAGCAGATGTACGAAAACCGGGTCATCTTCCTGCTCAACATGAGCTGCCCGGTGTACTGCCGGTTTTGCTTCCGCAAGCACAAGGATTCCCGAAACGAGGCCAACCCCACCGTCGAAGATGTAAAAAAGGCGGTGGATCATGTCAGGCGTTCACCGTCCATCAAAGAAGTCGTCGTCACCGGGGGCGACCCCTTCATGAGTCGCACCAACATGGCCGCCGCCATCGACGGCCTGATGGAAGTCGACCACGTGCAGACGCTACGGCTGGCGACCCGCGCCATCGCCTACTACCCCCACATGTTTCTCGCCAACGAAGGCGCCTATCTCACGTGGCTGAAGCGAAAACACCTGGAGCTCCAGGAGCGGGGAAAACGGATGGAGGTGGCCACCCACTTTATCCACCCGGACGAGATATCGCCCCAGAGCCTGTCCATCATCACCGAACTGGTCAACAGCGGCGTCGCCGTCTATGTTCAGACACCCTTTTTGAACGACTGCAACGATACCGGACCCGAGCTGGTAGCGCTGTTCAGCCTGCTGCGTGGGGCCGGCGCCGAGCTCCACTACATCTACATCCCCTGCAGCCCCATCCACGGCAACAGCATTTACTGGTCGCCCATTTCCAAGGGGCTGGCCGTGGGCAGCTACCTGCGCGCCCACCTCTCCGACCGCGTGATCCCGAGAATCTGCACGGCCACGCCCATCGGCAAAATGGACTGGCACACCAGCGGCTGGGCGGTGGCGCCGGTGGCCGATAACGATCACTTCATCTGGATCCGCAGCCCGTACACGCCAGCGTATTTCAAATCTTTTGCCCCCATCGCCAACGAGCTTACCAACATCCGGGTCAACGCGGAGGGGACCCTCGACATCAAGTACATGGCCAAGATCGGCGATGAGACGCTTTTTCTCGGCGCCCGGCCGCTGCGGCCAGGGGGCGAGCCGGAACGCGTGAAGGCGCGCGCACAAGACTTCGTGGCCGAACTCATGACGGATCAGCGGATCGCCCGGTCCATTGTCCGTACCGGCATCCCCGGCGTTTCGCGGCTCCATGAGACCCGGGTGGCCGTCACCACCGAAGCCGCCGGCGAGGCGCTGGATTACATCCGCGCCGATGCGCGCATCACCGATATCATCATCGCCTCCGAAAAAGACGCCGTCGACACCTTGTTTCATATCGCGCGTGTTGTCACCGCGCTTGGGCAGATACACCACGTCAATGCCGTCAGGCTGCGCAGCCTCAAGTTCGCCTACCACCCCGAAGCCTTTACGCCGGCGGTCATCGACCGGATGGGCACCCTGAACCGGCTGAGTATCGTCAATCCGCTGCGCCTTGAGATCGAAACCCAGTTCCTGCAGGCCGACGAGCTCCGGCCGACGCACACCGCGGTGGTGCGCCGACTCACCAATCGGGGGATCACCGTGTACGCCAATACCCCGCTGCTGGGCCGGGTCAACGACTCCCCCGACGACATCCACGAACTGGCCTACCGGTGCCGTCAGGCCGGTATCGAATATCATCATCTCTATGTGGCCGGCCTGCCGGTGCAGGAATCCTGGAATGCCGACAATCCGGTCGCCCTTTACGACGTGGTGGACATCGCCACCCGGGTGCGCCGGGAAGGCAGCGGCCGGGAAGTGCCCCGCTACATCATCGACACGGCCCTTGGTGAGGTTGATTTCGGTCTAAACGCTGTGATCAACGGTGCTGGCGAAGACCTGTCGGTGACACTGCAGCCCTACGACCTGGATTACTATCGAAGCATGGATTCGACATTTACCTGGCCCGAAAACGTGACCGTCAGTGCGGACGCAAAACCGATCATCCCGCTCTCGGGCTTGAAGAAAACAACCGATTTCGCACTTTCATGAGGCTTTGAAACGGCATGTATTACCCATTTTGTCTTTTCAGTCCGAATGTCCGGCACCACCCCGTTTTCAAGGGGCTGGCCGGTGACCCCTATGTGGCGGATCTTTCTTTGACGAGCCCCCTGCTGGAAGGCTGCGATGCGCGTGATCAAAAATCGTTTCAGGGGGTACTGAACAAAGAAATGGCCAACGGGGGACACCAATGGGGGGTGGCGCCCTACCTGGAGCGCCGCGACACCCTGCTTGGCGACTGCCCGCAGATGGTGGCCGAGCAGCGGTTTTTCCACCTAGGGCTCGATGTCATCGTACCACTGGGCACGACGCTCCAGGCACCGCTGGATAGCGTAGTGGCTGAAACCGGTTACGAAGCCGGCGAAGGCAACTACGGCGGCTATGTCCTGTTAAGGCACGACAGCCCGAACGTGGACAGCTTCTTCAGCTTTTACGGCCATCTGTGCGGAAGCCGGCTGCCGGCAACCGGCAAAATGCTTTCGGCCGGGGAAGCATTTGCCGAGATCGGCGATTTCAACGAAAACGGCAACTGGTTCCATCACACGCACATCCAGATCATCACCGCCGAGGGCCTGGCCGCCGGATACGCCGCCAAGGGCTACTGCGGCGAAAAGGACCTGGCCCGGATGAACGGCCTGTGCCCGTCTCCCATACCGTTGTTTATCACCGGCGGGTTGTCAGAGAAGGATGCCGCGGCACTAACCTCCTGACCGCTATTCCTACCGCTGTTGAATGCCTTCAACATCACATCTTTAATTCACGGCGTGCGTCAGCGCTGATTTTTGAAAGGCAATCCACTTTTTCATCGCCCGGGTGCCGATGTTTCACTGGCAGACGGCGAAAAAGCCCCCGCGATCTTTCACGGGGACTTTTGTCACATGGCAACGGCGCTTTCGCCGCCGCGTTACATCTTGAGTTTATACTTGTCTGCGATGACGTTGTAGTAGGCGTTTTCGGAGACGGATCCCCAGACGCCGACCTGCGCCTTGAACGCCTTGAACGCTTCGTGGACCTTTCTGCTCATGGCATCCTTGGCCGCCTCTTCTTCCAGCGTCTCCTTGGCCAAGTCGCGCAACGAGTCAAGCAGCGGCTCCGGGAACCGCACCAGGTTGACGTTGTGCTTGCTGATCAGTTCCTGGAGGGCCGCGCCGTTGCCGGCCTCGAATTCGCTGAGGCTCCACATGTTCGTCTCTGCGGCCACAGCATCCAGGGTCGCCTGGAGCCCCTTGGGCAGGGAGTCATAGACCTTTTTGTTGAACATGACTTCCAGGCAGGTTCCGGGCTCATGCCAGCCGGGGTAGTAGTAGTACTTGGCCGCTTTGTAGAATCCCATCCGAAGATCGTGCATGGGGCCGACCCACTCCGTGGCGTCGAGAACACCACGCTCCAAGGAGGTGAAGATCTCCCCGCCGGGCAGCAGCACGACCGTGCCACCCGCCTTAGCGATGACCTTTCCGCCCAGGCCGGGGATACGCATCTTAAGGCCCTTGTAGTCGCTGATGCTGTTCATTTCCTTGCGGAACCATCCGCCCATCTGCACGCCCGTGTTGCCCTGGGGCCGCGGCACGAGGTTGAAGGGGGCGTAGACTTCTTCCCACAGCTGGAGACCGCCGGCGCTGTAAAACCAGGCATTGATCCCTTGTGCATTGAAGCCGAAGGGCACGGCCGCAAACCATTGGGCCGCGGGCACTTTCCCTGCCCAGTAATAGGAGGCGCCGGAGCCCACTTCCACCGTACCGTCAGAGACAGCGTCAAAAACCCCCAATGGCGGAACCAGCTCCCCGCCGGCAAAGACCTGAATTTTGATCTGGCCGTCGGTGACCTCCTCGACACGTTTCGCAAACCTCACGGCGCCGGTTTGAAGCACTGGCAAATTCGGTGGCCAGGTGGTGACCATTTTCCAGCGATACTTCTTCGCAGCGTGAACCGCCGGCGCACCGATGGTGGTCGCGGCGGCGGCCGCTACTGCTGCCTTACCTGTCGTTTTCAGAAAGTCTCTTCTTTTCATTCCGCCAGACTCCTTTCGTTGGGGTTAAGACTGACCGCGGCGGCGTTTGTTGTTCCCAAATGGGATGCACGCTGAGGCGGCAGCGGTCGGATTTCCCAGACGGCCGCCGCCGGAACGCCACGCCGGTGCGCGTTTGAAGCCTATTGTGAGGGGGCGCAGCCGCGCCGCCCCCCTTTAGGGCAGACGTGTACACTACCAGAAGACACGGCTAACCGCCAAAGACTATTTTCGGCAGCCATGTCACCAGCTCCGGGAAAAACACCACGATGAGCAACCCGATGAGCTGGAAAAAGACAAAAGGAATGATGCCCCTGTAAATATGACCGGTCTTGATCTCGGGCGGCGTCACCGCTTTCAGATAAAACAGAGAGAACCCGAAGGGCGGGGTCATGAAAGAGGTTTGCAGGTTCACAGCGATGAGAATACAAAACCATATGGGGTCGAAACCGAATTCGATCATAATGGGGGCCAGCACCGGCACGTGAATGAAGGTAATTTCGATAAAATCGAGAAAAAACCCGATCACGAAAATCAATCCCATGACGATCAAAAGGACGAACCACTTGCCGTGGGTCTCGGCGAATCCGCCCAGGAACCCTCGCACGATCTCGTCGCCGCCCATGCCCCGAAACACCAGGCCGAAGGCAGCGGCGCCCACCAGGATGATGAACACCATACAGGTGAGCTGTGTGGTGGCCTGCATGACTTCCCTTAAAATGGTGATGCTGAACTTTTTATTGGCCACCGTCAGTAGGGTCGCCCCCACGGCGCCCACCGCGGCGGCTTCTGTGGGTGACGCCACTCCGGCAAAAATGGAGCCCAGCACGGCCACCATGAGAAACAAGGGCGGAAACAGCGCTCTGCCGATGCGCAGGTACATATCCTTTCCGGTGAACTCGGCCAGTTCTTCCCGTGGAATGGGCGGTGCCCATTTGGGGCGTACCCAAGCGGCAAGAAAGATGTAGAGGACATAAAGCGCCACCAGCACCATTCCCGGCAAGACGGCCCCCATGAAAAGATCGCCCACGGGAACCCCGACGATGTCGCCGATGAGCACCAGAACGATGCTGGGAGGGATGATCTGCCCCAGGGTGCCCGAGGCGGATACCGTACCGCAGGCCAGTTCCTTGTTGTACCCGCGCTTGAGCATGGTGGGCACGGCCAGCAGCCCCATGGTGACCACCGTGGCCCCCACGATGCCGGTGGATGCCCCCAGCAATGCGCCGACGAGAACGACCGACACGGCCAGCCCGCCACGGATGCGGCCAAAGAGCAGGCCCATGGTATCTAACAGCTCTTCGGCAAGACCGGAGCGCTCCAGCATGACCCCCATGAAGACGAACAACGGCACCGCCAACAGGGTCACGTTACCCATAACCCCCCAGATCCGCAGGGGCAGCAGGTTGAAAAACCCCCAGCCAAAGCCGATGAGACCGAAACACAGGGAGGTCCCCAGCAGGGTGAAGGTCACCGGGAAGCCCGCCATCAGGAAAATCGTCAGGGCCAAGAACATCCAGGCCGGCAGGTATTCGTGAAACATCTCCATCAGGCGACCTCCCCGGTTTCGATCTCTTTTCCCAGAATGGTCATCATGCTTTTCAGCCCCAGGGAAACACCCTGCAGTAAAACCAGGGTGAAACCCACCGGTACGCAGGCTTTAATGACGAATCTGTATGGGATGCCACCCGGGTCCGGCGAGCCTTCCATGACCGCCCAGGAGTTAAACACCCACAGCGAGGAGGTGTGAATGATGAGATAACAACCGGGGATAAGAAAAAAAATCACCCCAAGGAAATTGATCCAGGCCTTCGCCTTGGGGCTGCACCGCTGGTAGATGATGTCCACCCTGACGTGACCGTCCTTGAGCAATGTGAAGCCGGCACCCATAAGAAAGATGAAGGCAAATAAATGCCATTCGAGTTCCTGGGTAAACACGAAACTGGTGTTAAAAGCGTAACGCATCACCACATCTGTAAAAACCACGACAACGACCAGACCCGTCGCCCAGGAGACCGCACGGCCCACCCAAAGATTGAGCGTGTCGATGGCGTTTACCACCCACTTGATAGCGTTCATACCGTCCTTGCCATTTCATACTGATCCGTATTCACAAAACACCTCGCGATTATCCCGGCGGACTGTAGGGAAAAGGCGTTTTAACGTCAAGGTTAAAAGCCTTCAGCGGCCGATATAACTATTTGAAAATACAGGGCAGGGTCGATCGGCCGGCACCGTCATGACCTTGTTGCCGCGGACCCCTGCAGTGCCTCGCGCTCGGCGGCCAGTTCCCGCAGCAGGTCGGCCAGGGTCCAGGATTCAGACACCGGGGTCAGCACCGCCCACAGCGGCGGCTGCATTCGCGAGGCCCGTGCCGCGCCCATGAGTTGCTGAAGCGCCTTTTCCGTTATGCCGCCGACGATGATGGCCCGCGGCAGATCGGAATCGATCCCCGCACCGCTGCCGGTTGGCAATTCAAAAAGGTCTCTCAGGGTCGCGTCGCGATGAGCGGCGCCGGCGTAAATGGCGGGCACCTCACCGAGGCCCGCCATCTCCATGAGGGCGGTCAATGCGGGAAAGGCCTTGGCCGGAAAACCACAAAAGATCACCTTGGGAGCGCCAAACAATGCCTTGTCGGAATCGGTAACCCGCTCGAACGTCGCTTCTGTCATATCGTTCCTTTCCTCTGCGGCCCATCGTATCGCACCTCGTCCGTTCGGCGCATTCGCCGCGCTCGATCAACCGGTGCCGGGGCCTGTGGCAGCGCATTGGACCGTATTCGAATTGCTATTGAAAATCAACACTTTACCTTCTTGACATTTAAAAAATCGCACCCATTATAGAGGCCGCAAAAACAACCATTGATCACAAACAGGAGGGGGTATGAGCGCCAAGATAGAAACACGTGAATTCAAGACCGAAGTCAAGCAGATGCTGAACCTGATCATCAATTCCCTGTATTCCAATAAGGAAATCTTTTTGCGGGAACTGATCAGCAACGCGTCGGATGCCATCGACAAGCTGCGGTTCAAGTCCCAGACCGACCCTGCGGTTCTGGGTGATGACACCGAATTCAAGATCAAGATCGCCCCTGACGGCATCGCGAACACGCTTGAAATCGCTGACAACGGCATCGGCATGACCTACGATGATGTCATCGAGAACATCGGCACCATCGCCCAAAGCGGCACGGCGGCCTTTCTGGAGGCCATGAGCCAGCATCAGCATGGAGAGGGCGTCCCCCCCGAACTCATCGGACAGTTCGGCGTGGGGTTTTATAGTGCGTTCATCGTGGCCGATAAAGTGACGCTGACCACCCGCGCCGCCGGCGCCGAAAAGGGGGTCAAGTGGGCCTCCACCGGTGACGGAACCTTCACCATCGAAGAGATCGACAAGGCCGACCGCGGCACCGTCATCACCCTGTCATTGAAGAAAAAGGAAAAAGACGACCCGGATTTCACTGAAGAGTGGACCATCCGCAGCATCGTCAAGCAGCACTCGGACTTCGTCAACTACCCCATCGTCATGGACGTCGAACGCGACGAGCCCATCCCTGATGCCGAGCAGATCAAAGACAAAAATGGCAAGACCATCGGCCAGACCACCCAAAAGGTCATCAAAGAGGAAACCCTCAATTCCATGAAGGCCATTTGGGCCAAGGCCAAGGACGATGTCACCCAAGCCGAGCACGAGGAGTTCTATCGGCATATCAGCCATGACTGGAACCCGCCGCTCACGCACCTGCACATGAAATTCGAGGGAACCACCGAATACACGGCCCTGCTCTACATTCCGTCAAAAGCCCCCTTCGACCTGTTTCACCCGGAATCCAAGCACGGCGTCCATCTTTACTGTAAGCGGGTATTCATCATGGATGACTGCGAAGACCTGCTACCCGAATACTTCCGGTTCATCCGGGGCGTGGTGGATGCGCCGGATCTGAATTTGAACGTGAGCCGTGAGATTCTTCAGCAGGACCGCCTGGTGAGAAACATTCGCCGCAACCTGGTGAAAAAGCTCTTCGAACTTCTGGGTAAAATGGAAGCGGACCCGTACAAAACGTTCTGGGAGGAGTTCGGGCCTGTGCTCAAGGTGGGAATTCACAGCGACCATGAAAATAAGGAACGTATTGCCGATCTGGCCCGATACAAGACCACAAAGAGCGATGGTGCCTGGATTTCTCTGCGGGAATATGTCAAGCGTATGCAACCGGATCAAAAAGAAATCTACTACATCACCGGCGATAATATGGCAGCCCTCATCAACAGCCCTTTGCTGGAGCAGCTCAAGGAAAAGGATTATGAGGTGCTGCTCATGACCGATCCGGTGGATGAATGGGTGGTGCAAAGCCTCACCGAATACGACGGCAAATCACTCAAAAGCGCTGAAAAGGGCGATTTGGACATCGCGCCGGTGGACGAAGCAACCAAGGGGCGTTTCGAAGCCCTGTTCAAATACATCCGGGCCGCGCTGGAGGACACCGTCAAAGAGGTGCGCCCGTCCAACCGTCTCAAAAACTCGGTGGCGTGTCTCAGTGGAGAGGCCTACGACATGAGCGCCTACATGGAAAAGATCCTGCGATCCGCCGGTCAGACGCCGCCCGAGGCCAAACGCATACTGGAGCTCAATACCGGGCACCCGGTGATCGAGAAGATGGCAGCCTTGTTCGAAAAAGACAAAGAGGATGCCACGCTCAGTAACTACACCCAGCTGCTGCTTGATCTGGCCGTCATCGGCGAAGGCGGCAAAGTGTCTGACCCGTCCCGGTTTTCCAAGCTGGTGGGCGATCTCATGGCGGTGTCGGGGTAATGCAGGAAGTCTTCTGTTGCCAGCCCCCCCCCCGACCATCGGGTGAAAAAATCAAAACAAGCGGCACCCGGCGGGGCGCCGCTTGTTTGATTTCGACGCCATGCACAATGTCCAGGCAGGGTCGATGAGGGATGCCGGGACAACACCGGCAGCCGTCAATCCGCCTCCCGTCCCGTCAACCCAAGAATTGCCTTGATACGCCCCAGCAGCGATCTCTCGTCGTCATCCAGAACGGTGTCCCCATGGGCAATCCGCCTGGCGATATCGATCGCCTCGGCGCGCTCCGCCGGCGTGGGCAGCAACCGCCCCAAGCTGGTCAAAGCGATTTCGCTGTCGGCATCTAAGACAGCGGCTTGCGCCCTCACCATCGCTCGGTATCGAGCCGGTGTGATGCGCCGAAGCTGAGGGTGCTGCCCGACAACAGCCACCGCCGCTTCGATCTGGCGCTTATCCAGCATCCGGTTCACACCGGCAACGGCGATGATAATGCGCACCACCGCCTCGGCAAAACCGCCCTGGTAAGCGGCAAGGGGGGCGGTCTCCTGAGGCGCGGCAGCATCGATGTCAGTGGACGCCTTCTCCTTCGTTGGAAAGAACATCCGGGACCACGGATTGGCGTAAAGGCTGTTGAACCAGAACTGGTGGGTGGCATCACGGTAATCGCGGTAGAGATCCCACCCGGCGGAGACCGCTTTGGAAAAAGTGGTTTCCAGGGAAGCAAAGAGGTTCTCCGACGGCGCCGGCTGCCGATGGCGAACGACCGCTGCGGCCATCTGCGGCAGGCTCCAGAGAAGCGGGTTCATGTCTGAGATCAGGCTGCGCTGGAGTCTCAACGGATGCAGTTGACGCAGCGCCTCCGCTACGGGTTCGCTCACCAGCGCCTGGACGACCGGCCGGCACCAGGTGCGGTAGAACCAATCATTCATTCGGGATGCCGCGTTGACGGGAACAAAAGCATCCTCGTCTTCGAGCCCGTCGTCGAGCTTGAGGATGTCTTCCATTTCCCGGGGTTCGAAACGAACCGTATAGTTGTCCCGCCCGGGAGTTGCGCGGTCGTCGTCGATCACCATTTCATATAGGCCGGGGGCGAGGTATTCCAGCAGATCCACCCCGCCCACGATCTGCTGGTGTTCCTTTTTCGCCACCTTCCCGGAAACGAAAATGCCCAGATGCCCAACGGTGTCGTGAATCATGTAGACGATCACCTGCCCCTGCCGCTTGATCTCCGCGACACTGCCGTAAACCTTGACCACCCAGTTGAGTGCCTGGGGCGGCGGGGTGATGTTGTCCCCGCCGGAGGCAAAGAGCAGTATCGGTTCCTGGATGTTCTTAAGGTCGATGCGGTGATCGCCGCCCAGATGCAGTTTTCCCTGCTCCAACTCGTTGCCGATGAAAAGTCCATCCACGATGAAGTGTATTTCTTCGGCATTCATGAGAAAGAATCCGCCCCACCATTTTTCAAACTTAAGAAACCGGGGCGCCTCGGTATCCACCTTGGCAAAGAGGTGGTAATGCTTTTCCCACAACGTATTGGCGGGATTCAGGTCTTCGAAACCCGCGACCAGATTGGCGCCGTCGAAACGCCCGTTCCCCAGATCACAGCTCAGGGAGGTAAGCCATGCGCCGCCCAGCAGTCCGCCGCGATATCTCATGGGGTTGGCGCCGTCGACCCCGCCCCAATAGGACAGGGGAGATCCATTTAAGATGATGGGGCCGGTGAGGTCCGGCCGGTCCGCCGCCAATAGGGTCGCCGCCCACCCGGCCTGGCAGTTGCCGATGACGGCCGGCTTGGGAGCTTCCGGGTGGCGCTCGGCAACAACCCCGAGAAATCGGATTTCAGCCTGTTGCACATCGGCAATGCTCTGGCCCGGTTCCGGCTCGGTGTAAAACAAGACAAAATACACCGGATGCCCGTGCTCCAGGGCCGCACCGATCTGTGAATCAAATTTGGAGCCCCCGATGCCGGGCCCATGCCCGGCCCGCGGATCAATGACCACGATGGGACGTCTGGGACCGGGAACAGCGCCGCCGTCAACAACGCCGAGGCGCCGGTCGGCATCGGTCGTCGGCCGTGCTTTTTTCCTGCGCCGGTCGAGGATCCTCGCCAGGGCATAGTTCACCGGCCGGTCGAAGGTGCGGCCGTCCGTCACCATCTCGTAGTCAAAGACCAGTACGGGGGGCTGGCCGGCCTCCAGATGAGCGAAATAGGCGTTGCCGCGTTGGCGGAGCGTATCCCAGAACAGGATACTTCGCTGTGAGCGGTCCACGCCATAGGCCACGGCTTCCCGCCAGTATCGTGCCGCCGCCTCAGCGGATGTCGTCAGTGCTGGTCCTCTCATGATGCCAACCTCCAGAAGGGTCTTGTCATCTTCGTCATCGTCCCGGGCAGGATAAACTTTGCTACTTTTTACCGTTTCATCAACTTTAATGCATTGCCGCCGTGGTGCACAGAAAAAAAAGACAAATCCACTGTCGGTGCAGGCAGAAACCATCCGAGCGAATTGTTTACGCTGTCTCCATCCATCAATACCCCTCCCCAGCTGGTGCTTCACAGAGAACCGGATAATGTTTTTTGCGAAATCGCAAGCTTGGCGGTTGTAATGTCGACCGCGCGCCTTATTGTAGTCCCTTTTGGTTTCACCCGTTTGCGAGGCAGGGGTGATAACATATCAAAACCGTTATTCGACAGGGAGACACACATGGCAGCGCGCAAGGAGATCACGCTTTACAGCGGCGGGCACAAGGGCGCCGATTCGGAATTCGGCCGGTTGGCGGAAGAATGGGGCATCCAGGAGGTTCATTTCTCATTCAAAGGGCACAATATCGAGCGCACCCGAGGGGTGGTTCGGGTGCTGAGTCCGCAAGAGCTCGACAAAGGCAATGTGAGCATGGAAATCGTTTCTGCGCGACTGGGCCGCAATTTTTCTCAAGCGGACAAGATCCGCAAAGTCATCCAAAGCATTTTTCATATGGTCAACAACGGCTACCAGGTGATGGTGGTTGGGTGGATACAGGATGACGACACGGTCAAAGGCGGCACCGGCTGGGCCGTGGAACTCGCCAGGCTCTTCAACCGCCCTATCTCCGTCTACGATCAGGAACGCAAAGGGTGGTTCGCCTGGAAAGAAGGCCGATGGGAGCCAGAGACACCGGTGGTCAGCCACAAAACGTTCGTGGGAACCGGCACGCGACATCTTTCCGAGGATGGACGACAGGCACTGCGGCAGCTCTTCGAAGCATCTTTCGGGCCGGCATGACACGCGCCTTGGGGTGATGCTCATCGCACCGCCCGGGGGTAGTCATAAAATCGATGTAACGGTTCAGATAATCTTCTGGCCGGTACTCGCCGTTATCTTCCAGGACGTCCATGAGCAGTCGCGCGCACTGCAGGTTGAGCGTATTCTCGCCGGCTTCGAGAAACTGGTGGTAGTGGATTCCAGGCGTCCCCCAATATTGGCGCTGCTCGTGAAGGATGTCGAATCCCGCTCCCGGCGAAGGAAACCGCGATCGCCACAAAATGCTGTCCGGGTGGGGATTTTTAGGCGCGAGGTAACCGGCCACCCATCCATAATCCGCCAACAGCCTCCCGGTATCGTAATACCAGTGAACCGGCATGGCCAACGCATCGCCGATAAACAGGCCGGCGATGGCCCCGGCCGCACGGTCGTCTGGGCCTACTATCATGCGGGCCTCGATTCGGCCTGAAGGGCCAACGCTTCGAGCCCTCCACGGAAAGCATCCAGGTCCCAACACCACCGAATATCTGAATTTTTTGCCGCATCGAAGGCCGCATCGCGGAGTGTTTGATCTAATTTTTTGGGCCCTGAATTGAGGACTTCATACACCGCCTCATTGGCACCGGCAAGGTTTCCAAGAACGTTGTCATCCAATCGGACAATGCGGTGGCCAGGTGCCACCGCACGGCGCAGCAGCAACAGGCGGTTAATGTCGTTTTCATTGTAACACCTTCTATTTGTTGGACTTATTCCTGGGTTCACCGCGCCGTAGCGGCGTTCCCACGCACGAATCCGATGCGGGTTGAGCCCCGTGAGCCGGGCCACGTGTTTAATTTCATGAGTTTGCCGGGTCATGCGTTAACGGTAGCGCCGTGGCTTGACATTGTCTAAGTGTTGTCAAATAGTTGCCTAACTTCAAATCGGTGAGTCGGCGCCGGGCCAACCGAGGTCACGGCACCGGGCGCCTGAGTGGTTAAAACGGCACCGGGCGCCGGGTTGGTTAAAAAGGAGGAGCGCTCATGATCGACGGCATCGATCCACTCATTTTAGCTCGCTTGCAATTCGCTTTCACCATATCATTCCACATCCTATTTCCGGCGTTCACCATCGGGCTCGCCAGCTGGCTGGCGGTGCTTGAATGGCGATATCTCAAAACCGGCAACACGCTGTATGCCGACATTTACCGCATGTGGGTGAAGATATTCGCCGTGGCTTTTGGTATGGGCGTGGTGTCGGGCGTGGTCATGAGCTTCCAATTCGGAACCAATTGGTCGGCCTTCAGTGATCGGGCGGGAAATGTCTTGGGGCCGCTGCTGGGCTATGAGGTCCTCACGGCGTTCTTTCTGGAGGCGTCCTTTCTCGGCGTCATGCTGTTTGGATGGGACCGTGTGAGCCCGAAGATGCATTTCGCATCCACCGTCATCGTAGCCGCCGGGACGCTCATCTCGGCATTCTGGATACTTTCAGCCAACAGTTGGATGCAGACCCCTCAGGGGTTCCGGACCGGCGAAGACGGCCTTCTGTACCCCACGGACTGGCTTGCCGTCATCTTCAACCCATCTTTTCCTTACCGGTTTGTCCACATGACCATCGCGGCATACCTCACCACCGCTTTCGTGGTGGCCGGTGTTTCCGGGTTTTACCTGTGGCGACGACGCCACGGGCGACATGCGCGCATCATGTTTGCCATGGCCATGATCATGGCGGTGTTCGTTGCCCCCCTTCAGTTGGTGATGGGCGATCTTCACGGGCTCAACACGCTCAAGCACCAGCCGGCCAAGGTGGCGGCCATGGAAGGGCTGTGGGAAACCCAGCGCGGCGCACCGCTGCTGCTTTTCGGATGGCCGGATCAGGAGATGGAAACCACCCGCTATGCGGTGAGCATCCCGAAACTCTCCAGCTTCATCCTCACCCATGATCTCGACGGGGAGGTGAAGGGATTGAAGGCATGGCCTAAGGATGAACGCCCGCCGGTGGCCTGGGTTTTCTGGAGTTTCCGGATCATGGTTGGCATCGGGATGCTCATGATCGCCACCGGTGTGGTGGCCTTGGTGCTCACCTACAGAAAGCGGCTGTTCGACACCCGGTGGTTTCAACTGTGGTGCATGGCGTTGACACCATCAGGCTTCATCGCTGTGCTCGCGGGCTGGTTCGTCACCGAAATCGGCCGCCAGCCATACATCGTCTATGGCGTCATGCGCACCGCCGAGGCGGCCTCGCCGGTGCTGGGGCCGTCCATCGTGTTGTCCCTGTCGGCATTCGTCTTCACCTATGCCATCGTCTTTGGCGCCGGCGTCTACTACATTCTAAAGCTCATCGCCAAGGGGCCGGTGCCCGCGACGGAAACCTACGGGGATCACGGCGTCGCAACGCCGCCCATCGTCACCGCCCGCGTGACGGAGCAGGGAGGTGACCATGTTCAGTCTTGAGCCTTACCTGAATCTGCCCCTCATCTGGTACGCACTCATCATCACCGCGATAATTCTGTATGTGATTTTGGACGGATTCGACCTTGGCGTGGGCATTCTGTTCCCCTTCGCGCCGTCAGAGAACTGCCGCAGTCGAATGATGAATTCCATCGCCCCGTTTTGGGACGGCAACGAAACCTGGCTCGTGTTGGGGGGCGGCGGTCTGTTTGCGGCGTTCCCGCTGGCCTATTCCATCCTGATGCCGGCCCTTTACCTGCCGGTGACCTTTATGCTGCTGGGATTGATCTTCAGGGGCGTGGCGTTTGAATTTCGGTTCAAAGCGCACCGCTCCCGACGCGCGTGGGATGCGGCCTTTCACATCGGGTCACTGCTGGCGGCCTTCATGCAGGGCGTCATTATCGGAACGGTGGTGCAGGGCGTGGAAGTCGCCGATCGACGCTTCGCGGGCGGCGCCTTCGACTGGTTAAGTGCCTACAGCGTTATGACGGGAACCGCTCTGGTGTTCGGATACGCACTGCTGGGGGCTACGTGGCTGGTCATGAAGACGGATGGGGAGACTCAGCATTGGGCACGCCAGAGCGCCGCGTACGTTTTAGCGTGGGTGGCCGCATTCATGGCTGTCGTATCCATCAGCATGCCCACAATGGACATTACGGTGAGGGAATTGTGGTTTGGCGTGCCCACCTTTTTCTACCTGCTGCCCGTGCCGATACTCACCGCTGCACTGTTCATCTTCGTCTGGCGTGACCTGCACCGCGGCTACGAATACCGACCGTTTTTTTTCAGCATTGGCATCTTTTTGGCCGGCTACTTCGGTATCGGCATCAGCATGTGGCCATACCTGGTGCCCTTTGCCGTAACGTTTACCCGCGCCGCTGCGGCCCCCGAATCCCAGTCGCTGCTGTTGGTGGGCACGGCGGTAATGCTCCCGGTGGTGTTGGCGTATACGGCCTATTGTTATTACCTGTTCAGAGGAAAGGCGTCTCATGAGAGCGCTTACTGAGAAGCAGCGCCAATGGTTGTGGTTTTCAGCCTTGTGGGTCGGCGGACTTACGGCGACGTCATTGCTCGCAAAGGCCACCCGATGGCTGTTTTCCTGACGCGCAACCGGTTGAAAGGATCGGCTGAGAACTCCCTGCTGGCGGATTTCGGGGAAATGGACATTAACCGATAGGTACTGCCGCCACAGAATGCGACATATGAAACGGTCCTCAAAAGTAACGGCAAGCCCCGGCGAATCGTGACTTAAAATAGTCATTATCTAAAAAAGCGCTCCGGATGGTCTTTCCGCTGCCAGGGGCGTGAATGAAACGCCCCCCGCCGCTGTAAATACCGACGTGGGAGATGCGACCGTAACTGCCGGTCCGGAAAAATACCAAATCACCGGCCTGAAGGGTTTCCTTTTCAACGGCAGACCCGGCGCGATACTGAGCTCGCGCGGTGCGGGGCAACTCAAGCCCATTCAGACGATAGACCGTCATGGTCAACCCGCTGCAGTCGAAGCCAACGCTGGCCGATGCGCCGCCCCATTGATAGGGGGTGCCGATGAAGCGGCGAGCGGTGGCAATGAGGTTTTTCCGCAGGATGGTATGCGACGCGCTGTCAGTACCTGTTGACCGGGGACGGACGATATAGAAATCGTCGATGACGCCTCTGGCGACCAGACCGCCGGCATACTTTTGCGCCGCCGCCTTGGAATCGAATCGGCCGAAGCGCACCTTGCTGAGTTGATCCGTGTCGATGAAGTAGTAGGCGTCGACACCATCAGCCGCCAGTCTCTCCTCGTAGGCGGCGGCCCTTTCCGGAGTTGAAAAAGCCCCGACCTGAATGGTGTAGCGAATGGTTTCGAGTGGCAGTGCCGGTGGTGCGGCGGCGGGCGGCTTTTGCGGCGCCGGCGCCACCGACTGCGGCCCGACACATGCGGTTAGCATCAGTACTATGGTAACGGCAACCCCCCATAAGCCCAGTCTTCCACGAGCCATCAGTAGCGGTTGGATAGATCGAGATGCGTTTTCGGAAGTCGTGTCAATCAAGTCGTTGATCCAATGTGATTGAGTGGGCATCAACTTAGCATGTAACTTGTGTTTGGACCAGACTGCCCAGCTGCCGCTATGGGGTAAACAACGCACCGGACTGGCCGGACCGCCTGCAAACAAGACCTTGCAGCGACACAAAAAGACCTCGCGGCGGCGCTCCCGCGTCGCCACACCGACACCGGGAATCGATGCGGTACCCTGCGGGGAGTCTTTCGCAGTGAAGCGTCCCGTCAACGCGCAGGCGGGAATTCTTCGAAAAGCGCATTGCACCCGTACGTCCGCTGCAGAGGGGGAAACAATCCATCTCACTCTTTTTGCTTGCATTTTGAAAAAAGAGCGATTATCTTTCCGTCAATCAATAAAGGTCCGGCCAGAGTTGGCGGGCCGGTTTCAGTCTGAAGGTACCCCAATGTTGTTTGCGCGGCATCCTCCAGTGTGAGACTTTGAGAAAATTATTATGAAAGGAGGATGGCAGCATGGCAAACGGCATTGTAAAATGGTTTAACGACGCCAAGGGTTTCGGTTTCATCGAGCAAGAAGATGGGCCGGATGTATTCGTACATCACACTGGCATCAACGGCGCTGGTTTCAAATCCCTCAACGAGGGCGACCGCGTAACCTTTGACATCGTTGAAGGTAAAAAAGGCCCGGCGGCAGAAAACGTCACCGTCGTCTAACCTTCCCGATCGGATTGGAAAAGCGCTTTCCCCCCAGTGGGAAAGCGCTTTTTTTTGCTTTTTGGATGGCAATACCGGCACCGCGCCGTTCAGGTCGGTCACCCAATGGGCTCATTACCGAAACGTATTTCTCACATGAAGCTATCCAAAGAGAACCTCATCTTATCCGCGTCCCTGATTATCGGCGGCGGATCGCTCCTCGCCTTTGGCGCATTTCTCTACGCCGGCACCATGTCCTTTGTGGCTCTCGGATTCAGCCCGGCCGGGGCCATCATCTGGGACACTTTCATCTGCCTGCCGTTTTTTATCCTTCACAGCGGCATGATCCGTCCCGAGTTTCGCCGACGCCTGTCTGCGTTACTCAACGCGCGCTGGCATGGTGCCCTCTACAGCATTCTCTCCGGAATGGCACTGTTGGTTGTCGTCGGCTTTTGGCAACCCAGCAACGAATGGGCATACCGAGTGTCCAGCCCCTGGAACTTCGCCTTTCGCGCCGTGTTTTTCGCCACGGGCATCGGCTTCGCACTCAGCGTCAGGGCGCTGGATGACTTCGACCCATTGGGCTTGCGCCAGACACGCGGCAGCGGCGGGCCAATTCGCCGGGCCACGACGCTCCTGACCGTAACGGGCCCTTATCGCTGGGTCCGGCACCCATTGTATTTTCTATCTCTGGTGTTAATCTGGGCACACCCGGCGGTGACCACGGACCGACTGATGTTCAACTTGTTGTGGAGTCTGTGGATCGTCATGGGCGCACACTTCGAAGAGCGCGATCTGCTGGCCCGTTTTGGCAGCGACTATCTGCGCTATCAGCGGTGTGTCCCCATGCTGCTCCCACACCGCCGGCCGTGTCGATCCGAAGTGCCGTGCGGCAGGTGCTCCGGCAAGACCTGACGCGTTTCAAAACGATACCACGAACGCAGTGGGGCTTATTTCTCAGTGTTGGCCAGGTGTTGCGCCAGTAGTGCCTCGATACGCGGGGTGCATCGCTTCCCCTCACAATCGCCGGAACCGGCGCCGGTGACCCGCTGAAGCGCCTCGACACTGACATGGCCCGATGCCAAGTGGCCAAGAAAGATCCGCTTACGGACGGCCCTGCACTGGCAGATGATTTTCAGTCCGTCGATAATCTGTGATTCGTCCATGCTGGTCTCACTATATTGCAAAAACCGCCGACCAACCCGAAATTGTTTGGCAATGGTAAAAGAAACGCAAACAGGAACTGCCGCCATGAAAAAAACCAAAATCATCGCCACCATATCCAGTCGCATGTGCGATCCTCACCTGCTGAAACAACTTCACGAAGCCGGGATGGATGCCGTGCGCATCAACACCGCCCACGCAACGACCGAAGAGGCGCTCACCATTATCGAAAACGTCCGCGCCGTTTCGGATCGCATCGCCATCATCATCGACACCAAGGGGCCGGAAATCCGGACCACTGTAGCGACCCCGGACACCCCCGTTGCGGCCCGGGACATCGTCTGCATCCGAGTGGATCATTCTCTCGGAACCACCGGGCCCTGCATCACCGTCACTTATGACCGATTTGTCGAAGACCTGAATCCGGGCGATCGGATCCTCATTGACGACGGCGACATCGAACTGCTCGTTGTGGATAAGACGGGGGATGCGCTCCAGTGCGAAGTCCAAAACGGCGGTGTCATAAAGGCCAAGAAAAGCATCAACCTGCCCAGCGTCCATATCGCCGACCTGCCGTCGCTCAACGAGAAAGACAAAGCCTTCATCGCATTTGCCATAGACCAGGAGGTTGATTTTATCGCGCATTCATTTGTGCGCACCAAAGACGATGTGCGCGCCGTCCAGGATCTCCTCGATGCCCGGGGAAGCCAGATTAAGATCATCGCCAAGATCGAAAACGAGGCCGGCGTCACCAATATCGAAGAGATTCTTGATGACGCCTACGGTGTGATGGTGGCCCGGGGGGACCTGGCCATCGAACTGCCCGCCGAGAAAATTCCCATCATCCAGAAGCAGCTCGTCAGAAAGTGCATTGAGCGGCGAAAACCGGTCATCATCGCCACCCAGATGCTTCAGTCCATGATTACCGCCCCTCGGCCCACCCGGGCTGAGGTCTCCGACGTGGCCAATGCCATCCTCGATCACACCGACGCTGTCATGCTTTCCGGTGAAACCGCGAACGGCCGTTATCCGGTCGAGTCGGTAAAGATGATGGCGAAGATTGCCAAAGAGGTGGAGTCAAGCCAGGTCGGCTTCTCCGACACCCCGTATGAAAGCGAAAACACCGTCACCAGCTACCTGGCCAAGGCGGCCGTCAAATCAGGTCTGCGGCTCAACTCCAAAGCCCTCATCGCGGACAGCATCAGCGGAAAAACCATCCTCAGCCTGGTGGCCTACCGGGGCGAGAACCCCATCTTTGGTCAGTGCTACAGCCGCCGGGTCATGCGGGAGCTATCCCTCTCATTCGGCGTTCATGCCGGCTACATGACGCCCGATCTCAGCACTCACGAATTTCTAAATGCGGCGGTGAGCCGTTTACTGGAAGAAAAACTCATTACGGAAGACGACCTGGTCACCGTCCTTGCGGGCAATTTCGGAAGCGAGGCCGGGGCTTCCTACGTGGAAATCAGCACGGCCAAAAACCTTCTGCGCCGCAAGTAGTGCTCTCACCGGCATTTGCTCCGCTGGTCAATCCGGTCGAGTGATGAGCCCATGTCGCACCGTTTACACAGCTCTGACTCAGCCATTCGCCGCGCCATGTGGACACAGGCGCTAATAAGCCTATGCTCATAATTGTTGACACCGCCGTGTTCCCCCCTGTACTTGTTTTGCCAGGCCTGCAAGCGGCCGGGGCGGTCGTTTCAATGGCAACCCACCAACAACCGAGGGAGGCATCCATGGCAAATTTTTTGTTCACTTTGGCGGAGGATGACAACGAAAAGGCGACGCGGTGTTTTCAGCTCGCCAAAATCGCCGGGGAAAAGGGGCACACCGTATACATCTTCTTTATCGACAGCGGCGTGTTGTGGGCCGATAAAACACGGGATCTCACGGTCAAGACCCCCACGGGGGACTGCCCCCACGACTACCTGCCCTACATCGTCGACAACGAGATCCCCATCGGGGTCTGAATTCCCTGCGCCAAGGCTCGTCAGGTTGACGAGAGCAACTTCTTCAGCAACATGGTCCTCGAAGGCGGCCCCCACCTTATCGATATCGCCGCTGATGCCAAGGTGATCAATTTTTAGGGTGAAGAAGCTTGATGAAACGGTAAAAAGTGGCATAGGCTGAATTGCACCAGGAAGGACTATTGGCCAACTGGGCGTTGGTTATGAACGGAAGAGATCCTTTCAGAATCGATCCTCTTCGGTAAGGAGAAATTTAATGTATCCAAATGATAAAACAAAAAAGGTTGGGATAATCATCTGTGACCGTTACCGAAGATGCTGCGGAGGCAAGTGTTTCAGATCACTAAAGAACCGTGAAGGCGCATTCAGCAGATATAAGGATGTGGAGGTCGAGGTTGTCGGGTACACGAGTTGCGACGGATGTCCCGGAGGCAACATCGAATATGCGGTGGACGAAATGAAGGCCAACGGCGCGGAAATCATTCATCTGGCAACAGGGCTGATTGTAGGATACCCGCCATGTCCTCATATCACCTATTTCCACGACTATATAGATACGAAATACGGGCTTGAAGTTGTTTACGGTACTCATCCCATACCGGAAAAGTATTTGAAAATGCACGAAAGACTAGGAACGTGGAGCAGCGATGAATGGAAGGCAATCATTGTACCGACGATGAACGATGAAAAGTCCCGCCTGGCTTACAACTGACAAAAACACTTTTTAGACCACTGCCCGCAACCCGTTTTTAAAGATCAAGGGCTGATGGCACCGTAAAAAGTCTTACGAACACCATTTGACACTCCGAGGAGCTGGCGACGAGGAATCTCAACGTATCGTGATCTATGGATTTTCCGATTAACCCACAGATCCCTCACTTCGCTCGGGATGGCAGTTGAGGGGGTTTTACAGGCATGTCAAGGCTGTAACCGCGAAGGATTCGAAGATTATCATTATAGACAGATCCCGCATCACCGCCCCAAAGACCATGGCGATGGCATCTTCACGCTTGAAAAAGATGCGGCCGGCGGCGATGAGCAGTCCGTAGGTGACGAGATAAAATACCGTCAGAGGTAACGCAACCGGTAACGAATGGGGGGCGCCCGGGGGCCCTCGCGGCGGACGCCGCGAGGAGGGTCAATGCCGTTATCAGGGCGTCGCCGTCACTGTAATTTCCGGTGGGTTCACGAGGTTTCGTTTCACCGTGCACATCTCGGCGGCGCGGATTACCGCCTTTCGGTATTTGTTCGGAAACTCGGGTGGAAGGCGTATATCGATGGTCATCTCCACTATCGTGTCTCCATTCTCATCGTGTTCATCATGCTGGTTGCCGTCGTTTCGTTCCGCTGGAAATCATCCAAGCCAATTTTCAACCTGCAGGTCAGGCACGCGTTTGAATTCCCGCTCATTGGCAGTAACCAGAACCAAACCGAGTGCGCGGGCATGAGCGGCGATAAAAAGGTCGTTGGCTCCGATCAGCTGTCCCCGTTCTTTCAAGTAGGCTCTGATGTCGCCATAGTGGGTATCGACCGGCGTTTCGAGGGGGAGAATGTCCATCGTATCCAGAATTATTAGAGCCTGGCGCTGGATCTGTTCGGACGCACCGATGGCGAACCCATAGCGAATTTCTGCAGCGACAATAACGCTGGTGCACGCTGTTTGAGGGAGCACCCGTTCAAGGTGGTCAAAAACCATGCCGCCGGGTTGCCGGACCAGTTCGGACAAGATGTTGGTATCCAGCATGTACCGATGCGTTTCCATCAAAACACCGACTCGTCGACGGGTGGTGCGTCATCGATTTCGGGAAAGGGCGCTTCGATCGGCGAGAGGGTTTTCAACAACTCGATCAGTCGATTCCCGCGGCTTATGGGTTCCAGAATCAAACGGTGGCCTTCCTTCCGGATAATGGCTTCGGTGCCCTCGAGTTCAAACTCTCGTGGGATGCGGATCGCCTGGTTTCGGCCGTTTCTAAACAAACGGACATGTCGTTCGGTTTCCATGGCAGCCCCCATAGTTGGCATATGCCTAAGACATATGTTAGGTGGCAGCCGTTGTCAATCTTGACGGTTCCGTAAAAAGTCCGATATCTGCGTTACGCGTCATCCTTCGTC
>CAYUOU010000007.1:0-78944 GCA_964446485.1 uncultured Desulfobacterales bacterium | reverse complement strand
GGCGGTGACGACCTGGTGCGCGGCGGCGCCAACGACGACTCCGTGCGGGGCGACTACGGATTCGGATCAGACGTGCTGGGAGATTTTGCCGGCACTGGTGAAACCGAAGGCATCGACCAGTTGTACGGTGATACGGGCCGAGATCGGCTGTTTGGCGATGACGG
Organism: uncultured Desulfobacterales bacterium; assembly: GCA_964446485.1. Taxonomy (GTDB): domain Bacteria; phylum Desulfobacterota; class Desulfobacteria; order Desulfobacterales; family JBDRRP01; genus JBDRRP01. The sequence goes on along the minus strand of CAYUOU010000007.1, from coordinate 78,780 downwards.
CACCCCGGGTATCCTCGGGCTGGAAGTGTCCACCAACCTCCTTGTCAACGGCCGGCCCAGTGGCGATGCCCAGTTTACTTTGGATATCGACGGGACTTCGGCAGACTTCACCATCGGTAGCGCTCTGACGGCCACCAACACATCCTTGGACGACCTCATCGCGGACATCAACGATTTGCTGTCGGCATCCCCTCTGGGCGATGTCGTCAGCGCACGGCGCGTGGGGATTGATCGCATTGGCATGGTGTTGGCCGAGACGGCCGGAGCCATTGCCATCTCCAACATCAATACCGTGGCCGTCGATGAACTGGGTCTGAGAACGCGAACCGGCGGCGCCTTGGCGCAGAGCACCATCGGCAAGGGGCAGCGCCTCTGGGGCGGCGACGGCATCGACTTCCTCTACGCCTTTGCCCCGACGGCAAATGCCGACACCGAGTCTGTGGAGACCGGAGACCATCTCGACGGTGGTTCCGGCGGCGACTGGCTCTACGGTAACCTGCGGCAGGACACCCTCCTGGGCGGCAACGGTAACGACTTCCTGGCCGGCGACTGGCTCTCCGGTCCCTTGTACGCCGAGAGCGGCACGGCGGCCGTGGACGGCGGCGACGACCTCCTCGTGGGCGGCAGCGGCGAGGACCAGCTTCTGGGCGGCGGCGGCAACGACACGTTGTGGGGCGGGGCGGACTCCGACTGGCTCGAAGGCCAGAACGGCAACGACACGCTATACGGCGGCACGGGCATCGACATCATGCTCATGGACGTCAGAACCATCTACACTGTGTTCGGCGACAGTTTTGACGGTCATTTCGGCAATGCTTTCCAGGGTGACGTGCTGGACGACAACGCCACCGACATTCTGCTCATCGAAGCCACGGATTTCGACGACACCATCGAGATCATGGAAGAGGTCGCCATCATCGGCGACGCCTACGTGGCCGAAACCGGGTTGACCCTGGCTGCTGAATTCGGCCTCAGCCTTAACGGCCTGCCGGCGGTGACCATTACTGTAAACGTCACCGGCGGCGGCATCGATCAGGTGGTGGCCAACATCAACACTGCCATCGGCCAGGCACCGGCGTTGAAGGACCAAGTGTTTGCCGTTCGCCGGGGTAACACCGTTGTATTGGTAACCAACGGCCTTGGCCGCACCGCTACCCTCGAACTGACAGGGGTCAACGCGGATGCCGAAGACCTGGGTTTCGTTGAGGGCCAGCAGGGCGCGGAACACCTCAGGGTCGATCTCACCAACGGATTCGGCACCACGGTGGCGCTTGGCACATGGCGCGATCCGGTCACCCAACGCCCCATGGTGGAGCAGTTCCGCATCTCCGGTCTTGGCGGGGATGACACCCTCTCCTTCGTGGAAGGGCCCAACGCCCTGGATATCGGCGATCTCTCTGACCGAAGCGACGACTGGGTGGGAGTTCTTGACGGTGGCCCCGGCGATGACGTGCTCCGCGGCACCGGTGGGCGCGATCGGCTGGACGGTGGATTCGGCAGCGACAGCCTCTACGGCATGGGCGGCGACGACAGGTTGTGGGGCGACGGCGGCCCGGGCCAGGGCCTCCCCGAAGACGTGGATCGTCTTTATGGCGGCCAGGGCAACGATGACCTGTTGGCTGGTCAGGGGACCAACTATCTTTATGTCTGGTCCGACGATCCCAATATCGGCGGCATCAACGACCCGGCCCTTACCGAGTTGTATTTCGCTGACGGTCAGTCATCTGAGATCGCCGATTTCACGGCCGGCAACGACATCGCCCAGATCGTGGCTCTGGCCGATGGGCCTGTGGACGGCATCCTCAGCAGCGATGCCCACTTTACGCTGATTATCGGTGACGGTGCCCCCATCAACATCACCGTGCCCGCTTCTGAAACCAACGGCGAAAACGGCGAAGATCCCAACGAGGAATTGACTGATCTGGTCGCCGACATCAACAAGGCCCTGACGACCGCCGGCCTCGGCGATCAAATCGTGGCAGCCTTGAACGTGCTGGGGGATACCACCCAAGGCAAACAGATCACGCTCTCCACCCGGGGCAGCCTGGTAACCATCGCCAATATCGCTGCAGGTAACACAGCTGAAACAGAGCTGATGTTTTCGGCGGGCGTCGGACGGCCCATTATTGCGGCAACCGATGTGCCGACGACTTTCAATTTGTCAGTCGATGCTGCCTTCACCCTCAGCACCAACAGCGGACTGCCGGCATCGGTGGTGCTGACCAAAGCCAGCACCGACGACAACCAGAGCATCGACGATCTGGTTGCCGATCTGAACGATGCTCTGGCTGTGGCGGGCATCGGCGACGAGGTAGTGGCCGGAAGCGACAGCGGCAAGCTGACCCTGACATCCACCAACGTTTCCATCAAACTGGTGAGCCAGTTCGGCGTCTACGTGGACCCGGACACCGGCGTCCTGCATCCCAACGACGGCGGTGGCCGGTACACCCTGGAAGACACCGGCCTCAACCGCGTCCTGGGCGGCCCCTTCGACGACAACCTTTACGGCGGCACCGGCCTGGATTTCCTTTACGGCAACGGCGGCAACGACACCCTGTGGCGGGCCGACGGCACGGCCATGGAATCCCTCTCCGGCGGGTTGGCCGGCGACGACTGGAAGCAGTACGCTCGGGAATCCGACAAGGTTTGGTATTACCGGGCCAGCAACGCCGACGATGTCATCAGCGTGGACTTCGTCACCGAGCCGGGCCTACTGGCCGATCAGCACCTCATTACACGGCTTACCAACAACAACGGCAACTTCAGCTTCGCCGCCAGCTTGAATCTGAGCTTTACGGCCACGGACGCTGACGGCAACTATATCTGGGATCCCACCGACACCTTGGTGGCCACCGAGGCGCTCCGCGCCCAGGCTGCCTTCGGTGAAGACGCCGCCGTGACTGGTGCCGCCATTCAGGAGCAGAGACTCACTGAAGGCCTGCTGCCCCCGGAAAGCGATTACCTGGCCATCATCATCGATGCCCTGGACGGTGACGATATCATCACCGTAGGCCCCACGGTTCAAAAGACCGTGTGGGTGGATGCCGGCTACGGCGACGACACGGTGAGCTTTACGGCCGGGAACGCTATCCTGGCCGACCAGACGGAAAGCCCCGCGAGAAACGATTTCACAGATTCCGCTTACGGACTAGGTCGGCCCACCCTGGTGGCGGCCAGCGCCGTGGTGGATCCCACGCTGGGGCTGTCAACCGGGGAAGAAGCCCGATTCACCATTATTACCAACGGCAACAGCGATGGTGAAGATGTCGTTCTGCAGTACCTGTTCGAGAGCTCCGGTGCCGGCGTACTTCAGACCACGCTCACCAATCCGTTGGCGGCCGGTATCACCGCCGGTGGAGTGAGCCCCCTGCTGGCCCAGACCATGGTGTCGCCGGCGGGTGATGAAAACAATTTTATCGTCTCCGCAATTGGCGTGGGCGGCGGCCCCAATGGCGTGATCGTACAATTTGCGGACACCGGCGCCGGCAGCACCGTGACGGTGACCTACGACATCGGCGACGCCTTGAACCGGGTCCTTCGCATCGGCATCGATACCAGCGTTTCCACCGCTGCTCAGGTGGTGGCTGCCATCAACGCCCACGGGGCTTTTACCGCCGCAATGGCTCCCGGTAACGATGGCTCCGGCACCATTGCCATCGATGCTGCCAATCTCACCACTCAGCGTGTCACCACAAGCGGCGGTGTGGACGGCACCTCACCGGGACCCGCATGGGCCATCGTTCGCCCAGAGGGTGAGAAAAACGATCTGCGCATCATGGCCGCCACCACCGGCACTGCCTTCAACGGTGTGACCATCGATTTTGTCGACGGGGCCAATGCCGGCGCCGAGCAGGTTTTCTACGATACGGGCAGCAAAGTGCTTCGGGTGACTGTCGATGCCGGTGTCTCCACCGCCTTGCAGGTCATTGATGCCATCAACGCGGAGGGCACCTTCACCGCTGCCATAGAGACCACCGTTGAGGCTGACAACGACGGCACCGGGATGCTGTTCATTGCCCCGACCCTTGCCGGCGGCCGAGATGGAGCGAAGTCCAGTACGGCACTGCCATCGGCCGGCGGTGACAATGATCTCGTCATCCGGGCAGCCGTCAACGGGCCCGAATTCGACGCCGTCTATGTGTCTCTGGTGGATGACGGCTCCATCACTCTGGGCGATGCCCGGGCTGTGTTCGCTGCAGGCGAGTTGACCATTTTTATCCAGGAAGGCGTCACCACCGCCGCCGATGTGATCACCGCTGTGAATGCCGAAGGCACATTCACTGCGGCCCTCGATCCTGCCGACGGCCAATCCGGCCTATATGATAACACTGACTTGAACGACCTTGTGGTGGATATCAACAACGCCCTGTCCGAGGCCGGTTTGAGCGAGGGCCTCGTGGCGGTGAGTGTTAACGGCAGAGTTGCCTTCGTGCCCACGGCCCAGGGCGATGTGGATTCCATTCAGATCCGACAGGCAACCGGCGATGCCATCACCGTTGGCAAGCTGGGATTTCAGGACGGCGATTCAGCAGGCAACGCTGTGCTCGTAGCCAGGGACATGGCGCCGGCCAGCGGGCAACTGGGTGCGGTGCTGGTGGGCTCCGGCGCGGCTCCGACCACTGGGCAGCTCACCGGCGATGCCGTCTTCGACATGTCAGTCAATGACATCGTCACAGTGACCGGCGTGGTGGTCGCAGCAGACAACACCAACACCAGCATCGACGATCTTCTGGAAGACATCAACACAGCCTTGGCAGTGGTGAACACGGCACTCACCGATGCCGGTCTTACCGGAATGGTGCGGGCGGGCCGCAGCGGCGACAGGATTACCATTTACACCGATGGCCTCGGTCCCGAGGCGTCCCTTGAGCTCAGCGCCGGCTCTGGAAACACCGCCATCACCGAGTTGAAGTTTGTCGATGGTCTGAAAGCCGTGCCCCAGGATGCGGTCTTCACCATCAGCGTCAACGGCGGGATTTTCGTCCTGGTCACCGTACCGGCCGGGGCGACCAATGGCGGAGACACCGACGCCAACCAGAATCTGAACGATCTGGTGGCCGACATCGCCGACGCTCTCGCAACCGCCGGTATTTCCGACAAGGTGGCGGTGAGTCTGTCCGAGGGCAAAATTCGGTTCACGGCCCTGGACGGCGGCCGGCGCAGCTCTCTGGTGGTGACCGGCAGCGCAGAAAATCCATTTGCCACGCTGTTGAGATTCGACAGCGGCCAGACCGCCCTGGCATCCTCGATTCTCACCGAAAGCACTACCTTCAACGGCCTTACGATGGACAGCCCGGACGATGTGGATTTCTACATCTTCCAGGTCCTCGAGGTGCCGGTGGGAGGCAAGATCCTGCTGTCCAGCGCCTCCGAGATCGACGGCCTGCAGTTGGCCCTGTTCGAACTGCGGGGCGACACCACCATCGGAGATCTCGTCCCCGATGCCATTTCTCCGGATTCGGAGGATGCGGGAGATAAATCCAACAATACCCTAGAGACGGCCACTTCCATCGCCAATATCCAGGATCTGAGCAGGATCTACGGGACCTCCATCGACTCACCTCAGGATGTGGACTGGTATTCATTTACCCTCGATGCAACGGCCGGTGAGAACGAAAAATTCAGCCTGCTGAAGGATTCGGCGGTGGATGCCATCGAACTGACCCTTTTCGACACTGCGGGCAGCGAGATCGCTTCCGGTGACACCAGTGAGGCCAACTATGTCAAGCTGAGTCTCGAGGGGCTGGCCGAAGGGAAATACTTCGTCCGCGTGCGGATCATCAACTCCGGCCTGGGAATTGTGGATGCCGCGGCGGCGCAGCCCATTGTTACCGCCGGAGGCATGGACGCCCCTGACCTGGCCTTTGCCAGTGTCCACATCGTCTCTCCGGGTCACCACAACGACATCATCGTGACGGCTGTGTCACCGGGCATCGATTTTAACGATATCGACATCCTGTTCGTCGACAACGGGACCGGTACAGCAGGGTCCGAAACCGCCGTCTACGATGGCGGCGCCGGCACGCTCACCATCAGCCTTGCCACGGGTATCTCCACGGCCAACGATGTGGTGGCGGCCATCAACGCCGAGGCCAGCGGCACATTTACCGCCGAACTGGATCACACCGACCGAGGGGTGGGGACATACGAGTTCTTCCCGGCTGTCGGTGCCGACGCCTACTCCCTGCTGGATCTCTCCGGACGGTCGTCCGGAGAACTGAGCCTCAGCGGCATCAAGGCCAACACCCCGTACCTGCTCCGGGTCACGACGCCGAATTTGGTTCCCACCATCTATGACATGACCATCGATCTAAACACGGGAGAAAACCCCGTCGTTTTGGACATGGCCACGCGTGCCGACACCGTCCGAAAAGACGTGATCCTTGGCGGCCCGGGCAACGACGTGCTCAAAGGCGGTGCCGGGGAAGATTGGATTTTCGGTGGTCCGGGCAACGACGTTCTCAGCGGCGGTACGGACCGGCAGGCCTCAGACCTGCTCTTCGGCGAAGCCGGCGATGACACCTTCCAACTCATCCCCGACGACCTGCCGCTAATCAAGGGCACCGACCAGACTTTCATCCCCACTTTTGTGGACAAATTCTTCGGGGGCGACGGTGAGGACCGGGTCCTCTTCCTCGGCGGCGACACCGACAACTTGGGCCGGCCGGTGAATGACTTCGTGTCGATCCGTTACAACCGGACGCTTCACCGCTACGAGTTCACCAGTCTTAAGTGGGACACCGCCAATCAGGAATTCGTCACCACGCAGCTCGACGGTGCCGTGCTCGTTGCACCGGCGGCTGCCCCGCCCAGCGGCGTTCTCTCCGGTGAGGCGGTGTTCAGTATCGATTTCGACGGCATCGGTCAAGGAGAAGCCCCTTACCTGGTGACCATCCCCGCCAGCGCCACCGAGAAATATGACGAGAATACCAACCCTGACGGCAACGCCTCGCTGGACGACCTGGTCAAAGACATCGCCGATGCGCTGAAAACAGCCACCCAGGGCGGTGTCACAAAGGACATCAGCGACCTCATCATCGTCACCCAGGCCAGCGGCCGTTTGGCCTTCGCCACCACGTATATCGGCAGGGAGCTGACTATCGCGGTGAGCTACGACGGCGGGGCCAGCTCAGCGGCAGCCGAACTCGGTTTCATCGACGGCCAGTCATCCGGGGAAAAGAAGGACATCTTCGAGCAGACCTACATTTTCTACCAGGTCAACAGCGTCGAGCGCACGGTTATCGACACGCAGGCCGGTGACGACGTGGTCCGCGGCGATCCCGAGTACAAATTCCCCAACGTGGACAGCGAGTGGGGCATCGACCCGGGCGACTTCGAGCAGGGCGGCCTTATCTCTGCACTGGAAATCTACGGCGGCGACGGCAATGACAAGCTGTTCGGCGGTGCCTACGACGACCGCATCTTCGGCGGGGCAGGCATCGACTTCATCGCCGGCGGCGGCGGCGGCGACTATATCGACGGCGGCCCGGGCGGCGACCTCCTGGCCGGCGACACCACAGGCCCCTACGATGACTACGAACTGGTGACCCTCAACGGCGTGACCGGAAACAACGGCGATGTCAATTACGCGGCGCTCTTGCCCACCATTGAACCGGGCACGGAAATCGACGGCCTAACGCTCAACGAAGGTGACGACGGCGACTGGTATATCATCACCGCCACCGACGCTCTGGCCCAGTTCGGCAGTGCTCACTCGGGTCAACTGACGCGGGGCATGATCCAGATCATCTTCGACGATCCTGCCATGGACGCCCTTTTCCACGATCCGAACTATGTGGACACCAATTACTTTCTCTTCGCCGGCCGCGACACCGACCCGGGCCAGGGGCTGTCGGTGATCCCGGTCGAGCAGTTCAGCGGGGTTGCGGACTACTACCTGCTGCACATCGTCAACGTCAGGGCCTACCAGGTGACGGCTGCCAACGATCCGGCCACCACGTTCAGGTTGAGCGGTGATGCAGCACTGTCCGTCAGCCTGAACGGCGGCGTTTCGGTTCCGTTGACGGTGACCCTGGCGGCAACGGCGGGCAACACTTCCCTCCAGGACCTGGTGGATGATGTCAATGCCGCCCTGGGCACGGCCGGACTCGCCGACACGGTGTTCGCGACACTGGTATCCGAAACCCAGCGGATTCGACTGGCCACGCGCTACGCCACCAATCTGACCATCACCTATGACGCTGCAGTAAACCCGGCCGCCATGGAACTGGGGTTTGTGAGCGGACAGAAAAACAGCGTTGGCCAGGGGGCGGGGATGGGCCAGTACAAGCTCGTCTTCTCCGATGACAGCGACACCGGCGTCGGGGCCGTCGTGGACGTAGCCGGCGACGACGCGGACAGCCACGTCACCAATGCCGATCTTTCCTACCGGCCGGCCGTCATCCCCGTGGGCGACATCGACGGCGACGGGTATGCGGATTTCATCGCCGCCATCAGAGACGACCTCAGCGGTCGGGCCGACAGCGCCAGTTATGCCCGCATTTATTTCGGCTCATCCGACACCGGAGATGCGGTCCTCAGCCCGAATGCGCTGAAAGCCTCCGCTGCGCTGCGACTTGTCGGCGATCTCAACGACCTCATCGTCACCGCCACGGAAGCCAGCGCCGACTTCAACGGCGTGACAGTGGAATTGGTCACCGGCGCCACCGGTGGTCAGGCCACAGCCACCTGGAACGACGCCACCAAGACGCTCACCATCGATATCGAGGAAGCGGCTCTGGCCACCGGAACCATCAACCCGGCGGGTGACAACAATGCGCTGAATATTTCAACCGCCAATCCGGACGACAGTTTCAACGGACTGGACATCATCGTCCAGGCCGGCATCGTTCCCAATGTCGCCTACGACGCCGCGGACAACACGCTGACGGTCACCGTCGTCGGTACGCCGGGCAGCGAGACCACCACCAACGACATCGTTGCTGCGCTCAATGCCACCGGCGTCTTCACCGCATCGCTGGAACAGGCATCCGAGATCGGTGGCACCAACGACGGCACCGGCATCGTTGTTCCCGGCGTCTACAACAATGTCCTCCACGGCGGCGCTGTCGGTACCACTGCTGCGGCGGTGAAGGCGGCCATTGACGACGTCACCATCCCATTCACGGCAGCTTTCGACACATCCCTTGAGCCGGCAAACATCGGGCAGGGTACGGTGAGCGCCCAGACCTTTGCGGCGGTGACCGCCGGCGGCAGCCGCTCCCTCACGCTGAAAATCCCGGCGCCGGTGCTCTTCCCCGCGGCCGATACGACAGCCCAGGCCTTCTTTGCCGATCCCGGCGACTACAACGGTGACGGCATCGACGACCTCGTCATCGCCGTCACCTTCACCGACGGTCTCCTGCACCCGGAAGTGGAGCAGGTCATCTACATGGTTTTCGGTGACCCAAACCTCGGCGGTGAGGTGGATATCGTGGTCCAGGCGGGTGTGGCCATTGCCGCCCCCGATTCGGGACAGGTGTCCGTGGCTAACGCCGGGAACGTCAACGGCGATGTCAGCGGCAGCGGCGATGCCGTCGACGACCTCCTTATCGGCCAGAACGGTACCGGCTACCTTTTCCTTGGCAGGGAGACCTGGAGCCCGGGTATCGAGACCCGCTACGATTTCAGCGATGCCAGCGGCACCACGGCCGACACGGACGGCTTTGCCGTGGATCCCATCGCCGGAGCGGTGAACCTCTGGCACGTCCACGGGGCGGCAGTGGCCGCGTCCGGTACCATTCCCCTGGGCGGGGCTGATGACATCGTGATTACGGCCACCCTGCCGGGGCACCTGTTCAACGCCGTGGACGTGGAATTGAAGGCAACCACTATCGGCGATCCGTTGCTGGGTACGGCCAGTTACGCCGACGGCGTGCTCACCGTGTGGATCATCAACGGCGTTACGCCTTCCAGCGTGGTCAGGGCCGCCATCGAAGCCACCGAACAGTTCTCCGCTTCCGGCGGGGACACTGGCTTCGTTTCCGTGTCCACCTATGCGGACGTCACCAGCGGCGGCATTTCCAGTCGTAACGACGACCCGGCGAATCTTTTCAGCTTTTACTTCGGCAGGACTGCCGGCGACGGCTATGATGTCGGACATGCCGGTGGGCATATTACTTCACCGGTCTTCGATCTCACCGGCGTGACGGCGGCGCTCCTTTCCTTCGACTACTTCCTCCACACCGAAGGTCAGGCCCCCGACTACGACAAGGCCCAGGTGTGGATTTCCACCGTAAACGGCGCGGCCGATGCCTTCAACGTGAACAACGATGCGTCGCTTCTGGCGGCCAACTACACTGCGGCCGGCGTACAGGCCCTGTTGGATCCCACCGGGGACGCCTGGGCGAGCTTCAAGGCCAGCATCCCCGGAGACTATCTCAATAAACTGATAAAGGTCCGTTTCACCTTCGACAGCGTGGACGACCTGGAGAACCAGTACGAAGGGTGGTACGTGGACGACGTCACCGTCACCATCCAGCCCAACGTCAGCGACAACGACGTGGCCTTCACCGTTGCCGGCGCCGACTCCATGGTCGGCATTGGCGATATTGACGGTAACGGGTTCGACGATGTCGGGATTTTTGTGCCGCTCAGCGGTCGGACCGACATCTTCCTGGGTGGCGCCGCCGTCAACAACAGTGTCGACCTAGTCCTCACCCCGCCGACAGGTGAGGGCCTGCCGCTGCTGATGGGTCGCGCGCCGCCGGTATCTGACTACATCCTGCCGAACCAGGCCGGCGCTGCGCCATCATTCGTTCTGTACCTGGACGGCAGTACCACCGGGGTCACGGTGACCGTCACCGGCACCGACGACAACACGATGCTATCCCACCTGGCAGCCGATCTGAACACCGCCCTTGCCGCTGCCGGGCTATCCGGGCGGCTGAAGGCGGGCATCATCGACGAGGCCGGCACCGAGAACGACCGATTGTATCTGGCCTCCAACACGGCAAGCCCGGTGGCCGAACTGGGCATCGACAGCAGCCCTGGCAACGCCCTTACCCTGAAACTGCTGGGCTTTCTGGCTGGCGAATCCGTGCAGGCGACGGACACCGCGCTCCGGCCGGTGGGTGACATCAACAACGACACCTTTGACGACTTCGTTCTGTCGGGGCCGGCCGGATCCTATCTCTTCTTCGGTACGGCGACCCCGGGTACCATGGTGTTCGATGACGCGTTAGTGGACACCAGCCGCCGGCTCATCATCGGTCTCGGCGACATCGGTGCGAGCGGCAGCGGCGCACCGGCGGGTGTTGACGACATCGGCGCCATCGCGCTGGAAACCAGCCCCAAACTGGCCGAAAACGGAAATCAGGTCGTTCACTCGGTGGGTCAGGTCATTTTTGGCGAAAACACGTTGACGGCCACCGACCACCTGTTCACACAACTTGCCTTCGAGCCGGATTTCGCCACTTATCTGGATGCTTCAGAGAACACCACCTCCTTGAATTTCTTTACCGCCGTGGGCGACCTCAACGGCGACGGGCTTGCCGATCTGGCCCTGGCCGAGCGTTTGGGGCGGAAGATTCACATTTACTACGGCAGCGACCGCGAGGATTACCAGCCGGCGGAAACCGGCGGCACTGCCACCGGCGCCACGCCCCGGCTGCATTCCTTCGCGATGGCCACCCCGTACTTCTCTCCGGGTACGTCCAGCGGGTACACCGGCATCGACCTTGCCGATACCATTGCCGGCACCCAGAACGTCCGTGACGCCTTTGCCCTGGAAGGCGGCGCCACCGACGAGCAGCTGACCACGGCCCTGAACATCGGCGATTTCGACGGCGACGGCGCCGACGACATCCTGGTGAGCGGCACCGGCAAGAGCTACGTCTTCCTCGGTCCAGTGGACATCGGTAGCCTCAGGGAAGTGACCAACGCGGCCGAATTCATCTTCGACGACGTGAGCCTGGGGCGGCCTGCCGACAGCATGGGCGACATAGACGCCGACGGGATTGCGGATCTGGTCTTCGTCCGCCACGACGACACCATGGGCAAGACTGTCATCACCATCATTCTGGGCGGTCGGGACCTGCCGCGAGATGTCAGCGCCGCCGTCCTCGATCCCATCTACACCCGGTTCATCGTTTTGGACGACGCCCGGTTCGTGCCCATGGAAACCTCGGTTTTCGTGATGCCGTATATCGGCACCATCAATGCCGTCTCGGGCCTGACCCACCACGACGTGGTGGCGGTGTCCTCGCTGCCCGACGACTTCAACAACTACGGGTTCATCTTCTCAGGCAGCGTGTTGAAAGATCCCGTCAACGGCAGCAACGTTTACGAGATCGGCGCTGCCACCGCGGAACTGCCCCTGTTCACCACCACCGTTTCGGTAGACGATCCGTCGCTGCGGATCCCCAACAACGACGATTTCATCGAACCGAACGCCGATCTTTCGTTCCCGGACAAGATCACCGTTGTTGTCGACGACGGTGTTGGCGTGGGCACCCTGAACGACGCCAACATCGCCACAGCGAGCGACAATTTTTACAGATCCCACGCCGGCACAGGAAACGGCCTGTACGCATACTATTGGGGGAATTTCATAATAACCGGCCCCACCCAGACTGCATCGACCATCAATTTCTACTGGGGCGGGGGAAATGTGGGCAATTCAGGGCAGGCGGACAATGTGTCGGCCAGATGGACCGGCTACATCCAGGTGAGGGAGTCCGGGACTTACCGATTCAGGACGCTGTCGGACGACGGGGTACGCGTCTGGATAGACGGCGTTCTGCGGATCGACAACTGGACGGACCACCCCCCCACATACGATTACAGCCCCTATCTCACGCTGAACGTGGGACAGGTGTACTCCCTCAAGATGGAGTACTATGAGCGCGGCGGTGGTGCGACGGCCGTCCTCCAGTGGATCAAACCCGGCGACGCCAGCTACAGTGTCGTGCCCCAGGAGAATCTGTTCAGGACCAGCACCCCGGCGGTGTTCATCAGCGACTACCAGACAGCGGTTTCCACCCAGAACATCACCAGTTTCTGGCACGCCGACGAAGTCATCACCGATGTCAATGTCAATCTCAACATCGAACACACCTGGGATTGGGATATCGACATCTATCTGGTCCATCCCGATGGAACGCGCATCAAGCTGGCCGGCCAGGTTGGCGGGTCTGGAGACGATTTCACCAACACCTTCTTCAACGACGAAGCGGCGACACCCGTAACCTGGGGGGCAGCGCCTTTTACAGGAAGTTTCAGACCCATTCAGGCACTGTCCACCTTTGACGGCAAGCCGGCCAACGGCACCTGGCGTCTGGAGATTTACGACAGGCTGCGCGGCTTCGAGGGATATCTGGAGAACTGGCGGCTTGACATTTCGACCCAGTACACTGCCAGTGCCCGGACGACCACCTACACCAAGACCGTCAGCCCCGGGGACGTCAGCGGCAACATTACCGACGTCGACGTGGCGCTGAACATAACGCACCCGAGGATTTCCGATCTTACGGTTCAGCTTCAGAGCCCGTCGGGCACGACGATCACCCTGTTCGACCAGATCAACCGGAACGGGTCCAATTTCACCAACACCCAATTCGACGCCGCGGCGACAGCGGACATCGCCAACTACAGCGCCCCGTTCAACGGGACTTTTGCCGCAGCTGGCAACCTCAACGCCTTCGACGGGCAGAACCCGATAGGTGACTGGAAGCTGCTTGTCACCGACAACAAGATCAATCCGGGACAGGTGGCCCAGGTTACCGACTGGACCCTCGATTTCCGGACAGACGCCCCGTACTACTCCGATATCGACGTTACGGGACTCGCTGGTCAGATCAAGGACGTGGATCTCACCCTCGACCTCGACCACCCGCGTGTTGCCGACCTCGAGATCTACCTGGTGGATCCCTCAGGGCGTGAACGGCGCATCGTGGACGGCATCGGCGGCGGGCAATCCGACCTCGTCAACATCACCCTGGACGACGACGCGAGCGCCCCTGGCATTGCCGGCTACACAGGCACCGGCACCTATGCACCGTTCAACAGCCTGAACTTCTTCGACGGAATGGCGGCCACGGCCAACTTTTATTTTGGTGCTAGCGGTGGCGACAACGATCTCGTTTTCGTGGCCCGTGATGCAGGCAACGCCTACAACGGCATTGCCATCAATTTTGTCAACGGCGGTACCGGCGGTGCCAGCGCCGCCTACAACAGCATCACCCGCACGCTCACCGTGACCTTCTCCACCGGCAGCACCGCTGCCCAGGTGATGAAGGCCGTGAGCGACATTGCCGACCAACCCTTCGACGTCTACCTCGCCGCCGGAAACAACGGGACCGGTACGGTTACCACGGCCTCCGCCTTGACCACCGGCGGTTACGAGATGAACGGCACCTGGCGGCTGAAGATCGTGGACACCACCGGCAATTACGCCGGCACCTTGAACAGCTGGTCGCTGGACATCGACACCAACCCGGCAGTCTCCGAGATGGTGGTGGCCGGTCTGCCCGACAGCCTGGCCGACGTCAACGTCACCCTCAATATCACCCACCCGTTGGATGCCGACCTCGACGTCTACCTTTACAGCCCCAGCGGTACCCGCGTGGAGTTGTTCAGCGATGTAGGCGGCGCCGGGGCCAATTTCGGCACGGCAACCATCAACACGATCCTGGACGACGAGGCCCTGACGGCCATTGCCGGGGCTGCCGCCCCCTTCAGCAGCACTTTCCGTCCCGAAGGGTCGCTGGCCGACTTTGACTGGGAAGACCCCAACGGCACCTGGCGGCTCGTCATCCATGACGACGACAACGACGGTAACAATGGACAGCTCAACAGCTGGGCGCTGACCTTCTCCTTCAAGCCCGAAACCGCCGATTCGCTGAAATCGACGGTGGCCGGCGACGTCAACGGCGACGGCCTGGACGACCTCCTCTTCAGCGTCACCGCCTTCCAGAGCAGTGACATTGTAGAAACCGCCACAACACCTCAGACCGGCCGGGCTTACCTCCTTCCGGGGCGGCCCATCGATTTCAACGACGGCCTGGGTACCGTGGCCGAAGCCATCGACACCACCCAGGGCGGCACGGCAACGACCAAAGCCAACGCTGTCTTCGATTTCGCCGGTGAAGACAACAACCTCCGATTCGATGCGAAGAACAACGGCGCCCTCAGCTACACCATCCGGTTCGTCGATGACGGCACCGTGACAACGAATGACGCCACGTTCGGGATATCCGGCACGACATTGACCATAAAGGTCGCCCAGGGCGTAACAACGGCGAAGACGGTCAAGGACCTGATCAAACTGTCCCCGGATGCCGGCATTATCGCTTTTCTTGAACTGTTTGCCGTGACCCTCGGCTACGAAGCCGGCCTGCAGCTCGAACGAGACGCCACGGGTCGGTTCTCGGACACTTCTTTGGGTGGTGCCGTGAGTGCCGCAGGGGATTTGAATGGTGACGGCTACGACGATTTTGCCGTGAGCCGCACTCGGGAAGACGGTGGAGACGCTTCCGGCGCGCTGCTGATCTTCTTTGGCGGGGCCGACTATACGCCTACCGGCATCCAGGTCGCGACAAGGACCGCCATCAGCGCCGCCGACATCGTCATCCAGCAGGCCGGCATCGACGAACTGGGCGCCATTTCACTGGTGTCGTCACTCACTGCCACGGGCGGCGACTTCAACGGCGACGGGGAGCAGGATCTCGTTGTGGGTCGAACCGGTGTCATCCAGACCCTGAGCCAATCGGCCGCACCGGAAGACGACGCCATCCTGGAGCGAAACGATCGCGGCGGCGCGTTCCTGTTCTACTCCCTCACGGAAAATCACGGTCGTGTCATCGCCCTGGCCGATGCGGATGTGACTTTCGAGGGTGAAAACGAATTCGACGCCCTGGGCACGCTTTCCGCTGCTCCGGGCCTCGACGTAAACAGCGACCGCATCGATGATCTGATGGTAGGTGCGGCAGCCGCCGACGGATTCGTGGGCGGTATCAAAGAAGATGCCGGCCGGGTTTACATCGTCTACGGGACCAGCCGCCGCGCGACCATGCCCACCTCCGGCTACGACGTCATCGCCAACCGTACCATCACGGGCAGCGGTGACTTCCTCGTGGACACCGGCACCGGGCAGCCCGACACTTTTGCCGACCCCGACTTCGAGCAGGACGGCGTCCTCGACGACGATCGATACACCCTGCCGCTGGGCGCATCAGAGCGATGGTACCGGTTCACGACCCTCGGGGACGGCGTGGCCGGCAATTACATCCGCCTGTCTCCGGTATCCCAGCCGGCAACCACCATTTTGATCGGTGCGGTGGACGGTGTCATCACATCGGACGGCCGGGTGGAGCAGGTGGGTGACGACCTGACCGTCGACACCACCCACCAGGCCATCATGGAGTTCGATCTGGCCAGGTACCTGGATCACCTCGATGACCCCCAGCATCTTGCCAGCGTGCTGCTTGCCCTGTCCAGTCTGGTGGAGACGGACATCACCCTGCCGGAAAACATTTCACTGCTCACTGTGCTGGGGCGCGACGTGTACTTCGTCGTCAGCAACGACGACGGCAGTTACGATTTGTGGAGAAGCAACGGCACCGGCGCGGGCACCACGAATGTCGCGGGGGTGGTGGGGACTCCGGTGGAAATGACCCCGGTGTCAGGCGTACTTTACCTGACCCTAAAGGACGTGCCGGCGGGCATTCCCGACGGTTCCACCCTAACCAATACCGGTTACCAGCTCTGGAAGAGCGACGGGTCGGCGGCCGGCACCGAATTCGTCACAGAACTGCCGGCCCTCGGTGTGGAACTGACGGCCCTTGTGGATCGCCTTTTCTTCGTCGTCGACGACACCGGCGGCAGCCAACTGTGGGTCAGCTTCGGGACAGACTTGACGACCCTGCAGGTGGCATCCGGCCTGGATCTGGATGGCAGCCCCCACGCCCTGGTGGATGTGGGCGACCTCACTGCGGTGGACGACACCTTGTTCTTCGTCGCGGACTTCAATGGGCTGCCATCGCTCTGGACCACCACCGACGGCCTCCCCAGCAGCACCCGTCCCATCGGGGCCAACGTGGCCATACCGGAACCGTCCCAGCTCACCGTGATCACCAACGGTGGAGACGACTACCTTTTCTTTAGCGCCAGCGACGGCACCGGTCAGGTGCTGTGGATGAGCGACGGCACCGACACGACGGTGGTGCGCTCGACAGTTGGCGGCAACCGGCTGCGGGATCCGTTTGCCCTCACCGTCTGGAACGATAAGAACGGTGCCGGCGACGACGTGATCTACTTCATCGCCGACGACGGCGTCAGCGGCAGAGAGCTGTGGCGCAGCGACGGCACCCTGGTAAGCCGTGTCACCGACATCAACGCCGGGGCAGGGGACGCGTTCCCCATACCCAATGCCCTCTACGCACCCGAGATTGTCGTTTTCGACGTCGGTACCATGTACGTGACCGCCACTGATGGCACCAACGGCATCGAGTTGTGGAAGACCAACGGACTCTCGGTCAATAATCCGCTTGCCGAAACCGTACAGGTTACCGACATCACGGGGGATAACCGGGACGCCTATCCGGCCAACCTCACCGTCTTCAACAACAAACTCTATTTCACAGCCGAAGGCGCCAACGGTGTTGAATTGTGGCAGTCACGGGGGCTGGCGGCCAACACCTTCGAGGTCAGAGACCTCAACCCCGGTTCGGCCAGCGCCTCGCCCTCCAATTTCAAAGCCTGGACCAGCGGCGGTCACAACGAGCTTTACTTCTCGGCAACAACGGCCAGCGGCGGCACCGAACTGTGGAAGCTCATCGGGTCGAACCCCTTCGCCATTCTGCGACCGTCCGGCGATAACAACGACATACGCATCGAGGCGACGTCATCCGCGGATGACTTCGCTTCCGTGACAATCACCTTCGAGCACGATGGCAGCCTGGATGCCGTTACGGCCAACGCCAGTTTTGACGCCACCAGCAAGACACTGACGATCTCAATTCACAACGGGCTCACCACCGCCAATGCCGTCGTCAGCGAAATCAACACGGACCTCGCCGGCTTCACGGCCGAGCTGGTAACGTCTGGGGAAATCAACGGCACCAACAACGGCACCGGCACGATCAACACCGCTCCCCAGGTGAGCGGCGGCAGCGGCGGCGGGGCAGCCGCCTACACGCTGTCGCCCATGGGCAATAACAACGACATCGACATCACCGCACGGATCAGCGGCACCGAGTACAACGGCGTTTCGTTCAGGTTCCAATATGATCCATCCATTTCCAGCGACGCTGAGGCCGACTACAACGAATCCTCGAAGGTGCTTGTCATTACCCTGAAACACCTGTCCGCCACGACACGCAGCGACGTCATCAGCGCTATCGACGCTGTGCAAGATGCCAGCGAAACCACCCTGCTCTTTGACGCCAGCGTCAACAGCGGCGACGGCGCCGGCGATGGCACCATCGCTTTCATTACGGCGACCACCAGCGGCGGCAGTGCAGGAGACCCGGCTTCCGCTGTTTACGCAGATGCAAGCGGGGCACAAATTACCATCACAGCCAATAGCACCGGTCCAAGTGGCACCGGCAAAACAATCGCCTTTATCGATGACGGCTCCGTGGCGGCGGCAGGATCTGAAACCGCGAGCTACAACGGCGACCTCGTCTTGGTAAAGATCAAGAGCGGCGCCAGTACAGCGGCCAACGTGGTCTCGGCCATAAACAACCAGACCACCTTTGATGATGCATACACGGTGAGCGCTACAACCGCAGGAATCATCAATGCTCAAACCGTGACCACAACCGGTGGCGTGACAGCTGTTGAATCAACGGCCACGGTTTCCGGTGTTGATTTCGAAGCCAATGCCACGGGCTCATCGGCGAACGGCGTTGACATTCGGTTTATTGACGATGCCAGCATCGATGCAAACAGCGCCTTTGCGGCCTACGATCCTTATTCCAGGGTGCTCACTGTCCTCATCGATTCAGGCAATACCACAAGGTCCTCTGTCGCCTCGGCAATTGGATCGGCCACCGGTCTGAATCCTCTGGCCCCGGTGCGCGTTGCCACTACCGGTTCTCTGACTGCTACTTACGGCGGTGGCGGCACGACGCTCACCAACAGCGACACCCAAGCCCCCATCCAGATAGATAATATTGTACTCTCCGTGAGTGACCGTGTGTTGGTCAAGAACCAGACCGACGCTGCCCAAAACGGTATCTATACAGTGACGACAGTCGGCGATGGGAGCACGAACTGGGTCCTCACGAGGGATTCGGGATTTGATGAAGATGCTGAAATCAGTTCAGGTGCTTTGATTTATGTGACTCAGGGCACGGCAAACAGTGATGAACATTGGGCGCTCACCAGCAACAACCCGGTCGGCCTTGCCGAAGGAAAAACGTTCATTGAGTTCACCACCGCCAATGAACCCTTTAGCCTGCACGCACCGGTCAGGGCGTCCACCACGGACAACCTGTCGGCTTCATATGCATCAGGCGTGCTTACAGCTTCATCTTTCGGCGCCATTTCCATCGACGGTTTGCCGTTGAGCGTCGCCGATCGCGTGCTGGTCAAAGACCAGACCATCTCCCGTCACAACGGTATCTACGAAGTGACAGTCGTTGGAGACGGCGGCACATACTGGAAATTAACACGCACATCTGATTTCAACCAGGACGCCGAGATCACCACCGGCGCATTTACCTATATCACTGCAGGCACTAGCAACGGGCAAACGGCCTGGGCGCTGTCGACGACAGGAGATCCAGGCCTTGCTGATGACAAAACGTTTACGGAATATGATCCAGGTGCGACGGGGATTGCCTCATTTAAGGCTGACTTCTCTGTTGATGCCGGCGGTTCACCGGGCACAGCGGTCACCACCGGAAGCGATACAGCGGACGGCGGCCTGGATGCATCGAACGCCGGAGCTACCTACACTGACAACAGCAGCGCCCAATTGATCTTCACAGCGATTAGCGCCGGCGCCGGCAACAATGGCCGATCCATCATCTTCATCGACGACGGATCCATCACAAACCAGACAGCGGCGGCAACCTATGATGGCACCATCCTGGCGGTCACCCTCGAAAGCGGCGCGACCACTGCTGCGACAGTACGCCAGGCCATCATCGACGATACAGCTTTTGATAGTGCGTTCACCATAACGTTGGGTAACGCTGGAACCATCAGTGCCACCACCGTCACCACCGGCGGCGGAAGCGATCCGACCCAGGCAGATGCTGCCATCAGTATCTCCGGAACAAACAATGACATTTTAGTAACTGCCCGTGCCAGTATCAACGAGACAGATGAGATCCGCATCGTCGACGACGGCAGTCAGGCCAACGGGTCTGCCGAAGTTTACTACGATGATCTGACAAACATCCTCACCATCAAGATCGAAGACGGCGTTACCACTGCCCAGACCGTTATCGACGCCCTGAATTATCGCATCCTGAGTGACAGCTACACGACCGTCACCGGCGATCAGATCGATCCCGTTGGCGCCAACGACGGAAAAACTTTCCGTGTCGACACGGTGGACACCATCGATATTGGTGTGGATGCCATCGCCTTCAGCGAAGCCACCGGCACCACCCAACTGGATCCGGTGAGGGCGGCCACGACGGCTGCGCTGACGGCGACCTATGACGCCACGAACCGCACCCTGACCAACAGCGGCCCCCAGGCTGTGCTGATCCTCGACACGGTCACCATGAATGCCGGCGACCGTGTATTGGTGAAAGATCAAGCGGACGCCACCCATAACGGCATTTACGTGGTCACCGACACCGGCGATGGCAGCACGAATTGGGTGCTCGCCCGCGATCTGGACTTCGACAGGGTTTACTTCACCGGCACCGAGGAAACCGGGCTGGGCGACGTCGGCACCGGCGGTGTGATCGCCATGTCGACGGCCGTCCAGACCGCGAATGGGACTGACGTCCAATTCTCCACCGTGCTGACGTCACCGGGCGACGACAACGACCTGAACTTCACCACGGTCATTCCGGGATCCACTTACAACGGGGTGACCATCCAATACGTGGACGGCGGCACGGCAGGCAGCGAAACCGTCGATTACAATTCGACAAGCAGAACCTTCACCGTCCGCATCGAGGCCGGCGTATCAACGGCACAAGACATCCTGGACGCTGTTAACTTCCCGGTGAAGAGTGGTAGTTGGGTGACGGTGGCGGGTGGCACTCAGAGCGGTGATTGGATTCTCACGACCGCCGGTCCCATCACCGTCGATACCACGGCCCTGGCCTTTGCCTCGGGCTCTGGAAGCGGTCTCCTCAGAGTGAACGACGTGCAGGCCGCTTCGGATACTAACCTGGCCGCTACCTACAACGCCACTTACAAACGCCTCACCGCGACGGCCAACGGGGCTGTTTCAATTGGTGGCGTCGATCTTGAAGTGGACGACCGTGTCCTGGTGAAAAACCAGACCGCCGGGTCTGAGAACGGCATCTATGTCGTGACCGAAGTCGGTGATGACGATCCAAATGGGTCTCCATGGGAACTCACTCGCGCTGAAGACTTCAACCAACTTTTCCAGGCAGCCCATGAGGTTGGCAACGACGGCTCGGGCACGGTGGACACCGCACCGCAAGCGACTCTCGGCCTGGTCACCCGGGTGAAGGACATCAACACGAGCGGCAATGCCGACCCGGCCAATCTAACGCTCTTCAACGGAGCACTGTACTTCACGGCTGACAACGGCACCGACGGTGTCGAGCTCTGGAAGACCGACGGGACCGATGGTGGCACCGTCCAGGTCAACGCCACAAGCACTCTTGACGCCTTCAACCCGCAGCACTTCACGGTGTTCGGCGGTGAGCTCTTCTACGGCGCCACCGACACGAGTGCGGGAACGGAATTCAAACTCTACAAGACCGGCACCGATGATCAAACCACGTTGGCGGATGCCGTTTCCCAGGTCATGAACCCCACTGGATTCGCTGAATTTGGCGGCGACCTCTATTTCTCCGGGAAGCACGTCGATGTGGGCGTTGAGCTCTGGAAGTGGGACGGCAGCAGTGTCACGCTGGTGGAAGACATCAACACCGGCGGCGACAGTGAACCAACCGGATTGACGGTGTATCCATCCGCTGCCGGGGACCTTTATTTTGCCGCCGACGCCGGCAACGGCGTGGTGCTGTGGTCATACGACGGCACCACCCGAAACGCGGTGACCTCCGTCATCATGATCTTCAACCCGGAGAACTTGACCCCCGAAGGCAGCCAGGCCCTCTACCTTTCCAGCTCCGACGGTACGCTGGAGAAATTGTGGCGGATCGTCGAGGCAACGCGGGAATCTTCCCTGCTGAGATCCTTCAACGGCGAAACCAGCCAACTGACGGTGAACGGCGCGGACGGCACGCTTTACTTCTTCGCCGACGGTACCGAACTGTGGAAGACCGATGGCACCAGCGGCGGCACAGTACCGGTAAAGACGTCCGGCATCACCGGTCCTGTAGCAAATCTGACGGCTGTGGGCGGGGATGTCTACTTTACCGACGGTGACGGGGATCTATGGAAGAGCAGTGGAACAGAAGTTTCAACGGTAAAGATCAAACAACTCACCGGGACCCCATCATCTCTCACAGAGGTCGACGGTGCACTGGTCTTTGTCCTGGGCAGCTCGCGAGGGGATTTCCTCTGGGAAAGCGACGGCACCGAGGCGGGCACGGTCCGGGTGGTGGATCTCAACGGTGATTTCGTTGCGGCACCCGGCGACGACTTGGTCACTGATGCTACGGACAGGCTCTTCTTTACCGCCGGCGGAAGGCTTTGGAAATCCGAGAGCGGCGTCACCGGGGATCTTTCCAAATTCAGCGCCGAGAGCATTCCGTCCCTGCGGGTGGAGATCCTGGCTGCCGAAGGCGACGGTGTGGTCACCGTAGAGGACGGTACCGCCAGTGCTCTGTACACGTTCATTACCGACCCCAACCAAACGGCGCTGGATCTCACGGCGGTGGTTCAATCACTCCTGAGCCAGGGCTGGACGCGGATGACCCTTCGTGTCACCCCGGCCGGCAGGCAGGTGGACGACACGCCGGTGATCACCGCAGGGCCGTTTGCCACCGCTTCTTTCAGCGTCACCGACGCCCAGGCCGGGGCTCTGTGGAACTTCTCCCTGGCCGTGGACGGCACGGTTGTCGGGCCCATCGACGTGAGCGCCGCCACCAACAGCAGCAGTCTGGTTGCCATCCTGAACACGACGCCGGCCTTTACCGCCGCCGGCCTTGTCGCGGTCTGGAGCAGCAATGTGCTTACCGTCATCCACACGGGTGCGGCCGCACTGTCTGTCCCATCTCTCACCATCGCCGAAGCAGTGACGCTCCAAAGCGCCGGACCCGACAATCAGGGCAGCGGCCTCTTGGTGACCACGGCGGCAAGAAGCGGCGTCCTGGCCGATGTCTACACAGCGGACGGCGCCCTTGTGGCCGAAGGCCAGGCCATCATCGACATGCGCCTGCTGGCCTCGGGGACTTACTTCCTGCGGGTCTACAACCCCAATTTCGAGATCGGCACCGCGCCCGTCAGCGACAACGGCGGCGCAGATGTCGCCGGACCGTCGGAGATGACCGACGTGAACGGCACCTTGTTCTTCGTGGCGGGGGGAGTCCTGTGGCGCAGCAACGGCGTCACCACCGTGGAAGTAAAGGATGCCGACAACCGGTCCCTCGCAGATCCACAGTCTCTCACCGCTGTGGGCGACCAATTGTTCTTCAACGCCGGCGGCAGTCTGTGGGTCACCACCGGCATCCAGGCTTCCGAGGTCACCGACGGAATGGGCGGTGCCATCGATGCCCAGAACCTGTTCGCTGCCGGCAGCCGTCTCTACTTTATCGTGAACGGCAGCGAACTGTGGAAAAACGATGCCATGGGCACCGGCATCATCGGCGCAGCGCTGCCGAACAATCCCCTGGCCCTGACCGCCGTGGGCGAGACCCTTTACTTCACTGTGGACGATGACCTCTGGAAGAGCGATGGCTCGACGCGGGCCGCAGTGACCGACATCGATGCGGCCGGCATTCAATCTGATACCGTCATGGCCACTGGTGGATACCTCTATTACGTGACCGACGACGGCGGCGGCGGGCTTGAACTGTGGAAGAGCGCCGGAGACGAGGGAACCCGCGTCAAGGTTTTGGCAGGCAAGATCCTGCCGGATCTGCTGGGCGTGGTGAATGCCAATATCTTCTTCACGGTGGTGGACAGCGCCACGAACCGTCTGCAGCTCTGGCACAGTGACAGCACCGCCGCAGGGACGGTGTTGGTGGCCGATCTGGGCAATGCCATTGTCGAGACGGATGCCAATCTCCTTTCCGTCGACAGCGGCATGAGCGTCCGGTTCGTGGATGACGGTACGGTCAGCGGCGATGCGGCGGTGGTCAGCTACGATCCTGCCACTCAGGTGCTGACCATCAATATCGACAACGGCGTGACCAGTGCCGCCGCCGTGGTTGCCGAAATCAACGCCCTGGCCGCTCCCGGCTTTTCCGCGGAACTGGATTTCGGCGAATTCGGCGGCAACGATGGCTCCGGCACGATCCACACGGCACCTGTGACCACCGCTGGCGGCACCGCTTCGGCACCGGCCGCGGCCATTTTGTCCATCCCCGGCGCCAACAACAATCTGGTGGTCCAGGCCGTGGTGACCGGCGCTGCCTTCAATGGAACCACCATTGTCTTTACCGACGACGGCAGCATCACAGACGGCAGCGCAACCGCGAACTGGTCGGCGGGGATTCTCACCATCAATATCCAGAACGGCGCCACCACCGCGCTGCGGGTCATCGATGCTTTCCAGAAGGCCCTTGCCGACGATCCGAGCTTCCAATTCGCCGCCATTCTCCACAGCGGCGAGGCCGGAGGCAACAACGGCACCGGCGTGATTCACACCCCGACCGCGACTACGGACAGCGTGGCGGATGTTCGTCCTGAAGGCGGCAACAACGATTTTATCGTTTCTCGCGGCATCATCACCTTCACCGTCAACGACGGCTCCGGCAGTTACAGCTTGTGGCAAAGCGATGCCGATCCGGCCAACACCATCGTTCTCGATGCGAATATGGGCAACTCGCCCAACGGTCTGACGCCGGTCGGCACGACGCTCTACTTCACCACCGCCAGCGGTGGCCGCGACGTCCTGTGGCGGACAACGGATACCGGCATCCAGTTGGTGACAGACCTGCCCGGCACGGCGGCCAATCTCACCGCCGTGGGCGACCGCCTCTTTTTCACTGTGGTTCACCCGGTCAACGGCGACGAACTGTGGCTCCATGACGCTGTCGGCACCCGGGCCGTGAAAGCCATTGCCGGCACGCCGAAGATGTTGACCGCCGTGGGCGACGTGCTGTTCTTCATCGATGACAACCCGGAAAAATCGGGTCCGCAGCTTAGGAAAAGTTTTGCCGACGGGCTCCAGCAGATCACGCAACTGGTCATGACCCTGGATGCCATGCCCAACGACATGACTGCGGTGGGCCGCATGCTCTTCTTTTCCTTGAACGGTGCCCTGTGGTACAGCGACGGCACCGCAGACAATACAGCAGTCCTGGCGTCCAACACTCCTACGGCGTTGACCGCATCGAACAACAGGCTCTTCTACTCGGGTGACGACGGTGGCGGCACGGCGATCCTCTGGGCCACCACGGGAAGCATCGACGTCCTGCCATTCGCCATTACGGCAAAGGCACCGCTGGCCGGCATGAACACGCCGGAGTCAGACCGTGACGAAATCCACGGCGGCGACGGCGACGATGTCATTATCGGTAACGGGGACCATGACGAACTGTTCGGCGAGAGCGGTGAGGACTTCTTCATCAGCGAGTCCAGCGAGCTTCGCGACATCGAAGCCGATGAGACCTTCACGCCGCCACCGGCCGAAGAGTTCGCCCGCAACCAGCCGGATCCCATCGATCCAGAGATTGCCATTCCGGATCGTGATCTCCAGGCGGGCATTGCCAGGGCCCTGAACATTCCGGTGACAGTGGGTGTGGACGGCCGACCCCTGGCCCAGGCGCCCATCTACGGCAGCGCTCTGGCCACCCTATCCACGCTCAATCTGGCCTATCTTGGGATTTCCGACCTCAGCGGCCTCCAGTTCGCCATCAACCTCGAAACGCTGAACCTCAACGGGAACCGCCTGGACACCCTGATCCAATTGCAGCCGGGTACCGATGCCGCCACCGGGGCGCCCATCGGCATGAAGCATTTGAAA
Organism: uncultured Desulfobacterales bacterium; assembly: GCA_964446485.1. Taxonomy (GTDB): domain Bacteria; phylum Desulfobacterota; class Desulfobacteria; order Desulfobacterales; family JBDRRP01; genus JBDRRP01. The sequence continues at coordinate 52,580 of CAYUOU010000007.1, read as the reverse complement.
AACCTCAGTATCGATTTCAACGGCGCGGGGGCCTTGAGCTTCGACGGCAACAACGACAAGCAGCTGGTGGTGCTGGATCCCCTGGTCCTCAACGACCAAACCGACGTGACCGTGGAATTCTGGTTCAAGACGACAAAGGCTGGCCAGCAAGCGGTGTTGAGCGGTGCCAGCGCAGGCGACAACAACGAATTTCTGATCTTTTTCCTGAACGCAACTACACTACGGCTCTACAGCCTGGGAAGAATCGTCCAGTGGGCCGGACTTGCTCCCATCAACGACAATGTCTGGCATCATTACGCCGTCGTTCAGGACTGGAACGGCAGCGGCACCGACGCTGTCAGCCTTTACATCGACGGCACTTTGGTGGGCGGTGCTGCAAAGACAACGGATTATCTTGGAGCCGCCCTCGAATTGGGTCCGTCAGCTCTCGGCATCGATGGATTGGTGATCGGCCAGGATCAGGATGAGGTCCTGGGCAGGTACCAGGCCAGTCAGGCCCTCAGCGGGCAGCTTGACGAGCTGCGCATCTGGCGGTCTGTGCGAACCGCCGAGCAGATCACTTTTTACAAAAACAGCAGCAACAACAAGTGGCTGATTGGAGACGATGCGGATCTCATCAGCTACTGGCAGTTTGACGCGTCATCGCCGACCACCGCTTTCGATTCGTCGGTCTTCAAGCGGGACGGCATCCTGGGGGCAGGCGTGATGGCCGATGCTCCGACCCGAGTCCTTAGACACCCGGGCGACAGTGCGGCCACCGTGGGCGAGACGAATCTCGACGCGCTGGTGACGCCGACGCTGCTGGCGGCCCTCGAGCGGCTGAGCCTTGACTACAACCATATCAAGGACCTGGCACCGGTCGATCCACTGACCAACCCTGCAGCCATTGACGCGCTGAAGAATCTCACTTTCCTCAGTCTGGACGGGGTGCGGCCTGATTCGGCGTTGACCAAGGCCCTTGGCACGGTGCTCCAGGCCGATGCGATCATTACCGCCAAGGACGGCACACCCTATGACCTCAAGGCCGGCACTCTGATCCTGAGCGCCGGCAATTTCGCTTCCCACCGGCGGGATGTCGGCGGCGGGGTGGACGTGGCTGAAGCCTTCTCCGTGAACATGAGCGGCGGGGATGTCGAGGTTACCGCATTCGGCATTACCGAAACCTTTGCCGGCATCACCGCCATCTATTTTGACGGCGGTATCGGAAATGATGTGCTGCTGGTGGATCCGACGGTCATGTTGCCGGTCATTGCATTGGGCGGCGCCGGTAATGACGCCATCACCGGTGGATCCGGCGATGACGAACTCCACGGCGGTGCCGGCAGCGATACGCTCACCGGCGGTGCCGGCAGTGACGCCCTCAACGGCGGTGCCGGCAACGACCTGTATGTTTTCGGTAACGCCTGGGGCGACGACACGGTGAACGAACTGCCGGGCGGCGGCAGCGACACTCTGGATTTCAGCAATGTGTCGACCGATCTCGTGACTCACCTGGGCAATGCCACCACCGACGGCGCCAGCACTGTCACCCACACGGGCAACGTCATCGAGCGCTTTATGGGCGGCGATGGCTCGGATATCCTCCGCGTGGCCTCCGACGTCACCAGTCAATTGGATCTGAACGGGTCGGGCTACACCTGGGATGATGTTGCTGGCACACATAGCGGCATCGAGTCCATCGAGGTCGATCTGCCCCTGGGCGTCGTGACCATCAGCGAAGCGGTGACCCTGGACGAGAATCTGGTGATCGATGCTGGTCAGATTGCCATCGATGCTTCGGTGACCGCCGGACTCATCTCGCTGGAGGCGGACGGCCTGCTCAGCGTCGACCAACTCAGCCGCGAGATCACCGACGGCGCGGGCCGGCAGATTATCCTGAAGGCGGGCGCCCTGAGGCTGGAGATCGTCGACGGCATTGGCGGCCCGGCGCGACCCGTACTCATCCAGACTGACGATCTGGCAGTGAAGACATCCAATGCCGCGGGCATTTACCTCACCGAGATCGACGGTGCCAATATCGCCACGGTGGTGGTGCCGGTCACCACCGGCGACGAGACATTGACCGGCATCAGCGCAGAAGGCGGCGACATCGAGATCACCAACCTCAGCGGCGAATTCTCCATCAGCAAGACCGTCAGCACGCTGGGCGGCGACATCGTCATCACCACCGACAGCATCGACGTGGCCGCCGACATCACTGCCTGGAGCGGATCCGATCCGGCCGATCCCAGGGGAACCCTGCTGCTGCAGCCCCTCTCCGTCGACCGCAGCATCGGCATTGCCGACGGTGCGCCCGGAGATTTCAATTTAAGCTCTGCTGAACTGGATCGCCTCATCAACGGCTTCGACAACCAGGAGGCCGTGGAAAGCGCCAACCTCGACGGCATTACCATCGGCCGTGCCAACGGCTGGCACGTGATCACCATCCAGACGTACACCTTCACAGACTCGGTGACCTTCCGATCGCCGTTGCTTGGCGGCGGCATCTTTGTCGAAGGTATCATCACGACATTTACCGACAGCGATGAGAAGGACGATGTGGAAGTCCATTTTATCGGCGCCGGCAACACCGTCCATCTCAGCAGCGACAATATTACCGACAGTGTCCTTATTAAATACACGGACAACGTCCACATCAACGACGGCCGGACCGTAACCCTGAGCACCGTCGGCAGTGGTGACGGGGCGGATATCATCATCGAAGGGGATCCGGCCAAGAGTGAGTTCGGTGATATTTACGGTACGGCCGGCGGTGGGGACGAAGTCCTGATCCTGGATGCCGGCACCGGCAACATCATCGTAAACGGCGATATCGGTATTGCTGCGCCGCTGAAAAAACTCATCATCCGGTCTGCCAACAACGTTACTTTCAAGGGCCTGGTTAACGTGGACGTTTTGATTCAGGAGTCCGGCACCGGAAACACCACGTTCCTGGACGATGTCACCGTCGGTGAGATGTCCATCAACACCGAGAACGTGATCCAGTTTAACGGTACCCTGGAGGGCACCACAGATGCGGCTACAGGAACCATTGATCCGGCAGGTGGCGACAATGCCTTCCGGCTGGTGGCCAACATTGCAGGCGATGGCTATGCAGATGCGACCGTCGACTTTGTGGGCGGCGTCGCCGCCGGGAGTGAAACGGCCGCTTACGATGGCTCCACCAATACACTGACCGTGCAGATCGCTAACGGCGTTACGACAGCCGACCAGGTAATCACCGCCATCAATGCGGAAGGGACGTTCACGGCAACGCTGGACACCGCCGGGGATACCGTTTTCGTGGATGGCGGCGGCGGTAGTTACTCCTACGACTACAACGACGGTACCGGAACCGTCAGTGCGGCTACCTTCAACAACGCTACTGCCATGGCTGCCATTGCCCTGCAGGTGAGCCGGGCGGCCGCCAGCGGTCTCATCCTTGCTGACGAAGAGGTGACGGCAGCCGGCGATTTGGTGATTGTGGATGCGAACGATGTTACCTTTGCCACTGCGGGCCAGATCCGGGTGGAGGGCGACCTCGTGCAGCATGCCGGTCTGGGCACCACGCGATTCGACGGGTCAGTTCTCGCTGCCACGGTCGATCTTGAAGTCGACACGAGGATTCGCTTCCGCAGTAGCCTCACCATCATCAACGGCAATGGCGACATTCTGCTGGTATCCGATGCCATCGAATTCGAGGGCGGCGCGGACACGGTTCAGGGCGGCGGACTGCTGACGATGCTGCCGAGGTATAGCACCGGAACCATGGATATCGGCTCACCGTTGGTTGTTGCCGGCGATCTCGACATCGACGACAACGACATTGCCGCCCTTTCCGACGGTTTCCAGGCCATTCACTTGGGTTGGACCGACAGCGCGGCCATCGTGTTCGGCTCCAGCACCTTCCTCGACCCGTTGGTGGTGAACGGCAATGTGATTACCGTTACCGACAACCTCACCGGCTCCGAGACCATTACCTTCAACGCCACCACCGGTTCTATTACCCAGACCGGCGGCACCATCACCGTCGAGGATCTGAACTTTACGGCCATTACTGACATTACGCTCAATGTCAACGTGGACACCCTGACCGTCCATTTGACCGGGTCCGGCAACATCGACATCACCGAAGCCGATAACATTTCGGTCCTCGGGCTCACCAACGACACCGTTGACGACAGCGATGCGGCCACAGGCACCATTCGCCTTGAGAGCCTGGGTGGTACCATCACCGTGGCTGCGGCCGGCACCGGCGTGACCACGGCTGACGGTGACATCACCATTATTGCCGGCGGGATCAATGCCGACGTGGTTGTCGAGCAGACCATCGTCACCGGCACCACGGGCGGCGTGGCCATTACCGCCGACGACAGCGTCACCTTCACTGATAATGGCGACGTCACGGCCACCGGCACCGGTGGCGTTACCGTAACGGCCAATGCCGACGACACGGCCGGCGACACCGGGAACGTGATTACCATGGCCGACGGTATGCTCATCAATGCCGGTGCCGGCGTCATCGCACTTTCCACCGAGGGCGCTGTCAACGGTTTGGGCGGAAATATCACCCTGGGCGGCCTCCTGACCACGAACGCCACCGACACGGCGGTGACCCTCACCACCGACGCCGGCGTCATCGACGGCGGCGACGCACTGGTAGACGTAGAGGCGGCAGACGGGCGGCTGGTCATCTCCGCCGGCACGGGCATCGGCGTTGCCGGGGCCTTCGGCGCCCTGGAGACCACGGTGGGCTCCGCTGATATCGCCAACGCCACCGGCGGCGGCATCGATATCCTGGAAACGAATGACCTCACCGTCGTTGCCCTGGCCAACGGTGCGGCGGTCGGCAGCATTGCGATCCGCACCACGAACGGCAGCCTCTTCCTGGATGCGGCGGCGCCCATCAGCACCAATGCCGGTAACATGACGCTCGACACCAACGGCACCGGCCGGGGCATTGTGCTGATGCAGGCCACGACCCTCACCACGGGCGCCGACACGGCCGGCGACATTCGTTTCGCCGACAGCACACCCATCGACAGCGATGCGGTCACCACCCATTACGACCTGACCCTCACCGCCGGTACTGGCAGCGTGTTCGTCAATGACCAAATCGGCGCTTCGGAATCCATCGGCGCCTTGACCGTCACCCAGGCCACCGGCGGGGTAACCGTCGGTGAGACCACCCCGGTCACGCTGATCAACGCCGACGGCGCCATCGACATGGGCACGGGTGGCGACGCCATCGGCGGCACCGGAATCGTACTGAACGGCGGCGCGGGCACGCTGACCATCACCACCACCGACGATGACATCCGCTTCAACGGACCGGTGACACTGGCCTCCGACGTATCCATCGACACCGGCACCGGCGCAGGCAGTATCCTGTTCACTCAATTTGCGCCGGTGGACAGTGAGACCGGTGAGGCCAGCGATCTGACCCTGACAACCGGCACCGGCAGCGTCTCCTTTAACGCCGCCATCGGCAGTGGGACTGACGGCGCGCTTGGCCGCCTGACCATCACCGACGCCGCCGGTGTGACCTTCGGCGGCGCCGACACGCCGGACGTTGACGGCGACCTGGCGCCGGTGAATGGGGTCACCGTCACCAGCGGCATCGATCTTGGCAGCGTTTCTGCCATCGGCGCCGGCGGCATCGTCTTCAACGGCGGCGACGACGGGGTTGAAGCCACCACCGAGCCGCCCATCGTCATCACCACCACCACCGGCGGGCTGCGCTTCAACGGCCCTGTGATGCTCTATTCCGACACCGTGATGACTGCGGTCGCCGGCGACATCACATTCACCAATGACAGCCCGGTGGACAGCCAGGACGGCGAGTTCAACAGCCTGACCCTGACGGCCGCCACCGGCGCGATTCAGTTCAACGAAGATATCGGCGCGATTCAGGACCTCAATGAACTGACCGTCGTCGTTGCCGCCACCGGCGTCATCTTCGGCGGGGCCGACATTGAAGGGGCCGGCATTGGCCCGTTGAACATCGTCAACACCCAGGGTGTCGTTGATCTCGGCACCGGAACGAACGTCATCGGCGGCGCGGGCATCATTTTGAACGGCGGCCCGGACACCATCGCCGTCACGGCCACCGGCGCAGACATCCGCTTCAACGGCGTCGTGACCCTCGCCTCGGATGTTACCGTGAGCACCGGCGACACGGCGGCGGGCGACATCACGTTCACCAACGACAGCCCGGTGGACAGTCAGGCGACTGAGAACAACAGCCTGACATTGACAGCCGGCGAGGGTACGGTTCGGTTCAATGAGAATATCGGCGAAACCCGGGCCCTGAACATGCTTGCCGTCACCCGGGCCGACGGCGGCGTCATCTTCGGTGAGGCCGACAGCGAGACGGCCGGCAGCGGCACCACCGGCCCGGTGGCAGTGATCAACACCGAGGGTGGCATCGACATCGGCACCGGCACCAATGCCATTGACGGCGGCATTGTTTTGAACGCCGGCGCCGGCACCTTTAATATCACCACCAGCGGCGACGATGTGCGCTTCAACGGCCCCGTGGTCTTAGACTCGAATACCGTAATCACCACGGGCACTGCCGCCGGCGACATCGTTTTCACCAACGACAGCCCGGTTGACGGCCGGAACGGTGAGTTCAACGGTCTTACCCTCACCGCCGGCATCGGCACGGTACGCTTCAACGAGAACATCGGCGAGACCCAGGCTCTGGCGGCCCTCACCATCACGCGGGCCGACGGCGGCGTCATCTTCGGAGAGAGCGACACCGAGACGCTCGGCGACGGCACCACCGGCCCGGTGAACATCATCAGCATCCAGGGCGCCATGGACATCGGCGCTGCTTCAGCCATCACCGGCGGCATCGTCCTCAACGGCGGCGCCACCGCCGATTCTGCCAATGCATCCGGCACCGTGGATCCCGACGGCGACAACAACGCCCTGGTCCTGGTGGCCAACAGCCCCGGGGCCGCCTTCGAAAACACCGATGTGACCTTTGTGCTGGACGGGACCAATGGTCTGGAGACGGCGGATTATGACGCCGGCACCAACGTCCTCACCGTCCATGCGGCCGCCGATTCCACGGCCAACCAGGTCATCGACGCCATCAACGACGGCGGCGTGTTTACAGCGTATCTGCAGAACACCGACAACGATCCTGCCAACGACGGCACTGGCACCTATTTGTCCGGGATTTTCAATCGGGTGACCCAGACGGGTGTCGTTGACCTCGATGGTGACAACAACGCCCTGATCCTTGGCACCAGTGAACCCGACTTTGACTTTGAAAACATGACAGTGGTGTTTGTTGATGATCTTGCAGTGGCGGGTAATGAAGCGGCTGAATATGATGCAGGCACCAACACCTTGACCATTCACATCCTGGCTGGCGGTTCCACGGCCAATCAGGTCATTGCGGCCATTGTCGATGAAGGGACCTTCTCTGCCAATCTCCAGAACACCGACACCGATTTAAATAACAACGGTACGGGTCAATACCTGACGGGAGATTTCATTGATGTAACCGAAATCGGCGGTGTCACTCCCCAGACCCTGCAGATGGCCGTGACCACCGACGGCGGCGACATGCGCTTCAACGGGCCGGTGGCCCTGGGCGCTCACGTGTCCCTGGATACGGGTTTGGGCGGCGGGGATGTCATGTTTACGCAGCACGCGACTGTGGACAGCGATGCCAACGAGGCCAACGATCTCAGGATCACGGCGGGCACCGGCGCGGTGGCCTTCAACGCCACTGTGGGTGCGGCGGCGGCAGGCACCGGCCTGGGTCGTCTCATCGTCACCGATGCCGACGGCGTGACTTTCGGCGGTGCCGATGCGGCGATCGGCGACCTGGGTCCGGTGACGGCAGTGACCATTGCCGGCGATGACGACGATGCCACCATCGATCTCGATATCGGCAGCGTCACCGCCATCGGTGCCGGGGGCATTGTCCTCAACGGCGGCACGGCTGCCAATCTGATCACCCTCACTACCAGCGACGACAGCGTTCGATTCAACGGAACCGTCACCCTCGACACCCATGTGGCGGTGGATACGGGCGCCGGTGCCGGCGACATTCTTTTCACCCGCCAGGCAGCGGTGGACAGCGCCAGCGGCGAGACCAACGATCTCACCCTCACCGGCGGCACCGGAACGGTTTCCTTCAACGCCAATATCGGCGACGCCAGCGCCTTAAGGCGGCTGGTGGTCACCGATGCCGACGGCGTGATCTTCGGCGGATCCGACACGGCGTTCGGCGACCTCGGCCCGGTGTCCCTGGTGAACATTGCGGGGGACGGCAACACCGCCACCACGGACATCGATGTGGGCGCCACGTCTGCCATCGGCAGCGGCGGCATCGTTCTCAACGGCGGCACGACGGCGAACCTCATCACGCTCTCCACCTCTGGCGACACCATCCGCCTCAACGGCGCCGTGAGCCTGGAAACCGATCTTGCCATCACCACCGGCGTGGCGATGGCCGGCGACGTCGCCTTCACCAATGACAGTCCGGTGGACAGCGATTTCGGCCTGGCCGTGGGGACCCTGGATTCGGCCGGCGGCAACAATGCCTTGACCTTCACTGCCGCGAGCCCGGGAGAGATCTACCAGGATCTGACCGTAATCTTCGTGGACGACGCACCGGCGGTGGGCGGCGAAACGGCCACCTACGACAGAACCACCAACACCCTGACCGTTCATATCGTGAGCGACACCGTGGCCACTGGGTATTTCAACCCGGCAGGCGACAACAACGACATCGCTTTGGTTGCCAACGCCTCCGGCGCGGCCTTCGCCAATGTGGATGTGGTGTTCGTGGATGACGCCGTCAAGGGCAGCGAAACGGCCGAGTACGACATCGGCACCAACACCTTGACGGTCCATATGCAGGCCGGTGACGGCGGCTCCACGGCCGACGAGGTGATTGCCGCCATCAACGCCGAGGCCACGGGGGCTTTCACCGCCTCCCTGAGCGACCTCATGCCCAACGACGGCACCGGTACCTTCACGGCAACCACCTTCACCGACGTGACCGATGAAGAAAAAGCCGTCGGCGGATCCACGGCCGGTGATATCATCGCCGCTGTTGGCGCCGAAGGCACCTTCACGGCGGCCCTGAACTCCCTGGCCGATGTGAACAACGACGGCACCGGGTTCTTCCTGGCCGGCGCCTACGCCGACGTCACCAGCGACATCGCCCCGATCGGTGAAAACAATGACCTCACCATCACCGCCGGCACCGGCGCCGTGCGGTTCAATGAAGACATTGGCGCCTCCCAGGCCCTGGGCGATCTGATCATTACCCGCGCCGATGCGGGCGTCTTCTTCGGCGAGGCCGACACGGAAACGGCCGGGGCCGGTGCCACTGGTCCGGTGACCGTCATCGCCACTGCCGGTCTCATCGACGTGGGCACCGCCACCAACACCATCGCCGGCGGCATTGTCCTCAACGGCGGAAACGACACCCTGGCCGTCACCACCACCGATTCGCCGGTACGGTTCAACGGTGCCGTGACCCTGTCCAGTGCGGTATCCATGGACACCGGTTCGGGCGCCGGCGACATCACCTTCACCAACGACAGCCCCGTGGACAGCGAAACGGGCGAAGCCAACGACCTGACGCTTACCGCCGGCACGGGCAGCGTGACATTTAACGAAGATCTGGGCGCTGGGACCCCCATTGGCGCCCTTACTGTGGTCCGCGCCGACGGCGGGGTGGTGTTCGGCGGCAGCGACAGCGAGACGCCCGGCAGCGGCATCACCGGCCCTGTGACCGTGGTCGACACCGCCGGCCCCATCGATCTCGGCGTCGGCACGCAGGCCATCGGCGGCCTTGGCATCGTGTTCAACGGCGGCGGCAGTGCGCTGACGCTGTCCACCGACGGTGAAGACATCCGACTCAACGGTGCGGTAATGCTGGCCGGCGATGTGACCATCGACACCGATACCGGACCCGGCGACGTCACCTTTACCAACGACAGCCCGGTGGACAGCCAGACCGGTGAGATGAACGATCTGATCGTGTCCGCCGGCACCGGCACGGTATTCTTCAACGCCGACATCGGTGCCGGCGCTGCGGCCAATGAACTGGGCAGCCTCATCGTCACCGGCGCCACCGGCGTGGTCTTCGGCACCGCAGGCACCGATGGCGTCGACAGCGGCCCGGTGGCCCAGGTGACGGCGGTCAACGGCATCGATGTGGGCAGTGCCTCTGAAATCGGCGTCACCGGTATCGTGTTCAACGGCGGGCACTTCACCGCTGACCTCACAGACAGCGATACCAACCCGGCCAGCGACGGCACCGGCACCTTCCTGCCAGGGGACTTCAATCAATTAACCGCAGCGGGCCTGGTGGATTATTCCGGTGACAACAACGCGTTCGTCCTGTCGACCGGTGTTCCCGGCGTGGATGTTGAGGCCTTGACGGTTGAATTTATCGACGACGTGGACACGGCGGGCGCGGAAACCGTGGATTACGATGCCGGCACCAATACCCTGACCATTCACATGGCGGCCGGCGAATCAACGGCTACGCAGGTCGTCGCTGCCATCAACGATGACGGCACCTTTGCCGCCGTCCTGAACGGCAGCGACAACGACCCGGATAACGACGGCACCGGGACCCTTCCGCCCGGCATCTACAACACGGTGACTGCGGCCGGTTTGCTGGATCTGCCCGGAAATGACAACGCCCTGGTATTCACGGCCGGTGACCCCGCTTACGACCTGACGGCGCTGACCGTCGTGGTGGTGGACGGTCTGGCGGCGGCAGGCACCGAAACCGCCGATTTCGACGCCTTCACCAATACGCTGACCCTCCACGTCCAGGCAGGCGTTTCCACGGCCAGCCATGTCATCGCGGCCATCAACCGCGGCGGTGCAGACACGCCCCTGACCCTCAGCACCCTCGGCGGCGACATTCGATTGAACGGCGACGTGGTCATGGCATCCGAAGTGGTCATGGACACCGGTGCGGCGCTGCCCGGCGACATCGTCTTCACCGGCAGCGGTACCGTCGACAGTGCTTTTGGGATCGCCACTGGATCCATCGATCCGGATGGCAGCGATAACGCCATCACCTTTGTCGCCGCTATCCCGGGCGAGGCCTACCGAAACACCGACATCGTTTTCGTGGACGATGTGGAAAAGGGCGAGGAATGGGTTGAGTACGACCCGGTCGCCAACATGCTGACCATCCACATCAAGAGCGTGGCCGTGGCCGTGGGCAGCATCGATCCGGACGGCGACAACAACGCCCTGACCCTCGAGGCCAAGAACCAGGGCACCCCGCAGAGCACAGACATCGTTTTCGTGATGGATGGGGCCAAATTCTCCGAGACGGCAACCTATGATGCCGGCACCAACGTGCTCACCGTCCACATCGCTGCTGACTCTACTGCCAACGATGTCGTCGCCGCCATCAACAACGAGGCGAACGACACTTTCACGGCGACGCTGAATACGGACCTGGATCCGGGGAACACCGGTTTCGGGACCTTTACGGAGATAGCATTCCCCGATGTGACGAGCGATCTAAAGGCTCTGGTGTGGGGCTCCACGGCCAACGAGGTCATCGCGGCGGTCAACGCCGAGGAGACCTTCCGGGCATCGCTCGATACGGAACTGGATGAGAACAACGACGGCACGGGGTCCTTCTTCGCCACCACCATCGCCGGCGTCACCAGCGATGTCATCGATCCGGCCAATAGCTACCCCCTGACCCTGACGGCCGGTACCGGTGCTGTGCTTGCCGGCGGCGACATGGGCACTGGCGGCAGCCTTGGTCCATTGGCTGTCACGGCAGCCGACATTACCTTGGACGGCGGCGCGGGCGATGTCACCATCGTCACCGCAGGCGCTGATGTGGGATTCCATGGGCCGGTCACCCTGGGCAGCGCAGTGACCATCGACACGGGCAGCGGCGCCGGCAGCATCGCTTTCTCTTCGGCCAGTCCCATCGACAGCATCGCCGGCGAGCATAACGATCTGACCCTGGCCGCCGGTGCGGGAAGCGTTTTCTTCAATGAGGATATCGGCGCCATCCAGAGCATCGGCACCTTTACCGTGGAGACGGCGGCCGGCGGCGTCACCTTCGGGACCAGCGACACCGAGACGGCGCTCACCGGTCCGGTGAACGCGGTCAACACCGATGGGGCCGTCGACATTGGCAGCATTGCTGCCATTACCGGCACCGGTATCATCCTCAACGGCGGGGCCGGCGCACTGGCCGTTACCACCACCGGCGACGACGTGCGCTTCAACGGCGCCGTCACACTCCAGAGCGCGGTGACTGTCGACACCGGCGCTGGCGCCGGGGACATCACCTTTACGCCGGACAGCCCCATTGACAGCCAGACCGGTGAGAACAACCCGCTGGTCCTCACCGCCGGAACCGGCACCGTGACCTTCGGCGGCGATCTGGGCGCCGATGACATCCTTGGCGCGCTGACCGTTTCCGCCACCAACATCACCCTGGACGGCGGCGACGACACGTTTACCATCACTACGGCCGGGCAGGATATCGTCTTTGACACGGCGGTCACCTTGGCCAGCGCCGTGCGCATCGACACCGGTACCGGCGCCGGAGACATTACCTTCACCAACAACGCGCCGGTGGACGGCACTCCTGGCGAGGTCAACGACCTGACCCTGGCCGCCGGCACCGGCAGCGTGGCGTTCAATGAAGACATCGGCGTCAGCACACCCATCGGCGCATTGACGGTGGAACGGGCCGATGGCGGGGTGGTCCTTGGCGGCAGCGACACGGAGACAGGGCTCACCGGCCCGGTGACTGTGGTCGCCACCGACGGCGCCATCGACATCGGCACGGGTGCCGATGTCATCAACGGCAGCGGGATTGTCCTGAACGGCGGCGCAGCAGGCATGACGGTGACCACCACCGGCGACGATGTTCGCTTCAACGGCGCCGTCACACTTGGAAGCGATGTGAGCGTTGCCACCGGTATCGGTATCGGAGACATCATCTTCACCGCCGACAGCCCGGCGAACAGCCACGTCGGTGGGCAGAAGGATCTGACCTTGGTCGGCGGTGACGGTGATGTCATTTTCAACGCCGACATGGGCGCGACCACCGGCGGCGAGCTTGGCACGTTGGATGTGACCGGCGGCAATATCACGATGGCCGACGGCACGGCAGCGCAGGCCGCTGCATCCGCCACACTCGTGGCACAAGGCGATGTGGCCCTGAGCGCCCTTTCCGCAGCCAGTGTCGTGGTGACGGCCACCACCGGCGCCATCATCGATAACTCCACCAGCGAGGATGCAAATATTTCCGGCAACAGCGCTGTCCTGACGGCGGGCACCACCATGGGCTTTGTGGGTGCCGGCGATATCGACACGAATTTGACTTCGGTGTCGGCAGCCGCCGGCCAGGGTGGGGTGTTCATCGAGGAAGCCGACGACCTGACCATCACCGGCACGGGGATCACCGCCGCCGGCACGGCACCGGCGATTTCCGTTGTCCTTCCCAACAGCGCGCTCACAGTGAATGCCGATGTGCGTGTCGCCGGGGCCGGGGTGATACTGCTTCTGGCATCCGGCGATGTAACCCAACAGGCGGATGTCTCCGCTGTGGCCGGCGGCATCAATGTGGAATCCCTCGCCGGATCCGTCATTATGACTGATGGAACCCTTACACAGGTTACCGATGGCATCATCCGCTACGCCGCGGCGCAGGATGTGACCCTCTCCGGCATCGATTCGGGGGCAGGGGATGTGACCCTTGCCGCCGGTGGATCCATTCTCGACGGTGGTGACAGCGATACGGACGTGGTCGCAGACACTTTGAAACTTACGGCCGGTATCGGCATCGGGACCGCCGAGGACCCCATCGACACCATGGTGAACACCATTGCCGCCACAGCCGGCAGCGGGGGCATCCACGTGGCCAATGACGGCGCGCTGTCCATCGGCACCGTGGCGGAGCAGACCCTCGTACTCGAGGATGGAACAGTGCTCACCGATCCGGCGCTGAGCGGATTCTCGACGACGGACGGCGGCTCAGTAAGTCAGCAAGTCGTCAACGGTGCGCTCACCATAGACGGCCCGGTGGCTGCCACCGGCGGTGGTGACGTCACCCTGGCATCGGATGGGGACGTCACCCAGAATGCCGGCATCACCACCGAGACCGGCAGTGTCGACCTGCAAGCAGGCGCCCACGTCACGCAGAATGCCGATATCACGACCGGCGGTGGCGCCATCGGCGTGTCTGCCGGTGCCGGTACCATCGCTATGGCCGATAGTGCGGCAAGCCAGAGCGCCGGCGGAGATATCGCCTACACAGCCGCCCTGGACGTTACCCTTGGCAACGTCGATGCCGGCGGCGGAAACGTCGGCATCATCGCCGCGGCCGGTGGGGCTGCAGTCACCAATACCGTGACCACTTCGGGCACCGGCGGCGTTCTTCTGCTGGCCGGCACCGATGTGGCCCAGGGTGCCGACATTATCTCCAACGGCGGCACCATCGATGTGGCGGCCGGTGCCGGTTCCATTACCATGACCGACGGGGTCACCACCCAGAGCGCCGACGGCAATATCCGCTACACGGCGGACCAGGACATTTTAGTCGGCGGTATCGATGCCGCCGCCGGCGATGTGAGCCTAACGGCCACAGCAGGATCGATTATCGACGGCGGCGACACCACTACAGATGTGATCGCCGACGGGTTGAAAATGGATGCGGGCCTTGGCATCGGCACGGAAGGCGACCCGCTGGATACAGCAGTGAACACCGTGGCCGCCACCTCCGGCAGCGGCGGCATCTATATCAGCGATGTCGACAGCTTCGAAGTCGGGACGGTGGGTCCGTTGAATATCGACAGGGTCTTGAACGACGGTACCCCGGTTCCTGTTGCGGACGATCCGGTCAGCGGGTTGACCACCACCGACGATGGTTCGGTGATATTGACATCTCAGGACGGCACCATCTCGGTCAATGCGCCAATCACCACCACCGGAACCGGGTCTATCGGGATCACCGCGGACGATGTGTCGGTGAATGCGCCGATGACGACACCCACCAACGATATCACCGTGCTCACCAGCGACGGGGGCACCTTCCGGTGGCCGTCCGTCGATGGGGCAACCCGGTACTACCTGCAAATCCTCCGGAACGGTTCCGTCTTTGACGCGCTATGGGTCGACGGTACGGAGTGGATCCCGAGCTATCCTTTCCCGCAAGGCGACTACGCTTGGACGGTGCAGCCCTGGAGCCCCGCGGGTTTCGGCACCAAATCGGATCCGGCAACATTCACCATCAAGGCCCGGCCGGAGGCTCTGGCACCCAGCGGTACGACAACCGGTGACGGCCTTGTCTTCATCTGGACGCCCGTCAGCGGAATCACCCGCTACCAGGTTGTCGTAGAGAAGGACGGCGCCTCATTCTTGACCCAGGTGGTTGACGGCGCGACGCAGTGGGCTCCGGGCTCGGCCTTTGCGGCGGGCGCCTATCGCTGGACCGTGCAGCCGCTGGATGGGAACACCCCGGCAGGGCTGACATCCGCGCCTGCGCAATTCATCATTCCGGCTGCGGGTGCCGCCGGTACGCCCACGGCCATCAGCCCCAGCGGCAGCCTGGGAAGCCCTTCCGGCGTCACTTTCACCTGGACCCTGCTTCCCAATGTCCAATGGTACCGGGTGATCATCTTGAAGGACGGCGATTTCTTCAAGGAGCAATGGTTCGATTCAGTGGGCACCTGGTCACCGGCCATGACCTTTGAAGATGGCAGTTACAGTTGGACGGTACAGTCTTGGAACCCCGCGGGATTCAATCCCTTGTCCAATGTCATGGTGTTCAGCTATGGCGTCACGACGCCGGCAGGCTTTTCGGATGGGGATGCCGCAGTTCCGGCGGAGGCAACACCTCAACCGGCAAGGACCTCGCTGTCCGTCTTTTCTGCCCCGGCCCCGATGGTAGCGGCGGATACCGGCACCATTGTGGATGTCGCTTCGCTTGATGGGCCCACGGCATCGTCAGAAGCAGCGGCGACAATTATGCCGGCAGTCTTTGACGTGGCGCCAATCGCGTTCCCGCGTATCGCGACAGCCGCCCTTGTCGAAACCGGCGTCACTGCCGCCGACGAGGCCCAGGCGAGCTCCGACGGGGAACCCGCGTCGGGTGATACAAACATCATCGCCCCCATGGCAACAACATCATCCGCGGCGCGGTCAGGAAACGCCGGCGTCACGGTACAGGCAGCGGCATACGGTAATGAAACCGAATCCCAATCGGTTCAAACAGACAGCGGTGATGCCATGGCCACCGTTCGGGGCACCATCATCCCCTTGGACTTTGCGGTCGGTCCCTTGAGCGATCCCCAGTTGAAGCAGCGCGCGAGTTTAGATAAAAAGGCCAAGATCCCCGACGAATCCGGCGGTAATGTTCGTTGATGTATTATTAATTCTGAAAGGCGGTTTCCTACAGAAGCTGAGAGCGGCCGCCGGTCATATTAGGAGAATATGAGTGGGTGTATTTAGCCGGTATCGACTGACGATGTGCCTGGCCATAATAATGGGCCTATTGGGGCTGGGCTCGGCAATGGTCATGGCGGAAAACTGGGATATCCAATTGGCGGATGCGCCCCGGCAGTTCAGCGAACTGACGCCGAGATCCATTGCCGTTGACAGCGTCGGCAACCCCCACATCGTCTACGGTCAGGACCAACTCTACCATGCCTACTTCACCGGTGCCGTGTGGCGGCAGGAAACCGCGGATGCGGCCTCTCGCGTGGGCACCCATGCGAGCCTCGCCGCAGACGGCAGCGACAAGCTTCATATCAGCTACTACGATGCCGCCAACCAGAATCTAAAATACGCAACGAATCAATCCGGAACGTGGCGGCAGACCGTCGTGGATGCTTCCGGAAACGTCGGTACCTACACGTCCATTTCATTGGACAGCACCGGTGCCATTCATATCAGCTACTACGATGTTTCTAACGGGGATTTGAAACATGCGACGGCGCCCAGTCCCACCGGAGCCTGGACCCTTGAGACAGTGGACACAGCAGGCGATGTGGGGCAGTTCAGCACCATTGCCCTGGACACTGCGGATCGGGCGCACATCGCATACTACGATGCGGATAATTTCGATCTCAAATACGCCACCAATGCCTCGGGTGGGTGGGCCGCCGAAACGGTCGATTCACCGGGCAATGTGGGCCAATACGCCGCCATCGCGTTGGACGGCGCCGATAAGGCCTATATCAGCTACTACGATGGAACCAATGGAGACCTGAAATATACGGCCGGGACATTCGGTGCGTGGTCGGCACCTGAAACTGTGGACAACGGCGGTGCCAACGATGTTGGCAGATATAGTTCCATCGCCATCGACGACTCTTTAAAAGCGCACATCGCTTACTACGACGCCACCGGCGGCGCCCTGAAATATGCCACGAACACACCCACGAACTTTCCGAATCCCAACATCTGGGTGAACGCCCAATTGGACAGCAGTGGCAATGTGGGGAATAACGCAGCCCTTGCGCTGTCCACAGATACCCTGGGCAACCCCGTGGTTCATATCAGCTACCTGGACAACACTGCCTTCCGTCTCAAATACATCACCAATCCGTTCACGGCACCGGTTGTCGTGGAGACCGCCGGGGATGTGGGGCGCTACACTGGCATCGAGACCGACTCCGGGGGTTTTGCCCATGTGGCCTATTACGATGTCCTCAACAAAGACCTGAAATATGCCACCAACGTCACCGGACCCTGGGTCGCCGTGACGGTGGACACCGTCGGCGACGTGGGGCGCTACGCGGACATTGCCATTGACAGCGGCAATAATCTCCACATCAGCTACTTTGACCTGGACAATGACGACCTCAAATACGCGACCAATGCTTCGGGTGCATGGGTGTTGACCACCGTGGACAGCACCGGTTTCGTTGGATCTTACACGTCCATCGCCATGGACAGCGCAGGCCGTGCGCACATCAGCTACTATGACGCCACCAACGGCGCGCTCAAATATGCAACTAACGCTACTGGGGCATGGATCGACGAGTTTGTGGATCCACCCATCGGCTCATTGCCCGGTGAGAATATTGGCTGGTACACCGCCATCACCGTGGACGCCACCGACACCGTTCACATCAGCTACTATGACATCACCAATGGGAACCTGAAATATGCCAGCGGCACTGCAGGCAGCTGGACCATTGCCGCGGTGGATACCGACACCGATGTTGGGCAATACTCGGGTATCACGGTGGGCAGCGGCAACAAGCCCCATATCAGCTATTTCGACTTCGCCAACGGCGATCTGAAATACGCGGCGGGCGACGGGGCTGGCGGATGGAATCTCACCACGGTGGCAGATACCAATGATGGCGGCACGGATGTGGTGGGCCTGCACACGGCGATCCTGCTCATCAACGGCGCCCCGGCGATCAGCTATTATGACGCCACCAACGGGGCGTTGAAAATTGCTGTGCTCGACGCCAGCGGTCAATGGGGCTCGACCACCGTGGACGGCGCCGAGGGCATGGTGGGGGAATACACCAGCATCGCCCGGGACGTCTATGGCAGGACGCATATCAGCTACTACGATGCCGCCAACGGCGACCTGAGGGTCGCCAGAACCATTCCTCCCACGGTGGGCGGCGGCGGTGGCGGTGGTGGGGGCGGATGTTTCATCGGCACGGCGAGTAACAATGATTTCGTTACCTTCCGCTAATGATGTTCTCACAATTCATGCATAGTATACCTCTTAGTGTTGCGATAGGGCATCATTGGCGTGTCGCACATCTTGATGTTGTCGGCTGAACCTGGTACAAATTCAAACTTATCCTCACGCTCGATTCCTCACGCTGAAAAGAGGTACCGGTATGCAAAATCCTCAAGATTGGTATTATATTTATAAATGCTTTGGCGGGACAGATGAATATCAGCTGTTCCAAAAGAAGCTTACCACCATCAGGGAAGGATTCGTTCACGAACCGTTTACGCACATCAAAACCAAAGACGAGCGAATCATCGAACTCATGGCCGCGCTTTCCATGGATTGTGCGGACCTGAAGACAGACCGTTCCACTGTTTAGCCCTTGATATTTTTCCGCCTGATGGGGGCGGGTGCGCGTAGTAAAAAAGGCGATGCGACACGCATCGCCTTTTCTAATGCGTTTTCTGATTAACACACAGACCCCCCGCTACGCTTGGGACGACATCCGAGGGAATTTACGGGCTTTCGACCGGGGCATCTCAACGCACTGTAATGCCTGCGGCTATTGGCATGCAGTCCTGATGATGTTTTATGCCTTCAACGCATTGGTGACGATTGCCTGAGCCTCCTGCTGAATGGCCGCAAGGTGGTCTTTTCCGTTGAAGCTCTCCGCATAAATCTTGTAAATGTCTTCGGTGCCCGAGGGTCGCGCGGCGAACCAGCCGTTCTCGGTGGCAACCTTGAGTCCGCCGATGGGCTGCCCATTGCCCGGTGCGTGGGTGAGGACGGCGGCAATGGGTTCTCCTGCCAACGTCTTGGCGGTGATCATATCGGCCGACAGGTTGGCGAGAATTTTTTTCTGCTCGGGGTTGGCCGGTGCATCGATGCGCGCGTAGGCCGGCGCCCCGAATTGGGCCTCCAGCGTGGTGTAAATTGCTCCTGGGTCCCGCCCGGTCTTGGCCATGATTTCGGCGGCCAGGAGGGCCATGATGATGCCGTCCTTGTCGGTGGTCCAGACCTTTCCGTTTCGGCGCAAAAACGCGGCGCCGGCACTTTCTTCGCCGCCGAATCCGTATCCTCCGCTCAACAGACCGTCCACGAACCACTTGAATCCCACGGGAACTTCGCTGACCGCCTTGCCTAAAGACGCCGCCACCCGGTCGATCATGGATGTGGAAACTAGTGTCTTGCCCACTGCAGCCGACGGATGCCAGCCGGGGCGATTTTGGAAGAGATACCAGATGGCCACGGTGAGGTAGTGGTTGGGATTGAGAAGCCCCGCGCTCTGGGTCACGATGCCATGCCGGTCGACATCGGTGTCGTTTCCGAAGGCGATATCGAAGCGGTCTTTCAGGTCGATGAGCCCCTGCATGGCATACGGGGAGGAACAGTCCATGCGGATCTTTCCGTCCTTATCCACGGTCATGAAAGCAAACCTCGGGTCCGTGTCGGCATTGACGATGTCGATGTCAATCCCGTAGCGGGCGGCGATGGGCTCCCAGAAATCGATGGCCGCCCCGCCGAGCGGGTCCACCCCGAGCTTGAGCCCGGATGCGGCGATGGCTGCCATGTCCAGCACCTCGGCGAGATCGTCTACATACGGGGTGATGTAATCATGGGCGATGGTCGTGTCAGCGCGCAGCGCCCTTTCGATGGGGATTCGTTTCACCGGGCGCAGGCGCTCCTCAAGGATGGTGTTGGCCCTCCGAGCGATGCGCCGGGTGGTGTCGGTCCCGGCAGGGCCGCCTTCGGGAGGATTGTATTTAAAACCGCCGTCCTCCGGAGGATTGTGAGAGGGGGTGATGACAACGCCATCGGCGAGGCCGCTGACACGGTCGCGATTGGCATTGAGAATGGCATGGGAGATGACCGGGGTCGGCGTAAAACGCCG
This sequence comes from uncultured Desulfobacterales bacterium, assembly GCA_964446485.1. Classification (GTDB taxonomy): domain Bacteria; phylum Desulfobacterota; class Desulfobacteria; order Desulfobacterales; family JBDRRP01; genus JBDRRP01. The sequence continues at coordinate 32,025 of CAYUOU010000007.1, read as the reverse complement.
AAGCCGGTCAATCCTGACGGTAACCTCGTTGGCCGCAAACACTTCGAGTGCACTGACCGTAGCCGGCTCGGACAGGGCGTGGGTATCCATACCCAGGAACAGCGGCCCGTCAATGCCCTGCTCGGCGCGGTATTCAACGATGGCCTGACTCACCGCCAAAATGTGGTCTTCATTGAAACTGTTTTTCAATGAGGAGCCCCGGTGCCCGGAGGTGCCGAAAGCGATCTGTTGCGCGACATCGGCGAAATCCGGTTTGTTGGTGTAGTAGGCGGAGACGAGTCTCGGGATATTGGCCAGCAGCGATATCGGCGCGATTTTTCCGGCCAGTTCGTGGATGGGCATGGGGCACCTCTCTCGATTCGTTGTTCAAGGCCTGTCAGTTGGCGAATACCAGGGTCAGAGATTTCCGGGTGACCGCGTGAAGGCGGTAGAACCGTGACCCTATATGGATGCTTTTTCCGGCCTCGTCCTTCGTCAGATGCCGGGGGTACGGATAAGCTGGATCCAGGTCCAGCAGGTAGATGTCGAGGTGAATGCGGTCATCGGACACTCCCCGGTATACCAGCTTCACACGTCCCATGACGAGCGGTTCGTCTTTGATCAATACCACCCGATCGCCCGGCACCGTCGTTTTTTCTGCCGACTGGGTCGCCTCGGCCCGTTGCCGGTGCTCCTTGAGGCGTTCTTCAAACCCACCGGTTGTCGCCCGATAGTACATGGCTACCACCGTCCCCATGGCAACGACGAGAAATACTGAAGACACGATCATCTGGTTGCGGGAAAGCGCCATCTCGAACGCCTCAAACCGAGGGCATGATGTTATTCCATCGAAAGCAGTGCCGCCCGGCGCGGCGGATCGTTCACACGGCGTTGTCGGCGGTGAAGCCGGTATCCGGGTGCCACCGGCGCACCTTGATCAGTTCGGGGAAGGCCCGGTGCTTGTAGACGGATTTTTTCAGCAGTACCCGCAGACATTCCTGAATGCCTTCGCTCATGGTGGGGTGGGGATGAACCGACTTGAGAACGTCGCGGATGCCTTTCTCCTGGTCCATCAGCAGGGCGATGGACATGATGGTGGTGGATGCCTGGGGACCGGCGGCGCGCATGCCCAGAATTTTTTGCTCTTCGTTGTCGCTGACGATGATTTTCACGAAACCATTGGTGGCGCGCATGGCGATGGCCCGGCTGAGCAAGGCGTTTGAATAATGGGCCACGCGATAGGGGATCTTTTTATTCTGGCACATGCGCTCATTGAATCCGACGGCGGCCACCGCCGGCTTGAAGAACATCACCGTAGACATATTGTCGTAGCGCAGGGGCCATTTGACGGCATCGAACATGGCTTTTACGGCAAATCGGCTTTCCGTCTCAGCCAGATTGACCAGCGCGGGGTGTTGCGTAATATCCCCCGAGGCGTAAATGGCCTTTGTCACCCTGCAGTTGTCATCTATCTCGATGAATCCGCGGTCATTTGGCATGATGCCCACGGCCTCCAGATTCAGCCCCGCGAGATTCGGCACGCGACCGATGGAGATCAACACCGCGTCCACTTTCACCACCTTCGACCGGCCATCATTGAAGTCGAGCAGCACATCCATATGCGCATCGTGATGGATGATGTCTTTGAGCACGGCGGAATGGTAGATTTTGACCCCGTTTGCTGCCAGATTGGTGCTGACAAAGTCGCTCACGTCGTCATCTTCAAAGGGGATGATCCGTTCGGCATAGTCTACCAGATAAACCTGGGTTTGGTTGAGATTGGAGAAGATGGTGGCGTATTCGCAGCCGATGATGCCGGCGCCGATGATCATGAGGCGCTTGGGAAATGCCGCCAGGTTGAGAATGCCGTTGGAGTCGAAAATACGCCGCTGATCCACTGGGATGCCTGGAAACTGCCTGGGCGATGATCCGGTGGCGATGAGAAAGTGATCGGCGGTGATGACTGTCGTCGCACCTTCATGGTCGGTAACGCGCGCCTTTCCGGGGCCTTCGAAAGCCCCCCATCCACGCTTGTAGGTGATTGAGCCCGGCCCCTCATAGCGTCGGGGGGAATAGGTTTCCAGTTGGGATAGCATCTGCTGCTGCTTTTCTTCGACGGCTTGGATGACCGATGCCCGCAGCGCCCCGTAATTCACGGTGAGATCGGTGCTGCGATATCCCCGGCCGATTTGGGCGGCGATGTTGTAGTCCTTGGCCAACTCCCACATGGTCTTGGACGCCAGCGCACCCCACATGACGCCGGCGCCGCCGATTTCGGCCCCCTCGATGACGCAGACATGTTTTCCGAGATCCAGTGCCCGCATGGCGCCGGCAAATCCGCCGATCCCGCACCCGAAGATGCAAACGTCAAAATGGTCACGCGATGGGGTGATGCCCATGATGGTATCGCCTTTCCGGAGCTGTCGAGTGCATCAAGCGGTGAGGGCCTCCCGGATGCGCTGCATGGCGGCGGTGACGTTTTCATGCGAATTGAAGGCACTGATACGGATGAAGCCCTCACCGCAGGCCCCGAAACCGGCTCCCGGGGTGCAGACCACACCCGCCTTGTTGAGGAGTTCATCAAAGAACGCCCATGAGTCCTTTTTCCCGTCGATCCAGATATAGGGAGAATTCACACCCCCCGCACAGGTATATCCGAAATCGGACATTTCGCGGCGAATGATGGCCGCGTTGGCGAGATAACCGTCAGCCAGCCTGCGGACTTCTCTCTGACCCTCCGGGGTGAAAGCCGCCGCCGCCGCCCGTTGTACCGGGTAGGACACGCCGTTGAATTTGGTGGACTGACGGCGCGACCAGAGGTTCCACACCGGGTGTGCACGCCCCTCGGCATCGTAGGCCATGAGGGATTTCGGTACCACGGTGTAGGCACACCGGGTGCCGGTGAACCCGGCCGTTTTTGACAGGCTCCGGAATTCGATGGCCACTTCGCGCGCGCCGGGGATTTCGTAGATACTGTGGGGCAGGCTGCCATCGCGAATGAACGCCTCGTATGCGGCATCGAAAAGAATGATGGCCTTCTGGTCCCGGGCATAGTCCACCCATCGGGCGAGCTGGCCGCGGTCGATGGTGGCACCTGTGGGATTGTTGGGGAAACACAAATAGATCAAGTCTACGGGGGCATCCGGTAAATCCGGGATGAAACCGTTGGCCGGCGTGCTCTCGAGGTAGTGGATATCTTCATAGCGGCCATTGGTGAAGCCGCCGGTACGCCCGGCCATGACGTTGGTGTCGAGGTAGACCGGGTAGACCGGGTCCGGGATGGCGATGCGCGTTTGGAGGGCGAAGATTTCCTGGATGTTTCCCGTGTCGCACTTGGCGCCGTCACTGACAAAGATTTCCTCGGCGGAGACATCGGCCCCTCGGGATCGAAAGTCAATGGCGGCGATGGCTTCTCGAAGAAACGGATATCCCTGCTCGGGGCCGTACCCTTTGAAGGTGGCGTCGTCGGCCATTTCGTCAACAGCCGCATGAAAGGCGCTCACCACCGAGGGTGGCAGGGCGTGTGTCACATCGCCAATGCCCAATTTGATGACGGTCGTATCCGGATGGGCTTCCTGAAAGGCGGCGACCCGCTTGGCGATGTCCGAGAAAAGGTAGGATGCTCTGAGTTTCAGGTAGTGGGTGTTGATAGTGATCATGAACGAGAGTCCCTGTCATTGCGGCAAAGGGGCCGCGGCGAGTGATTGTGTCCTGTGATCGTGTCCTGGATGCCCCGCAGTGCGCGGCGATGCTAACCGAAGAACCATAGTAAAGGCTTCACCATACCCTGTCAACGGCGGTGGAACCCGTAAATAAGACGGTTCCGTAAAAAGTCCGATATCTGCGTTACGCGTCATCCTTCGTCATTGCGGCGTACTGTAAGTACGCCGCATTCCTCAGGATTCGCAAGCCTTGATCTCGAACATTTTACGAAATCGTTCTTTTTGCTACTTTTTACCGTTTCATCAAATAAATCCGTTGATGGATCGCTGTCTCCGGATGCATCAGCGTTCATGAATTCCCCTGCGGAAAGCGCTGCGCCGGCCATGAACGGGATCGCATCTCGGCCCTGCATGCTGTCACCGGCCATCGAAAAGGGGGTGTCTCATTTAGGGAAAATTGCCGAACCGCCCACGCCTGGCTTGACAGAATGGGGATATCCTTTTAGCCTTTCCGCCGGCGTGGTTCTCTCTACCCCAACGTTGCAGCGTTGGGGTCTATTTCCTCGCACCCCGGAAGGCATTCATGACTCCCCCCAATAATACAACCGCCCTTATCGCACGCATGTTTCCCTTCTTGTCCTGGTTTTCCGGATATCGGGGGGGCGATTTGAAGGCGGATTTCACCGCCGGCTTGACCGTTGCCGTCGTCCTCATTCCGCAAAGCATGGCCTATGCCCTGCTGGCAGGACTGCCGCCGGTGTACGGCCTCTACGCCGCCGCTGTGACGCCCATGATCGCCGCACTGTGGGGGAGCCTTCGCCAGTTGGCCACCGGCCCCATTGCCATCATGAGCCTTCTGGTCCTTACCACCCTGTCACCACTGGCTGAACCGGGTTCAGACCAGTTTATCCGGCTGGCGTTCCTGCTATCGTTCATGGTGGGGGTTATTTACCTGCTCACCGGCGTTTTTCGAATGGGCATCATCATGTCGTTTATCTCCCATTCGGCTGTCAAAGGGTTTACTTCAGCTGCAGCCCTCATCATCATTTCCACGCAGCTGCCCCATCTGCTGGGCGTGCGTATCGAACGCACCGAGTACATGTTTCACAAAGTGCTCAACATCGTCATGGCGTTGCCGCAAACGCACTGGCCAACACTGGCGGTGGGTATGGTCGCCATGGGGATCATCTTCGGCCTGAAAAAATGGCGGGCCACTTTCCCCGGTGCATTGGTGGCCCTGCTGACGGTCACCGGCGCCGTCGTGGCTTTCGAACTCCATACCAAGGGCATTGCCATTATTGGCCAGAGCCCCAGCGGCCTGCCGGGGTTCGAGATGCCGCCGTTTCAATTCGACACCATTAGCCGCCTGCTGGGGCCGGCCGTGGTGCTGGCGCTGGTCAGCTTTGCCGAGACCTACTCGGTGGGCAAGAGCATCTCGGCGGAAACCAAACAAAAGCTCGATGTGGATCAGGAGTTTGTCGGGCAAGGTATGGCCAATCTGGTGGGGTCATTCTTCCAGTGCTACCCGGTGAGCGGCTCCTTCTCTCGCACCGCCATCAGCTTCGCCACCGGCGCACGCACGGGTATCTCATCCGCAGTGACGTCCTTGAGCGTCATCGTGGCGCTGTTGTTTTTGACGCCCTACCTCACCTACATTCCCAAAGCGGCCCTGGCCGCAATGGTCATCAGCGCAGTGATGATGCTATTTCATCCGAGAGAAGTATTTCGGTTGTGGAAAATGAACCGGGACGACGGCATCGTCGCCGTTACGGTGTTTATCCTCTCCCTTCTCGCCAAACCCGACGAGGCCTTGCTTCTCGGCGTACTGATGTCGCTCATGTTTTTCCTTTGGAAAACCATGCACCCGAGGATCGTCCGCATTTCAAAGGTCCCGGAACTGGGGGTTTTCCTGAACGCCGACCTGGCGAACGCGCCGAGCTGCCCTCAAATCCTCCAGCTGCGATCGGACAACGCCATCTATTTCGCCAATGCCGAGTATACCATCGAGCACATCCTGGAGCGGTTCAAGGCGCAGCAGACGCCGGTAAAATATCTTCTTCTGGATCTCCAGTCCATGGCATTCATCGACATCACCGGCGTCGAGGAGCTGCGTGTTCTCAAAGAAGAAGTCGAAGCCCGCGGTGCCGAGCTGGCAATGATGGAGATCCGCGGCCCTGTGAAAGAAGTTCTCGCCAGCTCAGGGTTTATCGAAGAGATGCACCCGCGGTACCTGCTAAAAAAACGCGGCGATGCCTACACCGTTCTTTTCGGCGAAATCGATCACGACTACTGCCGGGACACCTGCCCGTACGCGCTCTTCAATGAGTGTCGCACCGTGAAGACGTGTCCGCCCAACCAGACGGAATGTGTCCCGTGACAGCCGAGGACGCTTGGGTAAGCCTGCCACCGCAGGTGACGACCGGCGCCGGAGAAAGTGATTTTCCCATGGGTGCCATGGATGTCCGTGATCAGGCATGCCTGTACCATGACGACATCCTATCCCTCAATTTCATCAGAGGCCGATGCCCGTACGTGTTTCGGCGCCACTTCCGATGCGGCTTGCGGTCCCACATCATGGAGGTGCTCGACCCGGACGCCGTGCGCCTGGAATCTGAAGGGATCGTGTCGGAAGGGGTGCGCTGGTACCCCAGGCCGATTCCCATTAAAATGCTGAGGGTCTTCAGGCGCCGGTTTTGTTCGCTATTGGAAGTGGCGGAGGAAATCCGGCGGCTGCGGATCATCGAAGCCTTTCTTCCCCGGGCCCAGTTGGCGCACTCAGAAGAATTCATCGTTCACTACGACCGCGGCGGCGGCTGCGACCTGATGCTCTGCGGACTGCAGGAGTATGCAGAGGGCTACGAATTGGCTCCCTGGCGACTGCCGCATGTGGACGTGATGGGCGATCTATACAGGCGCATCATCGGCGATGGCGCCTCGGGGGATCCCACCGCGTTTTTTCAACGGTTGCGTGCCGAAGTGGCCCGTTTTGTGGACGGCGTCCGGCGCATGGTTCTGGAAGCGGGGTTCATTCCGGATTTGGCCGGCAGCAGAAACATGCTCATGACCCGCAGCGGCTGCCTGAGGTTGGTGGATATCAACAATGTCTCCCCGGTGCAGCGGGGGGATGACATCTATCTCGACGACAAGGGGTACCCGGTCTGCGATAAATCCATCGAGGCACTTCGGCTCATGGAGACTTACCTTTTGGAGCGCCACGTTTCGGAAGACGACCCGGTATACCGCGGGTACCTGGGGCCTTCCCGGCGGGAGGCTGTGAAACGGTTGGAGGGGGCGTTTCATAGAGAAATGGACGTGCCCTTGGTGAAGGCCCCGATGCGATTCGCCAGCTTCCGTTCCGATTATTGATCACGACGGTGACAACAGTGACCACACACACATTCCCAGCAAGGTTACAACACCTGCCCGAAGCCGTTGGTTTCCTCTCGGCCCGTGCCGCGGCGTGTGGGCTTTCCGTTGATCGGGTGGGGGCTGTTGAACTGGTAGCAGAAGAGCTTCTGGTCAATATCATCCATTATGCCTACCCTGGGGGCGGTGGTGAGGTGACGGTGGGGTGCCATGCCGATAACGCCGGTCGCGTGGTGATGACATTTATCGACCGGGGTCCGCCGTTTGATCCCCTGGCGCTGCCGCCGCCCAATATCGGTGATGACATCGATGCGCGCACTGTGGGTGGGCTCGGGGTGTTTATCGTGAAGCATCTCTCCGAAGATGTCAGCTACGCGCGTTGTGGCGACGCCAATCAAGTCACCATCATTTTCGCGCAGCGCGATGTCTAATCAGCAACCGATCCAGGCGGCGCCAATCACCCCGGCACTGTCGCGGCGGATGCTCCCGCGGCTGCCTCAAGACGAACTTTTGGCTAAAGATCCGAAACCACATGGCGATACAATAATTAACAAGGCCGTGGGCGTCGGCAGTGTTGAACGCCGGGGCCATCACAAAAGATGAAACGGTAAAAAGTAGCAAAAAGGACGATTTCGTAACATGTTCGAGATACGGCTTGCGAATCCTGAAAAATGCGGAGTACTTACAGTACGCCGCCATGACGAAGGATGACGCGTAACGCAGATATCGGACTTTTTACGGAACCGTCACAAAAGGAGTCACACCATGAGAGAAGACATCGTTTTCTTCGAACACTTGGGATTCGGGTGGGTTGTTGACGCACGCGTGATCCGATCGCTGTTCGGTGGCACCCATCACCGCCGGCCCATCGCCGACCGCCTGCTGTTGGAGCGCGCGTATAGGGACAAATCGCCGGCAAGATAGTCCCCCCCCATTCACATTTCTTCCTGTTGGCCGCAATCGGCCTTGCAAGGATTCATTCCCACCGCTATCCCGCTGCCACTCACCCTTCCTGTTTTGCTTCTGCGCATTTTTTCTGTTAACAGTCGGTCAATGACGCAACCATCCGTGGGGACAAGGGTCGGCGTGGCGGCCATGATCATGATGGCGTCGGTTTTTCTCAGCCGCGTCATCGGTCTGTTCAGAGAAATGGCCATCGCCTATATCGGCGGCGCCACGGCTGCCGTGGACGCCTACCAGGTGGCGTTTATCCTCCCTGAGATCCTCAATCATGTCGCAGCCAGCGGCTTTCTCAGCATCACCTTCATTCCCATTTTTGCCAAGTATCTCGCCAGTGACGACATGGACCAAGGCTGGCAGGTGTTTTCCGACATCATGGTCGTTTTCGGCGGCGTGCTATGCATACTGACCTTCGCTGCATGGCTCGCCGCACCGCAACTGGTGGCGCTCCTTGCCCCTGGTATGAAGGATGCGGCGGTGCGCGATCTGGCCGTGACGATGACCCGGATTATTCTACCCGCTCAGGTCTTTTTCTTTGCCGGCGGTCTACTCATGGCGGTGCAATATGCCAATGCGTCCTTTTTCATTCCAGCGCTCGCTCCACTGGTCTACAATGCCGGGATCATTGCCGGCGGTCTTCTATTGGGGCCCCGATGGGGGATGGTGGGGTTTGCATGGGGGGTGCTTGGCGGGGCGCTTGTCGGCAATTTGGCAATTCAGTGGGTGGGGGCCCGTCGCATGGGGATGCGGTTGCGCCCGCGGTTTTCCCTGTGCCATCCTGATTTTCGGCGGTACATCCTGGTGAGCCTGCCCCTAATCGTCGGGTTGACCATGACGTTCTCAACTGAAGTATTCCTCAAATTTTTCGGCTCATTTCTACCCCCGGGCAGTATTGCCGCCCTCAATTACGGGCTTCGCGTGGTCTTCATGCTGGTGGGTATCTTCGGCCAGGCCATCGGTGTCGCCGCCTTCCCCTTCATGTCCCGGCTGGCGGCTGAGAATCGGATCTCTGAAATGAACGATCTGCTGAACCAATCCCTCAGGTATTTGGCGCTGTTGGTTCCTGTGTCCATCCTGCTCATGGTGCTTCGCCATGAGGTGGTGGTGATGCTGTTCCAGCAGGGGCGCTTCGATGCCGCGGCCGTCAGTATCACCGCCGACACCCTGCCGTGGCTGCTTATCGGCGCCGTGGCGTTCGCTTCACAGACGGTGGTGGTGCGTGGATATTACGCGATGCAAGACACCCTGTTTCCATCACTTTTCGGCAGCCTTGCCGTTGCGGCCAGCCTGCCGATTTATATCATCGGCTTGCGGTGGTTCGGGGTGGCCGGTGTGGCGACAGCCATTGCCTTGTCGGCATGGCTTCAGGTGGGGTTGCTCTACCTGTTGTGGAATCGCCGAAGCAGCAACGACGGCGCCGGTGACGTCGTTCGGTCATTTGCCAGGCTGACCGTCGTGGGCATCGTTATCGGGGGGCTCGTCTGGTGTGGGAAACAGGCCCTGTGGACCGACAGCCCGGTTCAGGGTAAGCTACACAGCATGATGGTGGCCGGTGTCGTTTCATCGGCCTATCTGTTGCTGCTCGTCATCGGGGCAAGACTGGCAGGCGTCTCGGAGATCTCCCAGGGGGTGGCACGGGTGCGCGCCCGATGGCGGCAGCGAAAGCCCCGTTCCGGGCAGGCCGCCCCATAGCCGCCGATGGGTGACGGCGGTCAGCCTGCGCCCCAATTTTGACGGTTCCGTAAAAAGTCCGATATCTGCGTTACGCGTCATCCTTCGTCATGGCGGCGTACTGTAAGTACGCCGCATTCCTCAGGATTCGCACGCCGTATCTCGAACATGTTACGAAATCGTCCTTTTTGCTACTTTTTACCGTTTCATCAATTTTGACAGGCCTGTAAAAACCCTGAAATCAGCGTTTACGTCATCCTGGGCTTGTCGATTTTGAGCCCGCACCTGCCCCGATGGGAGGCTAGGCGTCATGACCGATCGAATGACCCCGCTTGAAGCAGACAGTCTTCGAAACCTGGATACGCGGTTTAGCACCTACCACGAATTGATGGCTTTAAAGATTCTGGACATCCTTCTGGTGGCTAATCCCTACGATGCCTATATCCTGGAGGAGGACGGCAGCTTGGCTGCTAAAATCATCCACGAATACAGCGGGCTCAATTTGAGCCGCCCGCCCCGGCTGACCCACGCGGCGGGGGGGCAGGCCGCCCTGGAAGTCCTAAAAAGGAAACGCTTCGATCTGGTGATCGTCATGCCCAACCTCACCGGCATGTCCCCGCATGCGCTGGGGGCGGCGGTGAAGGCCTACGATCAACAAACCCCTGTCGTACTGCTTTCCCACGGGGGGCACAGCTTGCCCACCGGAACAGCCGATGATCACAGCATCGATCAGACGATGATCTGGTCCGGCGACAGCGATCTGCTGCTGGCTCTGGTGAAAAACGCTGAAGACCGGCTGAACGTCACCGCGGATACCCGTTGCGCCGGCGTCAGGGTGCTGATTCTGGTGGAAGACTCCCCCGAGTACCGATCTTTCTTTTTGCCGCTGATTTACAAAGCAGTAGTCCGCCAGACGCAGGCGGTCATCAGCGACTCCCTCAACGATGAGCACCGCTTGCTGAAGATGCGTGCTCGCCCGAAGATTCTCGTTGCCGACAGTCACGAGCAGGCGTTGGCCATTTTCCAGAAGTTCAAGCCCTATGTTTTCGGTATCATGTCCGACACCCGGTTTCCCAAATGCGGTCGAATATCCGCCGATGCAGGCATACAGCTGCTGCGGGCTGTCAAGGCCGAAATCCCCCACATGCCACTGCTGCTCATGAGCTCGGAAACGGAGAATCGGGCTGCTGCGGAGGCCCTCGGCGTGCAGTTCGTGGACAAGAACAGTCCCCGGCTGGCAGAGGAGATTCGCCGCTTTTTTCTGGAATTTCTGGGATTCGGGGACTTTGTCTTCCGCAGTGCCGAGGGGGTGGAAATCGGCCGGGCGGCCACCTTTGCCGACCTGGAAGCCCTGCTGCCGCGCATACCCGATGAGCCTATTCTCTACCAAGCCCGCAGAAACCGCTTTTCCAACTGGTTCATGGCCCGCTCGGAGATCTCCCTGGCTTCTTTCATGAGCCGGCTCACCGTGGATGATTTTGAGGGTGCCGCAGGGTTGAGGACGTTTTTGATCCGCAGTATCCGCACCCTCCGGCGGAACCGGCAAAAAGGCGTGGTGGCCCAGTTCAACCCCCGCACCTACGACGCCAACGTGGTTGATTTCGTCAAAATCGGCGGCGGCTCCCTGGGTGGAAAGGCCAGGGGGTTGGCTTTTTTTGCCAATCTTCTGCAAAAGGATGCCTCGATCGACGCGCGATTTCCAAGCATCGATATCCGTGTGCCCCACACCATGGTGCTGGCCACAGACGTCTTTGAAACGTTCACCGAAATGAATGGGATCGGCGCCGATCGAACCGAAGGACTGGACGACGCGGCCATTACCCGGCAGTTTCTCGCAGGGGGACTCTCCGACGACCTCACGAAGCATTTGGCCGTTTTCGTTGAGAAAACCACCTGCCCGCTGGCCGTGCGATCCTCGAGTCTTCTTGAGGATGCTTATCACCACCCTTATACCGGGCTCTTCAAAACCTTTTTACTTCCCAACAATCACCCTTCGCACAACGCTCGCCTGCTGGCCCTTACCACTGCCATCAAGGGCGTCTTCGCCTCGGCTTACTTTATCAGCCCTCGCACCTTTACCGACAGCACGGCTCTGCGGGCCCGCCGCGACAGCATGGCCGTTATCATCCAGTCCCTGGCGGGCCAGACCATCGGCGATTACTACTACCCGGCGCTATCCGGCGTCGCCAGATCGTGGAATTACTACCCTGTGGGGCCAATGCGCCCGGAGGACGGGATCGTTCGCCTGACACTGGGTATGGGCATCGCCTTGGAAGGGGCACATCAGGCGATGCGGTTTTGTCCGCAACACCCCTCCGTGATGCCGCAGTTTTCGGCGGTTGAAGATATTCTGGCCAATGCCCAGCGTCGCTTTCTGGCGTTGCGCCTCACCGCGGAGGGCGCGCCGGTGTCACCGGAAAACGCCCTGGTAACGCGGGAAGTGGATACGGCGGCGGACGAGTTCCCCGTGAAGACATTTTCAAGCACCTACCTTCCGGATGAGCAACGGCTGCGTGACGCGGCGCTCCCGGGCGGGTACCCTGTTCTGACCTTTTCATCGATGTTAAAGTATGGCCGCCCCCCGTTGTGCGATCTGCTATACGATCTCATGGATTTGGGTAGAAAAGGTATGGGGTGTGATGTGGAATTCGAGTTCAGCCTGGACCTCACCCCTGAGCCGGATCGACCGGATGCCTTTTACCTGCTCCAGATACGGCCGCTGGCGGCTACGGCGTCCCATGCCGATATCCATGTGGGCGACGAAGACCGGAAGACCGCCCGCTGGTACGCCAACCGGTGCCTGGGCAATGGTGTCGTCGATGACGTCGCTGATATTGTGTACGTCCGGCGGGATCGCTTTGACCCATCTGAAACGACGGCCATGGCCGCTGCCATCGGTCAATTCAACACCCAATTGAAGGCCGCGGGACGCCCCTATCTGGTCGCCGGTCCCGGCCGATGGGGATCGGCCGATCGCTGGCTCGGTATCCCGGTGCGATGGCAGGACATCGATGGCGTGCGCGCCATGATCGAAATCCGCAATGAACAGATCAAAGCCGACGCCAGCAACGGCTCTCATTTTTTTCAGGAGCTGACCCACCGGGGGGTTTTCTACTTCACCATCACAGAGGGTACTGACGACATCATGGATTGGCAATGGCTTGAGGGGCAGTCGGTCGTCGCCGAAACCCCGTACGTGAACCTTGTCCGGCTGGCGGCGCCGCTGTTGATCAAGGCCGACGGGCGCCACGGACGCGGTGTCGTCATGGCCCCATAGACCCCGCTTTGATTGCGGCTATGCCGCGATAGGCGATTTTCGGGCAACGCGTGTTTTACAATCAAAGATAGGAGACGGATCGTGTATGATTTTTTGCTGAACGACCGACAACTGGCATGGAGGGAAGCACTCCGCGATTTCGTCAAATCCATCCCCACTCAGATGATCCTCGACATGGATGCCGAGAAAATCCGGTTTCCCAAAGCATTTCTTCAATCGGCGGGCCGGCGGGGGCTGCTGGGTTGCCGATATTCCGAGCGATGGGGCGGTCGTGACATGGACTGGGTGAGCAGTTGCGTGGCCATGGAGGAGGTCGGGGTCCTGGGATATATTTTCGCCTGCACCTTCGGTGTCGGGGCCGAACTGGTCTGCGACGCCATCATCAAGCACGGCACCGATGCCCAGCGGGAAGCATTTGTGGCCCCGCTGCTCCGAGGTGAACGCTTTGCCGCCGAATGCCTCACCGAACCGCGGGGCGGCTCCGACTTCTTCGGCACCTCGAGCATTGCGGTGGCCGACGGTGATGATTTCCGGATCCGCGGTCAGAAGCGGTTCATCGTGGGGGGGGAGGGGGCCGATTTCTTTCTTGTCTATGCCCGCACCGACCCGGATGCCAGGCCCCACGAAGGGATTTCCTGCTTCATCGTGGAACGCGGCCCCGGTGTGGAGACCCCTTATCGGTACGGTCTGATGGGATGCCGGGGGGGCGGCACTAGCCGGCTGGTGTTCGACGATGTGAGGGTGCCGCGGGAGAATCTGCTGGGATCCCTCAACGGCGGATTCGCGGTGTTCAAAACCATGATGATCCCCGAGCGACTGGGGACGGCGGCCATGACCATCGGTGCCGCCCGGCCCGCGCTGGATGTTGCCACGGCCTATACCACCCGGCGGAAGGCGTTCGGACAGCCCATCGCCGCATTCCAAGGCGTCAGTTTCCAAGTGGCCGAGGCCGCCACGTTGATGGATGCTTCCCGCGCCATGGTGTACACCACCTGCCGCGCGGTGGATTCGGATGCGCCCCCCCGGCGCGTCCGGCGCCTGGTTTCGGAGACAAAGAAATTCGTCACCGAATCCTGCCAGCGGGTGGTTCACAACGCCATGCAGGTCATGGGCGGCATTGGCTACACGAACGTTTACCCGGTGGAACGCATATACCGGGATCTGCGCCTGGCATCCATCTGGACCGGAACCAACGAGATCATGTCCACCATCATTGCCGGCGAGTGGTACAAAGAGCAGGCTGACCGCCAAACCTCGAAAGGCGTCCGAGACCCTGAAGCGGATGCGGCTGAAGCAGGAGCCGAAGATGAGAAGGTGTACTTCTGATACCCGACTGCGAACGGCACTCATCGATCGTCTGGAACCCGTCTTTAATCGGCTGGGTGAAGCGCTGATAAGCTGTTGGCCCCGGCGCCGGCCGGCGCCCCGACGGCTTCGGCGCTGCCGGCTGATTTCCCATCGAGGGGTTTATGACAACCGCCGAATATGGGAGAATACCATTGCGGCCTTCGATGCCGCGGTGGCAGCCGGCGCGTGGGGGATCGAATGCGATGTGCGCTGGTCACTTGACCGTGAGGCGGTGGTGTTTCACGATGCTGATTTTCGACGGCTGGCTGGAGTGCCGGTCCGTGTGGAGGCGCTCACCGCCGCTGAAATCCGCGCACGCTGGCCGCACATCCCCTTGCTGCGGGAACTGGCGGAACGCTATGGGAAACGGGTCCACCTGATGGTGGAGCTCAAAGCCGAGGCGTTTGAAGTGCCGGAGATGCTGCGCCGGCGGCTGGCGGCGAGTTTTGACGGATTGGCCCCGGGACGGGACTACCACCTGTTGTCCCTGTCGCCGTGGGTGCTGGACCGCATCGGCCACGCCCAGGACGCGGCTTGCCTTCCCATTGCCCGGGAGCGCGTCACGGCATTCAGCCGCCTGGCTGCCGGAGGACGCTTTGCCGGCCTTTGCGGCCACTATCTCCTCATGACCTCTCGGGTAGTTCGTCGTCATCACCGGAGCGGGCAGGGCGTGGGCACCGGATTCAGCAATTCTGCCAGTGCGCTGTATCGTGAAATTAACCGCGGTGTCGACTGGATTTTTACCGATCAGATACAGGCCATGTCGGCCGTCTGCAGGGGGTCAGCGCTCTGTTGATGCCCGCATCGCGGCGACTTCCGCCTTGGCTTTTGTTTCGTCTACCCTGGAGAAGAGCACCAGGCCGGCGATAAACAGCACCAGCAGCGAGCCCATGCTCCAGCGCGTGGCGAGTTGCCCAACGGCCGTCATGTCAGCCGCCGACGGGTCTACGGGCATGATCAGCCGCCGCACGCTCAGCCCCACGATGCCCATGAGGGCGGGACCGACGATGGCGGCGAATTTGCCCAGCATGTTATAGAACCCGTAAAATTCGGCGGCCTTTTCTTCGGGTATCAGCCTGGCGTAGTAGGATCGGCTCAGCGCCTGAATGCCCCCCTGTACCAATCCAATGACCACAGCCAACAGATAGAACTCGCTCTTGTGGCGCATCATGGTGCCCCAGACGGTGATGCCCATGTAGATGACGATGGCCAGGTAAATGGCCTGGCGAATCCCCCATTTCTGGCTGAGCCACCCGAAGGCCAGGGCGGCCGGAAAGCCCACAAACTGAACGATGAGCAAGGCGAGGATGAGATCGCTTGAGGCAAAGCCGAGCGACATGCCATAGTCCACGGCCATCCGGATGATGGTGTCGACCCCGTCGATGTAGCACCAATATGCCAGAAGAAAGAGCCCCACGGATTTGAGGTGACGCAGGTGGGTTACCGTGGTCGCCAGCCGCGCAAAGCCTTGTCTGACCAGCGCCAGACCCGATGGGCGGCCCTTCACCGTCGTTTCCGGCACCCAGACCGCAGTGAAAAAGGTAAAGCCGCCCCACCACACCGCAACGCTCAGAAATGACAGCCTGACGGCGGTGGCCGCATCGGGCAGGCCGAACAGCGCTGGTTTCAGGGTCATGGCCACGTTGACCAGGAACAGCAGTCCGCCGCCCAGATAGCCCATGGAGAATCCGAAACTGGAGATGCGGTCGATTCGGTCGGCAGCGGCCACGGACGGCAGCAGGGCGTCGTAGAAGACATTGGCACCCGAGAACCCGATGACCCCCCCGGAATAGACAAAAATGGCCAACATCCATTGGCCTTTGCCCACGAGAAACAACCCGGCCGTCATAAGGACGCCGAAGTAGGCAAATGTCAGCATGAAGGCTTTTTTCCGGCCACCGTGGTCGGCAATTGCCCCCAGCGCGGGCGCCATGAGCGCCACCAGCAGACTGGCAATACTGTTGCCGATGCCCAATTGGGCCGTACTGAGATTGACGTCCGACCCGTAGCTCCAATACTCCTTGAAAAAGACCGGAAAGAAGCCCGCCATGACCGTCGTTGCGAACGCGGAGTTGGCCCAGTCGTAGAGTGCCCATCCCCAAACGGTTTTTCTGGACATGCGGACTTCTCTCTTTGTTGTCATTCAACCCGTGCAGCGGGCGCATTCCCCGCCACCGCTCGACTTGCGTTCGCCGGCAAGTATTGTCGCGGCGAAACGGAGATTTTGCAACGCATGCGTCCCGGCTCACAGCTTACCGGAACGAAAAATGGACCCAATGAGCCAGATCCCGAGAATGGTAGCGATCGAATAACCGGTTACGCCCAGCAGGCCGGTGAGGGAGACGTCACCGTTACCGAAGAACGAGAGCTGGACGTTGAACACATCGGGCGGCGCGTTGAGCACCAGCGACCCGGCGATGGTGGACGCGGCGATGATGATGCCGACGATGAACCGATTGAGCCCCTTTTCCAGCTTGACGGAGATGTCGTCAAAGCCGGCATGGTCCATCTGAATCCGGTGCCGGCCCTCCGCGATGCGTCTTAGAATTTGGTGCAGATCCCGCGGCAATCGTCGCATCTGGGCAAAAAGGCCGTGCGCACCGGTCCCCAAATGGTGCAGCACGCGCTGGGCATCGTAGCCCTTCCTGATCAGGCGCCGGGCATAGGGGCGGGTGACTTCCAGGAGGCTGGCGTCACTGCCGAGAATTTTTCCCAGGGCCTCCGTTTGGATGAAGGTCTTTAACAGCAGGAGCAGGTTGCGGGGCAGTTGGATGCGGTATTTGTAGATGAGGTGCATGATCTGCTCGGCGACGTCTTTCACCGAAACGGTCTGCAGGTTGCGCCCATAGAAGGGCTCGCTCATGTCTTTGAGGTCAGCGCGGAACCGGCGCATGTCTATCCGGGTAGGGTCGACGATACCCGACTCCTCAAGTGCCGAGAGGATCATGTTGTAATCGTGTTCGGCATAGCCAAGCAGCAAAAACGCCGTTTGCAACATCATCTCGTCGTCAAGGTAACCCGTAATGCCGAAATCAACCAGGGCCACGCGGCCATCGGCCATGACGATGGTGTTGGCCGGATGCGGGTCGGCGTGAAAGAGGCCGAACTCCATCAACTGGCGGCTGAATGCACGGAGGCCGATGAGGGCCACGTCTTTGGGAGCGATTCCCATTTCGCGAATGCCTCCGAGATCGTCCATTTTTACGCCATCGACGAAACCCATGACCAGCACGTGTTTGGTGGAGAGTTCCCAGAAAACCTCCGGAATGTGGATCTCTTCCGATCGCTTGAAGTTGGATGCGAACTTCTCCATGGTTCCGGCTTCAATGAGCAGGTCCAGCTCGCGAAAGATGGTACGCTCGAATTCTTTGACGATGGCCACGGCGCCGATGAGCCGTCCGAATTCGGATGACTTCTCCAGGTGCCTGGCAAAATAATACATGAGACGGATATCGTCTCGAATGGTGGCGGCAATGCCCGGGCGAAGCACCTTTACGGCCACCTGCTCTCCGGTGTAGCATTCCGCTCGATGCACCTGAGCCACGGATGCCGCCGCCAGCGGTGCTGTTGAAAAGGAATAGAAGATTTTGTCCAGGGGTCGGCCCAGCTCAGATTCCACCACCTGCTGAATGGCTTCGTATGGCACTGGCGGAACCTGGTCCTGGAGTTTCTTGAGTTCTTCGATGTAGGCCAGGGGGAGCACGTCCGCCCGAGTGCTCATGAGCTGCCCCAGCTTGATGAAGCTGGGGCCGAGTTCCTCCAGCATCTGCCGCAGGCGTACCGGTGAAAGATACTGGGACCAGAGTGCGGGCGGCAGCGGCTCGCCCGTGTCGCCGGAACCGCGGCGAAGTCGGTCGCGGATATCGCCGAGACCGTGCCGCAAGAGAACTCTGGAGATTTTACCAAAGCGTCGTAGGCTGCGGATGCGTGTGGTGGTGCCAAAGAGGCTCACAATATTTCCCTTATCCGTTGTCGTGGGTGGCGCATTGTATGACGCGTGGCAGGTGCCCCGACTTTCGGCTCAGGGCTTTGGAGTCATAACCAATACTTCATGAAATATCAACATGGGCAATGGTGGTGCAGCAATTCTTGGCGCCGGTGCCGGCGTGGCGACGCGGGCGCATCGCCACGCCGCTCCTGTGTCGTGACATGCCGCATCGACGTCGTTGGGGGCCGCCTTGAATGCCGCCGGTGCCTTTGCCAGGGGCTTTGTTGGTAAAATAGGGGGCGAAGATTCGTTCCTGGATTTCGGGGGCGATTCCTTGGCCGGTATCGGTGACCGATACCTGAACATGCGGGCCGGGCTTCAAGTCGGGATATTGAGCGCCGTTCTCCGCCGGGGGAAGGGTGATGGGTGTCATGGATATGGATAACACCCCGCCATTGTCTTCCATGGCGTGGGCCGCGTTGGTGCACAGGTTCGTGAGGATCTGCTGAATGCCAAGATCTGGTTGACCATGGTTTTGGCTCTTTCTGTGGCCGATAGCACCTTGTCCAGGGTGCCGACGGCCTCCATTTTGTGCGCCTGGCGGAGGTCTGCCTCAAGGGCGATTTTCTCCTGATCCATCCGGATTTTTTCGGTAATGTTCCGCACGACGCCCACTGCCAGCTGTTGGTCCACCGCCACCAGGCGCGCCTCGTAGAAAGCCATCCCCGCTTTCATCTCCACGGAATACTCATGAATCTGGGGTGATGGCGACGAGAATGCCGCCTGAAGCTTCTCCATCAGCGGCGCAGCCACCGGCGCCGGCATGACGGCCGACAAGGTTCTTCCCATTACGGCTGCATGGTTAGGAAAACCGTCTCCCGGCGTTCCTTTGAAGTCGATGAAGCGGCCATCTCGGTCAACCTGAAATACCGTATCCGGCAGGGCGTCGAGCAAAGCCAGGCTTTTTGCTTCACTGTCGCAGATAGTGGCCTCGGCGCGTTTTCGCTCTTCGATTTCATCCTGCAGGTTCAGATTCAACTGCTGGAGCGAAAACTCGCGTAGTCTGATCTCAGCGGCCATGGTGGCGAACCGATTGGCAATGCCCGAGAGCTCGACATGCTGGATCTCTTCGGTCTTGATGTCGTCCAGCGTCTGCTGCCATTGCGTCGCCGTGGAGACGGGCGTGTCATTTGACAGCGCGATGTAAAGATCGAGGCTGCGGAACGCGAACGCCAGCTTAAACCTGTCACCGGACAGACCGTTTCGTCGGGCAACTGCAGGCAGGGTGAGGCTGTCGCTCAGCCACAGCTGCACGCGACCGCCAGCGAGTTTTTTCAGGCAGGCATCCGGGGAATCGGCTCGATCCAGGTTGGTAAACCCAAGGCCGGTGAGCATCTGATCACGGGCGTCGTCCCGGTATGTGGCGATGGCCTGGGCCTTACGGGCATCGTCCAGGGAGTTGATCTGAATGGTGTTATCACGCAGGGCGTAAAAGCCGTTGTGGGCCACAAGAAGTGGGCCGATCCAGTGGAATCGGTCTTCACGTTCCGGTAGCCGGGTGACGGTGAACAAGACCACGTTCGGTGTGTCCAGAGCCGTCTTGTAAGCCCTGGCCCACGGTTGAAATTGAATAGGTGTTTTTCTGAGAGGCGGTTGAGGATTGCTTGCACAACTTCCACTGAAAAACCGTCGGCACGACCGGATGCCGTGGTACTCAATGGGGGGCGTTCCTCCGTCAGGACGGTGATGGCACCGGCGGGCGAAGTGCCCATGAACCACGCACATGCGGCAATGGCGGCCCACCGCCGACAACACTCTTTCCAGGACCGCCGTTGGGCAAAGGACCGTGATTGGCTGTTATCACCGGTTCTCAATACCGTCTCCTTTCAGCAATCGGTCAGAGGCATTCACGTACACTGGCATAGCGACTCGGCGGGACCACCAGAAGATGCTCTCCAATACGGTCTCCGTCAAGATATTCGTTGAGGAAGAACTCGCCGCCGTCCATCTTAAACATTTTGCCGCCGGCGGCCTCCAGGATGACCCGGGTGGCGGCCAGATCACGGTAGGACTCATTTGCAATCAGGGCGGCGTCCGCACGGCCGTGGGCCACATAGCAAACGTGTGCAGCGGTGCAGCCGAGATTTCTGATTTTGCCCGGGAATCGCGGCGTGTAATGTTGATGGAAGCGACTGAATGTCAGCAGAATGCTCTCGTCATCGATATCGTTGGTTTCATCGGAGATGGAAATAACAGTGTTCCCGTGGTAGGCGGAACCTCCTGCCAGCGCATGGAAGCGGTCACTCGTTGCCGGCATGTAAAACATACCCAGGATCGGCCAGAAATTGTCCAAGAGCGCAAGTGACTGGCCCCAGATGGGAATCCCAGCCTGGAAATTGTCGACGCCGTCGATGGGGTCGAAAATCCACAGATATCGGGTGGAGTCATGGGTGTAGGTATCGTTGACTGGGCCATCGTCGAAGACACGATGCTGGGGAAAGCGGGCCGCCACAAGATGGTCGAACAGTTCGCGGAGGTGGATCTCGGCAGTGGTGATCAAATCCTCGTCGAATCGCTTACCGGCTTCGTGCCGGCCGTAGTAGCTCAGCGATTCGTCCCCCAGTTGGGTTAGTGTCTCTCTCGCAAATCCGACCAGTTCGTCAATCGATTCGTTACCGGATGCCCCCATTTGCCCTCCTTCGCTCTGAGTCTGATTGTGGTTGCCTTTCATTGTACGGGTGCCGCCGGCGATGCATAGGGGTGAATCCAAGGTTGCGTCACCCGAACCTTTAGCGCTCATCCGTGGGAAGCCTCATGCCCCCTATCCCTTGATGCAGGGGTGACAGCCCGTCGATAAGTAATGATAATCTTATGCCGGCCCGCCCCTATCCCCCCCCGCCAGGGGAGGAGCACTTATGGATGGAGACGACTTAGTCTACCAGAAACCCGGGGGCAGGCAAGTCGATTCTCCATCGACCTGCCGGTGGGGTCGTTTCGTTGGCGGCGCAGCGTGATCGCGAGCGTGATTGGTGTCAGGGCCTTCTGGGAAGGGTGGATCTAATTCGGATGGACTTTCAGGGTGCCGTCAGGGGACATTACGATGGGGCGCCCGGCATTTCGGACCAAATGCCGGCGAATAACGAGCAACTGATCCAATACGGTATTTCGATCGTCGAGAGGCAGGGTGCATTCTTGAGCCAGCGGGGCCAAGGATTTGGGCTCACGCAAAAGATCGACGATGTCATAAAACAGGTTCTCAGGGATCTTGACTGAAATGGGATACCTCCTCATCATGTCAGGGGTGCGCAGCGCAGCGCGAGCCCTTAGTTGTCTTCTTTTTCACCGCTGCTCTCATCGCTATTTACTGGGATCGGCGGTGCCGCATCATCCTCCAGCAGATCGTCGAGGTCTTCGTCATCGGATGGGAGCGCCTTTACCGCCGCCGCCGCCGCCGCCGCTTCCGCAGCCTCAGCCTCAGCCATCACTTGACGATCGTCGATGAGCAGCTCCCGCCGTTCTGGGTCTTCGGACTTGAGCATTTCAGTGACGATCACGGCAATCTGCGTGGCATTTTCCAGCGGGGGATAGAAATTGTCAGAGCGCAGGGAGGCCACAAGGGATGCTTCTCCATCGGCCGCGGCTTCACGAAGTTCCGCCAGGGAAAACGTTTCTTCGCAAAGTGGCATAAAAATATCACGGTCTACTTCAGCTTGCTCGCTGATGAGCAGTTCTTGTTGATCTTTGGCGATTGTGATGAGGTACTTGTGTCGCATGGGCTATAGCCTTTTCGTTATGGCATGGTAGACCCCGCACCGGAATGCTTCCGGCCCACATCAAACCTTTCGTTAAACCAGCGACGCGGCTTGGCATCGGCAGGCACACGCCGCGTTATGCCGGCGATATTGGGGGTGTCTATACACTCGGGGAAGAACTTCGATGCCCTTAGATCATAGAAAACGCCGGCTGATATGTCAAGTAACCCCCAACGTTGCAAAAGACGGAGGGTTACATAGCAAAGACGCCAAGGGCGAAGCCGAAGCTCGACCTACTGCAAACGATGGGGCAGCGCCTACTTGCGACAGCGAAGGGAGAACCGCGATCTTGGCTGTGGCGGCCTTTTGCGGGAGAGAGGCGGGGAAATCTCTTGAATCTTTTATAAAAAAGCGTAACCTTCCTTGGCGTAAACCCCTCAGGGAAGGCGTTTTTCATGACAAAACAGGCAGAAAAGCCATGGGTCGCGATTTCTCCGGTTGCAGCGCGACGTGACCGCGTCGCGCTGTCTTGGTGCGGGGATGGCGACCCCAATCGCTTGGCAGAAGGTGGCATCGGGTTTCGATGCACGGCGGCCAGGCCGATAACTCCCAGCGGCTTTTTGCTGCGGGGGGGCCTCAACCGATTGATCGCCGTGACTGCCGCCCTGGTGCTGATCTGGCATGGCGGTGCGTTGCCTGGCGGTGCCAGGGCCGAGGCGCCGGCCCCCGCCGCCGAGGCGAAAAAGGCGTTGACCCTCGAGCAAGCGACCATGTGCGAAGCGATCGAGTCGTACAAACCGAAAGTGCCGGCAGTCGTTTTTTCAGTTTCCATCGGAAAGGTATCGTGTTTTACCGCCTTTGATCCGGTGCCCAAAAAAACCGAGATCATGCACCAGTGGTATTTTCGGGACCAGCTTGTCACCACCAAACGCCTTCATCTGCGGCCGCCGAAGTGGGCGACGGTTTCCAGCATTCAGCCGCGTCAGGCTGATATCGGCCCCTGGCGGGTAGACATTATCGACGCCGCGGGTTCCGTGATGCACACCCTGCGATTCAGCATTGTACAATAGCGCTATGGATATTCTCTCAACCATCATCAAAGGTTTCCGCTGGCAAGATATCGCCGATATCGCCCTCAACAGCTTCATCCTTTTCCGGCTGTACGCGCTTTTCCGGGGCACCAATGTCTTTCGGATCATCACCGGGATCGTGTTGCTGTGGATTTTGCAGCAGGTTGCGCTCTGGCTTGGACTGATCGTGACCAGCTGGGTGCTGCAAGGCATTATTGCAGTTGCCGCCCTTATCATTATCGTCGTTTTTCGTAATGAAATCCGCAGTGTCCTCCAGGCTCAGAACCTGCGTGCCATTTTGTGGGGGACGCCCTACCGACTGACCAGCGTGCCCTCCGAGGCCATTGTCGAAGCGGTTTTCTTTCTGGCCCGGCGGCGCGTGGGCGCCCTGATAGTGCTGCAGGCCAAGGAAGCATTAGACGATGTGGTTCAGGGCGGCGAGAAGCTGGATGCGCACTTGTCCACTGAATTGCTGGCCAATCTTTTTTGGACCGGCGCACCGCTGCACGATGGTGCGGTGCTCATCTACGGTGACCGCATTGAGCGCGCGGGTGTCATCCTGCCGCTCTCTCATGACACCGACATGCCCCAATCATACGGCACGCGGCACCGGGCGGCCATCGGCCTGACGGAGATGACCGATGCTCTGGTTATTGTGGTCAGCGAAGAGCGGGGGCAGGTAGGGGTGGCCGTGGGAGGGCAGATTGAAGCGGCGGCGAATCGGTCGGCGCTGAGCCGACTGCTCTTGGATCACGGCATCGGCTCCGCGGCCAAGGAAGACAGACAGAAATCGGAGCGGGCCCGCATGGCGTTTTCGGCGGCACTGTCGGTCATCGTCGTGGCCGTTGTATGGTTTACCTTCTCCAGGGGGTTGGAGTCCATTGTCACTGTTGATGTGCCCATCGAATACATTAAGCGAAATCCTGACGTGGAGATCATCAAATCGTCCGCCAACACGGTGAGTCTGAGCCTCGGCGGCAGCGGCCCCCTGTTGCGCAACCTTCACCCCGATCAGATGAAGGTTCGGCTCGACTTGGGACGCGCCTCTCCAGGCACGAACAGCGTTGGCATTTCCTTCGAAAACATCACCCTGCCGCCAGGGGTTGTCCTGAAGCATGTGGATCCCGAAGTCGTTGAAGTGACCCTGGATCAGCCGGTGGTAAAGGAACTCCCGGTGCAGATTGACTGGGGCGGGGCCCTCCCCCCCGGCGTTGTCATCACCGCGGCCAGCGTCTCTCCCCCGCTATCCAGGGTGAAGGGGGGGTATCAGATTCTCGAGCAGTTGGAGACGTTGTATACCGAAAAAATCATCTTGGACCGGCTGGACGGCTCGGGCAGCCTGAGCGCGAAACTGGTACCCTACCCTGCCTCCGTTGTGGTCGCCCCGGGAGCACCGGCGCGTGTGGAGATTCGCTACACCCTCTTGCGCCGCGATCAAACCGAAGGCCCCGAAGCTCCCGGCGACAGCGACGCGTCCCAGTGAGGCGGCGGTCTTTGCCCGCGCTTTAGCATCGCCCCGGCTCATGGCTTTTTTGGCACTGCCATTAGATGCGACAGGTGCGAATGTCGGAGATGATGATCCCCTTTGCCCCCAATGCGTATAGTTTGTCCATGATGTCATTGACATCCTTTTTGAGCGTCATGGATTTCACCGCCACCCAGCCGTCGCGGCTTAGCGGCGACACGGTGGGTGCCTCGATGCCCGGCGTGATCACGCATAGCACCTCAAGAAGGTGCTGGGGGGCATCGTATTCCACCATGACGTATTCCCGCGCCACCACGATACCCTGGACACGATCGACAAAGGCCTTTACGCCCGGTGCCTGCAGCAGGTGACGGTCTTTGGCGATCAACACCGCTTCGGATTCCAAAATTGGCGCGCCCACCGTTTTCAACCCCGCTTCGGTCAGTGTCCGGCCCGATTCCACAACATCTGCGATGACATCGGCCACGCCCAATTGGATTGAGATCTCGACGGCCCCGTCCAAACGGATAATTTCCGCGTGTTGACCGCGCCGGGTGAGATCCTGGGCCACGATACGTGGGTATGACGTGGCAATGCGCAGGCCTTCAAAAGATGCCGGCGTCAAGTCGCTCATTTGGGGAACGGCATAACAGAAACGGGCGTGGCCGAAACGCAGGGGCAGCAGTTCCACAACGGCAGCCCCACAGTCGGTCGCCAAATCCCTGCCGGTAATGCCAAGATCGATGATGCCTTGCCCCACGTAGATGGCAATGTCCCGGGGGCGAAGAAACACAAACTCGACATCATTGGCACGGTCGCGCACCACCAGTTCTCGTCCATAGCGCCGGCAGCGGTATCCGGCCGCTTGGGACAATCGGACCGACGCTTCGGAGAGGGTTCCCTTGTTCGGCAGGGCGATTTGCAGCATGGTATCCATCCTCTTGGGTTTCTAAAGGTGCCGATACACTTGGTTGAGGCGAATCCCCCGTGCAACCATCATCACCTGTACGTGATAGAGGAGCTGGGAAATCTCCTCCGCGGTGCGTTCTCCGCTCTCATGTTCCGCTGCCAGCCATACTTCCCCGGCCTCCTCGAGGATTTTTTTCCCGATGGCATGGATGCCGGCGGACACTAATCGGACGGTCCCCGATTGGGGGTCTTCAGCAGCTACTTTGGCCGTCAGTTCTTCAAACAGTTCGTCGAAAGTTTTCATGCGCTCGTCTACTCCAGTCGAATGGCGGATCGAATGGCGGCAACGCGTTGGCAATGAAACCCTCCGACTTTTGCAACGCTGGGGCTCATTTTCCACGGGTCGCCGCAACCGGCGCCGACTATACGGTGATTGTCGAATGAAATCAACGACGCGGTACCCCCCTTGTTGACGTTGGGGCACGGTCGCATCCAGCGGCGGCCGACCATCGTCAGGCATCGATACCGGAGCGAAAACGCAGAACTCGAAACCCGGTTGCGTCTTTTTGGACCTCAGGCGCCGCGGTGACAGGATAGGGCTTGAATCTCCCTTCACCGATGTGTATAGGGAGCGAAGCGGGGACCCAGGTGCTGCGCTGAAATGGGGCGGTGGTGCCGTCGGGCCCGTTGCACGCGTGCCCCCGCAATCATGCGACTTGAAATCACCGACAAGTACCAATTCGAGGGCGCTTCAACCGTTTTTAAGGGTAATGACCATGAATGACGCATTTGAGATTCCGGATGCCTACCAAACGGCTTTTCGACGATTGCGGCGCCGGATGTCTGCAGATATGCTCGCCGATCCATCGGTGATGGAGACCGCATTGCTCTACCTGAAACTGGGGGGTGAGAAACTGGCCGCGCACCGGTTGGGACTTTACCGGCAACAGTTTGAGAGCGAATGCTCGATATATCGGCGGCGCCTGGTTGAAGATGTCGCCGAGGAAGAAGATTCGTCGGAAGAAGCGGGTGACGCGGAGGAAGACGACACCCCCGACGCGCAGGACGACTAGCCCCTCGATTCAGGGCTCGCCGAGCGTGTGGGGCGATTCGGAAAAGCACCGGTTGCCGGCAACGGCGCCCTGCTAAGGTCGGCGCACGGCCCGCACGGCGCCGCAGTCTCGGCTGTCCTTTTGCAGTTCTTCTTGAGCGGCAAAACCGTCTGTATTTACCACGGTAACTTTTGACACCCATTCCCCGATAAACTGGCGATAAAACGTCGCACTCCAGTACCATGTTTTTTCGGTGGCGGGGAAGGCAGGCGCTTCCAAGTAAAAGCGGCGCAATTCGTCCGGCGTGGGCAGGCGCCAGTTGTCATGGCCACCGGTCTCCAACGCGCTGACGAAGGCCCGCGCGCCTTCATAGTCAAGGCAGTCCTGGAGCATGGCATCAGAATCCAGGAGGGTCCACATCAACCGGGTTCGGGTGTCCAAAACGGTACCATCTGATTTGGCGGTAAATCGCTGTCCGGCGGCATTAACAGCTTCAGCGGTCGATTTAATGAGACCGGCGATGCGGGTCTTTTCCGACAGTGCTTCATACCGGCCGATCTGTGAACGGAGCCGTGCGCTCAGATAGCTGTCCGGATAAGCTGCCAGATGGTCGGCCAAGACCTTTGCTGCGCCCACATAATCGGTCCCCTTGTCTTGCGCTTCGGCCATGAGTTTTTCGACGTCTTCTTTCTGGCGCTGGTTTTTTTCGAAAACGGGGATCAGTTTGGATAAGACGCGGGTGCGGGGGTGATCCGGATACATCCGCGTGAAGCGGCTGACAAGGTCAACGCCGCGCTGCCAGTCCTCCTCATGGGTGGCCACTGCCAATTGGGTTTCAAAGTAGCCGTAATATTCTTTTTCCATGGCTGCGACACGTTCCCAAACCGCGGCGGCGTGGGTACTGTCCGGATAGGCGCTGAGGAATGCGTCGTAGTGTTCCAACCGTTGGGGGCCCATTTTCTGCGCGTCCCGGGCGAGGGCGGCGTACGCCGCCGCAGCCATCCGCTCCACAATGGCCACGATTTCCTTTTCGGTTTGCCCGCGGGTCGTCGTCGCCGGATTCTCTTTGAGGTAATTCTCGAAAACGGCCTTGGCGGCCTCCAAGTCACCGGCGCTGGTTAGGGCGGCTGCCTTGCGTGTGGCGGCGGTGAACATCTGTTCATCCAACGCGCGTTTGAACGAGGCGAGTTGGCGCTTGGCCGACGTCCCATATTCGCCGGAAGGCCGTGTGCTGAGATAGGCTTCAAGCAGCGCGACTTTCTCTTTGGGATCCGACGCCTCCAACAGTTGCGCATGGAGCGCGCGGTGTTGTTTTTCGTTCTCCGGAACCCGCAGGAACATATACGCCCCGGCGCCTGCTGCGAGAACCAGAACAAGCACCATGAGGATGGGTGTAAGAGAGGATTTTTTTTTTCGCGGCTTCGGAAAGGCGAATTCGGGTTTTTCCGTATCCGGAAGGGTTTTTGGCTCAGGATGCTCGGCCTCACTGTCTGTCGACGCCGGAGGCCCTGTCGGGGCCTGTTTCGGGGGTGCCGGTGCTGCAGGCCGGGGCTGGGCGCCCATGGGCTTTGCCGCTCCGCCCGCCGCCTGGCGTTCGTCACGCAGCCGGAGGCCCTCCATCAAAATGTTCATCAGCGGCTGCCGGATGTTGTTTTCCGAGCGTTCGCAGGTGTTATCGATCTCGATTACCGAATCTTCCCAGGAAATGATCTCATGGGCGGCATCCAGGCCGGAGAGGGCACCGACTTCGGCATCGATGAAAACGCCTTCTAAGATGTATACAAAACCAACATCTGTTTCGCTCAGCACCCTGAGTGTGCAGGTGGTTTTTTCCAGTTGTACCATCTGAAGGAACGAATCGATGCTGATGCCTTGCAGTTGCCCGCCAACAGGTGCCACGGTTCGGTTTCCTTTCAATGAAATAACACAGCGGGGGGACTTCAACGGTCGTCATCGCCACCGGTTGGGCGCATGCCGGTCGCACCGCCCGTTGGGTGACACGTCTTGACACGGGTTGAGAGCGGCGCCGGCAACCCTGCGGCACCGGCGGCAGCGGGCGTTCCAACCGGCCTGTAAAGCGCCTTCAACATAGTGTAAAAACCATGATAAGTCAAAGATATACAGACCTTGCCGATCCCTCTGGTTTCGGTGAAGGTTTCCCCATATCACCGCTTTTTCCCGGCGACTGGAATTGGGGTCCCGCGACTGATGGAGGGTTCGTCTACCGTAAACGGTGCCGACCCGGGGGAATAAAAACGCCGCGCCTGCGGCAGGGTGCACCTGCCGCAGGCGGGTTGCTGGGGTGGTGGCGTGGCGCTTACCAATTACTCGGCAAGCACATGGGTTTTACGCCGATCGATACCGTTTCGGCGATTGTACATCTGGTAATATCGATCCTCGTCAAACCGGGGATCGATATATTGTCGCCGGTCAATGCCGGCGCGCCGATCCTGTTTCAGGTGCATTGCGTAATGGTTGATGAACGACTCCACCTGATACCGTTTCTGATTTGACACGTGTATGAATTCCAGGCATCGGTTGTGGATCATTTTGCCGTTCGGTAATGTGGCAATGGATTTGTCCGAAATGATCTTAAAATCGAGGTTCCTGACGGCGATGCCGCCTTTGGGCACGGATATCGACAGTGACGTGGCGTCCTGGCTACGCTGTTTGCTTTCCAGATACTGTACTGCCAGGCCGCCGATGCTGATATCGATGATGGGTCCCAATTCAATCAGCTTAGGGCGGCCGATTGCGATCATGCGCTCTTTGTGCAGTAGGACGATCGCGCCGCCCTTGATCTTAAATCGCTTCCATTTGCGACGCTGGACGACGTGTGTCTTCTTCATGAGCTGGGTCCTTGAAGTGGGCGGCGCAACCCGATTGCACCGTTGTTAGCGGGAACACCCGATTAGCGACTTAAAATCTGCATACGGCGTGCCAACCAAGCAATCGATGGGCTTCAAAATATGTAGATTAATTGGTAATACAAATGATAACAATATGATAATATATATTTTGATGAAGATGAAAAGCTCGCTAACACTGCGCAATTGTCGGTGGTGTCGGCGGCTTCCGATGACCGCCCTGCGCCCTCAGTGGGTGCGCCTTGCCGGAGAGCCCTATGAACAATTCCTTTTCGCCAACCCGGCCGGTCCAGGGCGGGATGCCCAAGCCCTTTCGGGTTCCCCCCCCGGGTCCCCAAGGGGCAGTTGCCCTGATGGGCGTTTCCATGGATTCCGGTAGTTCTTTCATGTCAGGCCCGTCACTGGCACCGCCGCTGGTGCGGGCGGCGCTGCATTGCCCATCGACCAATCTTTCCACGGAATGCGGCGGTGATCTGGAAGATTTTGCCGACGATGGCCGCCTGGTGGATGTGGGCGATCTCGTTGATATCGCCGGCAGTGATGGCCTGCTGTGTATTCGTCGCCGCGCCGAGGCCCTCCGCGCGGCCGGTTATCGGGTGGCGGCCGTCGGCGGGGACCACGCCGTCACCTTGCCGCTGGTCCAGGCCTGTGCCGATCTGGCCCCGCAATTGACCCTCGTGCATCTGGATGCCCACCCGGATCTCTACGAAGAATTGGACGGCGACCGGTTTTCCCATGCCTGCCCCTTCGCCCGCATTATGGAAGCCGGTGGAGCGCTTCGCCTGCTTCAGGTCGGCATTCGCACCTGCAACGCTCACCAGAGGCAGCAGGCACGACGATGGCCGGTGGAAATGTTCTACAGCGGCAGCCGTCTCGACACCGAATTCCCCAAGGTCACCTGGCCGGCCTATCTCTCCGTGGATCTCGATGTACTGGATCCGGCGTTTGCTCCGGGCGTCTCCCACCATGAACCGGGCGGGCTCACCACCCGGGATGTCATTTCCTTGATTCATACACTGCAGGGGGTGCTCGTTGGCGCTGATGTGGTGGAGTACAACCCCAGACAAGACCTCAACGGCGTTACCGGCCGGGTGGCGGCCAAGCTGGTCAAAGAGATTCTCGGATCGATGCTCAGCGATGGATAAACACCTGGAATACATGGTTATGTGGGCCAAGGCCATACCGCTTCAATGCGCCTGGCAGCAGGAGCGTGGCGACTGATCACGCTCAGTAGCGCCCCATGTTGATTTTTCCGCGTCCCAGCATTTTAGGCATTTGTTCGAGCTGGTCGGGCGCGTAGAGGGCCTTGATGGTGATGTAGTAGTAGTTTCCGCTGCCGCCGGAGCAGGGTGGCAGATAGGCGCCGGGGATGTCCCATGAGGCACGTCGGTGGGCGGAAACAACGAAATAAGGCTCGGGCAGATCGAAGGTGTGCCCCGGCAGCGGCGGCAGGGTCACTTCGCTGGTGCCTGGCTGAATGTGAAACCCGATGATGCCGTGCCCGCCCTTGTCCATGGGGATGAAGCTTTTGTCGCTGAATTCGAGGAGTAATTGGTTGGCATCGGGGGGAATATTGGCGACATGAACGGCCGGTGTCGCTCCGTTTCCACCGTCGCGCCGACACTGCTGCCCGGGGGGAATCGTTCGGCCGTCCCATGCCGCATCGACAAAGGTGATACCGAGATCGGCCAGTACCGGCATCTGATGATACAGGTGACGATTGGCGCAGCCGGTCAGGAGCCCGGCAACGACAGCGATAACGACCCAAAACCCTCTCGGACGATTCATGATGGCCCCCTGATAGATTCAATACCGATACATTGGATGATGGACTGCTGATAAGCACTTAACGAATTCGAAATTCACCTGTCAAGGCGATAAAAAGCCTCCATGTTGGGATAAAGCGATCGAGCGTTTCAGGATAGCCAAGCCGAAGCTGCCGAAGGCATTAAAATGCCATCTGGTGTCGGCCTGATACTTTTGTCTTTCGCGAAAGCGGGTGCTATAGGGGAAACGGATGCTGGAAAACCGCACGTCCGGGCCTGTGCAAAGGGCGCCGGGTAACCAGCGTTCCTACCTCGAGAGAGCGCTAAGGAGGTTTACGGAATGAGTGATTGCTGTAATGACAGTTGCGCCATAGATGCCCTTCGTGTGAGGCAGCGAGGAACACTGAGAATTGTGCTTGGCGTCAATGCCGTAATGTTCCTGGCTATTGCGGCGGCCGCGTTATATGGAAAGTCCACAGCGTTGCTCGCCGATAGCCTTGATAACCTTGGAGATGCCCTAACTTATGGACTTAGCCTGTACGCAGTATCCAAGGGTCCCGCCGTAAAGGCCAAGGTTGCGCTGTTTAAGGGTGGCTTAATTTTCTTAGCAGCTTGTGCCGTGATTGCCCAAATTGCCAACAGGGTTTTCGTTATAAGTGTCCCTCTCTTCGAGGTTATGGGCGCATTCAGTCTTCTCGGACTTGCCGCAAACTCACTGTGCCTTTTCTTACTTTGGCGGCATCGCCATGAAGATATAAATATGAGTTCGGTGTGGGAGTGCTCACGAAACGACATTGCATCCAATCTTTCGGTTTTCGTGGCGGCTGGTGCGGTTTGGCTTACAGGCTCGGGTTGGCCGGACATCGCGGTAGCACTCTGCTTAGTGTGGCTTTTGCTGCTGAGCACGGACGGTGAAAAAGATGGAAAAATAGGATAAAACGGACAAGAACGGAG
>CAYUOU010000006.1:2526-81779 GCA_964446485.1 uncultured Desulfobacterales bacterium | reverse complement strand
GATTTTATTGGTGCGCCTGGCAAGATTCGAACTTGCGACCTACGGATTCGTAGTCCGGCGCTCTATCCGGGCTGAGCTACAGGCGCGCGTGCGTCGAAAACGACGGAAAGGGTAATAAGTCAAAGCCATGGGGAAGTCAACACCTAACGCGGCCGACACCAGTGCGAACGCCCTTAAATAAAGGATTGCGATCAAAGGGGATTCGGCATATGCAAGCCCGATGCGATTGACGGATGAAGCCTATATGGAATTGGCGCTGACCGAGGCTGAAATGGCTGGACAAGCCGATGAAGTTCCGATAGGGGCAGTCCTTGCGGGCGCCGACGGCGCCGTCATCGCCCGTGGGCGAAACAGCACCATTGCCATGGCAGACCCTTCAGGACATGCTGAAATGCTCGCCATTCGCGCGGCGGCCAAAGCAATCAGCAATTATCGGCTCGGGGGGACCACCCTGTACGTGACCATCGAACCTTGCGTCATGTGCATGGGGGTTGCCCTGCACGCGCGGCTGACACGCGTCGTCTACGGGGCGCCGGATCCCAAATGGGGTGCGGCGGGCAGTTTGTTCGACTTTCACCTGGACCCGCGATTCAACCACCACATCCAGGTGACCGGTGGGATTCTCGAAGACAAGTGCCGCCATTTGATACAGGACTTTTTCCTG
The DNA here is from genome assembly GCA_964446485.1 of uncultured Desulfobacterales bacterium. GTDB lineage: Bacteria > Desulfobacterota > Desulfobacteria > Desulfobacterales > JBDRRP01 > JBDRRP01. Next base: position 81,115 of record CAYUOU010000006.1, on the reverse strand, counting down.
GCGCGTCGCTGCAAAGGCTTGTCGGAACCAATCAACAAGGGGAGTACATAGTGGCCAACATCGTCATCGTGGGCACCCAATGGGGTGATGAAGGCAAAGGGAAAATCGTCGACTTGCTGGCTGCGGATGCCGACATGGTGGTGCGCTTCCAGGGCGGTAACAATGCGGGCCACACCATGGTGGTCAATGGCAAACAAATCATCAGCCACCTGGTGCCGTCAGGCATTCTGCAGGGGAAAACCTGCCTGATCGGCAACGGGCTGGTGGTGGACCCGCAGGTGCTCGTGGAGGAGATCGACTATCTGGTGGGAAACGGTGTCGCCGTGAACCCGCAGAACCTGGTGATCAGTGACCGTGCCCACCTCATCATGCCCTATCACCAATCCATCGATCATGCGCGGGAACGGATGAAAGGCGACAAAAAAATCGGCACCACCGGCCGTGGTATCGGCCCCTGCTACGAAGACAAAGCCACGCGACGGGGAATGCGCTTTGCCGATCTGTTGGAGTGGGTCCACTTCGAAGAGAAAGTGACCACGCTGCTGGAGGAAAAAAACTTTTATTTGACGAAATTCCTCAACGCCGAGCCGGTGGCGCTGAGTCCGATCCTGGATCAATACCGCCAGTTGGCCGGAAGATTGGCACCCCATGTGGCCAACGTATCGGAAGCGCTGAACCATGGCATGAAATCCGGGCAGCACGTCCTCTTCGAAGGGGCCCAGGGCACGCATCTGGACATCGATCACGGCACCTATCCTTTCGTGACCTCTTCCAGCACGGTTGCCGGCAATGCCTGCAGCGGTGCAGGCGTCGGTCCCACAGCCATTGACGGCGTTATCGGCATCGTCAAAGCATACACCACCCGAGTGGGCGCCGGACCGTTTCCATCGGAGCTGTTGGACGACACGGGTGACGCCATCCAAGAAAAGGGTGCTGAATTCGGCGCCACCACCGGTCGTCGCCGACGCTGCGGTTGGCTGGACACGGTGCTGCTGAACAATGCCGTCCGCCTCAACGGCCTCACAGGGCTGGCCATTACCAAATTGGACGTACTGGGAGGGTTCAACCCATTGCAGATCTGCACGGGATACCGCTGCGGCGGCAAGACCACCCAGAGTTTCCCCACGAGTTTGGAGGTGCTGGCCACCTGCGAGCCGATACTGGAAAGGGTTCCCGGCTGGCAGGAAGATATCAGCGGCATCCGCCGCTACGGGGACCTGCCGGAGAACACGAGGCGCTACCTGTCGCGCGTGTCCGAACTGGTCGGCGTACCCATTGACATTGTTTCCATCGGCCCCGGAAGAGAGGAAACCATCATCCTGAAAAACCCGTTTCACAGCTGAAATATCAACGAAAACCGCTGCATGGAAAGCTGTTGACAATCACCGGCATGTAACATAAATGACAACGCGTGTCGGGAAGTGGCTCAGCCTGGTAGAGCACAGCGTTCGGGACGCTGGGGTCGCTGGTTCAAATCCAGTCTTCCCGACCATTTAACTTGCTGTTTTAGTTCATCATCCCCATATAGCCCCTGCACGGTGCGACCATTTTGTGACCACTTTGTAGGGGTCTTTTTTTTTGCATTTCGCGGTAGTTTTCCATGAATTATCCGCCCGCCCGGTCGTCCTTCATATATTTGTAATAGTGTTCGTAATCATCATGGTGCCGCCCGCCAAATCGACGTTTTTCCATTTTAAGTGTAGGAGGTGTTTACTACAAAGGTAAGGACCAAGGAATACCAATCGCGAAGAAATTAGGAGAAAGGACATGAGCAAGGATCCCTATCGTTGGAGTGCAGGTTTCTACGACACAATATTCGATTCCATGAATATGGGTTTGAGAATCCATGGTATCCGAATGGCTCCTCCTGACAAGGGAATGAAGGTGCTCGATGTCGGCTGCGGGACTGGCGTACATTTGGGCTTATACAAAAAGTATGGCTGCACACTATATGGCATTGACCCCTCTCCTGCCATGATGCAGGTCGCAAGAAAACGATTGGGAGAGGACGCGGAATTATACATCGGCGATGCAACGGAAATGCCTTATGACAACCGCTCCTTTGATTTGATCATATGCATGCTTGTACTGCATGAGTTGGATTCCACGAAAAGACTGCCATTGGTTGAGGAAATGAAGAGAGTTCTTGGTCACGATGGAAGCATCTTATTCATTGATTACAATTGTGGATCTGTAAAACCTTTTGGTGGATGGTTCACTAAGCTGTTCATTTTGATTGCTGAAAAAGCTGCCGGAAGAGTTCATTACAGAAATTTTAAAGACTTTAGATCCAGTGGCGGATTGCCAACGCTAATCTCTGCGAGCCGATTGGTAGAGGTCCAGCGGAAAATTGTGGGCGGCGGTAATTTGGCGTTACACATTGCCTGCGCTTGATCTGGACTGATTTTGTTTTTGTATTTGCCAGGGCGGGGAATACCGGTTTCATTTCCTTGAAAGGGGCGGCCGTTTTTTTGGGGTGATCCGTCCTTGCCTCAGACGCAGCGCCGGCGGGGACAGACCGTCGCCTTCAGGATCATCGACCGCGGGCAGCGGTAGTATCGGTCTCGGATCGGTGCAATGAGCCTCTGGCATGGATCGTCCCTGATGCGCGTCTCCCGCGGCCGGCTGTACGGGGGCGCCGACAAAAAGGAGCCTGCACACAGTGAGCAGCTCGTCAAAAGATCGACAACAGGTGCAGCTGACACTGGAGAGAAAGGTCCTCCACGGCGCCGCCGCGGAATGGGATCTGGTGCAATGGCGCATCCCCGAACACCTGCGCCGCCGGCTGCACAAACCGCAGTTTCGCGTCTCAGAGATGCGCACCACGTGGGGCCACTGGGCCGCCGGCACCAATACCATCACCCTCAGCCGACGGCTGGCAAGGCTCCACCCTTGGGACGCCATCCGGGATGTGCTCCTGCATGAGGTCGCCCACCAGATCGCCCACGCCATGGCTGGGGACGACCCGGCGGCGCCCCACGGGAAGGCTTTTCAGGAAGCCTGCCGGTTGATCGGCGCCGCCCCCCGCGCATCCGGGGACTACCCCCTGCTCCACGACCGGCTGTCCGGTGCCGCCACGACCCGGGACGATACCAAACGTCTGAAGATAAAAAAACTGCTGGCCCTGTCGCGGAGCACCAACCCCAACGAAGCCGCCGTCGCGCTTGCCAAAGCACGTGAACTCATGGTGCGGTTTCAGATCCCCACCGACGATCTCCATCGGGCAAACGACGACACCTACATCAGCGTTTTCGTCGATCGCCCGGCGCTTCGCCACACACGGGACCACACCCATCTCGGCGGCCTGCTGGCCGATTTCTACTTCGTGGAAGTCATCTGGGTGCCGGCCTGGGTCCTGGAGAAAGAGAAAGTGGGGTGTGCACTGGAGATCAGCGGCCTACCGGCAAACGTGCAGATGGCCGGCTATGTCTACGACTACGTAAAGCGGTTCGTCGCCACCCAATGGCAGGCCTACTCGGCGGGCCGGAAAATGAGCCGGTACCGGAAGACCGATTACGCGGTAGGCATCATCCAGGGATTTCGTTCACTGCTGGAGCGGCAGCACTGTAACGCGGCGGCCGCTACGAATCACCGGGCACTGATCCCCATGAGCGATCCGCAACTGGTGGCCTATGTGAAGCAAAAGTACCCTCGCCTGCGCACCGTTCGAACAAGGGCCACGCAGGCCGATGCCGGGGTGATCCAGGACGGCCATCGGGCCGGTCGCAAGCTGCGCATTACGCCCCCGGTGTCAGGAGCTGCGGCGCCGACACTCCTGGCGCCGCAGCGGGGGCTGCCGTCGCCGGATAAAACGGATTGATCCCTGGCTAAGGCAATAAAACCGCCGCGGGGCAGCCGCCCACGCCCGTTTTCTTTCCATTGACAGGGATGGGTCAATTCATTACGCTACCCGGGTTAAAGCACTGTTATCGCGACAACGAGGGCATCATGGCTCAAGAAACGGTTTCGGTCGCCATCCTATTCGCCGACATTGCGAAAAGCACCCACCTATACGAAATTCTTGGCGACCGCCTGGCCCAAAATCTCATCACCTCTTGCTTGACCCTGCTTGAAAAAATCACTGCCGATTTCGGTGGGACCGTCATCAAGACCATTGGTGACGAAATCATGTGCACCTTCCCATCGGCCCCCCGAGCAGTGGATGCGGCCAAGGAAATGCATCAAGCCATCGAACAGATGCATTTCAGCGAGCAGCCGGAGATCTCCCCCCCCAACCTATATGTGGGTATCCAATTTGGCCAGGTCATCACCGATGATGGGGATGTCTTCGGTGAAGCGGTGAACATCGCCGCACGAATGCGCGCCCAAGCGAAACAGCGGCAAATTATCACCACCGCGGACACCGTGGCCCTGCTGCCCAAAGCGTACCATGGCAAGTGCCGGTGTATCGATAAAGTCACCGTCAAAGGCATTTCCGGGGAGTTGGACATCTACGAAGTGATCTGGGAGGAACACGATGTCACCGTAATGGTGGACGACGGGCTTGCTGAGGCCACCCTGAAGAGCAGGCTAAAGTTGACCTGCGGCGACACCGTTGTCATCGTTGATGAAAACCGTCCCATGGCCATGCTGGGGCGGCAACTCCACAATGACGTCGTCGTCAACGACGATTTGGTGTCTCGCTCTCACGCCCGCGTCGAATACCGACGCGGTAAGTTTGTATTGATCGATCAAAGCACCAACGGCACTTTTCTTGAGACCCAGGGGAAGAAGATCGTCCACCTGAAAGGCGAAGAGGCCCAATTGCTTGGATGCGGCCTCATCAGTCTCGGAAAAGAAATCATACCTTTCACCACCGGCGCCATCAGCTACGTCGTAAGGATGTAAACCTTACCATACTCGGCCTTTTTTCGGCATCATCCCATGTCGACGGCATCGCGGGTTCCTCTACCGAATGGAATTGCAGCATGGGGCGGCTAACCATCGCAGCGGCGACTGATCCGGGGCGAATCAAGAAAAGCAACCAGGACCGCTACGCGGTGTATCCCCCGGATTTAGGCAAGCATCACCGGTTGGGCACCCTGGCGGCCGTGGCGGACGGCATGGGAGGGCACCGCGGCGGTAAAACGGCTGCGCGGACCGCGGTTGATGTTCTCTTCGAGACATACTATAAAAGCGCGTCCCCGACGATTCTGGAGGCACTGTCCGATGCCTTCGGTGAAGCCAATGCCGCTGTCCACCGCCTGGCAGCCTCAGATCCGGCGCTGGCAGGAATGGGAAGCACTCTGACGGCAATGGCCATCAAGGGAAATCAGCTGACCGTCGGTCACGTCGGCGACAGCCGGGGGTATCACATATCCAGGGGACGCATCAGGCAGCTTACCGATGATCACAGCCTCACGGCGGGCCTTATAAGTGCCGGCATAATCTCAGCGCAAGCGGCCAAGGATCATCCCGACAGACATAGGCTCACGCGTGCAATCGGAATCCACACAACGCCTTCGGCCAAGATCAGCGCCTCCCCACAAACCGTCTCTTGGGGAGACTACCTGCTCATTTGCTGCGACGGGCTCTGGGAAACCGTGGCTGAGCCTCGGTTATTGGAAACCATCCAGACGCTCAAAGCCCCGGAGGCGATCTGCAACAGCCTGGTTGAACAGGCAAATCGTAACGGTGGGGGGGACAACATCACCGTTGTGGCCATTCGTGTCGAGGGTCCCCGTCTGCTGTCGCGATTTTTTTAGTGCCGGGCAATCACCGCCACGGAGGTGGCAACGATGATCGGTTCACGTTTGGGTGATTACGACATCATCGCTTCGCTGGGGCGCGGAGGATTCGGCACCGTATGGAAAGCCAAGTCCCCGTCCGGTGATCTCGCCGCCGTGAAACTGCTCAACCCACAAGCCCTGGACAATCAGCGCGTCGTCAAAAAGTTCTTCAACGAAGCAATGATCCTTGCCAAACTGGATCACCCGAACATCACACGACTGCTGGAGTTCTTCCCCGACGGGGACAACTACGCCATCGCCATGGAGTATGTGGAAGGAACCGAACTTAAGAAGACCCTCCAACAGCAAAAAGGGCCGATGCTTTTCGACACGGCCTATAAAATCGCCCATCAGGCACTGGATGCCTTTCAGTACGCCAGCGAAAGCGGTGTGCTGCACAGGGATATCAAACCCGGCAACATCATCATCGATGGCAGCGGCAACGCCAAAATCATGGATTTCGGAATCGCCAGGGTGTCTTCGACGGCCTCTCATGATACGGCGGCAAGCATGCTGTCGATTCATTACGTACCCCCCGAGCGATTCGATAAAAATCGGGAAATTGACGTCCGCTCCGACATCTACTCCCTGGCCCTGGTATTCTACGAATTGTTTGCTGGTAGACGACCGTTCGATACGAGCGAAACCTCCCAAATCATATTCGCCCACGTAAATGAGATCCCGGAATCTCCAAAATCGCTGAACCCGGATTTGCCGACACAGATCAGCGACGCCATTTTACGGGCCCTTGAGAAAGACCCCGACGATCGATTCCCGGACTTCAAGGCCTTTGCCACGGCCATGGTGCTGGGCGAAATGCCTGAGGAGGATTTTTCCTTTTTGGACGGCGGCGATGATGCCACCGTTGTGAACCCCAAGGTCAGCGTCGGCAGCGAAACGACCTACTTTCCCCCCGAAGAAATTGCGGCACAAATATCCAAAGCCCGAAAGCATAAGACCCTAATTCGGCTGATCATGGCCGGGGGGGCGACGCTTGCAATCATCGCGGCCATCACCGGTTTTTTGATGAAATCACAGCCGGAGAATGCCGCCCCGGCCAAGAAAACGCCCCCCATGGCGGTGGAAAGTGCTGCCGGTCAGCAGCCCCCGGAGGCGCCGGTTGAACTCGGAATCAAGAACAGCAAGGGATTCTTTGAGATCACCCACCCAGCCGACCAAAGCGTGATGATCCATATACCGGCCGGAGCGTTCGTCATGGGCTCGAACCGTTATTCTTCAGAGAAACCGATTCAGAAGATTGACCTGGACGATTACTACATCGACAAGTACCTGGTCACCAATGGTCAGTTCAGAAAGTTTATCGGCGCCACACGATACGTGACCGATGCTGAAAGCAACGGTGGCGGTCAAATTCGCATGGCCCGCCGATGGCAAAAAGCCCATTTGGCAACGTGGCGAATGCCCGAAGGCACGGTAAGCCAGGAAGGCAAAGACCGCTATCCGGTCAGTCAGGTGTCTCACAACGACGCCCGGCGCTACTGCGAATGGGCGAAAAAACAGCTTCCCACAGAAGCGCAATGGGAAAAAGCCGCCCGCGGCCCCAGCGGCAACGTCTATCCATGGGGGGAGCAATTGCCCGACGAATCGATGGCCAACTTTGACAATTACCACCTCGGCCCCACGCCGGTGGACGCCTATGAAAAGGGGCAGAGCCCTTATGGGATGTTCGATGCCGCGGGCAATCTCTACCAGTGGGTCAATGATTGGTACGCAGACGGCGCACGCATGGAGAAAAACCCCATGGGTCCAGATGACGGGAAGGACAAAGTGATCAAAGGGGGCGCTTTTGCCGAAGAGATGGCGAGCCTGCGCGGTGCCCATAGAGATCGCTACGTGCCCACGCGCTCCACCCATATTTTCGGATTTCGATGTGCAGCCCCCTACCCTATTGAAGACCTCAAGAAGTAGCTATTGGACCGTGTAATGCTCAAGGTAATAGTCAAGTTGATCGGCTTGGCTGCGGGTCACATCCTTGAATCGAAGCCCATAGCGATAGGTGGCCACCGGGCTGCTGGAGGGGCTTTCTGAACTAGCCTCGTGAACCAACTCACAGGGAACGTCGGAAAGATAATAGCCATTGCCGTGGACGAACAGATCCAGCGCCATCCGTGGCTTCTTCCCCAGCGTGACGGGCATTCCCATGAACTGGAACCGCAGGCCACCGTTGCTGATGTCGATGACCTTGCCAAAATGACTGAAATCCGGTCGAAGGGCCACAAAGGTGAGGTCCGAAGGGGTAAGACGGGGGTGTTTGCGCTGATCTTCAACAGACATGCTGCCTCCTGTGAATGGTGCATCGGTGCAAACCGAAACACCGGAGCGATCATCAATGGACGGGAAGGGGTAGCGGGTCTCCGGCCATGAACCGTCCTATATTACAGGGCTCGTGCAACAAGGCAAGGATGTTTTTTACCCACCCATCTTGGGCATACCATATACCCATTTCTGAGGCACGGCAAGGAGCACGCCCAGAGACGACCTGCCGCGCAGCGGCGAGCGGCCGCTGCAACCCTCCCAGAAGGTGTTTTGCCCACTGGCGCCGTGCTCCCCGTTGCCGGTCATGTCTGGCTTTTCAGCCACGTCCGAAGGTTGCGTCCGGAATTCTGAAGGTTGAGCTTACGGCGAATATTTTTGCGATGGGTTTTCACGGTGTTCGTTGAAATGTAGAGGTTTCGGGCGATCTCTTCACTGGACATGCCGTTTCTGATCATGGCGGCGATCCGGGACTCAGTGGCCGATAGGCGCGCCGCCATCTTGAGTTCCTCGGTGTGCCCTGGGAAAAGGTTCATCATATAGCTTCTCAGCATTTCCAATTCCGAACGATGCTTGTCCATGCCCTTTTCCTCGAGAAGCCGCTCAACAATGGGAAGAATCAAGGTCCGGGTGCGGTGAAGAATCTGTTTCTCGGATTCCTTTCGCGCACGCTCAAGATTGCGTGCCAGCACCGACAAGGCGTCGTTGGTTTCCAACAACTGGCTATTCAGATGCTCCAGCTGTTGCTGGTGATCCGCCGACGACCGGCGGCTCTCTTCAAGTGACTGGTTTTTTTCTGCCAGATCGGCGTTGGTCTCCTGGAGCATTCGCTCGTAATGCCACTTGGCGCTGAGTGCCAAAGCAAACTGCTGAATTTCGAGGGTATGGAAGGGTTTGTGGAGGTAAAGCAGTTTGTCCGCCGGGGCGATGCGCCGGGCGATGGCTTCTGGTGCGGTTTCCGTCAATCCGGTCACCACCACGATATTGGCCATGGCATCGATTTCCCGGATGCGTTCACCGATATTCAAGCCGTCCTCGCCACGGCCGGGCCCCAAATCGAGGAAAATCACCGCAAAAGGGGTGCCTGTGTCTTGGGCGTGCTGGACAGCTGCAATGGCTTCCCTGCCGCTGCCGCAGGTGGTGAGTGAAACGCTGAGGGAGAACCCGGACGCCGCAGCGGCCTCTTCACTGCACAGCGCGTGCTCGTAGCGCCTGAGGATCAGATCTTCTTCATCCAGGGCCAGAATGTGAACGCGATCCGCCGATTTCATGGTCTTCCCTTTCTCTCCTCAGCGACATGCAGCCCCACCGCAGCCCCAATGAGCACATCGGTTAAGACACGCCGACCCGCCGTGTCGGCGAACTCACGTCGGACGGCTACAAGAAATCCAATAATGGATGATTCGCCCGCAGAACCTTGCTGGGCGATATGCTTCAGGGACGTAGATCCCACGAACAACACCGTTGGCGTTACAGTCAGACACCTCTACAATGGGTATGCTGTACCCAATTCGACACACCGTGTCAAGGGGGTCTTCCGTCTTGCCACAGAGATGAAAAACGGCCAGCCGTATATGGGGCTGGATCCCACGGTGGAAAAGGTCACACGTTATGGGCCGAGAGGATGATCGAAACCAACGATAGGTCCTGAGGTGTGGTGATTTTGATGTTGGCATTGCCGGCCGGCAAAATACTGACAACGACGCCAAGGGTTTCGACCAAAACGCTGTCGTCGGTGGCGAGAAGGCCCTTTGTGCGCGCTTCCCTGTGAGCGGCGGCGATGATCCGCCGTTTAAATACCTGTGGGGTTTGAGCCCGCCAGACCCGACACCGATCGATGGTTGAGACGATACGTTGCCCTGGGGCGACCTGCTTGAGTGTGTCGGCCATCGGCTGACCGAGGATGCAGGCACCCGTGATGGCCGCCACCCGTACGCAGGCCGAAATGTCCTGAGGCATCACCATGGGCCGCACGCCGTCGTGCACAATGATCAAATCATCATCGTCACCCGGGCCTAAGGCGGCGAGACCATTGCCAACGGAATCCTGGCGGTGCGGCCCGCCGCTCACCAGCTGCACCGGCGTTTCAATGGCGGCTTTCGGCAGGATCTCTTCTCGGCACAGTGCGTGGTCGTTTTCGGGGACGACCACGGCAATAACGTCCACACAATTGCTGGCGTCGAACCGACGCAAGGTGTGGCACAACACGGGCAGACCGGCCGCCGCCCTATATTGCTTCGGCGTGGCGGCCTGCATGCGTAGGCCTTTACCAGCAGCCACGATCACAGCCCCGACCATCGATCTTCCCTCGGTAAACCGCCGCCGGTGGCGGCAGCAGCAGCGTGCAGTGGCGTCATTGTCCGCGGCGATCGCGCTGAATCAGCAGCAAAACATGACGCCCGAACCCTTGCGAATCAGACATTGGCTGCCTCGGCGATCAATCCGCCACTGGCACTGCCGGTAGTCACCAAACGGACTATCGCAGGTATTGAAGCTCCTTGGGCAGCGGGATGCCCTTGCCCATGGTATCCTCTCCGTAATTGGCACCGGCTAGAATTTCGATGTCTTTCAATGCCCTCAGGTCGCCCTCGAAATCCACGTGGGTGATATTCTCTTTGTGGATTTTGCCTCCCGCCCATTGAATATCGAGGACGCTGCTGGCGTCGAAGCGATCCCCTCCAGCAATCATTTCAACGGCCCCGCCATAGTGCTGAACAATTTTTGCAACCAGCAGGCTCGGCCGGGAATGAAACCCGAGCTTGACGGGAATACCCACGGTAATGCGGGTCTTTTCGACATTGTCATTGAGAATGTCCTGCGCCAGCTCACGACCGGTGCTCAAATAATGACAGACGTAATAAAGGCCGTAGTTGATGGTTCGGTCCAGAAGCAGTTCGGGGTCCACCAATTCCGCCATGCGATCCTGCACCTGTCGGTAAATACTCTTGTAGCTGGTCTGGTGCAGATGGCGTTCGTAGAAATGGAGCAGACGGCCGATAAGCTGCAGCAGGTGGAAAACGACGGAAAAGTGACCACGCAACTGCTTCAGGTTCCGGTTGCCGAAGCGGTAGCCGCCGTGTATCACGTAGGTGTCGAAAGAGGACTGAAGATTGTGAACCACCATTTCAAACTGTCGGATAGAGACTTCGTTCACCTGCTCGGGAACGATCTTTTGGATGGCGGCGATGTCGTAGGGCTCATAGAACCCCAGCTCGTCGAACTGTGAGTAAACACTCAGAAAGTCGCTGGCGATCTTAACAATGTGTTTTTTCTGGACGTCCTTGTCCAGATCGTCGATGTCGTAATCGAGCATCCGACTGGTGGCCACCCCGGGAAAATCCTCCAGGCGGAAGCGTTCTTCCGGAATGGGGATAGACAGCCGTTTTGCCTCGGAGAGGATCACCGGGGCCAGCTTCATCAGCGATTGGCGGAGAAAATAGAGGGTATGGGTCCCCTGCGCTTCGAATTCCGTTGTGTCTCCGAGATCGTAGAAAACCAGTCGGTTGGAAATGTGCGTCTGAGAATACCCGCCGAGGCTCAAGTGTCTCACCGCCGCAGAGAGTTCCCTGAAAAAGTACCACTCGGTATTGTTCTTCGCACCATGAAAATCGAGAAAATCCTCCAGCACCTGAGAATTGCCGATGAGCGCTGAGAATAGTTTTTTGGTGAACAGATACCGGGAACTGTCAAACCCGGCAATATAGGTGAAGCACTTGAGGTAGTCGTGGCAGAAAATACGTACCTTGGCTTCGAAAGAGATATCGCAGGCAGCGTTCTGATACTCCATGGCTACATCATGTCCTTCCGGGTCTCTTCAATCGTCCGGTCAATTCGCTGCTGAAGGCCGGCGGGCAGTCCTTCAATGTCTACATTGAGGAATCCCTTGACAATGGTGGAAATGGCGTCGTCCTCGTCCAGGCCCCGGGCCATGAGGTACGCAATCTCTCGTTGATCGATTTTCCCCACCGCCGCTTCGTGCGACATCTCCACCCCGGGTACAGTGCCCGACAGTTCTGGAATAGCCTGCATGAGGCCGTTGTTGAGGATCAGTCCTTTGCACTCCAGATGGGCCTTGACGCCGGCGCAGTTCCCCACCAGGTCTCCCCGGGCGATGATGGAACCCCCGGAAGAGATCCCCCGGGAGATGATTTCGGCCCGGGTTTCCGGGGCATTCAGCACGACTCGCGAACCGACATCCAGGTGGCTCCCCACAGCCGCGACGAGGATACTGTTGAGGAAACTGGAAAAATTCAGTTTCTCGGCGAGGGCACCAATGTCGACCTGGCGCCCCTGGGCGCAGATTTCCACCATGCTTTTTGTTTTCAACCCATTGATGGTGGGAGGTCGCTGAAAAGAAACCCCCACCCCCAAACGAGCGCGTTCGTGAATGGGCATATGGGTGATGTCTTCTCCCTTGAAGGTAATCTTACCGTGGGTCACCACGTAGCCGGAAAATCCCATGATAGCCATCATCAGGCTGGTCTTGCCATGGCCGTTGGGCCCGAAGAGGATATGGGTTTCCCCTTTGGGTATATCCATGTTGATCTTGTTCAGGATCGGCTTATCGCCGACTTCGACAGAGAGTTCTTCAATCAGAAGCATACACGGATCTCTTTACTATCGGGGGTTAACGGCCCGCCTTCTGCGACAGGGCAGCTTGCCTGTCGCCGGCGGATGCGGGCACAGCACGCCCGAACGCGGGTTGTAATCAAAAACGGGTGCGGCCGAAGTTGATCGTAAGCCGAATTCTGTTCCCGGCAGGGGTTGCCCCCGAACCGGGCGGTGATCATTCATCTGGGACGCCGGTTGCCCGGCGCCTCGAGCGACCTACCCGGGAGCTCGGACGGGCCGTCCTCGAACGCTCCTCTATTTGGTCTTTCACCGGGTGGGGTTTACAAAGCTTTCCCGGTCGCCCGGGAAACTGGTGCGCTCTTACCGCACCGTTTCACCCTTGCCTGTAGTCCGTGCCCGCTGGGGGCTTAGACCCATCGGCGGTCTGCTCTCTGTTGCACTTTCCTTCGCGTCACCGCGACTCCACGTTATGGAGCACCCTGCCCTCTGGTGTTCGGACTTTCCTCCATATCCCCGGGGGATACAGCGATCACCTGATCAACTTCGACCGCAGTGAAAATGGTTACTGAATCCGTTTGAGCCAATAAACGATGCGATCGCATTTGGGGCACTGCGTCAACGCTTCCTGCCGCTGGAGATTGTTGTACAACTGCTGTGGGATGCTGAGTTTACACCCTTGGCAGACGGCGTCGATCACCTCGCAGACCGCCACCGCATCGGGTTTCCGCTGCTGTATATAACGGTAGCGCGTCAGCAGCGCCTGATCGACGTCGGCGCTCAACGCCGACGCTTCCCGCGCGAGAACGCTCAATTCTTGTTTGTCCCTCTCTGCCCTTCGGGACAATGTTTCAATCTCTGCTTCGATGTCCGCTTCGGCGGCTTCACGGGTCGAAGCCGCCGCCGCGACGACCGTTTCGGCCAGGTCCATGGCGTCAAGATCGGTGATCATGATGTCCTCGATTTCCGATATGTGGCGTTTCACATCGTCAATTTCTTTGAGGACCGATTCATACTCCTTGTTGGTCTTGACCTCCTGGAGCCGGGCATTGCTGCGCCCAACCAGCACCGAAAGATCCTTTACCTGGTGCTCACGACCGCGATAGCTCTGTTTCAATGCGTCCCGCTCGGCCGTTCGGGCGGCCACATCAGCGGCAAACGTCTCCAGCCGCTGCGTGAGTTGGGCGCATCTATCGGGGACACCGGCAAGGCTACCCCGAAGTTCCCGGGCTCGCGAGTCAATCTTCTGGATCTTAATCAGCGCATCGAGTTGATCTCGAAATGTTGCCATTCTTGTCCCCTCTCAATGAGCCCTCACCTATCCTGGCTGCCTGTCGGTGGGTAAAAACCGAAAGGGATCCTTTTCCATCTGGCAGGGTGTAATGGTGACTTCAAATCCCGACTGCCAAGCGGCGGATGCCAGACGTTCGGCAACGGGTGCGGCGAAGATCATCTCAGACGGGAAATGCCCCAGGTCAATGAGCGCCTTGCCGGCCGCTTCGATACTGCGCGCATCGTGGTAACGGATGTCTCCGCTGATGAACACGTCAGCGCCCGATCGAAAAAACTCACCCAGAAGGCTTCCGCCGCTGCCGGTACTCACGGCGGCGGTCTGCACCTTCATTTCGGGGTCTCCCACAAAGCGGACCCCGGCGGCGTCGAACCGCCGACCCAGCTTCTGCGCATAGTCCCGCAATCGCTGCGTCGATGTCAGACGCCCCAGACGCCCCAGGCCCACCGACGAAGACGGCGGCACCAGGGGATAGACGTCATAGGCCATGGTCTCATAGGGATGTGCTTTCCGGATCCTGGCCACCACCGCCTCCAGGTGACGCCGCGGCGTCAGAATTTCGAGGCGATATTCAGCAACGTGCGATGTCTCCTCCGGCTTTCCATGAAACGGCCGGGCACCGGCGCCGGGAGTGAATATGCCGGTTCCCGGAGAACGAAAAGCGCAGCCGGTGTAGTTTCCGATGCGGCCGGCCGGCGTATCGGCAATGGCCGCCATGACGGCATCCTCAGCGCCCTCGGGAACAAAGACAACCAGCTTGACGGTGGCGTCAACGGAGGCGGGTACCAGCGGGCGAAGGTCGATCATGTCGCACATATCGGCGGCGATGTCGTTGAGACCGCCGTCGGTGCTGTCCAGATTGGTATGGGCGGAAAGCACAGCCAGCCGGTGCCGAATGGACAGGGCGATGATGCGCCCCGTCCCCTCGCTGATATCGATGCCCGACAGCGGCTTAAAAATCAGCGGATGGTGCGTGATGAGCAACTGGACGCCGGCGCTGGCGGCGGCATCGACCACCGCCGGCAGGGGGTCGAGTGCCACCCAGGCATTCTCAACCCGCCAACGTGGATCGCCGACCTGCAAGCCCACATTGTCCCAGGATTCGGCAAGTCCCGTAGGGGCCAAATCGCCCAGGAGTCGCACCATGTCTTTCACCGTGGGAGTCATCGCTTTACCCGTGCCTGTCTCGTGAATTGGAAGCGCCGGCAAACAAAAAGGCGTGGCCGTCCTCGCCCACACCCTTTCGCCCTTCCTGATCCGGCCCGTCCTCTATCCGGTTTACCCGTCCCCGCAGCCAGCTGCCGGCCCATCGTGGTTGAGGGGAGTGGGCCCACCTGGGATCGAACCAGGGACCGACCGGTTATGAGCCGGTGGCTCTGCCAGCTGAGCTATGGGCCCTCGGACCGAATGGCGTGAAGATTTCTATAGTCCGGTGCCGGTTTTGTCAAGCTCGCTAGTTATCGATAAAACTCTTCAGTTTACGACTCCGTGTGGGGTGCCTCAGCTTTCGAAGGGCCTTCGCTTCAATCTGCCGGATCCGCTCGCGGGTCACCGCAAAATCCTGCCCTACCTCTTCCAACGTATGGTCGGCTTTCTCTCCGATGCCAAACCGCATGCGCAATACTTTCTCTTCCCGTGGCGTCAACGTCGCCAGCACCTTTCGGGTCTGTTCGGCCAAGTTCAAATTAACTGCCGCATCCGAAGGCAGCATGAACTTTTTGTCCTCGATGAAGTCTCCCAAATGACTGTCCTCTTCCTCACCGATGGGTGTCTCCAGGGATATCGGCTCACGGGCGATCTTGAGCACCTTGCGGACTTTGTCGAGAGGGATCTCCATCTTTCCGGCGATCTCCTCGGGGCTGGGTTCCCGCCCCAGCTCCTGAACCAGGTAGCGGGAAGTGCGGATCAATTTATTGATAGTCTCGATCATGTGGACCGGTATCCGGATGGTCCTAGCCTGGTCCGCAATCGCCCGTGTGATGGCCTGCCGGATCCACCAGGTCGCATAGGTGGAGAATTTGTAACCGCGCCGGTATTCGAATTTGTCAACGGCTTTCATCAGACCGATGTTGCCCTCCTGGATCAGATCGAGAAACTGCAGCCCTCGATTGGTGTATTTTTTTGCAATGCTCACCACCAGCCGAAGATTGGCACGGGTAAGTTCAGATTTGGCCAACTTGGCCCGCAGACGGCCGTCCTCCACCCCCGACATGATGCGTTTGAGAGTACGGCTTCTGGCCTTGATTTCGTTCTCCCGAGCATCGATGTCTTCGATGATCAGTTTCAGCTCACCATAAAGGGCGCCGACCTCATTCCGTGTCAGGCCGCTCTTACCCTGAAGCCATTTCATGAAACCCTTTTTCGTTTTCAGCGACATCCTGAGTTCGGTAACCGGCACCCCCATGGAGTCGGCACACATGGTAATCATGTGGTTCATGGCATCGAACCATTCTATCTGGCTCCTGACAACGGTCTCCACCTTGTCGATGATGCCGCCCTCCAGCCGCCACTCCCGGAGCACATCAAAGATCTTGCTGGTTCGACGGTTGATGGCGCGGCGCAAACGCCGCTGCTCGTCCGGGTCGAGCTTCTCATTAAAGAGCTTCTCGCGAAATGCAGTGCTTTCGGCGTGGATGTCCCTAATGGAGGCGATGGTATTGATGAATCGTCCCGCCTGTAGCAGCTCATCGGCGACGGTTTCACCTTCATCGATATCTCGGAGAACGTACTTCGGCCGCAATTCCCCTCGCTCGACATTTGAACCCAGATCGAGAATACAATTGACACCCGTGGTGGTATCGAGCAGCGCCCGCAGCACTTCCAGTTCTCCGGCTTCGATCTTTTTTGCGATCTCGACTTCACCTTCACGGCTGAGCAGCGTCACCATGCCCATCTCACGAAGGTACATCTTCACCGGATCGGTGACGCTGCCGAAATCGGCATCTGGTCCGGCGGCAGCGCCGGCTGCCCTTTTCCCATCCTTTTTCGGAATGAGTTTCTTCTTCTGATCGTCGACAATGTCGATACCGTTGTCCTCAAAAAGCATCAGTGTCTCGTCCATCTGCTCTGCAGAGAGCATGTTTTCGGGCAACGCGTCGTTAATCTCTTGGTAGGTGAGAAAGCCCTGGGAGCGTCCTTTGGTAAGCAGGGCTCGAATGGCCGTTTCCGTAAATACCTTGCTATCTTCAGCGCCCTTGTCATCGTCGGGCGTTTCCAAAGGTGCCGTCTTCTTGGGCAGTGCTTTCTTGGCTGCAGACTTCTTGGCCGCCACCTTCTTGAACGCAGACTTCTTGGCCGGCGCCGCTTGCTTCGCCGGTTTCTGAGTGGCAGATGCGGCTGCGAGGCGACTGGCGGGCTTGACCGCCTTTAATGCGGCCTTTGCCGGTGAGGATTTTGGGGGTGCAGCCCGCTTTGGCGAGGCCTTATTTTCAGCCTTCGCCCCCCCGGCGGATTTCACTGAGCCCTTCTTGGGGGCAACGATCTTTTTCTTGGCTGTGGGGGCCTTCTTGGATGCGGCAGCAATCTTTCGTTTGGTTTCTGCCGTTTCCTTTGCCGTTTTTCTAACCATCGATGAGACCTCCTAAGTCAGCGGCCGCCCTCACACCCGGCGGCTTCGGAACCTTGCGCCGGTCCCGGCCAAGGAGCGTTGCCTCGGCAACGTCCGTTGAAGTGTCACCCCTGCAGAGGGTACTGAAGTGAAAACTGCTGCTCATAAACAACCGCCGGCCCCGACCGCCGGGGACGCCATCCCGTCAATCCTTGGGTTTATGACGTGGGTACCCGGCGCGGGCATTCCTGGCCTGTTTCTGTTTTTCTTTCAGCAACTTCATCAGCATGGCGTGATCTTGAGTGGCATCGGCCTTTCTTATCTGTTGGGCCAACGCATCGTTTGAGCGGTTCCGCTTCATTTCGAACTGCTGGATCAGACGATGGCAGCCATCCAGATCCCATTCTTCGTCGGCCATGGCCAGTTCACTGAGCACGGCCGCCACGGCGCTATCCGTTTGCCGTTGGATCACTACCGCCACGTCTATTCCGTTTGTGGTGTCATGGGTCAAAACGGCCTCACCGGCCGCCTTTAGTATCGGGTCTTCCAGGGACTCGACAATCTGTCGCCGTCGTATTTCAGTATGAATCCCCGGGAACTGGATCATCATCGTCAGCAGCAGCCGTTCGAGCGGATTTGCAGCCGCCGTTCTTTCGGTCGACACGGGATCAGCAGGCGGGGGCAACGGAGGCGCAAAAGCCCCCTCACCGGTCCTATGTCGTCCAGTGCGCCCACGCCGGGCGGCCGTTGCCCTGATCTTTTCAATGATGGCCCCTTCATCGATGCCGAGCCGTTCGGCAATCATTCGGGTGTAAACCGATCGCGCCACAGGGTCATCGATACCGGCCATCGCCGCGGACAGCTCGCCCACCACTCGGATTTTCCCCTCCGCTGACAGGCCAAACCGCCCGATGGCGGATTCACAAAGAAAGGGGATGATGCCGGGTGCTTTCTCGGCATCCGCCAGGAAAGCATCGGCACCGAACTGTCGAATATACGAGTCAGGGTCGTGCCCCTCCGGCAGCACCAATATCCGCGTGTCGGCGTCGGCTTCGGAGAACACGTCCCCTTTTTGAAAATTCGTGTGTTCCTGCCAGAACAGATCCAGGCTTCGGTGGGCGGCTTTCATGCCGGCGTTGTCTGAGTCGAACACCAGCGTGATGGTGCCATTGCCGACAATGCCCTTGAGGGCTCGAATCTGCTGCGCCGTCAGCGCGGTCCCCAGCGTCGCCACGACATTCTGGATGCCGCTGAGATGAAGGCTCAGCAGGTCTAAATAGCCTTCTACGATGTATACGCGGTTGAGCTGCCGGCAACTGGGCCTCGCCCAGTTGATTCCGTAAAGGGATTTGCGCTTGTTGTAGACCGGTGTTTCAGGGGAATTCATGTACTTTGGCTGCCCGTCGCCGATCACCCGGCCTCCAAACCCAATAACCCGTTCGGCGCCATCAAAGATGGGGAACATCACACGGTCCCGGAAACGATCGTAATGCCCGGTGCTCTTCTTGCGGGGCAGCACGAGCCCGGACAGCTCAGCATACTGCGGGGGGACTTTTTTGCGGCTCAAAAACCGCGACAGGTGGTCCCAGGATTCCGGGGCATAACCGATTTTGAAATGGGCCATCGCATTGGCATCGAAGCCCCGGCGCTGGAGATAGGCAGTT
This sequence comes from uncultured Desulfobacterales bacterium, assembly GCA_964446485.1. Classification (GTDB taxonomy): domain Bacteria; phylum Desulfobacterota; class Desulfobacteria; order Desulfobacterales; family JBDRRP01; genus JBDRRP01. The sequence continues at coordinate 62,041 of CAYUOU010000006.1, read as the reverse complement.
GCCTTGCGCCCGATACGGTCACTATTGAGACAGTCTTTGTAGAAGCCCATGGCCATCTGATTGATCCTGTAAAGCCTTTCCCGCTGGCTCATTTCCATTTGCTGGCCGGGCGACAGCTGAGCCGCCGGCAGATCGATGCCGTAACGATTGGCAATGGACTTCACGGCATCTGGAAAAGACACCCCCTGATGTTTCATCATAAAGGTGAAGACATTGCCACCGGTGCCGCACCCAAAACAATGAAAGATCTGCTTTTCGGGACTTACTGAGAACGAGGGGGTTTTTTCCGAGTGAAACGGACACAGGCCAAGATAGTTCTTTCCTGCCTTTTTAAGCACCACCGCATCTGCGATAATGTCCACAATATCGGCGGCGTTTTTGACCTCGGTAATTTTCTCTTCAGGGATACGAAACCCCAAAAAGGTGTCCTCCAATTTGACCCGGTCGCAATGGCGGCCGGCCGGGGAGGTTAAGGCGCCGTGATTGCAGCGCCCTAGTGCCTTCTAGCGCGTTCACGTTGCTCAAAGATGGTCGGCCCGTAACCGGGTGGTGCTTGACGCAGTGATCTGTAAACGATGACTCCGTTGATCTTGTGGCCGGCAGTGGCGCCGATGCCTGCCACCGCGGGCCGGATGCCACTGAAGCGAAAAAAAGGTCGAACAATCATATTGAAGAACTGGCCAAGCTACCGATTATCGATGTTTTTGTCAAGAACCGTTTTTGTCGGCGCCCGGTGCCTTCGGGGTCTGGCGAAGGGTGTCGAAAAGATCATCCAAACCGGCGAGAGCCAGGTCGTTGGCCGATATCCAGCCCTTCCGTTTCATGAACTTGTTGAAGTCCAGCAGGTTTTCACTGAGGGCCCGTTGAGTCTCATCGAAACGGCCCTGCCACAACACGCGGCCGTCGACTGACCGGAGCAGGTACAGGTCAAAGGCCACAGACGCCGGCGCCTCCGCCGCATATCGGCTACCGATCCGTTCGTGGTATCGATAGAGAAAGCAGACCAGCACCCCATCCACATTGAGTGCCCGGCCGCTTTCGATCCACAAGTTGCGGTCCAAAATGGGAGACGAACCGGTGACTGTGAGCGATGACATGGCGCCCACCGAACTCTCCGGCGGCAGGACCTGGAATCGGCCCAGCGCCTGGATCCTTGTGTAAACGGCGTCTTCAAAAAACCGGGCGGCCTCATTGCTGACCGATCCGGTAAGGAAAACGCTGCCGCTCAGCGGGTTGCGCACACGCCGGGATGCCCCGTAAATGGCAGCCATGTTTTGCACCGGTATCAATGCCACCGTCTCGACGGGGAGTGCACGGGACGGAGTTTTTTCTGACGGAAGGCTTGAGCAGGCGGCGATCATCAACACCATGAGCATCAATGTGACTCGCCCGAGAGGCAGTTCAATGCCGGTTACCGAGGCGCGGCTCATAGACTTCCCTTGGTCGAAGGGGCGCCCTGAACCCTCGGGTCGGTGGATACGGCATGATCCAACGCACGGGCCAGGGCTTTGAAAACGGCTTCAATGATGTGGTGCTCGTTTTCACCATACGGCACCCTGATGTGCAGATTCATGCCGCCTTTGACCGACAGCGCCCTAAAAAACTCTTTTGCCATCCCCGCGTCGAAGACGCTCCCGCTGCGAACGACCTGGGGGAGATGGAAAACCAGAAATGGGCGCCGCGAAAGGTCGATCGTCACCTCGGCAAGGGCATCGTCCATGGGTATTGCGGCATGGCCATAGCGTCGAATACCAGCGCGGTCACCGAGGGCGGCATTGATGGTTTCCCCCAGAACGAGGCCAACGTCCTCAACGGTGTGATGGGCGTCGACTTCAAGGTCTCCCGACGCTTCGAGTTGCAGGTCAAAAAAACCGTGCACGGCAAACAGGGTCAGCATGTGGTCTAACAACCCGATTCCGGTATCGATGTCGGCCGCTCCGCGACCGTCAAGGGTCAGTGTGGCGGAGATTCGGGTTTCCTTGGTCTCTCGTGAGTGGGTAGCGGTCCGTTGCATGGGGTGTGGCTCCTTGTGCAGAGATATCGACTCCAATCACCGCAGTTTCTTGCGCCGATTGGATGAAAATAATCATCGATGGTGGAAAATCGACCGATGCCGGTCGGGGTGGGAAACATGGCAGCCCGCTGATGACGAAATGCCCCCCAGTAATCACCGCCGGATGGCAGCGGATAGGATCAATGCATATCGGGCATCCAAGAAAAGGTGGTGGAGATGAGGGGGATCGAACCCCTGACCTCGGCATTGCGAACGCCGCGCTCTCCCAGCTGAGCTACATCCCCACGGCAAGCCCCCTCTTTATCAGATTTCAGAGGGTTCCGTCAATTAAAACCGAACCGAGGGCAGGCCTCGGCAAGCATTTTTGTGCACAGCTTTCCTCATCGGCAACGGTAAAAAACCGCTTGTCATCGCAGGCAAATCATGGTCATTGATGCGTTTTTGTAAAACAGCGGCGCGCTGCAGGGCAGTGGAGATCCATTCCCGCCCTGCAGTCATCCTTGCCACAGCGCAAGGGTCATTGAGACAACCACACAGAGGTGACCATGAAAGTGACCATTTCCCTCCAGGACGCGATCAAGCGATACACGGATGATCAGGATAAAATCATCACCCCGGATGAAACTGTCCGCCGTTTCAAACGTCGCCTGGCGAAACTGAACCTGGATATTTTGGAGGCGACCCAGCGCATCGACACGGGGCGTCTGGATATCCCGGTGTTTTTCAGCCGCTGCGGCAAAGACGCCCGACGTATCATCGGTACGCGAAAACAGATGGGTAAAGGAGCGACCCCGGAGCAGGCCGAAGCCAGTGCCGTCATGGAACTGGCCGAGCGGTTCAGCTTTTTCGCATTTATTAAGGATCCAACAAGATTTATCACCGCCACTCCGGCGTCCCTGGGAGAAGCGGCCCTGCCCTTTCACTATATCGCCCAATCGGTTCACGACAGCACCCCAGATATCGAAGCGGCCCGGAGAATCTACGAACAGCTTCCCATGAAATGGGCCCAGGCGTTCAACCTGACCCAGGGCCAGAGCATCTTGGTACCCTTTGACTGGTTTTTTGCCATCAACCAGTTCAACGGGCCCTCGGCCGGCAATTGCCAGGAAGAAGCCATCAGCCAGGGGATCTGTGAAATCGTCGAGCGACACGTCAGCGCCCTGGTCAGCAACGGCCGCCTCAGCGTACCGGGCATCGATCCCGCCTCTGCAACGGATCCCGCGGTGTGTGACATGCTGGACAAATACCAGCGCGCCGGCATCCGCCTTCACATATCGGATTTCTCGCTGGACACCGGCATTCCGTCGGTTGCGGTGATGGCTTACGACCCATTGACGTTTCCCGATAAAAGCGAAATCGTATGGACCGCCGGCACCACTCCGGACCCTGAGAAAGCGCTCAGTCGCGCCCTCACCGAAGTGGCCCAACTGGCCGGTGATTTTCATTCGGGTTCCAACTTCGTCGCCAGTGGCCTGCCGAAATTCAATACCCTCGATGATGCAGCCTACATCATGAACCCGCCCCGAATGGTCGGCATCGACACCCTGCCCGATGTTTCGAACGACAACATCCGCATCGAGGTCGAGCGTTGCGTGGCGGCACTGGACGGCCGTGGCATGGACGTCATTCTCATCGACACCCGGCATCCCAAACTGGGTATCCCGTCGTTCTATACCATCGTGCCCGGGGCCCACTTCAGGGAAAGAGCCGTCGGCACCAATGTGGGGTTGTTCACCGCCAAGCACGTTGCTAACGCGTTCCCGCCGAGAGAGGCCCTGACACGCCTATCAGCCATCGACGCCGATCTTCCCGGAAAGTATTATGTGAAATTTTACATTGGCCAGTGTCTCATCGCCATGGACCAGCCGGAAATGGCCCTGGCGCCGCTGGCCGAGGCCGCACAGCTGGATCCGCCGGATGCGGAGGCTGCCGACATCTATGCCTACACCGGCGTGGCCCTCAAGGAACTCGAGCGCTACGCGGCGGCCCTGGACGCGCTCTCACAGGCTGAGCGCCTGGATGAAGATCGCACCGATGTCCACAACCTCAAAGGGTTTTGTCATTTCAAGCTCAAGGCCCACGAAAAGGCCATCGAAAGCTTTCAGCGGGTGATTTCCCTGGACCCGTCTTCAGCCATCGATTACGCCAACATCGCTTCCAATTACCGGGACCTGGGCGACCGTGAAAATGCGATCCGTTATTATGAAACGGCCCTCGCCCTGGACCCCGGTATCACCTTCGCCCTGGAAAACCTGCTGGCCCTGCAAAAAAAGGCTCCTGAACCCGGATGATGGAAGGGCGTTGGAAGGTGGGAAAACCGGCGGGAGGCGCCCTGAAGAGGCGTCACCCGAAATGCGTGTAGCAGAAAAGGACCCACAGGCTGAGGCCGCCGGATCAGGGGGTCCGCACCAGCACCTCGTCGGCCAGACGCCCATAGTCCTCGGCGCCGAAACTGGCGGCACGGTAATAGACCACCGGTGTGCCGGCATCGGCACTTTCGGCGATGGTGATATTGGTGCGAATGACGGTCTCCAACAGGTATCGGCGGTACCGGTCGTCGCGACGCAGCTTTTCGAGGATGTCGTGACACACGCGCGTGCGTTGATCGAACAGGGTCGCCAGAATTCCGGATATCACCAGGCCATGGTTGATCTCTTCGGTGATGGCCTCAATGGTGTCGAACAGTTCGTTGAGGGCCGCATAAGCGTATGGGTGCGTCTGACAGGGTACGAGCACCTCTTTGGCGGCGGCAAAGACATTCACCGTCAGTAGCGACAGGCTGGGCGGGGTGTCGATGATGATGAAGTCATATGCGGCCGCCACAGACTGCAGGGCGCGCTTGAGTCGATTCTCCCGACCGTATTCGTTGACGAGTTCGATGTCCGCGCCGGCCAAATCCGTATGCGCCGGAACGACGGCGAGCCCCTCCCAGCGCGTGGCCACAACCGCCGCCGATGCCGGTGTCTTTTTCGGATCCCGGATGAGATCGTAGGTGCTCAGCGCGCCAGGCGCCGGGGTCACCCCCAAGCCGGCGCTGGTATTGCCCTGGGGATCCATATCGACAACCAGCACGGAGTGCCCGCGCATCTGCAGGGCGGCAGACAAATTGATGACCGTGACCGTTTTGCCGACCCCGCCCTTCTCATTGGCAACGGCGATGACCCTGCAAGCATTGGACGTCGTCATGGTACCCCCCCCATTATGGTGTGCCGCATTCACTGATAGGCTTTTACCGGCATCCTGTGGCACCACGCGGTTATCGACGCGATTCGCGGGTGATGCCATTGTGCAGGCCGTCCAGGGTTGACTGAATGTGCGCCAAGTTCTCACCGGCGGCCCGCAACGTCGATAAGACGGCCTCACGATCGACATCGGTCTTCTTCACCAGCATTTCGATGCCGACCAGATCAGCGCCGAAAGCATCGAAGCGGTCTTTGAGCATCTGATGCATGTGGGCGGATGCCGCATCGATCAGTTTGTGAATATACTGGAATTTGACGTTCTCCCGGTAGCTTTTGAAATGAAAGCGAATGGACTTTTCGGTCTCCCGCTTGATCCGCCGGAGGCCGTCTTGGATGGCTGACATTTCGTCTTCCCGGGCGTTTCGCAGCGGTTTTTTCAAGACGGTTTTAAACCACTTCACCACCCGATAAAATCCTAGCCGGGCAATGGCCTCGGTTTTGATAATGGCCGAATACCGCAGCGATGCCCCCGCCGGTGGCAAAGACAGCCCGGACATACGCTTGACGGCCTGGACATCGGGCTTTTCCAATGGGCGATCGCCGAGAGACCCCGTGCCGTTGCCGGGACTGGCAAGGCGCTGGTTGGATTGGGCCACCATGTCCATGACCATCGCCTGAAAGGGCTCGGCAACGTCCATGAGGTAGTCGACAATGCGCTGCTCCAATGTCCTCGAGAGGCGAACCACCTCCGGGTGGATGGTCTCCGCAATGAACAGATCCAGCGCCTGCCGGAAATCCTGAAACACCAGGTACAAGGTACTGGCGAATCCGGAAGCGGCCAGCTTATTTTCATAGGTGTTGAAATTCAATTCGTATCCGTCGATGAACCGAATCACCCGCCCCACCAGGTCGTATTCGCCGGCGTAAAAGAAACGGTCGACGGCCGTCTTCATTTCCCCTTTCAGTTTGCTCGTTGCTCCGCTGAGGGTGCTTTGGACAAGGTCTTGAATTTGGGTGATACGCCGCTGCTGTTTTTCAAGACGCTGCAGCAACTCGTCGGCACTGGTGGCGTCGGCGCCGAGAACTTCCGCCTGCATGTGCACCCATGAGAGGGCGGCGGCGGTCATCACGGTGAGCCGTTCAATGGGATTTTTCAACAGCAGGCTGTAGCGCTCTTCATCCAGCGTTCTCATGAACCGCCGCATGAACCGCCGGGTCTGGTCGTTGGAAAAGTCAACCAGCGCCGATTCGGTCTCCCAGCCGACCAGTTGCCGTTCAGCCTTCTCAGACAAGTCATTCCGGATAGACAGGTAGAGATTGTAGAGGCTCGAAAATGCGTAAACCTCAGGTGTTGCCACCAACAGCCCCAACTCTTTCAGGACCCGGTCCCGCACCGCCGTCAACCCGCCCAAACTGTCGTGTTCACTGAAATCGCAATTCAGCACGAACATAACGTTGCCCATGATGCCCATCTTTTGAATCATGGAGAGAAATCGCAGATCCGCGCGGCGCAGCCCGGTGCGGCTGCTGATGACATACACGAGCAGGTGGGTGACGTAGAGGTAGTCCTGGATCATCGAGAGGTGAAGCGGATTCGGCGAATCACTGCCCTGACAGTCGGCGATTTCGATGGACGGGTCCAAACCCTCGCCGTCCAATCGGATTTCAATATCCCTCAAGTAAACAGCGAGGCTGTCGTCGGCGACAAAGCGACGATGCTCCAAAAAGCGGGCGGCGTCGAAGGTGATGACTTTTTCTTCAGTGGACATGAACGCTGTCACACGCTCGTAGCCTTGAAGATAAAGTGAGATCATCACCGTGTGCGGGTTGCGCTCTCCCTCCCGCATGAGCAGATCGGCATCCAGTGCCTCGATGGCGTCTTTCAGTGCGAGACGGTCACGCTCGCTGCGAATATCAAAGGCCGCCTCTCCAGCCGGCCGTTCCAGTGTGGGCAGTAAGACCAGCGCCTGGGAGACATCCGCATTGATTTCTTCCCACGTCTTGAAATAGAGCATGGCTTTGAGGGCGTTTCCGCTGCGAACGCGCGTGACGATGGAGGTCACCACCCCGGCACCCCGTTTCAAATGATCGGCGTTGAACAGTGAATTCGAGAAAGTGCTCTTGCCCGATTTGATCGACCCCACGACAGCAACGCGGATAATATCTTCTTCGAGCCATTGAAAAAGCCCGCCACAGTAAGTCTGCCACGCGTCAAACCGCCGGTCGGCAGGGATGCCGACTGCCGTCGTATCCGCCAGCACACCGGCAAACCTCTGCGCCGCTTCGGTCAATGTTGATTTGTCGGATTGGAAAGGATCCATGATTCGCCCTATTTAAGTCGCACCACATACACTGCACATCTAGCATTGTCAAAAACAATCCGGATGATCACAGCTCAGGAAAGCGCTTGCCCATACGCGGCGCTGAATGCAGAGACGGTTACACTGTAAGCACTGCTGTTGCTGGTAGGGCGCCTCGGCCGCGATACCGGGTGTGTCGGCTGCTTGTCGCGGCAGCCACCGTTAGGCATACCGGCGTGAAAGCTGCCGTCATTGTAATGTCCAATGCGTTATGCTATCTTCCCGGGCGGAAAGTCGCTGGATTTCCTGCTGTAGATGATTGGGACTAGTGGAAAGACGGCTCATGTCTGAGAAACACCCTGAGTGTCCGTTGTACAATCCTCTGAACTGCAAAGAGTATTTCAATCCGAAGCTCTGCGCCTTCGTCCGCAAAGATAAAAACTGCCTTAAAAAGAAAAAAGTCCGCTCCGAGAAATCGAAGTAGACCACAACGGGTACTGCACTCACCCGGACGACGGCTTCAGGCATTCCCGGCAACGCCGCTGAGCAGCGCCGGGTCCACTCCGATATCGCGAATGGCACGCTCCCAGCGTTCATGGATCGGCAGCTCAAAAATGATGTCGCTCGAAGCAGAGCCCGTCAGCCAGCTGTTGTCCCGCAATTCCGCTTCCAGTTGCCCCGGCCCCCAGCCGGCGCACCCCAATGCAATCATGGCCATCTGGGGCCCATCTCCCCTCGCCAGGTGTTGGAGTACATCGAGGCTGTTGCTCAATGCCAGGGAACCGGTCACCGGCAGACAGCCTTCGAAGTTCAAGGGGGGGCCGTGAAGAACAAAAACCTCATCGCTGTGAACCGGCCCGCCGATATGCACCGGTATTTTCCCGGCATCGACGCGAATCTCCAGATCCAATTCGCTGAAAATATCTTCAGCCGATAGGAGCGCATGCACACGGTTGACGACAATGCCAAGGGCCCCTTGGTCATTGTGCTCGGAAATGAGGGTGACGGTCTGAAAAAAATTCGGGTCGCCAAGTGCAGGCATGGCAATGACGAATTGGCCCTTTAATGAACCGGCGGCAAAACCCGATGGCATAGCGACCTCGAAACAGGGAAAAAGAGTGCTTGTCATTCGGCGGGGTCGGGTATCGATGCCGCCGCTGTCGCACGCACGATGGCGCGACCAGTACGCCGCGTCGCAGTCGAGCGCCGGCACCGCCGGTATTCGTTGCGACGACGATCGCATTGGACACAAGCATTAACGTCAGGGCTGGAGTTTTGTCAACTCCGCACTTGCCGCCATGGCAATGGTTTTTTTTGACTTTGGCACGATGCCTGCTCTATATTACCAAACCGACCCGCGGCTGCAAACACGCGGTCTGCGGGCAGATAATGACATCCAAGAAGGGACACACAAGACTGATGACGCCGCCATACGGCCCCATCTCGATCGAGCAAGAACACGAATACCGCCAACGCCTGGCGGCTTGCCCCCAGGTGTCCTCCGACTACAGCTTCGTCAACCTGTGGAGTTGGTCTGAGGTCCATGGTCTCGAGTGGGCGTGGGAGGCGGATCTTGTCTGGATCCGCCAGCACACCGAAACGGAGACCATTCACTGGGCTCCCATTGGCGACTGGAGCGCCGTCGACTGGTCGGCAAAACGCCACGAACTCGACGCCATCGGGCGTTTCGACCGCGTGCCCCAGCAGTTGGCCAGTCAATGGGAAGCCCTATCCCCCCCGCCACAAGCAGTGACCCCCCGGCGAGGGCACTGGGACTATCTCTATGACATTGCGTCTCTGGCGGCACTCAAGGGAAACCGGTTTCACAAGAAGAAAAACCTCGTAAACCAGTTCATGCGAAACCACGACGCCACCTATCTGCCCCTCGGCGGGAAGACGATCGGCATGGCGCGCGACATGCAGTCAGACTGGTGTCTCTGGCGGGACTGCGAATCCTCTGAGACGCTCATGGCAGAAAACCACGCCATTGAGAAAACCCTGAAGCACTGGGACCGTTTGTCCGGTCTCAGCGGCGGGGCCATCATGGTGGGAGACGTGCTGGCTGCCTATACCATTTCCGAAGCACTCACGGAAGAGATGGCGGTCATCCACTTCGAAAAGGCCAACACCGACTTCAAGGGCGCCTACCAGGCCATCAACAAGCTGTATCTGGAAACCATCCAGGATGCGTTTCGCGTGGTGAATCGCGAACAGGATTTGGATGACGAAGGGTTGAGAAGAGCCAAACTGTCCTACCACCCCATCGGCTACATTGAAAAATACGATGTGCGCTTCTAACGCGCCACCGCCAAAGATCAGCGCTGATGATAGAACGCTGCGATGGTCGCCACCACGTAATTCATCTGCTCGTCGGACAGTTCCGGATAGATGGGGAGGGCCAGCGTTTGCGAGGCCGCGGCTTCGGCCTCGGGAAAATCGCCGGGCCGATAGCTGAGATCGGCGAAGCATGCCTGCAAATGCAAGGGCACTGGGTAGTAAACCTCCGTACCGATGCCGGCCTCGGCCAGATAGTTCCGCAGAGCGTCACGGTCGCCACCGACCCGAATGACAAACTGATTGTAAATGTGACGAGATTCGACGGCTGCTGGCAGGACAATCTGCCCCTGGGATGTGGCGGCGGCGAAGCGACGCCGATAATGGTCGGCATTCTTCTGGCGTTCCCGGGTCCAGTCATCCAGGTATTTTAGCTTGATGGAAAGCACGGTGGCCTGAATGGCATCCAGGCGGAAATTCCCGCCGATCAGCTGATGGTAATACTTTGGGCGGGCGCCGTGATTGCGCAAATCGATCAGGCGCTCCCGGTCACGGTCGCTGCGGGTGGTAACCATGCCGCCATCGCCAAAGGCCCCCAGGTTTTTGGATGGAAAGAAGGAAAAGCACCCGAAATCCCCCATGCTGCCGGCACGCTGCCCCTGGTATTCGGCGCCGATGGCCTGGGCGGCATCCTCGATCACGCAGACCCCGTGGGTCTTCGCGATCTCCAGTATCGTTCCCATGTCCGCACATTGGCCATACAGATGCACCGGCAATATCGCTTTTACCCCGTCACGCTCAGAGGCGGACATGCGATCCAGCAATTCAGCGACTCCCGTTGCGCTGATATTGAACGTTACCGGATCGATGTCGACAAAGCGTGGTATTGCGCCCAGGCGGCTCACCGCACCCGCCGTGGCAAAAAATGTGTACGGGCTGGTAATCACCACATCGCCCGGCCCGACATCGGCCGCCATGAGGGAAATGATGAGGGCATCAGAGCCGGAAGACACGCCGATGGCATGCGGTGCACCGCAGTAGGCCGCCACTTCACGCTCGAAGGCTTCCACACTGGGGCCCAAGATAAAATGCTGCGTCTCGCAGAGTGCCGAAATGGCCGGAAGGATTTCTTCCTTGAGGGACTGGTACTGACGTTTTAGATCAAGCAGAGGCACTTTCATGGAATCATCCTTTGGGCGTTGTCAGAGTGCATTGTGTGTTTGACTGCTGCAGGTGGTCTCCACGGCTTTGTAGCCCAGCACCGACTCGACGGCCCGCTCAAAGTCTATACCGGCTTTGAGTCGTATGCTGTCGGGCAGCGCGATGACGGCTTCCGCACGCCGTGGTTCAAGCAGATGGAGAAATCCTTTACTGCTGCCGCGGTATGTAGAGAACACCCGCTTCAAATCATGAAGCTGGTCTGCCTGGACCCGTTCGAGATCGATGGTCAGGTGCACACTGGTGGTCCACAACGCCTCAGCGCTTTCCATGGAGATCAATTCCTCGGCGATGATCTTGACGGCGTTTTCCTCTTTTTGCGCCACACCGCGAATCAGCACTTGGGCTTCGGGCACAATGATGGCTTCCGCGGCAGCATAGACTTCCGGGAAGGCAATCACTTCGAAAGTCCCGTGCATGTCTTCGATTGAGAGAAAGGCCATCTGGTCACCCCTCTTGGTCCTCAACAGGCGGGTGCCGGCAATCATCCCTCCAATCCTCACGGTCTGCTTATCGGTGGTTTCCTTCAAAGCAATGGCATCGGTCGTTGTGTACTTTTCCAACAACGCCTCATGCCGGGCCAAGGGGTGACCGGTGATGTAGAACCCGAGGGCCTCCTTCTCGAAAAACAGTCGCTGCCGATCATCCCATTCCGTGAGGGCCGGCATGGTCGGCATGTTGATCTCAAGCGGCGTATCGCCTTGGTCGAAAAGGCCCATCTGAGGATCGTTCTGCTGTTTCTGGATGCGCTGACCGTATCCCAGTGCCTCCTCGAGCACCGCCAGCATGGCGGCACGCGGCGCGCCGGTGGTGTCGAAGGCGCCGCATTTGATAAGGCTTTCAATGACCCGTTTGTTCACTTTTCTCAGATCGACGCGAGCGCAAAAATCAAACAAAGAGGCAAAGCCTCCGCCCTCGGTGCGGGTTTCGACGATGGATGAGATGGCCCCTTCACCGACGTTCTTCACGGCCACCAGACCAAAGCGGATGCTGCCATCGTAAACGGTGAACTCCGTGCTGCTGCTGTTGATATCCGGCGGCAGTACCTCGATCTGGTGTTTCCGGCACTCGGCGATGAACTTCACGACGCCGTCGATGGAGGTCATCTCACTGGTCAGCAGCGCAGCCATGAACTCGACGGGGTAGTGGGCCTTCAAATAGGCCGTCTGGAAAGCGATGAGGGCGTAGGCGGCGCTGTGGGACTTGTTGAATCCGTAACCGCCGAATTTCTCCATCAGGTTGAATATGGTTTCCGCCACATGGCCCGGGTATCCGCTATCGATGGCACCGGTAATGAATCGCTCCCGCTGCTGGGCCATGACTTCGGCAATTTTCTTGCCCATGGCTTTTCGAAGTCCGTCGGCTTCGGACATGGAGTAATTGGCCAATACGGCCGCAATCTTCATGACCTGTTCCTGGTAGAGGATGACCCCATAGGTCTCCCTCAATATGGGCTCCAATTCAGGCAGTAGATAGGTGACGGGCTTTCGTCCGTGTTTGCACTCGACAAAGTTGTCGACCATGCCGCTGCCCATGGGTCCCGGGCGATAGAGGGCCACCAGTGCCGTAACATCGGCGAAACTCGCCGGTTTGAGGCGTACCAGGAGGTCCTTCATCCCGGAGCTTTCCAACTGAAATACGCCGGTGGTGTCCCCCCGGCACAACAGCTGATAGGTCAGTTCGTCCCCGAGGTCGAGGGTGTCCATATCCGGAACGAGCCGGCCCTGGTCGGCGATGAGTTTCAGCGCATAATTGATAACGGTCAGGTTTCGCAACCCGAGGAAATCGAATTTTACCAAACCGATCTTCTCCACCCGCTTCATGTCGAACTGGGTGACCACCTCGCCCTTTTTGCCGCGGTACAAAGGCAGGTAGTTGACCAGCGGCTGATCGCCGATGACGACGCCGGCGGCGTGGGTGGACGCGTGGCGGGGAAGCCCCTCGAGCGTCAGGGCGATATCCACGAGTTCCCGAATGTGCGGCTGGGAATCCACCATCTCCGCCAGGCGGGGCTCTTGGGCAAGGGCTTCTTGAAGGCTGATGTTGAGCACATCCGGTACCAGTTTAGCGATGGTGTCCACTTCGGAAAGAGGGATATCCATCGCACGCCCCACATCACGAATCACAGCGCGTGTCTTGAGTTTTCCGAAGGTAATGATCTGGGCGACGAAGTCTCCGCCACCGTATTTCTCAACCACGTATTTAAAAATCTTCTCCCGGCCGTTGATGCAGAAGTCCACATCGATGTCCGGCATGCTGGTTCGGGCCGGGTTGAGAAACCGCTCAAAGATAAGCCCGTGCTCAATGGGATCCAGATCTGTGATCCCCATGGCGTAGGCAACAATGCTGCCGGCGGCCGATCCGCGTCCGGGTCCCACCGGTACACCGTTTTCTTTTGCATACCGGATGAAATCCGCGACAATGAGAAAATAGCCGGGGAATCCCATATCGATGATGGTCTTGATTTCGAAATCCAGACGCTCCTGGTAGATGCTTTCTTCCAGATGCGGATTTCGCTCCCGGGCGCGGGCCAAAATGCGCGCAAACCCCTGGCGGGCAGTGTCCTCGAACACGGCATCGGTGCTCAGGTCCGTCTGGCTGTCAAATTGTGGAAAATGATAGGTACCGAAATCGAATTCGACATGGCAACGCTGGGCGATGGAAAGCGTGTTGGCCAGGGCATCAGGGTAGGCGCCGAATGCGGTCTCCATCTCCGCCGGCGATTTGAAATACAATTCCTTGGTGCCGAAACGAAACCGTTTGGGATCGCTGAGGGTCTTGCCCGTCTGAATGCACAAGAGGACTTCATGGGCGCGGAAATGATCGTGATCGAGATAGTGGCAGTCGTTGCTGGCGACTAACGGGATGGACAGGCGCTGGCTCATGTCGAGCAGGGCTTCGTTGACCATGGCCTGTTCTGTTATGCCGTTGTGTTGAACCTCGAGAAAAAAATTGTCTTCTCCGAAAATCTTCTGGTAGGTCCTGGCCGCTGCATCGGCCCTAGTCGATGCACCTGCCAGAATGGCGCTAGGTATCTGGCCGTGCAAGCAGGCGCTCATAGCGATGAGCCCTCGGCTGTGTACCCGAAGCAATTCCATATCGATGCGCGGCTTGTAGTAGAACCCCTCCAACTGGGCAACGCTGGCCATGTGACAAAGGTTTCGATAGCCCTCCTGAGTCTCGGCCAGCAGCAGCAGGTGATGGGTCCCCTTGCTGTCCATGGAGGTTTTATCGGAAAGCCGTCGCGGGGCGATATAGCACTCGCAGCCGATAATGGGGCGTATGCCCGCCTTGGTGGCCAGTTCGAAGAACTCCAGGGCGCCGAACATGGTGCCGTGGTCGGTCACGGCAACAGCCGGCATCCCATAGGATTTGGCGCGTTCGATGAGGTCGGTGAGCCGGATGGCGCCATCCAGAAGGCTGTACTGGGAGTGAACGTGCAGGTGCACGAAACTCGAGGCAGGTGGGGTCATGGGCGTCGATCCGGAATCTCGGCAGTGGCGGCCGGCGCCATTGGGTCTCTCGCTACACCGGCATTCCTGGGTTGCGTTGGATACCGCCACACTAATCGATGCGGTAGTTGGGAGCTTCCTTGGTGATGATGACATCGTGAACATGGCTTTCCCGCAACCCGGCGGCCGATATCTTCACGAACCGGGCCTTCTCTCTGAGTTCATCCAGGGTGCGGCAGCCAACGTATCCCATGCCGGCCTTCAAACCGCCGATGAGTTGGTGGATGTTTTCCGACAGTGGGCCCCGGTAGGGAACGCGGCCCACAATGCCTTCCGGCACGAGTTTGTCGTCGTGCTCCTGCGCTGTCTGGTAGTAACGATCCTTGCTGCCTTTTTTCATGGCCTCAAGAGACCCCATACCGCGATAGACCTTGTAGGTTCGCCCCTGAAAGAGAATCTGTTCGCCAGGGCTCTCCTGAGTGCCGGCAAAAAGTCCGCCAATCATGACGGAATGGGCACCGGCGCCGATGGCCTTGGCGAGATCCCCGGAGTATTTGATCCCCCCATCAGCAATGATGGGCACGCCGGTTTTGCTGGATACGGATCGGCAGGCCATGATCGCCGAGACCTGGGGGATGCCGATACCGGCCACGATACGGGTTGTGCAGATGCTGCCGGGTCCGATCCCCACTTTGACGGCATCGACGCCGGCATCGATGAGATCCTGAGTGCCTTTGGCCGTGGCAACATTGCCGGCAATGAGATCCATATCCGGGAACGCGGCCTTCAGCGATTTGACGGCCTCGATGACATTCAGCGAGTGCCCATGGGAGGTGTCGATGAGAAGAATATCCGCACCGGCATTCAGGAGCAGTTCGGCACGCTCCACGCAGTCGGACCCGACGCCGATGGCCGCCCCCACCCGCAGGCGTCCCAGACGGTCTTTGCAGGCGTTGGGGTATTTTTTGATCTTCTCGATGTCCTTGATAGTGATCATTCCGGTGAGGCGGTCGCTTTTGTCCACCACCAGGAGCTTTTCGATGCGATGCTTGTGCAGGAGTTTCTTGGATTCTTCCAGCGTGATGCCTTCGGACACGGTGATCAGGTGCTGATGGGTCATCACCGCCGAAACCGGCTTGTCCAGATCGGTTTCAAACCGAAGATCCCGATTGGTCACGATACCCACCAACTGTTCGCCGCGGATGACCGGCACTCCGGAAATGCGGAACTGCTCCATGAGTTTGAGCACTTCTTCAATTTTTCGATCCGGATCGATGGTGACCGGATCAATGATCATGCCGCTTTCGGATTTTTTGACCTTGCCCACCTCCGTCACCTGGTTATCGATGCTCATATTTCGGTGAATAAAGCCGATCCCGCCCTCACGCGCCATGCTGATGGCCGTCCGTGACTCCGTCACCGTGTCCATGGCGGCGCTCATGAGGGGGATGTTCAGTCGGATGTGACGGGTCAGCGGCGTCGTGGTGTCGCAGTCATTGGGCAGCACATCGGAGTATCCGGGGACAAGCAGGACATCATCAAAGGAGTAGGATTCCTCGGGGGGAATTTTGTTCATGGTGCCTCCGGTCGTTGATGCATCGGCGGGGTCCAGCCCCCGCTCGAGGGGGTGTCATTAATTAAGCCGGTCGGATACCACGAGGGCGCCGCTTTAGCAACGCCTTTTGCCGTCAAGATCTATGCGGCCGCCACGCCGTTATAAACGTAACATACCGATTCAGCGAGAATTGCTATACCGCCGGTGGAGCAGTTGCAATTGCAGCGGTTTTACCGTAATGCTTACTGCCGCTAACGGCCGGCGAGCAGCAAAAATGGAGTCATTCATATGCTTTTGAGAATCAACCCGCAAAATCCGCAGCAACGCCTCATCGAACGGGTAGTGGAAATCCTGCGATCCGGCGGCATCATGGCCTACCCCACCGACACCTACTACGGCATCGGCTGCGATATCATGAACAAGCGGGCCATCGAACGCATCTACCAACTCCGGCAGCGGAGCAAGAACAAGCCCTTTAGCTTCATCTGCGCCGACCTTAAAAATATCAGCGATTACGCCAAGGTCTCCAACTACGCCTACAAGACCATGCGGCGGCTGCTGCCCGGCCCCTACACCTTCATCCTCGAAGGTTCCAAACTGGTCCCCAAAATCATGCTGACCAAACGTAAAACCGCCGGCATCCGCGTCCCCGACCACCCCATTTGCCTTCAGCTGGTTACCGGACTGGGTCATCCCATCCTGTCGGCCAGCGCCAAGACCCCGGAAGGGGCATCTTTTCACGATCCCTCACTGATTCAGGACTTTTACGGCAACCACCTCGACGTTGTCATCGACGGCGGGCCGGTACCCGGGCGGCCGTCCAGCGTCATTTCTTTGATGGACGATGCTCCTGAAATCATCCGTGAAGGGCTCGGCGATGTCGAGATCTTTTCCTGATTTGACCTCTCAGAACATTCTGCGGACAACACTTCCCTCGTCGAGGCTTATTTCGGGGAAGTTTCACCACCGCCGGGCCGGTACAAAAATGCGGGAAACAGCCCGGGTGTGAGCCACCGTTGCAACGACGGTCCGAGGATTTTTCCGACGACGTAGTCCAAAAAGGATAGCTTTTTCTTCTCCAAGGAAAGGGTCGTGACCTCTCCGGTGATCCCGCCCAGTTCGGCGGCCCACGCCACGGCATCGGCATAGTTGCCGGCACGATCGATAAACCCCATCGCCTGGAAGGTTTCGCCTGAAAAAATACGGCCGTCAGCCACCTCACGCACGGTCTGCACATCCATGTCGCGACCGGAGGCCACGTCCCGGACGAACTGCTCGTGTATCTCCAACGTTAATGCGTTGAGCACTTCTCGCTCCGCGTCGGTCATTTCACGGCTGCCGGAGCCCATGTCTTTGTAAGCACCGCTTTTGATCACAACCGGCTGCAGCCCGATCTTGCTGAGCAAATCCCGGTAATCGGTGAACGCCATCAAAACACCGATGCTGCCGGTGACGGTACCCGGGCTGGCAACGATGCCGTCCGCCGCGGCGGCGATATAGTAGCCGCCGGATGCTGCCACGGCCCCGAGCGAGGCGATGACTTTCTTCTCCCGGCAGGTCCTCTGAATTTCGCGGTAGATTTCCTGGGAGGGACCCACAGCCCCGCCGGGGGAATCGATGCGCACCACCAGTGCCTTGACGTGGGCGTCCTTTCTGAGCTGGTCGAGCTGATCCAGGGTGTCGCGGGCATCGGCGATAACGCCGCTAATCTCCACGACGCCCACTTTGTCTCCAAAGTCAAACCCCCCATCGCCGGCGCTGAGGATCAGGGCGGCCATCAGCGCCAACACCACGGTGCCGGAGATGGCACTCATCACAATTAGGAAAAACAGAAACGGATGTCGACGTGAAAACATGGGTACCTCCCCAGTGTATCGCTGCGGCGCCCCACCGCCGGAGATGTGTCACCGCCGCGGGAAAACAAAATGGGGCGGAGCGACCCGCGCTCCGCCCCGCAATGATCGGTCGTCGTGCCGCAAGACCGGCTAGCCGTTCTTCTCCGAAGTGTCATCAGAAGCATCGTCGTCGGAGGGACCCACGGCATCCGGGGCCGTCTCAGGCGGGTCCGCCGCCACCGGCTCCGCGGTCTCCTGAGCCTCATCAGCATCATCGATGATCGCAGCGTCATCGGCCGCAGCTTCCGTGGATTCCTCGGCAGCGCCGCTGCCTCGAGCTTCGCTTAACTTCTCCTGAAGGTTTTCCCTTAGAATTTCACCGAACGTGGAGGTGGCCGGCTTCATGTTGTTGACGTAATCACTCAGGATAGACTGATCGTCCTCCATTTCAAGACGTTTGATGGAGAGTCCGATCCGACGCTCATCGCTGTTGATGTTCATCACCCGTGCCGTGATCACATCCCCCAAGGCGTATGCGCCAACGGGAGTTTTGATTTTCTCTTTGCTGATTTCGGATACGTGCACCAGACCCTCGATCCCTTCTTCGAGCTCTACAAAAATACCGAAGTCGGTTACATTGGTCACAGTTCCGGTGATCTCCTTGCCTACTTCGTAGCGATCGGCAACGGTGGACCATGGATCGGGTTGAAGCTGCTTTATGCCAAGCGAGAACCGTTCCTGCCCCTTTTCGATGTCCAGGACGATGGCCTGGACCAAGTCGCCCTTTTTGTAGATTTCAGAAGGGTGCTTGATACGCTTGGTCCAGGAAATGTCGGAAATATGCACCAGGCCGTCGATGCCCTCGTCGATACCGATAAAAATCCCGAAATCGGTGATATTCTTAATCTTGCCCTCGATGGTGGTGCCCACCGGATACTTCTCGCTGATGACGTCCCAGGGATTGGGTTCGACCTGCTTCATCCCGAGGGAAATCCGCCGGTTGTCAGGTTTGATGTCCAGCACCACGGCCTCGACCTCGTCGTTGACCGACACCACCTTGGAAGGATGGCGGACCTTTCGGGTCCAGGACATCTCGGAGACGTGAATGAGGCCTTCGATACCTTCTTCCAGTTCCACAAACGCGCCGTAATCGGTGAGGGAAACGACGCGCCCGGTGACGCGGGCGCCGACGGGATAACGGCCGGCCGCCGTGGTCCACGGGTCCGGTGTCAATTGCTTCATACCCAGCGATACCCGCTCTTTTTCCAGATCCAGATTCAGGATTTTTACGGTGATCTCATCGCTGATGCCGAACAACTCCGAAGGATGCTTGACCCTTCCCCAGGAAATGTCGGTGATGTGAAGCAGGCCGTCGACGCCTCCCAAATCCACGAAAATGCCGTATTCGGTGATATTCTTGACCACACCGTTGACAACCTTTCCCTCGTGGATGGAGGTCAGCGTGGCCGCCCGCTTTTCTTCCCGCTCCGTCTCCAAGAGGACCCGTCGGGAAAGGACAATGTTGCTGCGTTTCCGATTGTATTTGAGAATCTTGAACTCGAAGGTCTTTCCGACCATGTCGTCGAGATTGCGAATGGGACGCAAATCCGCCTGAGAACCCGGCAAGAACGCCTGAACTCCGATGTCGACGGAAAAACCGCCTTTGACCCGTGCGGTGATGACACCGGTGACCGTGTCGTCGCTGTCGTAGGCGACCTTGATTTCTTCCCATACTTTGACCTTTTCGGCCTTTTCTTTGGAAAGAACGACGACTTCGTTTTCGTCGTCCCACCACTCCACCATGACTTCGACGGCATCGCCGATACTGGCGCTGACCGTCCCGTCTTCGGCGGCAAACTCCGACAGCCGAATCTGGCCCTCGGATTTGTAGCCGATGTCCACGAGCACGTGATCTCGATCGACGGAGATAATCTTGCCGGACACGACTTCGCCTTCCGCAAATCGCTTGAAGCTTTCTTCATAGAGCTCCATGAGGCTTTCCATGCTCTCTTCGTCGTCCTCGTGACCACCCGCGGGCCCATCGGCCGGGGCATTGGCCACTGTGTCGGTCACTGGTTCTTCAGGGTTGATGATGTCTTTTTTTTCTTGTTCTTCCATTGAGTGTTGACTCCCTTCACCTATTTTATTTGTCAGCCGTTGAGATAGGCTGGCATAAACGCTCCGCTTAACAGACGTATGGCTAAAAAACAATGGGAAAATTTCAGGCGAAACGCCCTTCAGGTGCACCGACGGATGTGCCCCAGCATCACCTCGATGACGGCATCGATATCCAGGTGGGTGGCGTCGATAGGGATCGCGTCGTCGGCCGGACGCAGGGGCGCAACGTCGCGCGCGCTGTCGTTCTGGTCGCGCTGTGCCATATCGGCGGCCACCGTTTCGAGGGGAAGGTTGGAATCTGCGCCCAATTCAGCGAACCGCCTTCTGGCGCGCGTGCTCAGGTCTGCCGTGAGAAAGAATTTTACATCCGCCTGGGGAAACACCACCGTCCCCATATCGCGGCCTTCGAAAACGACGGCGCGGGCCTCACCCAGCCGCCGCTGGAGGCGTAGCAGACAGTCTCTCACCACCGGTTGCGCCGACACGGCTGAAGCGAGCATGGTGATCTCCGGCGAACGAATCTGATCTGTCACGTCCCGTCCGTCGAGGTGGAGACGCAGCCCGTCATCTGCTTGGACAAGATCCAGTTCGAGCCGGGAACAAAGTTTCTCGAGGCCCTTGCGGTCGTTTGGCGTGACCCCGTGCCGTTTCACCGCCACGGCCACGCCGCGATACAAGGCGCCGGTATCCACGGTCCGGTAGCCAAGGCGCTCGGCCAGTTTCCGGCTGACGGTGGTCTTGCCGGCCCCGGCGGGGCCGTCGATGGTGATGACAAGTGGCTTTGCGGGTAACGCGGCAAGCGGCGTCATGCAGAGGCCGCTTCGGCAACACCTGCATCGATGGCAGACATATTGACATCGATGAGCTTTGGTTTTTTCGAAAATTCCGACCGGACACAGTTTCTCAAAGTCTCGATGTCAACAATTTTGCTGCGGGCCACGAATGCGGCCAGCGCCACGATATTAGCCGCGCGGATGTTGCCCACGCGTTGGGCCACTTCGCCTACGGGGACTCGGATCTCATCCACATCCCCCCGCTCGACGGAAACCGGCACCAGTGAACTGTTGGAAAGAATCACGCCGCCGGCTTTAACCACGGGAGCGAACTTTTCATAAGACGGCCGGTTCATCGCCACTAGGTGGCGCGGATTTTTGATAATGGGCGAGCCGATGGGTCGGTCGCTGATGACCACCGTGCAGTAGGCGGTGCCGCCCCGCATCTCCGGTCCGTACGACGGAATCCACACGACTTCATAACCGGCGTCCATAGCAGCCTGAGCCAATATCTTCGCACTGAGCAGGATCCCCTGCCCGCCGAACCCGGCAAACATCACTTCATTCTGCATGATCTTTCTCCCCCATGGACGTAATCCGGTGCACTGTGGTCAGGTGTTCTCAGACATCCTCCGGAGTCTTTTTATCTCCCAGCCGGTAATAATCGAGCAGCACGGTTTCGGCCCATTCAATCGACTGCATGGGCGTCATTCCCCAGTTGGTGGGACAGTTGCTGACCATTTCGACAAAACTGAAGCATCGCCCCTCGGCCTGGTAGGTGAACGCTTTCCTCAGTGCCTTCTTCGCCTTGGTGATGTATTTGGGGCGCAATACCGTCTGGCGGGTAATGTATCCCGGGGTTTTCAGCGCGGCAAGTAATTCGGCCATCTGGATGGGCATACCGACGTCTTCGACGTTGCGGCCGAAAGGCGAGGTGGAGGTTTTTTGGTCGGGCATCGTCGTGGGCGCCATCTGCCCGCCGGTCATCCCATAAATGGCGTTATTGACAAAGACGGAAGTGAACTTTTCCCCCCGGTTGGCGGCGTGGATGATTTCCCCCATTCCAATGCTGGCCAGGTCACCGTCCCCCTGGTAGGTGAACACCATGAGGTCCGGGCGGACCCTTTTGATGCCGGTGGCCATGGCCGGGGCACGGCCATGGGCGGCTTCCTGGAAATCACAGGTAAAGTAATTGTAAGCCAACACGGAGCACCCCACGGGGGCGATGCCCACGGTTCGCCGACGGATACCCAGTTCGTCAATGACCTCGGCGATGAGCCGGTGAATCACGCCATGCGTACACCCCGGGCAGTAGTGGGTGTAGGCATCGGAGAGGGCTTCAGGTTTGTGGAAGGCTTTCCCCATAATCGTCTCCTTGCGGGCAACGCCCGAATCGCTTCGGTTTAGCGGATCTGCTCCAAGACCGCTTCCATGACTTCCTCCGGTGACGGCACTTCTCCACCGCATTTGCCGTACCATGTCACCGGGCGCTGGCCAAAAACGCTGCGCTCAACATCCTCGACCATCTGTCCCATGCTCATCTCAATACTCAGCACCACCTTGCAGCAGTCTTTGCCGACGGCGGCATGAACGGCGGCCTTGGGGAAAGGAAACAGGGTCTGGGGTCGGATCATGCCGACCTCCACCCCATCGGCCTTCAGGTTGTCGATGGCAGTGCGACAGACGCGGCTCATGGTGCCATAGCTGACAATCAGCGCCTGGTAATCGCCGTCGAGGTTGTACGGCTCGTAGCGGACCTCTTCACGGCGCATGCGCTCATATTTGGCCTTGAGTTTCAGGTTGTGGGAATTGAGCTGATCCGAATCCAGAAAAAGCGATTTCACCAAGTTTCGGCGATCGCTATTGCGGGTATCCATGCCGTTGGTGGCCCAGTCGTCCTTGTTGGTCGGCTCGGCGGCCAGACCATCAGGGAACGCCACCGGCTCCATCATCTGACCGATGAGACCATCTCCCAGTATCATTACCGGATTGCGGTACTTTTCCGCCAGCGGGAAGGCCTGCATGACCATTTCCACGGCTTCCTGAACACTAGCGGGTGCCATGACGAGCAATCTGTAGTCGCCGTGCCCGCCGCCTTTGGTCGACTGGAAATAGTCCCCCTGAGAGGGCAGGATGCCGCCCAGACCGGGACCGCCGCGCATGATGTTGACAAAGACCGCCGGGCACTCCGCACAGGCGATGTAGCTGATGGCTTCGCTCATCAGGCTGATCCCGGGACTGGAGGAGGTGGTCATCACGCGAGCCCCGGCAGCGGAGGCGCCGAAGATCATGTATCCCACCGCCACCTCGCTTTCGCCTTGCAGAAAAACGCCGCCCACTTCAGGCAGGCGATGCGCCAGATATTCTGCCACCTCTGACTGCGGCGTAATGGGGTAGGCAAAATAATTCAGGCACCCGGCCCGGATGGCGGCTTCGCCGATTGCTTCGTTTCCCTTCATCAGTACTTTGGCCATGTTCTCCTCCACGCCTTACTGGGATGCCGACTCGTCTTGCGTTTGGTCAATGGTGATCGCCACGTCCGGGCACATGATACAGCAGGCGGTGCAATGGATGCAGTCGTCGGGCCGTGCTTGATAGGCGGGGAAATACCCCCGCGTATTGCCCTCCGTGGATATCTCCAGCACATTCTTGGGGCACACGGTCACACAAAGGCCACAGCCCTTGCAGCGTTCCCGATCGATGGTGTGTCGATACGCCATGCGTGCTCTCCTTATCGTAGAAATGTCTCCCATCCCCGCGGCGGGGGATGAATTTGTTATCGGTTGTCCGACACCATCAGGCTCACCGCGGCGCTGCGTCTACGCCGTGGCAAACCGGTGTTCAGTGGGCCACGGCCACCGGCTTAAGCCAGGGAGGCACCAGCTGCCGGTAAATAGCCAACACCGGGCAACTGAGCCTGTGGGCGCCCAGCGCCGGCAGCAACTGGGCCGGAGCGGTCACAAAGCACAGGGGTTTTGCAGCGGTGTCTGCCAGTTTCCGGCAGAACCGGTGGCCCGCTAGAATATCGTCAATCGAAGTATCGGCCAGCATATGTGCATTACCGATATAGCCCGTCACCGCCACCCGGGCCTTGCGCTGAATTTGCGCTTCGAGGGCGAGACACCCCTCGATTTTGTCCGCCCCCGGCCGATAGGGGTTGATCACCTGCCAGACCTGGAGGTCTTGATCAGACAGACTGTCCGCCAGTGCCGCCAGCACCGTGACACCGTTGTCTTCACCGCCAAGATCCAATATCGTCAGTTCCCGCGGCGCACGGATCAAGCCGCTCACCGCCGGCGTCAGAATGGGAAGATCCGCGTTGAGATACGCCAAGGGCGGCAGTACAATATCCACGTCCATCCGATTGAGCGTCAGGCGCGCCTCCCGGGTTCTGAAATAGGGATTTACCAAATCGAGGTCGGCCACGGCCACATCTTTGCCCGCAGCCTTTCCCTGAAGGGCCAGGTTGATGCTCACTTCGGTCTTGCCGCTGCCGTAAGTGCCGACGATGGCGTTGATACCCGATAGATCAATGATGTCCCCCACCTGCTCACCCCCGTCGAACGTCGCGAAACAAAGGGGATTGTTTAGGCGGTAGCCCGGCGTTTGTCAAGGAATCTGAGCGATCCGCACCCTGGGGCGATGCCCCGCGGCGGGATGGGGCCGCGGGCCGGCGTACGCGTTTGCAGCCTTTTTCATTGTCACCGGTTGTGATAGGTAACGAGGCGCTTTCGGGAAACGTCTGACTGGCCCTGATCCTTCCAACCGGCGGTTGTCATGACTGCAGTACGAACAGGTCTTTTGCATCTTGTCGAAGACCCGCCCCCCTGGATTCGGGGTGCGAGGCTGGGTTTGCTGTGCAACCCGGCGGCCGTCGATACCGGTTACCGGCACGCCCGAGAGGTCATTGCCCGCCGGTTTCCCGGCCAACTCAAGGCGCTGTACGCCCCCCAGCACGGATTTTTTGCGGAAAAACAGGATAACATGGTGGAATCGGGTCACATGACCGATCCTCTACTGGAACTGCCCGTCTTCAGCCTTTACGGCGATACCCGCCGCCCCACGGCCGACATGCTATCCCCCATCGACATCCTGTTGGTGGACCTTCAAGACGTGGGAACGCGGGTGTACACCTTCCTCACGACCTTGTCCTACTGCATGGAGGCGGCCGCAGCTCTGGACAAGCGGGTGGCCGTGCTGGACCGCCCCAATCCGGTTGACGGCGTAACGCTGGAAGGCAATCTGCTGCATCCGTCATGCGCCAGTTTTGTGGGCCGTTTTCCCATTCCCATGCGCCATGGGCTCACGACGGCAGAGGCGGCGGTCCTATTCAATACGACCTTTGGCATTGACGCCGACCTGATCGTAATCTCAATGGACGGATGGCAGCGATCCATGCGGTTTACCGATACCGGCTTGCCATGGGTAGCGCCCTCGCCGAACCTGCCGACCCCTGCGTCTGCATTGGTTTACCCGGGTCAGGTGATTTGGGAGGGGACCAACATCTCCGAAGGCCGCGGCACCACCCTGCCGTTCGAGCAATTCGGCGCTCCGTTTATCGATTCCCAGGCCATCGCGGCAGACTTGGACCCAAAGCTGACCGAAGGCGTAATCCTGAGGCCGGTGGTGTTCCAGCCCACCTCGAACAAGTGGCGCGACACCCCCTGCCACGGATTTCACATCCATGTGACGAATCCATCCCGCTACCAGCCCTACCCGCTCTCCCTGGAACTGCTCCGGGCGGTGATCCACTGCCACGGAGACCGATTCCAGTGGCAGCCGCCGCCCTATGAGTATGAATACGACCGAATGCCCATCGATTTGATCCTGGGTGATCCGACGCTGCGCATCGCCCTGGCATCCGGGACTCCGGTGGTGGATCTCATGGCCGGCTGGCGGAAAGACCTGGCGGCCTACACGGAGCGCCTTCACGCGGTGGCACGCTATCCCTTTGCCGAGACGCCCCAATGAGAAAAGCGTGACCGAAACCCTCGCATTGCCCGCTTATGATTTTTTGAAAATTTCAGTTCTCTGGAAATTGTAGGCCATTTTGCTTATGCAACGATGGGGTCCAGTCAATCGAACGCAGAAAATATAAACGCCCCGGGACGGCACCCCGGGGCGTCGATGCGCAATGGCAAAAGTTTGCGGAAAGTGCCGGTTAGGCTTTTTCTGCCTTCAGCGCTTCAATTTGCTGTTTCAGATCAGCGATTTCATCTTTGTATTTGTCGACGCCGTCACCCGTGTCGACCGGATCAACCCCATCGTCTTTCTTCCATGTGTCTTTGAGTTCGTCAAACCCCAGATAGAGCGCCAGGCCGCCACCGAGCAGCAGCATAATCGGCACCGCTCCGGCCAAGAGTTGGAGGAATTCTACGAACCATACGGACAGCCCAATGAGTCCCAAGACAGCTGCGACGGCACCGCCAATTAACGTTTTCATAAACCCTAACCTCCTTTATTCCTTAGTATAATTAAGTGGATGCGTGCTATCTCCGTGACTGATCCGAGCCGCAGCGGGGGGGCGAACGCGGCTTTTGGGGGGACAACGCGCGAAAATCGGTGGTTACACGCTGAAACCCTCTCTCCCGACGGCAATCAAGTTCGGAAAATACCATAGGGGTGTTGTTTAGACAAGGCAATTTTTAGCGCCGGGGATCACCGTTGATTCGGTTTCTGAGATCTGGTAGTTTGAGGCGCCGCTATGGATCGGTGTTTGGCCTTACCACCCTCACCCGTTTGCATGCCCCGGATTACCGCCAACTGACAAATGAATGAAATGGATCACCCCATGAACGCTCCGGAAACGCCAGAACCCTCTGAAACGGCGTCCTCAGCATCCGGCCTGCGCACCCGCTGGAACCGCATGGTGAATTGCCTGCTCGGTGGCACCCACGATCACCATGCCTGCATCCTTCCCAACCCACCGGGGAAACTCACCAACGTGCTTCTGAAAAGTGTTTATTCGGGCATCCGCGTTCCGGACTCCCAGACCGCGGTTCTCCACAGCCTGCCAACGAACGCTGTGGTGGTGTATGCGGCGAAGAACAAAAGCCGTTTCGATTATCTGTTTTACCACACGCGGTTTCGAGAATTGCAGGCGCCGGTGCCTGAAGTCGCGTTCGATTATCGCATCTACAGCCATCAGTCAATCACGCGACTGTTTCGCATCGCCCTGGCCAAGATCGATTTCTTTCTGCGGCATCGCCGCCTCCCCGACCCCTTCACCAACAGCTATTTTGACTCCTGCCTGACCGGCGGTGCGGCGGGGATGCTCTTCCTGGTGGAAAAAGAGGGATTTTACCGCCGCTTTGTAAAGTCAAAGCCCGATCCCCTCCGGTACCTGATTGAATTGCAGCGGAAAATCGACCGCCCCGTTGTCATCGTCCCCTTGCTCATGCTGTTTGGCAAAAGCCCGGCGCGCTCCGTGCCCTCCGTACTGGACATAATCTTCGGGACCGAACTGCGGCCCGGACTGCTCAGGCGATGGGGAACGCTTCTCAGACGATCCGAGAAAATTCTTGTCGAAGTCTCAGCGCCGTTCAACCTTGAGGTTCACCTCGAGAAAACAACCGGCGACACGCGGCCTGACGAACAACTGGCCGCTGATATCCGGCAGCGGCTGCTGGCCCAACTCAACCGCCACCAGACCAGCATCGTCGGCCCTGTGGTGAAATCCCGGGAAGAACTCAAGGAAATTATTCTCACCGCCGAACGGATGCGTCGATTTATGAAGGAGTATGCCGAGGCCCACGGCAAGCCCATTTACGAGGTGCGCAAGGACGCCGACAGATACTTGGATGAAATCTCAGCCAACCAGCACATGACCATGATCCGTATTTTCGAAATCATCGTCCGCTGGTTATCGACGACCTTGTTCGAGGGGCTCACCATCGATCAAGAGGGCATGGATCGCGCCAAGCACCTCTCACAAAGAGCGCCCCTGATCCTGATTCCCAGCCATAAGAGCCACATTGATTACCTGCTCCTTTCCTACGCACTGTTTCACAACAACATGCACTGCCCGCTCATTGCCGCCGGTAAAAACCTGAGCTTCTGGCCCCTGGGCCCCCTGTTCCGAAGCGGCGGCGCCTTCTTCATCCGCCGCACGTTCAAGGGCCAGCAGCTGTACTCCCGCGTGTTCGCCGAATACATTTACCGGGTCCTTGAAGACGGCAACAACTTGGAATTCTTCATCGAGGGCGGCCGCAGCCGAACCGGCAAGATGATTCTTCCCAAACTGGGCTTGTTATCCATCATCATCGAGGCCTTTAAGAACGGCGCCTGCGAGGATCTCATTTTGGTGCCGGTCTACATCGGCTACGATCGGGTTCTGGAAGAGAGCGCCTATCTGCATGAACTGGAAGGCGGCGCGAAGGAAGTGGAAAACCTCAAGCAGGTCATCAAGGCAAGGCGGTTTCTCAAGAAACGCTATGGCCGAGTGTACATCAAGTTTCATGAGCCTATCGGATTCCGCGATTTCCTGGATCGGATGGACACCCAGTCGGACAGCCTACCCCCCGCGGAGGAGGCTTCTCTGATCCGAAATCTCGGCCACCGGGTCATCAGCGCCATCAACCGGGTGTCGGTGGTCACCCCCCATGCCGTGGTGTCCGGGGCGCTGCTCAATACCACCAAACGGCGCATTTCCCACGAGCACTTGATGTTCCACGTCAACACCTATCTCAAATATCTGGACCGACTCGGCGCCACCTTGTCGGACACGCTCGTGATCGATGCGGAGCGGGCCATTCAGCAGACATTGGATACCTATGTTCAGCGGAAATTCGTCGAACGCTTCGAGTTGGGAAAAGACGAAGAAGAAGACAATCGGGTCTATGCGGTCATCGAAAACAAGCGGCCCAACCTGGAATACTACAAAAACAACTGCATCGCCTTCTTTGTCACGCCGGCATTCACTGCGCTGGCCATCTTGCTGCGGGATGCCTTCCAATTCGACGCCAGGGACCTTCTCGACGACTACGCCTTTTTTCAGGACCTCTTCAAGAACGAGTTCGCCTACGACACGAATCACCCCCCCGAGCACCATATACGCCAGGCCATTGCCATGTTCGAGGAGGATGCCGTGCTCATGCCGCACCCCAGCATGCCCGACACCTACAATCTGACTTCTCTGGGATTCAGAAAGCTCAAGCTCGTCGCCCTCTTCATGGCCGCCTTCTTCGAGTCCTACCGAATCACCCTGGCGTATTTCAAAAGCACGCCGCGCAAAAAGGTGGCCGCCAAGGATCGCCTCAAAAAAGTTGAATCCCTGGGCAATCGCATGTACAAAAACGAAGCGGTTGAAAGAAAGGAAGCATTGTCGAAGGTCACCTACAAGAATGCCGTGGATTACTTCCTCAGTCGCGGCATCGCCGGCAGCGAAGACATCGATGAAATCGAGGCATACGAGGAGCGCATCCAGCGCGCCCTGCAGGTGCTGCCCGCCTGAGCCCACATTCACCCAACGGCGACGACACCATGAAAGCCATGATCCTGGCGGCCGGTCTCGGCACGCGGCTGCGCCCTGCAACGCTGCACACCCCCAAGCCGCTCTTTCCCATCGGGGGCGTGCCGCTCATCGATCGCTCCATTGCCATGCTGGCGGCCGCCGGCGTCGAGGCCATCATGGTCAATACCCACCACCTGCATCATCAAATACACGATCACATCGCGGCCCGGGACTACCCGGTGCCGGTGTTCGTGACCCACGAGCCGGAAATCCTGGGAACCGGCGGTGCCTTGAAAAACATCGCCGCGTGGTGGGGGGCGGCGCCCCTGGTGGTGATCAACGGGGATGTGGTGACCGACATCGATCTCAGGCGGGTCATGGACATCCATGACAGGCGCGGGGCGGCAGCCACACTGGTGTGCGTTGATTATCCACCCATCAACAGCGTGTGCGTAGCCCCCGATGGTGCCGTGCTCGGGTTTAACGCCTGCGCCCAGCTAGCCGACGTGGCCTCGGCGAAGCGATGCACGTTTACGGGCATTCAAGTCATCCAGCCCGTGTTTCGCGATTTTGTTCCGAAGACGGGCGCCAGTTCCAGCATCGACGCCTATCGGGAAATGGTATCGGCAGGGCTGCCCGTCACCGCCTGGGATGCGGGTGACGCGTACTGGATCGATACCGGCACGCCGGCACATTACCGGAAGGCCTCACTGGATGCCCTGTTGCCCCTGGCATTGGATACTGCATTCGGGAGCCGTGCGGGAACCGATGACATCCGCCGTGAACCCATGACCGGAGACGGATCGGATCGCCGCTGGTTCAGGCTACGCATGGCAAAGGACAGTTTGGTGATGGTCGATCACGGCATCCGCGATCGCCCGAACGGCATCACCGAGGCCGATGCATGCATCCAGCTCGGCCGCCATCTTTGTCGGCAAGGCGTGCCCGTGCCCCGGATCGTTGCGGCCTGCGCGTTTTCCGGCCTGGTCATCATGGAAGACGCCGGCGACCTTCATTTGCAAACGGCGGTTCTCCGCGACCTCCAGCGCGGGGCCGTGGGCCACGCGGCGGCGCTGCAGCGCTACCGCCGAATCATTGATGCTTGGATTCACATGGCCACAACTGGCATGAACGGATTTGACGACAGCTGGGCGTGGCAGACTCCCGCCTATGACCGTCGCCTCATCCTGGAAAAGGAATGCCGGTATTTTATGGAGGCCTTCGTTGAGGGCGTCGCCGGGATGCATCTGCCGTTCAACGACCTGTTGCCGGAGTTTTCCGCGCTGGCCGACGCGGCACTGGCGAATGGGGTGGACGGCTTCATGCACCGCGATTTTCAATCCCGAAACATCCTGGTCTGCGGGGATGCGATCCGCATCATCGATTTCCAAGGCGGCCGCCGCGGGCCGATTCAGTACGACCTGGCAGCCCTGTTGAACGACCCTTATGTTGACCTGCCGCCGTCGCTGACCCAGGCGCTCTTGGATTATGCTGTGGAACGGACGGCGAGCGCGCTGCCCGTGGATCCACCGCGCTTTCGCACTGGATTTCACCAGGTGTCCATCTGCCGGTTGTTGCAGGCGCTGGGCGCTTTCGGGTTTTTGTGGCGCATCAAGGGCAAAGCCACGTTTTCAACCTACATTCCGGTGGCCCTAAACCGGCTCCGCCGATTGTTGGCGGCGCTTGAGACACCGGCACACCCCCGGCTGACCGGCCTCATCGAGGCATTGGTGTCCCAGTACCCTGCTTCGGAAGGCCGCCGCCACGACACAGGGAGGACCCCATGAGCCCACTGTCAATAATGATGAACGGCCTGCCCGGAAAAGTGGCCACGACCATCGCCCGGCACCTTGCTGCCAGCGACCGGTTTCAGCTCGTGCCGTTTTCCTTCACCGGCCCTGAGATCACCGACGACCGTATCACGGTGGCCGGCCAGGACATCGCATTGATTCGCCCCGGAGACCGCGAGAATGCCCTTCCAGCCGTGACGGCAGCTGCCGACGGGACCCTCATTGCCGTCGACTTCACCCACCCGAC
This sequence comes from uncultured Desulfobacterales bacterium, assembly GCA_964446485.1. Lineage (GTDB taxonomy): Bacteria > Desulfobacterota > Desulfobacteria > Desulfobacterales > JBDRRP01 > JBDRRP01. The sequence continues at coordinate 30,831 of CAYUOU010000006.1, read as the reverse complement.
GGCGGTCAACGACAACGCGGTGTTTTACTGTCGCAACGGGTTGCCGTTTGTCATGGGCACCACGGGCGGGAATCGGGCGGCACTGGTGGAAACCGTTGCGGCTTCCGCGGTGTCCGCCGTCATCGCCCCCAACATGGCGCCCCCCATCGTGGGTTTTCAGGCCATGCTGGAATATGCCGCCGAACAGTTTCCCGGCATGTTTACCGGTTACCGCCTCACGGTTCGGGAAAGCCACCAGCAGGGCAAGGCCGACACCAGTGGCACCGCCAAAGCCGTGGTGAGCAGTTTCAACCGGCTGGGGGTGGATTTCAGTGTTTTGGATATTGAAAAGGAACGAGACCCGGATATCCAGCAACGCGATTGGGGTGTTCCCGAAGCATACCTGGGCGGACACGGGTGGCACACCTACAGCCTCACCTCGGCGGACGGCACGGTCGCTCTGGCCTTTACACACAACATCAATGGCCGTGAGGTCTACGCCCACGGCACATTGGATGCCGCCACCTTCCTGGCCGACAGGGTCGCCGCAGGCGCCACCGGACGCGTCTACTCCATGATCGACGTCCTGGGTGCCCGCAAGCGCCGCGCTTGACCCGGCCGGAGTCCCGACAGGTCCGCCTAAAATCGGACGCATCCTCGACGGCCCCGATCTGTCAGCGCCCAAAAACCATCTGCGATCCCAGATCATGCTGTGCCGGGTCTTCGATAAGACGGGCAGCCCCGCCATGTTCTCCATCACAGTCTTGGTGAATACAACGGCGAGACCATCTGGTACGAGTGGGCCAGCAGGGCGTTTTTTAGCGGCATTTGGCTGCAACGGCGCCAGCCGTTACCGAAAGTCTTTCGCGAATCGCCCAACGCCTCAGGGAAAGGGATGGGGAGATGGACGCCGGTGAACCACGCCGGTCAAGCACCCCACCGCACCGGCGGCCTTGATGAGCTCATCCACCGCCACACAGGTACAGGCGATACCCAGCCCCTCGTAAAATGCCCGGGTTTTCGGGTTTCCGTCCGGCATGAGGAACTGCCGAGGCCCCAGGGCGACCCCGTTGAGCGAAAAACCCTCGTAGGCCTCGGTTTCACTGGGAATAAAGGCCACCGTGAGTCCGCGTCGCTCCAGAAGTGTCACTGCTTCCGGCGCCAAGCGTCCGGGCCAGGCCACAGCCAGATCCCGATCCAGGATTCGCAGCATCCCCATGAGGTGCATCGTTCCCGGGGGAAGTTCCACGGTATGCACGTCGACCCCCATGGGTGCCAGCACGTGTATCAATTGCTGGACGGCCGCATCGTTGGTCCGCAGTCCCCTTCCGACCATCACCGTCCGGGGGTCCACCCACAGGGCATCCGCCCCTTCGAAGACGCCGTCCCCGGAAATGGTGCGCAAGATGGGGATTCCGTCGGCGGCCAGCCGTGCGGCCGTGTCCCGCTCCTCGCCGGCCCTCACCATGGAGGCCGGCCGCGCCAGGACGGCGCCTTCGGGGGTCATGAAAAAAAGGTCGGCCATAAACATCTGGTTGGGGGACACCGGCGGTTCCGGCTGCAGATAGGTCACCGAAACGCCTGCCGCGCTGTACGCTGCGGCCAGCGCCCGATGCTGGGCCGCCGCGCGTTCTACATCCAGCGGGGCCAGCATCTGGGCCGCATTGGGGTCGGCCGCCGCCGCTGCCAGTTCGGCGCCGGGTTCGTGCAAAAGGACGGCCTCTAAGGGGCCCCATTCGGTATTCATGCCGCACGCGCCCCACCGCTTGCCAATGTCATCGCGCAGCGTGCCGCGCCGCGGCTGCCAGCCATCGCCGCCATAAGCGGCCTGCCCCTTCCATCCGGGTGAATACCCCATTCCTGCCTCCGTTGGTGCCCTTCGATTGAACGCTTGCCGTCCTGCCAGATCCACCGCCGACAACACGGTCCGACCATCCACATCCGCCTTCACGCATCGTGCTGGTTCATATCAAAGCCGGTGGGCGCCGGCTACCATGAAATCCACAGCGGGGCAATTGACAGATAGGGCGTCTGATTGAGATACGCCACCGAATTGCTTTCATGAATGGTGCATACTGGGTATAAGGCTCTCGTTGCAGATTGTGCCCCATTGTTGCATAAACAAGCTGGCATACAATTTCCAACATACTGATATTATTAAAAATTTATAAGAAAAACCCTATGTTTTCAGACATAACTACCTGTGAATTCTAAGGATTGGGGATTTAGATGCCATTTTGTTTGCCCTTTGGCGCACAAGTCATCATCGACACGGTCATCATCGCTTTTGCCGCCCTGGTTCATGGCACCATCGGCATCGGTTTTCCCCTCATCGCCACCCCGCTGTTGGCCATATTCACCGATGTGCGCAGTGCCATTCTGTTGCTGGTCATACCGACGATGGTGATCAATGTGGCCAATATCCTCAGCGGGGGGCAGTGGCGCCGGAGTATCGCCGTGTATTGGCCGCTGGCAGTTTACGGTATGATCGGCAGCGCCCTGGGCACCCAGCTCCTCGTGGTAGTCTCACCGGAACCCTTTCGCCCCATGCTGGCTCTCATGCTGGTGGTGTACCTCAATGCCGAACGCCTGGGTGTCGGTTTCTACTGGGTGCATCAAAGGCCCCGTCTGGCATTCGCCGTCTTTGGACTTATTGCGGGGCTGCTGGCTGGCACGGTGAACGTGATGCTGCCGGCGCTGATCATTTTCGCGCTGGAAGTTCGTATGCCCAAGACCGTGATGATTCAGGTGTTCAATTTTTGCTTTCTTTTCGGCAAGCTGGTGCAGGGGGCGGTATTGGTACAGGCCGGGCTGATGACTTTCGGAACCCTCAAGGAGTCGCTGCCGTTGGCCGGATTGGGGCTGGTGGTGATGCTGGCGGGAATGCGCATTCGGGATCGAATCCCCGCAACAACCTACCGCAGATGGCTTCGCCGGCTCCTGGCGGTCCTCGCCGCGCTGCTCGTGGTTCAGTTCTTCGTGGGATGACCCCGAATCAGAGGATGGCATTAGCCATTCGTGACCGGTTCGATCAAGAGAAGATTACCCGACAAAAAAGTGAATGTAGTGATGGCAACCACTGGCAGGGCGACAGGCTCATCGGGACGGGACGCGCACGGCAAAGGCCCTGCCGCCGTCTGGCGGGGGTGCGCCGTTCCAGCCTTCACCGCCGTAACTGAAGCTGAACAGCCAGCGTGCCGGGCTGCCGCTCTCATCCGCGGCCCAGGCCCAATACCCGGTGCTCTGAAATGCGTCTGCCAGGAGGGTCGAGCCAACGCCGTCATGACTCAGGGAGCGCACTTCCTCGATGGTGGGCATCCGCCAGCGGTAGTCGGTTTTGGCCATGGCAGCGACCCAGTCCTTGGCTGCCGCCCACGACATGGACCGGTCAGGACCGGGCCGCCACACCAGCGCGGTATTGGTATCGGCCAGCGATCCGTCATCGGTTTGGACAAAACGGGGAACCCCAGGCGTTGCAGAAGGCTCGAGGGTGGCCACCGTCAGCGCCACCCACACCGCCAGCAGGATGAAAAGAAACCATGGGGTGTCCGAAGCGGGCATCGTTTTCTCCAAACTGGATTGAAGCAGTTCGCCGCGTCCGCTACGGCGTAATGAATAAATAGCCCAGCCATGAATAATCCTCCGCGAAAGGGAGGAGATAAGGGGGGGGCGGGCCGGTATTAGATTGTTTTTACTTACCGGTATGCTTTCACCCTCACCCCAGCCCTCTCTCATCGAGGCAGAGAACGCATGAGGCCTCTCACGGATGGAAATCAACTAATAGTGCAGACCGCGGAAAGATCAAGGGTGCAGTTATTGCCTTCGTCCTGCCGATGGTTTATTAGATCCGCTGATTTTAGAGGTGCGATGTCTTAGGAGAACCCATGCTATCCCAGCGTCTTGCCAGCCTGACCCCGTACGTCCCGGGGGAGCAGCCCCAGGACAGGGCTTACATCAAGCTCAACACCAACGAGAATCCCTATCCCCCGTCGCCCCGGGTGGCCGCAGCGGTTGCCGCCACCGATGTCGAGGCGCTGCGGCGGTATCCGGATCCACAGTTCACGCACCTGAGAGCCCGCATCTCAAACCGCTACAACGTTCGCCCCGAGCAGGTGTTTGCCGGAAACGGCTCAGACGAAGTGCTGAGCTTCATATTTTTCGCGTTTTTCGACAGCGATACCAACGGACCGCTTCGGTTTCCGGAGCACACCTACAGTTTCTACCCGGTTTACTGCGATTTTTACGGGATCGTCCATGAACGCGTCGCCATGGCCCCGGACTTCGGCATCGACCTGGTGCCGTATCTGGATGGCGACGCCTGCGGCGTAATTTTCGCAAATCCCAATGCCCCAACCGGCATGGCACTGCCACGGACGGCCATCGCCGACTTTTTGTCGCGATATCGGGAGGACCGTGTGGTGGTGGTGGACGAGGCCTACGTGGACTTCGGGGCCGACAGCGCCCTGCCCCTCATCGATCAGCATCCCAACCTCCTGGTGGTGCGCACCTTGTCCAAAAGCATGTCCCTGGCCGGGATCCGCCTGGGGTTCGCCATGGGCAGTCAACCGCTCATCGACGCCCTGTATACCACCAAGGATGCCTTCAACTCCTATCCGCTGGGCGCCCTGACCCAAACGATCGGCGCCGCGGCCATGGACGACGCCGCATACTATGACGGCACCACCCGGGATGTGATGGCCACCCGGGAAAGATTCAGTGCCGACATGGCGGCCCTGGGATGGGAGGTGCTGCCCAGCGCCGCCAACTTTGTTTTTGCACGGCGACCAGCCACAGATGGGCGGACAGTTTACCAATACCTCAAAAAAAATGGCATCCTGGTGCGGCACTTCGACAAACCGGGCATCTCCGATTTCGTCCGCATCACCATTGGCACCAACGAAGAAATGGCCGCCTGCGTGGCGGCCCTGACCCGGGGATACTGACATGACACCCCGTTGGGTGAAAAATGCCGAGCCGTGGGTGCGGCGCTGGTTGTAGACGCCATCCAGTCCCTGGGTGGTAATCTTTTTTCCATGGCAAAGGAATCAATTTCATTCTGGCCCCCATCGCCGAGGCCGCATTGCGGCAAATTCTTGCATGGGGTGTGGAAAACATCGCCGCCAACCTCTACGGCATCACCACACGCATCGCCGATGCCGCCAGGGAATTGGGGTTCGCGGTGCCGGACGCTGCGGTGCGCGCCCCCAACATCAACCCCTTTGGAGTTAACCCATGGACATGCTCACCGCCGCTGCCGGCGCCAGTTCCGCCGCCATTCAACTGGCCACACTGAAGAGACTATCGAAAAACCGTGCACTGGAATCCATCGCCGACGCCTTGAACACGCACCGCGAGCGCATCCTTGCCGCCAACAATGCGGACTTGAATCGGGCCGCTGCCGAAGATTTGGCCCCGCCGCTCCTCAAGCGGCTCAAATTCGACGATGCTAAAATCACTGAGGCAATCGGCGGCATCGCCGCCCTCGTCGACTTGCCGGACCCGATCGGTGTCAACTTGAGCGCCACCGAGCTGGACCAAGGCCTGGAGCTTTACAAGGTGACCTGCCCCATCGGCGTCATCGGCGTCATCTTCGAGTCACGCCCCGACGCCCTGGTGCAAATTTCCGCGCTGTGCCTCAAAAGCGGGAACGCCGTCATGCTCAAGGGCGGCAGCGAAGCCGCCGAGACCAACCGCGTGCTGGCAGAGGTCATCACCGAGTCAAGCCTCGCGGCCGGGATGCCCGAGGGCTGGCTGTCGCTCATGGAAACCCGCGACGACGTTGCCGGCATGCTGGGCCTCGGTGCCCACATAGATCTCATCATCCCCAGGGGCAGCAACGAATTTGTGCGCCACATCATGGACAACACCACCATACCGGTCCTCGGCCACGCCGACGGCATCTGCCACGTGTATGTGGACCGGGCGGCCGATCTCGACATGGCCGTACGGATCGCGGTGGACAGCAAATGCCAGTACGTGGCGGTGTGCAACGCCGCAGAGACGCTGTTGGTGCACCGGGACGTCGCGAAAGAGTTCCTGCCAGTCGCCGCCACGGCGCTAACCCGATATGGCGTGGAACTGCGCGGGTGCGCCGCGACTCGGGAGATTATCGACGCGGCCCCCGCCGCCGAAGCCGACTGGCGGACCGAATACCTCGATCTCATCCTATCCATCCGGGTGGTGGACAGCATGGCGGCCGCCGTGGACCACATCAACCGATACGGTTCCGGCCACACCGACGTGATTGTCACCGGTGATCGCGACCGCGGGATCCGTTTCATGAACACCGTGGACACCGCCGATGCGTTTCTCAATTGCAGCAGTCGGTTTGCCGACGGGTTTCGGTTCGGTCTGGGCGCAGAGGTGGGAATCAGCACAAACAAGATCCACGCCCGAGGCCCTGTGGGTATGGAGGGCCTGGTCATCCACCAGTGGCGCCTTGTGGGAGAGGGGCATATCGTCGCCGACTACGCCGGCGCCGGCGCCCGGCCCTTCACCCATCGGAAAATGGATAAAACCTTTGATGGGTAGTGACGGTAACCAATGATGTGAGGTGTGCGTTGGAATGCTTCAATTCCATCGATACGGCGTAACCGGGAATACGGAAAACCTCAATTCCAAACGGTTTTCAGAGTATTCCGCGCCGGTATCCGAATCGACAAATCGATAGGAGTAGTTCAAACTGGCGCTCATCCATTTGAACAATTGCGAGGTCATGCCACAACCGGCGGCAGTGGTTTTGTCGATACGCGATGGCAATTGATCTGGGTATTCGGAGTACCGATAGGACGCAAAAAGACTGCCGCTGAATTGTCGGGTAAACAGGTAACTGCCCGAGACCCCTCCCTCGGCATATAACTGAAAGCCATTGTTTTCAGCCTGACTCAGGGCGTAGTCGTAGCCGCCGCGGGCAGTCGCGTCGATGCTGCCCCGTTGGAACCGCTTTCGAAGCAGACCGTCCAGGGTCAGCCCGGACTGATCTGACCTCAAGTCGAAGTCGTTTAGGAAATAACCGACATCCAGAAGGAGGGAAATATCATTCGTATGCTGGTAATCCACGCCAACTGAAGGGTTGTAAGTGCGGTCGTCCTCGGTTGCGCCGACATACTGAACATCGCTGTGAGAATACCTGATATACCCGTCGAGGTTTTTGGTGAGACTTCTTCTCAGGCTGGCATAACCTTGAAACCGTTTCAGGTCGTCACCGATTTCGTAATGGGCGACCTCATAGGACAGATTTCCATCAACGCCCCACCTCGGCGAGAACCAGAATGCGAAGCCGCCGGAAGGCGCGTGCACATCGTTGTCCGGAATGGTCGAGTCTTCATTTCTCAACAGCGAGTAATTGTAATTTAGAAAGGCGGAGTCTTTTTGGCCGAATTGATGGGTAAATCGGGCATTCGCGTTGTTTTGAAGGTAACTGTTTCGTGCCAGGCGAATGGAGGGGTCAACAGGGACACCGGGGGATTCATTTCGAATCTGGGCGATATCGCCGTATGAAAATGGCTCCTCTGTCATCATCGAGCGATTGGAGAGGGTGACGGTGTCGTTTTTAGTGATGTCCATAAATCCATTGAAACTGCCGGAGTACCGCCACGTGTTGTTCTCCGTAGTTTGAGCGTAGGCGACGTACTCGGGGTCAAGTACCCAGTCAAATCCGTAGGTTCTCTCCTGAAATGAAGCCGTCAAGCCCGGCGAGATGCTCGTGATGAAGTCGTCCTGCTTGTCTTTTGACTGAAGAAACACATTGTCTGTGAATTCGCCGCTGAGAGACAGGCGTGGCGTGAGACTGAATTGCCCGGCTATGGCAGTTGATTCAAGCAGGACCGTAATTGCAAGCAATGAAATGATTGCCCAATTGTCGAGACGGAACCTTTGCATGGGATGCCTCAAATTCGTTGAGTTTGTCGGGCCTTTCGGCACCGTTGCCAATTGCTGGCCTGCCCAGGCAAACGCGCCGGCGATACCGTCAGAACGGCGTGCCTACCCCATTCCGTCGATGATCTCGAAGGCCTTGGCCAGGGCGGCGTCCAGATCCCGTGGCCGCGTGCCGCCGGCCTGCGCCAGGTCGTGCCGCCCGCCGCCGGAGCCCCCCACCATCTCTGCCAGGGGCTTGATAATGGCGCCGGCCTTGAAGCGGTGGGTGAGATCTTTGGTCACCCCCACGATGAGCATGGCTTTGTCACCGACGGCCGCACCCAACACCACGATGCCGCTGCCGAGTTTGTCCTTGAAACGATCGGCGGCATCTCGCAGCGCCACCGGGTTGTCAACCTCTATGCGCTGCACCAAAACCTTGGCATCCTGAACGGTGCGCACTTCGGCAGCGGCCGTATCTGCGCTGCGGGTGGCCAGTTGGGTCTTCAGACGGGCGATCTCCTTTTCCCCGGCTTTCAACTCGCCGATGAGCCGCTCGATGCGCGTCACCAGTGCCTCGGGCTTATCCTTCAAAAGACGCGCCCCTTGCTGAAGGGTGGCGGTCTGCTGCTGGACGAAATCCACTGCCGCCGCACCGGTGACCGCCTCGATGCGTCGCACCCCGGCGGCCACGCTGGACTCGCTGACGACCTTGAAAAGACCGATGTCACCGGTACGCGCTGTGTGGGTTCCCCCGCAAAGTTCCTTGCTGAAATCGGCCAGACTCACCACCCGCACCCGGTCCCCGTATTTTTCTTCGAACAACGCCGTTGCCCCAGACTCGAAAGCGGCATCGGCATCCATTTCCTCGGTGTGGGTGGCCACATTTTCTCGAATATGGTCGTTGACATAGGTTTCGATGGCGGCGATTTCGTCGGGGGTCACCTGGGAGAAATGGGAAAAGTCGAACCGCAGCCGTTCCGGCGCCACCAGAGACCCGGCTTGCTTGACATGGTCACCAAGAACATGACGCAAGGCGGCTTGAAGAATGTGCGTCGCCGTGTGATTGAGGGCGGTGGCCCTGCGGGTTGACATGTCCACGTTGAGGGTCACGCTGTCACCCTGCTGTAACATTCCCGAAGCGACTCGGCCTTTGTGAATGATAAGCCCGGTGGGATCCTTCACCGTGTCGGTCACCACCACCTCGGCGTCCGGGGCAACCATCGTCCCGCTGTCGCCCACCTGCCCGCCGGACTCTCCGTAAAACGGGGTGCGGTCGGTGACGATCTCGACATGGCTCTCGGGACCGGCGGCGTCGACGGCCTCGCCGTCCTGTACCACCAGGACCACGGTGGCCGTGTCGTCGAGTTGGGCGTAGCCGCTGAACGTGGTGGTGGCCCCGCGGCTGGTGAGGGTCTTCAATGCGTCGCCCACTCCGATGTAGGTGGCTTTGGAACGAGAGCGGGCCCGCTGTTGGTCCATGCACCCGTTAAAGCCGTCCATGTCAAGTTCGAGCCCCTCGTCTCTCACCACGTCCCGCACAATGTCCACGGGAAACCCATACGTGTCATAAAGTTTGAAGATGAGGTCTCCGGGAACCTTGTCGCCCCTGGCCCGAATGTCGGCGAGGTTGTCGTTGAGCACCCTTAGACCGTGGTCCAGGGTCTCGGAGAAGCGCAGTTCCTCGTTTTCGATGACGTTGGTAATAAATGCCGCGTTGTCGGTGAGGTCCGGGTATGCCGGCTTCATGATGTCGAAAACCACGCTGGCAGTCCGGTGCAAAAACGGTTTCATGAGACCGATATTTCGGCCGTAGCGAATGGCCCGGCGCATGATGCGCCGCAGCACGTAGCCCCGGCCCTCGTTGGAGGGCAGCACGCCGTCGCCGATGAGGAAGGCCGCCGCCCGACTGTGGTCGGCGATCACCTTCATGGCCACCTCCACATCCCGGGACGCCCGCACGGACTGCCCGGTCAGTTCCTCGGTGCAGCGCATGATGGGCATGAGCAGATCGGTATCGTAGTTGCTGGGGGCGTTCTGGACAACGGAAGCCATGCGCTCAAGACCCATGCCCGTGTCGATGCTGGGTTTGGGAAGCGGGGTCATTTTCCCGCTTTCGTCCCTATTAAACTGCATGAATACCAGGTTCCAGATCTCCAGAAACCGGTCACAGTCGCAGTCCACCCCGCAATTGGGGTCGCCGAACTCGCAGTCGCCGCCGCGGTCAATGTGGATTTCGCTGCAGGGGCCGCAGGGGCCGGTGTCCCCCATTGCCCAGAAATTGTCTTTTTCCCCTAAACGTACGATGCGGTCTTCGGGCACGCCGATCTGCTGGTTCCAGATCTTGAAGGCCTCGTCGTCGTCGAGAAAAATGGACACCCAAAGCTTTTCGGCCGGCAGGCCGTAGCCGTTGGTGAGCAGATCCCAGCCGAAATCGATGGCTTTCTCTTTGAAGTATTCGCCGAAGCTGAAGTTCCCCAGCATTTCAAAAAACGTGTGGTGCCGGGCGGTGTAGCCCACATTTTCCAGATCGTTGTGTTTTCCGCCGGCGCGAACGCATTTTTGCGAGGTGGCGGCCATGGAATAAGCCCGTTTTTCTTCCCCGAGGAACAGCCGCTTGAACTGCACCATGCCCGCATTGGTGAAAAGCAGCGTGGGATCGTCGGCCGGTACAAGCGAAGCGCTGCGAACGACCTGGTGCTGGTGTTTTTCGAAATAGTCCAGAAAGATTTTCCTGACATCATTACCGGTCATGGTGGCCTCCAGAGAATACTTCCGTTAGATCAGTCCTTCTTTTCTTCTTTTCCCGAGTTGTCCGGGGTGGCGTCTGCCGCTTTCGTATCCTTGTCGATCTTCAGCTCGATGCGCAGTTTTTTGAGAGCGTCTTCAAAGAGATCTGGGTTGTTGGTGAGAAACTGTTTGGCGTTGTTGCGCCCCTGACCGATACGCTCTCCCCCGTAGGAATACCAGGAGCCGCTTTTTTCGATGATGCCATGCGCCACGCCAAGATCGATTAGATCTCCCATCAGGGAGATGCCCTCTCCGTAGAGGATGTCGAACTCGGCATCTTGAAAGGGTGGCGCCATCTTGTTTTTCACCACCCGCACCCGCGTGCGGTTGCCCACCACGTCCGTGCCCTCTTTGATGGCACCGATGCGTCTGATATCCAGCCGCACCGACGCATAGAACTTGAGCGCATTACCGCCGGTGGTGGTCTCCGGATTGCCGAACACCACGCCGATTTTCATGCGGATCTGATTGATGAATATTACCGTGGTCATGGTTTTGCTGATGGTGCCCGTGAGTTTTCTCAAGGCCTGACTCATGAGTCGCGCCTGGAGCCCCATGTGAGAATCGCCCATCTCGCCTTCGATTTCAGCCCGGGGGACCAGGGCCGCCACGGAGTCGATAACGACGACATCCACGGCACCACTGCGCACCAGCATGTCGGTAATCTCCAAGGCCTGCTCCCCCGTGTCTGGCTGGCTAACGAGGAGCTCGTCGCAGTCAACACCCAGCTTCCGAGCATAGACCGTATCCAGGGCGTGCTCGGCGTCGATGAACGCGGCAATACCGCCCTGCTTCTGAACACCGGCCACCGCGTGCAGCGCCAGGGTCGTTTTGCCTGATGATTCCGGGCCGAACACCTCGACCACCCGCCCTCGCGGGAGCCCCCCAACGCCCAGGGCCGCATCCAATGCCAGTGAGCCGGTGGGAATCACCGGCACGTCCATGATGGCTTTGCGGCTGCCGAGCCGCATGATGGCGCCCTTGCCGAACTGCCGCTCGATTTGTGTGATGGCCGATTCCACCGCTTTGCTTTTATCCGTCGCGTTGCCCATGTGTGTGCCTTCCTCTCAATGGCGGTCGTTTCCGTCACGCCGTTCTACAGTGATGGTGATGCCAACCCCGGCAGGTTCGCCGCCTGCCAAAACCGGTCCTGCGGCCGAGACGGCCGCACTCGAGAATAGCCGCCGGGCAAAGAAGGCGCTAAGCGCTGCCCGCCGTCAAGGGGTATGCCGCCAGAGGAGTATGGACCGCCCCGGTTGGCTTCAATTCGCTTTGAAATAAGATGAGTCGATCCGCCACGAAGGCCACGGAATCGGTTCCTGCCGCCGCCAACAGCAGGTCGGCCAGTCGCTTGGGATTCGTCTTTTTCTTGAACCGCCCCAGGGTGAGATGAGCCCTGAACGGGCGCTTTTCCTGTGCAAACCCCAGCGCGGCCAGTCGGGCATCCAGCCGCCATGCGAAATCGATGAGCCGAGCCGTTTCCCCGGTGACCCCCATCCACAACACCCGGGGCCGTTTCACCGATGGAAATACGCCCAACCCCGCGACGGCCAGGGCAAACGGCGCTGCGCTGACAGCGCCTGCCAGCAGCGTCTTGACGGCCGCCACCCGTGACATGTCCACGTCCCCCAGAAACTTAAGGGTGAGGTGGATACGCTCCGACGCCACCCATCTCAGCCCCCCTGACATTTCGGAGCACCGGGTGCGGGCTGCTTCCGCCGCACGGATGACATCGACGGGCACCGGTACGGCGATGAAGGCACGAATCATGACGACCTCGGTTTCCCGTCATCCCCCCCCTCAGTTACCGTGTCGACAGGGTGAATTGGGGCTCTCCCAGTAAAAATTTTCCGGCGCCGATCTGTTTTTTGAGGATCTCGGCGATTTCACGGGCGCGCACCATACTGGACAGGGGCACCGTGGGCACCGATTCTCCTCTGAAAGTGATAGTGCCGCTTTTGAGCGCCGCGTAACTCGCCTGTCCCAGGCTCTTGGCCTTGCCGTTGGGGTAGTCATTGCCATAGTCGATGATTTGAGTGAAAATATCCGCGTCTGAAACGCCCGTATAGGCGGCCATCTCTTCGTCCAAAATGGGGATCGGCACTCCGAGCCCTACGATAAGGGAGCAGCCGTAGCCCTGAAGGCTGGCGCCCACCAGCCACTTTGCACTCATGGTCTTCAGGTCGCCCATGACCCACAAAGTGCCGGCCGGCGTCTTGGGCACGCCTTTTCGGGTGCGCGGGACCGAGGGCTTGTGCTGAGTCCCCGGCCCGGTGACGTAACCGGTGCCGCCCCCCAGAAACACCCGGGTACCCAGACCAATGGTCCGGTAGCGAGGGTCATTCATCAATGGACTCAATTGGCCCGCCGAACAGTAGTTGGCGTTTCCCGCCTTGGGCTTGAGGGCGCCCATGTAGGTATACACCGTCCGATTGGACAGATTCACCGCACAGTTGTAGTTCTGGTAACCGTTTCGGGGATTGCAGAGCACCGCGTTGGGGATCTCTTTCAGGGTGAACATCTTTTCGGCGTATGTGCTGGGATAGCAATCCGTGCCATAGGCCTCGGCCTTGAGGTGAACCTTGCGGCCGGCCACCAAATCCTGGATCACATGGCCGCCACCGTAGGTAAACTCACCGGGATAGACCTTGTTCAGTGGGTCGTCCACGCGGGGTTCGGTGGCGCCGATGTAGCAATCGACAGCGGCCACGCCTCCGTAGGCGGGCACATCGTTGAGCCAGACCTTGGACGCCTTGATGGCCGGCTGGGTGTGACCGAAATTGACGAAGGCGCCGGAAGAGCACATGGGCGCGAAGGTTCCGGTGGTGACCACATCAACCTGCCGGGCGGCTTCCACAGAGCCATCGGCTGCCACAATATCGATCATCTCCTCTGCGGTCACCACCACCACGTCGCCGGAGCGGATCTTATCGTTGATTTCCTGGTAGGTCTTGACGACTTTTCGTTTTTTGGCCATGGCTTCATCCATGTAATTGCTGCAGCCGCGATCAACGGCTACGGCGTTGATGATTCATTGGCGGGGGGTGTGAGCTTGCCGGTGATGTTGTTGGCGATCCACTGAGCGTCCCACCATTCCAGCGGATTGACAAAGGTATCGTGTACCATCATGCCAAAATGCAGATGGTCTCCGCCGGCAAGGCCGGTGGTGCCGGTTCGCCCGATCTCCGTCCCTTTTATCACCTCCTGCCCCTTTGCGATACTGATCTCGCTCAGATGGCTGTAAAGACTGAACAGGCCGTAGCCGTGATCGATGATGACCGTTTTGCCATAGATACCGACATCTCCGACAAAGGCAACGCGCCCGGCGTTGGCTGCCGGTATCGGCGAGTGGGCCAACGATGCCAGGTCGATCCCCAAATGCACCTGCCGGTCCACTTCCTGCCCGTTGAACCGGTAAAGCCGCCGGTCACCGAATGTCGCCCGGGTGGCGGCCGGCATCCGCCGGAATGCCCCCTGCCAGTAAGTATCCGGGGCGCTGTGGCGGGTCACTGCAGCAATCTGAAGATAGTTTTCCGCCCGCATATCACGGTTCACTTTGAGAAATTGGTCTAAAAGCGCCGGAGCGTCGTCGGCCGGCTGCTCGGGAAAGAAATCGGGCATTTTCCCGACGAGAAAGCGCTTGCTCAGGGTGATGGTGTCCGTTTTGAAGCGGGTCTTCCGAATGTGGTGGGAAAACCCCGCCCGGGCGCTGTTCCCGGCGGCATCGGTGGCTGTCAAAAGCAGCGGCACTGAGGTCGGTTGGTCATGGCCGATGGCAAAATAGACCAGCATGACGCCGCCCCGGGTCGCGTATCCGGGATAGAACCGGTCGCCCACCGAAACGCCGCTTCGGGGGCAGTCTTCCGAGAGCCGGTAGCGCAACAGCCCGGTTCCGCCCTGGGCCACATTGTGAACCCGGGTGACAATCGAAATCTCCGGCGGCCGAGTGTCGATCACCACGGTTTTTTCGAGGTAGGCATGGTTGCCCTTGAACCAGCTGCGCCAGGAATGATCCCAGGCGGCCACCCGCAAAAGAGCCTCGCCATCGACAAATCCCAAGTCTTTGGGGCGAAGGGTAACATCGATGGGGAACTGACGCAGGTCGCCGACCCCCCAGCCAAGGCTGCCGGGGAAGTCCTTTTCAAGCACCACCTTTTCCTTGCCACCTTGAATCAGGCCGATCCATATGCGCCGGATGCCGCTGTCTCGGTCGGCAGCCTCACCACGGATGGTTCGCTCACTGCCGATGACCGAGGAAAACGCATCTAAATTCAGATCGGGACGCCGCCCTTCCAAGCGCATCGCCGCCACCACCAGCAGCGGCACCAGTGCCACCGCCAGAATGATGATCAACACCCGCGCACGAAAGGCCTTTTTCGGAGTGCCGTTTGAATTCGCCATTTGCACTAAACCCCTTGAAAATTCAGTATTAAACGGTGAATATACCAGTATGCTCCAGGCTTATCAAGCGCGTTTTTGCCGCCTTGACTTTTACCCATGCCCGGGATAGACCTGCCTTGCCTGCGGCCCCATGCGCAACAACACGGAGTCATGTGGTGAGGGCGGACCGCACTGACACCACACCCTAAAATCCATCCCAGCGGCCGGTTTCCATGGCAACCGGCCGAACCTGTTTTAGGAGATCCAGATATGACATCGGTCATTGACGCGACGGACATCCCGACCGGTCCAGGGGCCCCACTGCTCGTCATCGCAGGGCCGTGCGTCATCGAAAATGAAACGATTCCCCACCAGGTTGCCGAGGTCGTCACGAAACTCGCCGCTGCGCTGAACTTCTCCGTGGTCTTCAAAGCGTCCTACGACAAGGCCAACCGCACGGCCATCAGTTCCTTCCGGGGACCCGGCATCGACGAAGGGCTGCGCATCCTTGCCTCGGTGCGAGAGGCCTACCATGTACCCATCCTCTCCGACGTCCACTCGGTGGCCGACGTGGAGAAGGCTGCGAAAGTGCTGGACGTCATCCAGATCCCGGCTTTCCTCTGCCGCCAGACCGATCTCCTGGTCGCGGCGGCACGCACCGGTAAGACCGTAAATATCAAAAAAGGGCAGTTTCTGGCCCCATGGGACATGACCCATGTGGTGGGCAAACTGGCCAGCGCCGGGTGCCGACGAATCTGGATCACTGAACGGGGGGCATCCTTCGGGTACAACAACTTGGTCGTTGACTACCGGGGCATACCGGCCATGCAGGCCACGGGACACCCGGTGGTGTTCGACGCCACCCACAGCGTCCAATTGCCCGGCGGTGCCGGAGACCACTCGGGGGGCGACCGGTCCTATGCACCGCTGCTGGCCAAAGCAGCGGTGGCCGCCGGTGTCGACGGTGTATTCATGGAGGTCCACCCGGCCCCTGACACCGCCCTGTGCGACGGCCCCAACTCCCTGCCCCTGGCATGGCTGGAAGACCTCTTACAAACATTGGTGCGCATCCGCCGGGCCGTCTCGGCGCCAGCGTCGACGGAGAAGGCGCCATGACCGGACTGTCAGACAGACTCACCGCGATCCGCCTTGTGCTGCTGGACGTCGACGGCGTCCTCACCGACGGGCGCATCGTCTACACCGATGGGGGTGAGGAGATCAAATCCTTCAATGTGCGCGATGGCTACGGCATTCGGCTCCTGTTGGATGCCGGCATCCGGGTGGGCATCATCACCGGCCGCAGATCCAGCGCACTGCGGCACCGCTGCCGCGACTTGGGCATCGACATTATCCATGAAGGGGCCCGCCATAAGGCATCGGTGATCGCCGCCATCATGGCGGACACCGGTCTGCCGGCAGCGGCCATTGCCTTTGTGGGCGACGATCTGCCGGATCTGCCCGCCATGCGCCGTGTTGGATGCGCCGTGGCCGTGGGCGACGCCCACGTCGACCTCGCCAGGCATGCCCACATGGTGACGGCTGCCCCGGGCGGCGGCGGCGCCGTGAGGGAATTTGCCGAGGCTGTGTTGAAGGCCCAGGGGAAATGGGATGACTTGTTGACTTCCCTGGCGGAGTAGCCCATGGGGCACCTACGACGCACCAAAGTCATCAAATGGGTACTGGCGGCGGTGAGCATTGCAGCCGTGGCTGGCGTGGGAGGCATTTTCTATTTTGTGCGAACGGTCTCCGAGGCCCCGGAACGGCTGCTCACGGCGATCCCCGAAAACACCGAGATCGCCCTGGACAACATTGAGCACACCGCCACCAGCGAGGGCCGCACGCAATGGCATCTGAAGGCTGAGAAAGCCAGGATCACCGAGGGCAAACGGCAATTGATCCTCACACGGCCGACGGTGGTGTTCTACCCGAAAAGGGGCCAGGCGGTCACGCTTTCCGCGGAACAGGGTGTGCTGGAACTTCCCAGCAACGACATTGCGATGAGCGGCACCGTTGTGGTAAGCAACCCGGACTATCGGCTGGCAACCGAAGCGCTGCGCTATTTCCACACCGACCGGGTGCTGGAGAGCGACCGCCCGGTGGTCATCGACGGTCGATGGGCGGAACTGACGGCGCGCTCCATGCGGGTCGACCTTGAGGCCGGCACCATAGTGTTCGACGGCGACGTGAAGGGATGGTTGGCCCTTGATCTTACCTGAAACAATGCGCTTGAAGGGCTTGCGTCGCGGCTTCATCCAGACGTGGGTCATTCTGCTGGTGGCCCTGATCTCGGGGAATGCCGCTTCGCAGGAGACACAATCGAGCCCCGCCGGCGGTGAGCGCATCGAGATCAGCGCCGATCGCCTGGTCTTCGACAACACCGCCCAGAGCGCGGTGTTCAGCGGCAATGTTTCAGCGGTGCAAGGCGCGACACGTATCACCGCCGATCGGATCACGGTTTACTACGAGGCCGACACCGCTGATCCGACTGCGAAACCCGATACGCAAGCCGCCATACGACGCATTGTCAGCGATGGCAACGTTACCATACGGTTTGACGACAAGGTTGCGGAGACCCCCAAGGCGATCTACAATAAGTCGTCCGGCGTTTTGGAACTGATCGGCGAAGGAACCCGCGTCACCAGCGGTCAAAACTCCATCACCGGCAGTCGAATCACAATGGATCGGGCAAGGGACAACATTACAGTGGAAGGCGGCGGCAACCGACGCGTGGAAGCGGTAATTTTCCCTGGGCAAGCCGACGGCGGCGGGCTCCTGCCACCGGCAGCACCGTCCGACACGATGGCGCAGCCCTCGCCATGACCACCTTGGCGCTGGAAAGGCTGGTGAAGGTCTACGGCGGACGGGAGGTCGTCCGATCGGTGAGCCTGGCCATCGGTCGAGGGGAAGTGGTGGGGCTGTTGGGTCCCAACGGCGCCGGAAAAACCACCACCTTCTACATGACCGTCGGCATGATCCGACCCGACGGTGGGCGCGTGATTCTGGACGACCAGGAGGTAACCCAAGAGCCCATGTATATCCGGGCCCGGCGGGGTCTGGGTTACCTTCCCCAGGAAACGTCCATTTTTCGGAAGCTAACGGTTCACCAGAACGTGCTGGCCATTCTGGAGACACTGCCCAAGCCACCGGCGGGCCTGCACGCCAAGGCCGACGCGCTCCTCGATGAGCTTGGCATCCGGCACCTGGCCGACAGCCGGGCCAGCGTGCTATCCGGGGGAGAAAAGCGCCGACTGGAGATCAGCCGCGCGCTGGCGACGAACCCAACGTTCATTCTGCTGGACGAACCCTTTGCGGGTGTTGATCCACTGGCCGTGATTGATATAAAGAAGATCATCGGGCACCTGAAGGAACGGGGCATCGGCATCCTGATCTCGGACCACAACGTCCGTGAAACACTGGGCGTCTGCGACACAGCGTACATTCTCAACGACGGCGTCATCATCGAATCGGGCACTCCGGAAGTGATCGCCAACAGCAAGATCGCGCGGGAGTTTTATCTGGGAGAGGAATTCAGACTCTGACATGGCACTTGAGCTCCGACAACAACTGAAACTGACACAGCAGCTGATCATGACGCCGCAACTGCAAATGGCGATCAAGCTGTTGCAATTGTCGCGGCTCGAACTGATGGACACCATCACCCAGGAGCTGCAGGAAAACCCGGCCCTGGAAGAGGGTCCGGAGTCTACCCTCGACGACGGCTCGAAGGAGATGGCCGAACCCGCCTCAGTCGAAATCGACCAGATGCGCGAAATCACCATCGAGGAGAAAATCCCCAACGAAATCGACTGGAGCAATTACCTGGATGAGTACAGTTCGCCGGGGCGCGTTGTCTACGAGACGGAAAAGCGGGAATCGCCGGGGTTCGAGCCCTTCCTGGCCCGGAAAGAAAACCTTCAAGATCACCTCCTCTGGCAGCTTTTAATGAGCCGGCCTTCTTCGGAAGAAGAACGCATCGGCAGTCTGATTGCCGGCAACCTCAATCGGGACGGCTACTTGGTGATGGGTGTGGAGGATCTCGCCCTGGCGGGTGGAACCACGGTAGATAGTGTTGAAGACGTGCTCTTTCTCATGCAGACCTTCGATCCCACCGGGGTGTGCGCCCGTGATCTCAAGGAATGTCTGCAGATCCAAGCGCGCTACCTGAAACTCGGTGATTCAACCGTCACAAAGATCATCGACGATCATCTGGGCAATCTGGAAAACAAAAACTACAAGGCGATCTGCCGCGGGCTCAAAATCACCATGGACGACGTACGCGCCGCCGTTCGCGTCATCCAGGCACTGGAGCCTCGACCAGGGCGTGCCTACAGTACTGAAGAGCCCCAATACATCACTCCGGACATCTACGTTTACAAACTCGGCGACGAATTCGTCATCATGATCAACGACGATGGCATGCCCAAGCTGCGGGTCAATTCCTACTACCGAAACGCCATCCGTCGAGGCGAATCCATTACCGGCGAAGCGCGGGATTACGTTCAAGAGAAAATGCGCTCAGCCGCCTGGCTCATCCGCAGCATCCATCAGCGCCAGAAAACCATTTACCGGGTCATGGAAAGCATATTGAAATACCAGCGCGACTTCTTCGATGGCGGTATCGCATACCTCAAGCCGATGGTGCTCAGAGATGTCGCAGAAGATATCGGCATGCACGAATCCACCATCAGCCGCGTGACCACCAATAAATACGCCCATACGCCGCAAGGCATTTTCGAGCTGAAGTATTTTTTCAACAGCTCCATCCAGCGGGTCCACGGTGATGCCATCGCCTCGGCGAGCGTCATGAACAAGATCAAAAAACTCATCGCCGCCGAAAACCCTCTGAAGCCATACAGCGATGAAAAAATCTCACAGCTTCTAAAAAACGACAACGTCGATATCGCCCGACGCACTGTTGCCAAGTATCGTGAAATCATGAAAATACTTCCCTCAAATAAACGCAAGCAGATCTAAGGAACCTTTCCATGCAGATTTCGGTAACCTTTAAGCACATAGACGCTTCCGAACCATTGAAATCCTACGTCTCTGACAAAATCAACAAGTTCGATCGGTACCTTCACAACCCGGCCGAGGCCAGCGTCGTACTTTCTGTGGAAAAGCATCGCCATCAGGCGGAGATCACCATCGTGGGCGACCGCATGGCCATCAACGGCAGGGAAGAAACCGGTGACATGTATTCAGCCATCGACATGGTGCTTGACAAGCTTGAAAAGCAGATCAAAAAAAACAAAGAAAAACAACGCAGCCGCCGCACCGCTGGCTCCCGGACACGTTCCAGTGGTTCATCAACGCCGGTTGATCGAAACGCCCCGCCTAACGTACACGTGGAGCATATCGAATACAAACCGATGGATATTGAAGAGGCCGTTCTCCAGATGGACCTTATCGATGATTCGTTTCTGGTGTTCGCCAACGCACGCACCGGCCGCGTGAATGTCCTCTACCGCCGGTCCGACGGCGATTTCGGCCTCATCCAGCCACGGGGTTGACTCGGCGCGCCACTTCCGGTCAATACATAAAGCCATGAAAATTCGAGATGTACTACACAAGGAAAGTATTCTTCCCGAGATCGCTTCGGCGGACAAAAAGGGCGTCCTCGGAGAATTGAGCGAACCGGTCGCGCAGTTGGCCGGCGTTTCCTCCGAAGAACTAGTGCGTGTGCTTCTCGAGCGAGAGCGGCTCGGCAGCACCGGCATCGGCGGCGGCATCGGCATCCCTCACGGCAAACTAAAGCATATCGAATCACTGGTCCTTGGATTCGGTCTCAGCCGGCGTGGCGTGGCTTTCGACTCCATTGACGGCAAACCGACACACATCTTCTTTCTGCTCGTCACGCCGGAAAACTCCACCGGTCTGCACCTCAAAGTGTTGGCACGCATCTCCAGGATCCTGAAAAACGAGCCATTCAAGGCCAAGCTGATGGCCGCCGACGGCGTGGACGAGATCTACGCCGTCATCGCGGAAGAAGACGAAGACTTCTAGGCACCGGCGCCAAAGCGTCTTTTCGCAACCAACGAACTCTCAGTATTCGAACAATCGTGCCCCTTCCCGAATAGGGATTCCTGAAAAAGGTTGCCCAGTGCGCGCAAAAGACAAGAAAATATTCATTGTTACCGGCCTTTCCGGCTCCGGGAAAAGCACGGCCCTGCGTTCATTTGAGGACGCCGGTTACTACTGCGTGGACAATATGCCAGTGGCACTGCTCCCCAAGTTTTTGCAGCTTCCCATGGCCGACGCACCCGAGATCACCGGTCTGGCGTTCGTGATGGATATCCGGGAGAAGCAGTTCACCAGTACCTACCAAAGGGTGTTCGACGGATTAAGGACCAAGGGCTATAAGTTCAGCATTTTGTTCCTGGAAGCCGATGATGAGATACTCATTCAGCGCTTCAGTGAAACCCGGCGCCAGCATCCCATAAGCGAGAGCACACCCGGAGCACCCCTGGAAGCGTCAATCCGGGAGGAAAGAAGGCAGCTTGTCGCACTCAGAGACGCCGCCGACGAAACCGTCAACACATCCCACTGCAACGTCCACCGCCTCAAGGCCATCATCCGGGACATCATCCGGGATGCACCCAACTTCATCCCCCTGCGGATCCACCTGCGCTCCTTTGGGTTCAAACACGGCATTCCCAAGGATGCCGACCTCATCGTGGACGTCAGATTCCTGCCCAACCCCTACTTCGACCCCGAACTGCGTCCCCTCACCGGACTTGACGAGACCGTCTCGAAGTATATTTTTGGCCAATCGGAAACCCAGGGGTTTCTGGAAAGGTACATCGCACTGCTTGACTATTTGATCCCGTTGTACGAAAAAGAGGGCAAGATTTATCTGACCCTAGCAGTCGGGTGCACAGGGGGGCGTCACCGATCGGTGGCCATCGCAGAAGCCATTTTACAGCATCTCCGGATACCTGGAAAGACCGTCGACATCACCCACCGAGACATCGGCAAGTAGGCGTCTTTTTACAGACACGACAAGGATTCACATGACCGGCATTGTTATCGTCACCCATCGCAGCCTCGGAGAGGCACTCATCGACGCGGCCCAATTCGTTTTGGGCGTCAGCCCTGAGGGCATAATCGCCGTATCCATCGATCTCAAGGAAAGCGCCGAGGTCTTGCGCAAAAAAATCTCATCTGCCATTACGGCGGTGGGCGACAGCGACGGAGTGCTGATTCTCACAGACATGTTTGGCGGATCACCTTCCAACCTGAGCTACTCATTCCTCGAAGAAGGACGAATCGAGGTCATCTCCGGTGTCAACCTGCCCATTTTGATCAAAGCGATCAACACCCGCGACAAGGAGCCCCTCGAGACACTGGCTGAAACGCTGGAGCAGTACGGCAAAAAAAGCATTTCATTGGCCAGCGGCATCCTGAAAGGAAACAAACGGGGAACGGCCTGAAGCCGCAATCGATGCCGCTTGACACGGCGGCCCCCCCTACGCTCGCGCCGCCGCCACGGCCGCGGCTTTCATAAGGAACACGTTATCAAGGAGGCAACATGAGCATTCGCATGGGTATCAACGGTTTCGGCAGAATTGGACGCATGGTGTTCCGGGCAGCGCTGACCCGGGACGACATTGACGTCGTGGCCATTAACGACCTCACGGATTCTGCCACCATCGCACACCTGTTGAAATACGACTCAGTCCATGGCCGGTTGTCCGAAACGGTGACAGCCGGCTCAAACGAACTGACCGTGGGCAATGAAACCGTGGCCATCACCTCGGTGAAGGATCCCGCATCCCTGGCCTGGAAAGAACACGATGTGGATATCGTGGCGGAGTGCACCGGCCTTTTCCGAGATCGTGAGAGCGCCGGCAAACACTTGGCAGCCGGGGCACGAAAGGTGATCATTTCCGCTCCGGCCAAAGAGCCAGACGCCACCATCGTGATGGGCGTCAACCACACCCAGTACGACCCGAAAAATCATCACGTCATTTCCAATGCATCCTGCACCACCAACTGCCTGGCGCCGGTCGCCAAGGTGCTACTGGAAAACTTCGGCATTAAGAGCGGCCTTATGACCACCGTTCATTCCTACACCGGCGACCAGCGGCTGCTGGACTTCCCCCACAAGGATCTGCGCCGGGCACGGGCCGCATCGCTGTCCATGATCCCCACCACCACCGGCGCGGCCAAGGCCGTAGCCCTGGTGCTGCCTGAACTCACCGGAAAACTCAACGGGCTGGCCATTCGCGTGCCCACCCCCAACGTCTCTATCGTGGATCTGGTGGTCAGTGTGGATAAGCCGGGCATCCAGGCATCGGAAGTCAACGCAGCTCTGAAGGAGGCGGCAGAAGGCCAGTTGGCGGGCATCCTCGGCTTCAGTGAAGAACCGCTGGTCTCCAGCGACTACAATGGATGCCCACTGTCTTCCATCGTGGATGCGCCCACAACCTACGTCATCGACAACCTCGTCAAGGTGCTTTCGTGGTACGATAACGAGGTGGGTTACTCCAATCGTATGGTTGACCTTGCCGCCATGGTGGGGACCCAGCTGTAACGGATCGTTAAAAGGAGGGATGACATGCGCACACCGCTCATCGCCGGCAACTGGAAAATGTACAAGACCGAGGCCGAAGCCGTTGACACGGTAACCCGCCTGGCCGCCGCCATCGCCGGCGTCGACGGCGTGGAGGTCATGCTGGCACCGCCCTTTACGGCACTGTCGGCCGTGGCCCGTGAAACGGCAGGGACAAGCATCCAACTCGGCGCACAGAACGTTTTCTGGGAATCCGCAGGTGCGTTCACCGGGGAAATCGCTCCCGGAATGCTCACCGCGGCCGGATGCACCTACGTCATCGTGGGCCACTCTGAACGCCGGCAGTATTTTGGTGAAACCGACAAGACCGTCAACCGGCGCATCCTCGCCGCCCTGGCAGCCGGCCTCAAACCAATCTTTTGTGTCGGTGAAACCGAGGCCCAGCGCGACGCCGGAGAGACGCTTTCAGTTCTTGACAAGCAGGCTGGAATCGGTTTACAAGGCGTGTCTTTGAAAAATCCCGGTGATCTGGTCGTCGCCTACGAGCCGGTCTGGGCCATCGGCACGGGTAAAACAGCCACCAGCCAGCAGGCCCAGGAAGTTCATCGGCACCTGCGAGACGTGCTGGTAGAACGGTACGGCCAGGCAACGGCCGATGCGATTCGCATCCTCTACGGCGGCAGTGTCAAACCAGGCAATGCCGCCGAATTAATGGGCATGCCGGACATTGACGGCGCCCTGGTGGGCGGTGCCAGTCTGGATGCCGACACCTTCAGCCAGATCGTACGATTTTGACAGGAACAACTGAATGTCGATTATACTGACAACACTTCATGTAGTCGTATCTGTGGCATTGATCCTTATCGTTTTGCTACAGACCGGAAAGGGCGCCGATATGGGCGCCGCCTTCGGTGCGGGCTCCAGCAACACCCTGTTTGGCTCCAGCGGCGGCGCCACGTTTCTGGGCAAACTGACCACCGTCGCCGCGGTGATCTTTATGCTCACCTCGCTGAGTTTGGCGTATTTCGGCGGCAATCGCGCCGGCGGCAAGTCAATCATGATGGAAGAAAAAGCCCCCATCACGCAGCCGGCCACGCCGGCGACGACGACGGAAACCGGGACGCCCTCCAAGAGCGAATAAAACGTCCCGGACGGCTCACCGATTCATGCCGAAGTGGTGGAACTTGGTAGACACGCAGTGTTGAGGGCGCTGTGGGCGACGCCCGTGCCGGTTCGATTCCGGCCTTCGGCACCACCCAATTGAAAAAGCCGTAATCCATGCGGATTACGGCTTTTTCAGTTTCAGGGTACGGGGGTTTCTTTGATGAACTGCGGGGACTTCATCGACAATGGCCTTTCCACTGAAGTGGCCGTGGCAGTGGCGACGGGAACGCTGGTTCACCGACCGGGGGTATTTCAAATAAGGCACGATGGCATCATTCGGGTTCCCGCCGGTGCCGTCGTAAGTGATGGATACGATGGGCACCCCCGTTTTCCGCTCGATCCGGCCAGCCATGGCCTCGGTCACCAGGGAAGGACAGCAGAAGGCCGGGATGGTCTGCACGAAGAGGGAGATATCCGGGTAATGTTCGAGAAGATAGGCGATTTTCAGGTCACTCTCGATGGATTCCCCCGTGTTTTCACTGCGGATGTCGTATTGTTGCAGGATTTTTTCCGGAGATCCGGAATAGTCCGGCTCGGGCTCTGAAAGAATCCTGGAAAAGGCTTTGGCATAGGTTCCATCATTTGGACAGCGGCCAAAATGGCCTTGGAGGAAAGCACGTTCAAGTAGAGGCCCTCTCTGAACCATTTCTTGAGATAGGGATTGGCGATCATCTTGAGGGCCGAATCCGGCAGCCCATCTTGCGGATGAGTCCCCCGAACATATCGTCGATGCATTGCTGGGCGATGATGCTCAAGGGGATGCATTGCCCTGTGTTGCGCCGAAGGCCTTTTGCCGTCGCATCTTCACTCTCTTCCAGGAGCCGGACATCGAAGCCTTCCCGAGTCAACGCGGCCGTGGTCATAATCCCTGCCGCAAAGAAACCCGTAGGCCACCTTTTCCCGATACACATCGGCCACCGTGATTTTGCAATGGTTGGTGCAAAGCTGGCAGACTTCCGAGGTGATGGGAATTCTCCTTTCGTACAGACCGAGCCCTTTGAAGATCGTCTTCGTAGAATGGGCCCTTCCAGGGCTTCCCCGTCGAAAAGGGTGTCGGCGATGTTGTTGGCCAGCCCCAAGCAGAGACCGTCGCATCAAACCGAATCAGGCCGGACTTTTCCCCACCCACGAAGAGGATGCCGCCGAGGGCTTCATGATTGGCGTGAGCCGCTTTCATCATGGCGATCCGGTTGTCGTAGCGGCGATTGGCTTTTAAAACGGGTGGGGTGGGTGTGGTGGCGGCGATACCGCAGATCCCGGGCAAATCGAAGCCATGGAGAAGGGTCCTGACCGTCCGGGTGACGTTTCCAAGATGAAAGGCATAAGCCGTGTTGACCTCCTGTCTTTCCGGAGTGACTTCCACCATGGAAACGGATACAGAACCGATATCGATACCGAGGACATTCGAATGAAAGGAGGTATTCTTTGATTCACATGACAATTGTCGACTTTTTGGAGGACCGTGCCACCAGAAACGCAAACGACCTGGCATTCAGGTTCATGGGCAACGGCGAACTGGACGGTCCGATCACTGAGTGGACGTTCTCTGAACTCTACAGCCAGAGCGCCGGTGTGGCGGAAGACCTGGCGGACCAGGGTCTTGGCGGATCGAGCGCCCTGCTCGCCTTTCCGCCGGGACTCGAATTTGTGAAGGCTTTCTTTGGCTGCCTTCTCGCGAAGGTGCGAGCGGTGCCGGTCCCGCTTCCCAATCCCCGCAGCAAGAACCCCCTTGGCAGGATACTGAACACCGCCAGGGCCTGCGATGCGTCGACCGTCCTGACCAATCAAGAATTGGCAGAAATGGCAGCGATGATGGGCGGCGAACTGCCGCTTGACTTCAGAGCGGTGACAGACCGCGTTGCCTCCGACTGGGCCGGCCCCCGGTCCGAAATGGGCGAAGTGGCCTATTTACAGTTCACGTCAGGTTCCACCGGGCACCCCAAAGGGGTTGCCGTCAACCACTCAAACGCGGTTTCAAATCTCCGTGTCATGGGGCAGATGCTGCGCCTTGATGCAACGAAACCGGCCATGGTGTGGGCACCGCATTACCATGACCTATGCCTTGTCGGGCACGTGCTGGGCCCGGTGCACTATGGGTACGAGTCCACCCTGATGTCGCCCATGGAGTTCCTGCTGAAACCGGTGCGGTGGCTACGGGCGATGAGCCACTACAGGGTCGCCAACACCGCCTGCCCGAACTTCGGTTATGAGTATTCGGTGCGGCGGATCAAGCGCGAAGACTGCGAGGGGCTCGATCTGAGCCATTGGCGGGTCGCTGGAAACGGCGGGGAGCCGGTACTTGTGCAGACGATGGAAAAATTCACGAAAAAGTTCGGGCCCTACGGATTTCGACCGCAAGCCTTCATGCCCACGTACGGCATGGCTGAGTCCGTGCTCTTCGTCGCCGGGATGAAGCCGCTGTCCCAGCCGGCAAAAGTGCTCGCGCTGAGCGCGGCCGACCTGGAAACGCACAGCGTCCGCATCCTGGCCGGAAATGAAACCGGCGGGCGACGTGTCGTCAGTTGCGGGAAACCGGGATACCAGCACCGGGTGATCGCCGTTGACCCCGTCACCCTCACCCCATCCAAACCCAACCGTGTTGGCGAGCTGTGGGTGGCCGGCCCCAGTGTTCCCCGCGGCTACTGGGGGCTGCCCGAGGCGTCCGCAGCCACATTCGAGGGGCGTCTGGCAGGCTCTAACGAGGGGCCCTTTCTCCGCACCGGGGATCTGGGCTTCGTCGCCGACGGCGAGGTCTATGTGACCGGCCGTTTGAAAGACATGATCATCATCGCCGGACGCAACCATTATCCGGGAGACATCGAACTTACGGTTCAGCACTCCGACGCTCCGGTCCGCCTGGGATCCTGCGTGGCCGTCTCGGAACGCGTCAACGGTGCTGAAGCGGTTGTCATTATAGCGGAGGTGGATGAACGCCGGCTGCCTGCCGATGCCCAGCTCGACGACCCGGAAACGGAACCGATGAATGCGTTCTGGTCCTCGGCAGTAAGAAGGGTCAAAGGCGCCGTCTCCGAGAGTCACGGCCTTTCCGTGCACGCTGTGGTGTTCGTGAAGCCACGGAGCCTCGAGAAGACCTCCAGCGGCAAACCACGGCGTCAGCACTATCAGGAGCTCTTACTCAAGGGGGCGCTGGCCGTGCTGCATGAGAGCCGGTTGCATCAGGCCGCCTGACTTGGCCCACGGCTGATGCCGGTCGAAACTGTTGAGTATTTCAGGAGCGCTCAAAGCTTTCGAAGACGTTGCTTTCATATGACATTCAGCCCTCAGACAGCCCATTTATTTCATGCCCGCCCTTGACCGTTCGGCATCGCCGCTCAATCTTTCCCATCGCGACGTAAGTCAAACGAAAGGCGGGACGCATCCATGGCACCCAACGACACCCAGCACCACCCGGACGCCGGGTGGCGCTTCGACAACAGCTACACCCGTTTACCCGAGGCGTTCCATGTCCAGTTGAACCCGACGCCGGTGTCTGCGCCGAAACTGGTGGTATTCAACGACGCGCTGGCCCGGTCCTTAGGATTGAACCCCGATGCTTTGAGGGGCGTCGATGGGGCCGCCGTGTTTTCGGGCAACCGGCTTCCCAGCGGTGCGGAGCCCATCGC
>CAYUOU010000006.1:0-2516 GCA_964446485.1 uncultured Desulfobacterales bacterium | reverse complement strand
TCGCTCAGGCCTATGCGGGCCATCAATTCGGCCACTTCACCATGCTGGGTGATGGACGGGCAATACTGATGGGCGAGCAGACGACTCCGACGGGGGAACGATTCGACATCCAGTTCAAAGGATCCGGCAAGACCCCGTTTTCGCGCCGAGGGGACGGGCGGGCGGCATTGGGCCCCATGCTCAGAGAGTACATCATCAGCGAAGCCCTGTACGCCCTCGGCATCCCCACCACCCGCAGCCTTGCAGTGGTGACCACCGGTGAACCGGTATTTCGCGAAACCGTTTTGCCGGGGGCCGTCCTCACCCGCGTGGCATCCAGCCACCTCCGCGTGGGAACCTTCGCGTATGCCGCGGCCCGTGGCGCACCCGCGGAGCTTAGGGCACTGGCGGATTATACCATTCGACGCCACTTTCCCGAACTGGCCGACGCCGAATCCCCCTACCGTCGACTGCTCCGGGCAGTCATGGAACGACAAGCGGGGTTGGTGGCGCGCTGGCAAATGGTGGGTTTCATCCACGGCGTCATGAATACCGACAACATGTCTCTGTGCGGCGAGACCATCGATTATGGCCCGTGTGCGTTCATGGACGCCTACGACCCAAGTACCGTTTTCAGTTCCATCGACCAACATGGGCGCTATGCCTATGGCAACCAGCCGCAGATCGCCCAGTGGAACCTCGCCAGATTCGCCGAGACCTTGCTGCCGCTGCTGCACGACGATCAAAACGAAGCACTGTCCATGGCCGACGACGCCATCACAGCGTTTCCGGACATGTTCCGCCACCACTGGCGCGCCGGCATGCAGGCCAAACTGGGACTTTTCAATGAGGAGGACGATGACGTCAGCCTGGTGGAAGACCTGCTCACTTGCATGCACCGGCACGGGGCGGATTTCACCAACACCTTCCGCGATCTCGCCGGGGACGGCCTGCCGGAGGCTTCACTGTTCCGTGCGCCGGAGTTCGAGCAGTGGTTCGCACGCTGGCGGGCACGCCTGAGTCGCCAACCCGAATCGTGGGAGGCGTCCCGCAGGCGCATGAACGCCAATAACCCGGCGGTCATTCCTCGCAATCATAAGGTAGAAGAAGCGCTGGCAGCGGCAGTGGATCAGAATGATCTTACCGCCATGGAGCGGCTGCTTGCGGCGCTGTCCACCCCCTACCAGAATCCGCCGAAAGACGGCGGCTACCATCTGCCACCCCCGCCGTCGGAAACGCCCTACCAGACTTTTTGCGGGACTTAGGCACACGTCAGCACCATCCATTCCATGGCCGCAGTGACCCACACCATCGGCGCAGATGAGAGGTGCCGGTTTATGCTGAGGGCATTATACCGGCAAGCATAAATATGCCCTGGATAAGAACATTAACGCGATACCACTGGAGAAATGTCGACAACTGCAGGCAATTTTTTCGATAGATACCGAAACCGGTGAAGCACCATGAGCGCCTTCACTCCAAAAGCGCAAACGCCTCATGTACGACAATACCTCTGTTTTGCTGGCGCGGCGAAACGGCTTGAATCCAGCCGGCGCTGCCTTGCGTGGGCAGCTAGTGCCGACAAGGTGTCGCTGTCGACCATGACGGCGATGTTGCGCACCCACTACGATGATCATGCCGCCAAATATAAAACCTCGGCCGGTGTCATCGACATGGCTACCAAATGTCCCTGCTGTTTTACGGACCACCGGGAACAGGTAAAAGTGAGTTGGCCCGGTACATCGGGGCCTATCTCGACAGAGAACTCATTTTTAAACGGTTCAGTGAACTGCAGAGCAAATGGGTGGGTGAAGGTGAAAAAAACATAAGGGCCGCCTTTGAGGAAGCGGAGAACGAGGAGGCCATTCTGGTCATCGATGAGATCGACTCGGTGCTCTTCAGTCGCAGCCGGGCCAAAAGATCGTTTGAGGTCAGCTTCACCAACGAATTTCTAACCGCCATGGGGCGATTTCGGAGCCTCTTGATTTGCACCACCAATCGACTGAAGGATCTGGACGCAGCCGCCATCCGCCGGTTCACATGCAAGGTTGAGTTCGACTACCTCACACCTGAGGGCAATCAGATTTTCTTCGACCGAATGCTCAAGCCCATCACCAACACCTCGCTTAAGCAGGGGGAATCCCACCGGCTGTCCCGGATGGCCGATCTTGCACCAGGAGATTTCAAGACTGTTCAAAGCAAATTTGCCTTCTATCCCAAATCCGAACTCACCAACGCCCTTCTCATCGATGCACTTGCCGAGGAAGCACGAATCAAGAACCTGAATGCCCCCCGGAAACACATCGGATTCTAGTCGTCTTCGGAAAACCATAGCGCCTCCCGCCGGGTGTGGGTCTCCCCTTACAACGCACACGAATTTGACATAAAACACCGCTTTCGAGTGCAGCGCCCATCATCGTTCGTATGCGAACGATGATGAATTTACTCTTGGATACCCCCTTTGACCATTGCAGCACCGACCTAACACTACAGCGCAATTTTTATGTTATAAAAGTCGGCCAACTTGACCCGTTTCT